>CACPBQ010000004.1 GCA_902632125.1 Paracoccaceae bacterium | reverse complement strand
GAAGCTGATATATTTGGCAGCTTTATTACATTGGCAGTTTTAGTTTTAACAATCTTTCCAAGATTAGCTAGGTCATCAGGTTGTTGCTGTTTTTCTGTGAGGTATTCTGGAAAAGCAGAGATTATTCTGCCTGCAAGTGATATATCTTTTGTTCCGACATTAATTTCGGCTGCTTTTGAGAAAAACCGTATAACAGGCAGTAGTGAAGCACTTGCTAACTCTGGAGCTTCGTCTACAATTGTATACAATATGTCGGGGTTAGTTGTTTCTGCCATATTTTTTATTTCCAAATTAGCTATGGGTAGGATTGGTCGCCTTGTAAGAGAGTTGATTCAAAAAGGCCAACTTAAATTAAATGTGTCTTATAATAATGAAATTTATAATTCAATTGCTTTGATAGATTTTCCCGCAACATACCCTAGGCTTATGGCTGTCAATAACCCATTGCCTGAGAGGTAACCTGCAACGTCTGGTCCCGAGACACCACAAGCTGCACCACCACAAGCATAAAGCCCTTGAATAAATGAACCATTTTTTTGAATAACCCTCGCTTGACTATCTATTAAAAGGCCTCCTTGCGTATGAAATAAGGCCCCCGTAACCTTGACCGCATAGTAGGGTGGCTTCAGACGGTTTTTAGAGTTAAAATTGCGTCCAAATGTGTCTACTTTGTTCTGTTCGGCAAGAGCATCAATTTCCAGCATAGTTTTACATAAAGGTCCGATGCTTATATTAAGCTTACTTGCCAGATCTTCGATAGTATCCGCAGAGATAATAGCATTGGCTTTTTCTGCTTTACGAAAATCTTCAAATTTTCGACCAAGTGTACATAGCCTTTCATCAAAAATATTAAAAGCTATCTTTTCTGGTTGTGAAAGAACTTTTACGGCTTGCTCAGAGTAGCCTTTGTGCTCATTTGAAAATCTTTCGCCGTTTGTATTTACTTGAATACCGCCTTCCATCATCAGTGCCCAGGTAACTAATATACCATGTGGATGCGCCACGGATCCATGTCCCTGATAACCTGATAGATGATCGATTTTGGCATCAAGTTGTCGACCCCAAATTACTGCTTCACCTTGGTTTCCAGCATGCCCAAAATAAATAGCATTTTGCATTTCAGGAATATTTTCCGCTATTAATGCAGAATTTCCGCCATACCCGTTACAAGCCAAGATAATTTTTTTTGATGATATTGCTTCAATTGAACCGTCCGGCCGCTCTCCAATTGCACCCAAAATTCTTCCATTATTTGATTTGACCAGATTTGCTATCTTGAGATTGCAACTGATATAAATATCGAGTTCTGCAACAGCTCTTTCCAAATAATTAATCAATGCTTCGCCAGTCACTTCTGGCACAGCATGCATTCGAAAATTAGTGTGATTTGGATAAAGAAAGTCATCTAAAACATGAAATGGAATTCCATGCTCTGCCTCCAGCCAATCGAGCGCAAGAGTTATATTTTCAACGCAAAGTTTAACATGATTAGGGTCAGCAGAGTTACAATTTTTTTCCATTATGTCTGCAAAGAAAGTTTTTTTCGAGTCGCCTATATCTTGTCTTTTTTGAGCATTCGTTTCCGCAGCTGGGATTAATCCCGATGATAAAGCTGTAGATCCAGAAAGTCGGTTTTCGCGTTCAGCTACTAAAACTGCAGCACCACTCTCCGAAGCTGCCAAAGCGGCAGTTAGGCCTGCAGCCCCACCGCCAATGATTAAGCAATCAATTTCTGTGTCTCCAGAAAAATTGTCATTTATAATTACGTCAGCCAAAATTAATGTCCGTTTACTAGAGAAATAGCATCAGCTATTTTCATTACCTCTCCTACTGTTTTAAGTGATTGGATTGCTAGATTATGAGTATCTTTTGAAAATGCTGCGCATCCGTCTTCCAAGGTTATAGTATTAAAGTCCCTGACATGCGCATCGCGAACCGTTGATGCCACGCCACCATTTGTTACAATGCCACATACAAATAATGTTTTAATACCAGCTTTTGATAGTGAATATTCCATTCGTGTTTGGTAAAACGCCGAATATGCAATTTTCTCTACAGTTATGTCTGCAGGCTTCAGGTTGTCTACAAGTGAATTTCCCCATGAAGCTGGCGAAAAGTCACCTTTTCCCAAGAAAGGCCGTAGTTTCTTAAGGTGGTTTGATATGAATGGTTCACCGCCTTTGCCCGGTACAAGTGTAAATTGTGTTGAAACAACCCATCCTCCTGCCTGTCTAATGGCTTTTAAAAGGGGCAAAATACGAGATGGCAAAGCGGCAATTTCTGAGCTGGTTTGCCCTGCTCTTCCATAGGCACCTTTTGGGTCGAGAAAATCATTTTGCAAATCTACAATTAAAACGGCCGCCGTTTTTGGATCAAATGACAATTTAAAACATCTCCTCGCTCAAGATTATATTACCGTAGCTATCTACTTTTGCATTCATTTTGGGTTCAATAAAAATTGTTGCATCAGGTTGTGTAAGCAAAGCAGGACCAGCAATTATGGAGCCACCAGGCAAAAGTAACCGATCAAAAATTTTTGCCTCATGCCAGGCTCCGTTCGAATAAATTTTCTGTTTTGAGATTACACAATCACTAGTTTCTTCTGCCCGTTCGCCTTTAGAAAAAACAAATAGATCTATGTCTGGCCGAACGCCAATCATGGATACCCTTAGATTTAAAATCCTGATACTTATTCCTTCAAGTGGTCTGCTGTAGGCGCGGGTGTAGCTTTTTAAAAAGGCCTTTTCTATATTCTGCCTTGTTAATTTTTTTAAGTCGTCGGAAACAGATACTGAAACTGAATGTGTTTGCCCTAAATACAACATATCCAGTTCAATAATTCGCTCTTTTTTAATTAAAGGTGCTTTAGACCTATCAATAACCTTTTTCGACTCAACTGTAATTTCTTCAATATTTTTTGCCAGATTTTTACAATCCAATTCTTCCAACGAAATGTTTAATGTCCTAACCTCATCGTGACGCAGATCGGACATAATGCATCCAAGAGCCGAATTTACTCCAGGATAACGCGGCACTATAGAAGCGGATAGGCCAATATCCTTCATAAGAGCGCCAGCATGCAAAGCTCCTCCACCTCCGAAAGGCATTAAGGCAAATTTCTTAGGATCATATCCACGCTCTATTGAGATTAATCTGATAGCACCACTCATTTTTGCATTCGCAACTTTAATTATTGCTTCGGCTGCGTCATGAATAGACAGGTTCAGTTTTTTTGCGATATGATTATCGACGGCCCGAGTTGCTGCATCATAGTCCAGTGATTTTTGTTTTCCGCCAATTGGATTACTTGCATCAATTCTTCCCAATACTAAATTGGCATCGGTAACAGTAGGTCGATCGTTTCCAAATCCATAGCATGCTGGACCAGGATCTGAGCCAGCAGATTCGGGGCCAATTTCAAGAAGTCCTGTTAAGTCTATATGAGCTATAGATCCACCACCTGCTCCTATAGTGGTCATTTCGATCATAGGTGTTCTTATGGTCATTCCAAAGTCAATATTGGCCTGTGACGTAAGCATATTTTGATTGTTAGCTATCAAGGAAATATCAAAAGATGTTCCGCCCATGTCGCCTGTTATGATATTTTCAAATCCCGCAGCCTTAGCAATTTGACGTGCGGCAACAACACCTGCTGCTGGTCCAGAAAGAGCCGTTCTAATGGGAAGAGATTTTGCTGTTTCAACGGACATCACACCACCATTAGATTGCACGATTAAAATTTCAGACTTCTTTCTCTCTACAGAAATTCTCGTTTCTAACCGCCCAAGATAATTAGCCACAGGTGGTTGCAAATATGCGTTCAGGGTTGCAGTAGAGCAACGCTCAAACTCTCTAATTTCGGGTAAGATTTCAGTTGCTACACTTACATGCTTATTGGGCCAAACCGATCGAAGAACTTTTGCTGCTCGTCTTTCATTCTCTGGATTAGCATAACCATTTATGAAAAATAAACATACAGCAGAACACCCATTTTCAAGTAAAGTTTTTGCACAATTTTCAACTTCCTTTTCATTAATTGGACTTCTAATAGTTCCATCTGCTAAAGTTCTCTCACTAACCTCTAATCTATTTTTTCTTTCAACCACTGGGGTAAATGTGCCCCAAAGCCCCCAAGTTTTTGGGCGATCGCGGCGACGCATTTCCAAAACATCACGAAAACCTAAAGTAGTAATAATCCCAGTTTTTGCACCCTTTCTCTCTAAAAGGGCATTAGTCGCTACTGTGGTCCCATGAATAATAGTAGAAACTAATGATAAATCATTTGTAGTTTTAAGTATGCCTTCTAAGAAACCTTTAGATTGGTCTTTTTTTGTAGAAGGAGTTTTGGCAACAGACACACGCCCTGATTTTTCTTCAAAGGCTAATATATCGGTAAATGTTCCCCCAACATCTACCCCAATGACGATTTTCTCAGTCATCTTTTGTCTCCGTTACGTAGCCTTGCTCTAAATCGTAATTTAATTTTTCCAAAGATCTTTCGGAACTCTTTCCAAATCCACCACCTCCGGGCGTCTCAAGCCTTACACGTTGACCCCTTTTTAAGCCAATGCCAGTTATTTTTGATTTTAGAGGAGGAGATAATTGTTTTTCTGGAGGGTCATTCGCTTCATAACCGTAAAAGAATTGGTTTAATGCTCCTTCTTCGCCCTCTATAACCCCTTTTGGAGCAAATTTTCCGCGCTCTCCAAAAAGAAAAGCGTTAGCTTCTTCCTCTAGCAACTCTATTTCATAAATTGCGCCCAATCCCCCCCTGTGTTTTCCTTTCCCACCTGAGTTAGGCCTGAGACCCCACTGGGTAAATTGAATTGGATAAGCTGCTTCAAGAATTTCAAGTGGTGGTATGGTTGCAGTAGAAATTGGAGCATTACCGTGATTTAAGCCGTCGCCTTCGGGGTGACCGCCATGACCACCGCCAAAGAAGGAAAACATGACCCACCTACTTCCATTTTTACGATAACCAGAAAGGGATAATGCGTTGATTGTTCCATATGCACACCCATTAACCCTATCGCTTGCTGAATTTTGAAAAGCTTGAAAGATCACGTCTATTAGGCGTAAAATAGTTTCAGTGTAACCACCAACTGGTTTTGGTGCACGAACGTTCAGAAAGCAGTCTTCAGGTATGATAAATTCAACAGGTTTTAATACTCCGGCATTTGCGGGAACATCAGTGAATATATGTTTTAAAGCTACATAAGTTGCGGCAATTGTTGTAGATTTAGAAATATTGACTGGTCCAGCGCACGCATCGCTTGACTTGCTAAAGTCAATAGTCATTTTATCATCTTTTATTGTTAGGTCGATCGCAAGAGTTAGAGGATCGTCTGTAACACCGTCATTATCAAGATAGTCTTCGACTGCAATTGTTTCGTTTGGCAAAGCAACTATGTGTTGCCGCATCATTTTCTCGGCTCTTTCACGAAGCTCTTTCAATGCGCTTGTGATTTTTTCCTCTGTATATTCATCCAACAGCGAATGTAACCTCTCCTCGCCCAGATCAAGAGCATTTATTTGACCGTTTAAATCTCCATATAGCGAGTTAGGCAGGCGAGAATTTGCAGACAGAATGTTGACTATATCTTGATTAAGCCGTCCTTCGTTAAATAATTTAACAGGTGGAATTAATATTCCTTCTTGGAAACTTTCGGTTGCCTTAGGGTTATAATTTCCAGGCACATTTCCACCAACATCGTGCCAGTGACCCACAGAGGCTATATAACAAAAAACTGCACCGTTTCTGAATATAGGTTTAACCAAGCGGAAATCAGAAAGGTGGGTACCCCCGTCATAGGGATCATTAAATATATAGACATCTCCCTCTTTAAGGTCATCTCCCGAGGAGACCTTCTGGATTACAGCCTGAACAGCAAAAGCCATTACGCCGACAAAAATGGGCAAACCTGACTTTCCTTGGATTAAAGTTTCGCCTGTATGGGCATCATAAATACCGTGGCTGGCATCATGTGCCTCGGCAATTATAGGGTTGAAAGCAGAACGAAATAGAGTTGCATCCATTTCATCGGCAATTTGCTCTAACCTACCCTTAAGAATAGCAAGTGTGACAGCATCCATATTAGAGCCCAAAAGCTATTAAAGATTTCATTCGTATTTTTTCCCTAGACTTAAAAGTTCTGGAGTTCCTATAACTGCGTTAAGGCTATCAAAATCATGCATCCGTTTAGAAAACTCTGCGTTGCTGCCGTTTTTTAATAATCCTGCATAGTATTCTTGCAATTGAAAAGTGGCCGCTCTTACTGCGCCCCCAGGAAATATAACGATATTATAACCTAGATTTTTTAAATCATCGGCAGTTTTTACAGGTGTTTTACCACCTTCGACCATATTTGCTAAAAGAGGGGTATTTAGGTGGAATGACTTTCGGATTATTTCCAATTCATCAACCGAACGGGGCGCTTCTATGAAAAGGATATCTGCACCTGCTTCCTTGTAGGATTGCGCTCTATCAATTGCTTCTTGAAGCCCTTCAACGGCTCGAGCATCTGTCCTTGCAATAATTAATGTATCACTTGTCTTTCTAGCATCCACAGCAGCTTTTACTTTGCCAACCATTTCATCTGTTTTTATCAAGACTTTTCCTTCGAGATGCCCGCAGCGCTTTGGAAACGATTGGTCTTCTATTTGGATAGCTGCGGCACCGGCCCGTTCAAAATTACGGATTGTCCTCTGTACATTTAGGGCATTACCAAATCCTGTATCTGCATCAACGATAATAGGAATTTTTATTCTATCAGTTACCGAAGCAAGAGTATCATGAACCTCGGAAACTGAAACAAGCCCTACATCCGATCTTCCAAACCTAGTATATGCTATACTAGCCCCCGAAAGATAAACGGCTTGGGCTCCGGATTGTTCCGCTATAAGACCAGAAAGAGCATCATATATACCAGGGGCTAAAAGCGTTCCTGTTTTAATAATAGATTTGAGCATAATAAGGCCTTACTTTTCATCAAAACGTTTTTCAAGATGAGGAACCAAACCGCCGTCATTTATAAGTTCCTGCAAGAAGGCTGGTAAAGGGTCTAAATTTATTTGGATACCTGAACCCTCTAAAAAAAGGATGCTGTTTTCAAAATCAAAGACTACAGATGAGCCGTCAACAAATTCTTTGGGTAATTGGCTATCTTTTGGCAACAAAAAAGCAGGCAAACCTAGATTAATTGCATTGCGGTAAAAAATACCTGCAAAACTTTTAGCAATAATACAGGATATACCAAGAAATTTTAAAACTTCCGCTGCCTGTTCTCTAGAAGACCCTACCCCCATATTGTCACCAGCTAATAATACATCACCTTTTTTTACTTTGGAGGCAAATTCTGGACGCACAGCTTCTAGGCAATGTTGTGATAGTTCAGCCAACGGCGATTTCATATAAAAACCTGGCGCCAAAACGTCGGTGTTTATAGTTTCTTCAAAAAGCCAAAGCCTACTCATCTAGTTTACCATTAGCTTTCTAGGATCTGTCATTTTTCCTACAACCGCAGAGGCTGCAACTGTGTAAGGTGAAGCCAGGTAAACCTCCGACGTTGGAGCTCCCATGCGGCCTTGGAAATTTCTTGCTGTTGAGGAAAGACATACCTGTCCCTCTGCTAGCCTGTCCTTTCCGTAACCTGCACAAATGCCACAAGAATTTGGCAGAAATTCAGCACCAGCGTCTTGTAAAATTTCAAGTATTCCATCTTCTAAAGCTTGCTTTTCATCCTTTAGGCTAGCGGGCGCTACTTTAAGAGAGATGCCTGAAGCAATTTTTCGTCCTTTTAAAACTGAAGCAGCAGCAGCCAAATCTACATATTTAGCTCCAGTACAGGCACCAATGTAAGCCACATCAAAAACTGTATTCGCAAACTCATCTGCATTTTCAGAGTTTTCAGGTGAGTGCGGTGCAGCAATTTGGGGTGATAGCGTTGATGCATCAAACTCATTAAAGCTAGAATCAGAAGTGGGCTCATCTAAACGAAAACTCTTCCAGTTTTCAGGAACTAATCCACCAGAGCTCTTTATGTAGTCAATAGTTTTATCGTCTGGAGCTATTAATCCAGTTTGCGCACCGAGTTCTGCAGCCATATTTGATAAAGTCATACGATCTTGGACTGAGAGATCATAAATAGCTTCTCCAATATATTGAATAGCCTGGTATTGTCCGCCACCCATCCCAATTTTACGGCAAGTTGCGAGCATCATATCTTTGGCAGTTACAAGATTGTTAAGTTTTCCTTTCCATTTTATAAAAATGGTTTTTGGAACTTTTAACCAGATTTCTCCAGTTGCTAAAACGCCAGCCATCTCAGTGGCTCCAATTCCAAACATATAAGCACCGAATGCGCCTCCCGTTGGTGAGTGACTATCGCCTCCTACGCAAAACATTCCTGGTTTGAGATGCCCTTTTTCTGGAACAACCACATGACAAATACCCTGCTGGTCATAAAAATTTTGTATATCTTGATTAAGAACCCATTTTTTTGTGAGTTCGTGAATTGCCCGTGTTTCTTCACTTTCAATCGGTACATAGTGATCTGTTACCACTACAACCTTCTCAGTGTCCCAAACTTTTCGATTAAGTTTTTCTAAAACAGGTTTAACTCGTCGCGGTCCACCAGAATCATGGATCATAGCTAAATCGACTTTGCAAACGACAACCTCACCCGGCTCTACCTCGGATTTATTACAGGCCTTCGCAATTATTTTTTCGGCAAGTGTAGTCATTTGTTAAATCTAGCACAAAAACATCCAATGGAAATATCTTTCCATTATATGAAAGGTGGTACAAAAATAAAAAAACATTTTATGCGCATAAGCGGAGATTAAAAATGCCAATGATCGAATGTACTTTAATTAAGGGTTACGAAGAAAAAACTCGTAAATTACTTGCAGAACGCGTGACAGATGCGG
Source organism: Paracoccaceae bacterium (assembly GCA_902632125.1). Taxonomy (GTDB): domain Bacteria; phylum Pseudomonadota; class Alphaproteobacteria; order Rhodobacterales; family Rhodobacteraceae; genus Salinivivens. The sequence goes on along the minus strand of CACPBQ010000004.1, from coordinate 92,332 downwards.
CATCTTCAACTATTGGAGCCCATCCCGATCAGGTGATAGTGACTATAAAAGAAGTGCTCGCCGCTAATTACATGCGTGGTCGTGTAAACAGAAAGCCTGCTGCAGCTCCTAATGAGCCAGAGGTAATTGTTAGAGAGTATTTAAGTGCTATGGAAAAAAGAGATCTTGAGACAGCTAAGCAGTATCTAGCTGATGATTTCACTATGACCTTTCCTGGAGGAGCAAGTTTCAAAAAAATTGAAGATTTAATTTCTTGGTCTAGCAAAAGATATAGGCATGTAAAAAAATCATTTGAAAACTTTGACACCTCTTTCAAAGGGCTGAACGCCACGGTCTTTTGTAGTGGCTATTTAGAGGGCACATGGTTAAGTGGAGAAACCTTTTCCCAAATTCGCTTTATTGATCGCTTTAGTGTTTTGGATATGAAAATTACGTCACAAAGTGTTTGGAACGATATGGGTGAAAAATTGCGCTAAAGAGCTTTTAGTCTGAGAAGAGCTATTTTGTGAACCTCTGTAAGGGCCGTTTCGAATTCCTTTTGACCATCATTATTAATTCGCTCTTTAAATGAATTTAATATCTCAGACCGTGTGAGGCCTTTTACAGCTATTATAAAAGGGTGGCCAAATTTTTTTGTGTATTCAAAGTTTAATTTACTGAATTCAGCAAATTCCTCTTTTGAACATTGATCAAGTCCAGCGCTGGCTTGTTCAGCGGTAGAATATTTTGTTAAATTTCCTGAAATAGCGAGCTTGCCTGCTAGTTCTGGATGAGCCTCAAGAAGGTTGAGTTTCAACTCTTCACTTGATGCGTCTACAATTTTCTTCATTCGTTGTGCTAAAAAACCAACATCATTATCTTGAGATGTTATTCCTTGTGAAAATAAGACTTCGGCAACCCAAGGAGAGTGTTCGTAAATACTCCCTAATAAATTTATGATTTCAGCTTGATTTAATTTTTCTAAACCCATTTTTATCTGTTACGAATTTAATTTGGAAAACGATAGTACAAAATGTACACTAGTTTTGAATAATTTGCTTTGCAAAATAAATTGCAATGAATTGAAACAGGAGTTCGCTATGGGCCGCCTTACAACCCATGTTTTAGACACTGCTCGCGGAATGCCAGCAGCCAATTTGGCGATAGATCTTTACAAAATTACTGGGAACACTGAGCAGAAGTTAAAATCTGTTTCAACCAATGGTGATGGCAGATGTGATAAACCTCTCTTAGAGGGGGATTCATTTAACCCCGGTAAATATAAGCTTATTTTTCATGCAGCTCCATATTTGGAAGAAAAGGGTGATGTTTTGCCGAAAACACCATTTCTAGATCAGGTAGTTATTGCTTTTGGAATTGATGACGCTGAACAGCATTATCATGTCCCATTATTGCTCTCAGCATATGGATACTCTACCTATCGTGGGAGTTGATGGTGGTGACGTGAGAAATTATCTTACTTTTATTTTAAATGGGAAAACCCAGAGAGTCGATAATATCGCTGGTGATATGACTCTATTGAAATGGTTAAGAAATCAAAAAAGCTTAGTTGGATCTAAAGAGGGTTGTGCTGAAGGTGACTGCGGAGCGTGTACGGTTGCAATCGTTAAAACTGATGATTGTGGGAATTTAACTTGGCGGTCCGTAAATGCATGTATTGTTTTTATGGGGATGCTTGAAGGCTGTGCCGTCATTACTGTTGAGGGCTTAAATGGACCCGACAATGAACTGCATCCCTGTCAAAAAGCGCTGATAGACTTTCACGGATCTCAATGTGGATTTTGTACGCCTGGTTTTGTTATGTCACTATTTACAGCTTGGTCAAATAAACACGGTTTGATGGCAGAAGAAATAGACGATACTTTGGCGGGGAATTTATGTAGGTGCACAGGCTATAGGCCAATTGTCGAAGCCGGGCTTTCGCTGAAAAATACAAAACAACCTCAGTGGGAATTGGATCGCAACGAAATTCTTAAAAGAGAACTTTCTAAAATAAAGAGCTCAGAGCCAGTTGAAATTACAGATGGAAAAAATTCATTTTCTGTACCTACTAATCACGAAGATTTTTCAAAAACATATGCAGATAAACCTTCCTTTACCATTGTGTCTGGTGCTACAGACATTGGTCTTTGGGTGACAAAGCAAAATCGGAACTTACCAAACATGATTTGGACTGGTAGAGTTAAAGAGTTCAGCAAAATCGACCAGCAAGAGGATTTTATAATTATTCGACCCGCAGTAACCCATCAGGAAGCTATGGAAAAGTTAGGTAGTAAATGGCCAACAATTAACGCTTTATGGAAGCGTTTTGGATCAGTGCAGGTGCGAAATTCTGGGACGGTTTGTGGGAACCTCGCTAACGGATCTCCAATTGGTGATTTGCCCCCTGCTTTGATTGCACTGGGATCATTAATTGAGCTTACAAATAGAAATAAAAAGCGAAAACTACCCTTAGAAGAATTTTTTATTGAATATGGAAGACAGGACCGTCATTCCGGCGAATATGTCTCTGGAGTATTTGTGCCAAATAAATCAGGGAATAATTTTCGATGCTATAAATTATCCAAGCGATTTGATCAGGACATTTCTGCTGTTATGATGGGTGCAAATCTCAGTGTAGAAAAAACCAAGATAACCCAGGCCACAATTTGTTTTGGCGGTATGGCTGGCATCCCAAAGAGAGCAACAGAAGTGGAAAAAGCTCTTTTGAACCAACCTTTCGAGCCGCAGTCTTTTATTAAGGCATCAAAAAACATCAATAAGGATTTTGACCCTTTAACGGATGTTCGCGGTAGTGCAGACTATAGACGTAAAGCGGCGCAAAATTTGGTGATGAAATATGGGTATGAACTGACAGGTTCATTCGTTCCCAATTTGGCGGACCGCAACCAACTTGAGAATTTGGTGAGTTGAATGAAAGATACAGATGGATCAGCAAAAGAAGGCATAGTTCACAAGGCTATTCGACATGATAGTGCCCATAAGCACGTAAGTGGCGCTGCTAAATATGTAGATGATATAGCTGTTCCGCCGAATACTCTTCAGATTCTATTGGGGCAAAGCAAATTTGCACATGCTAAAATTTTAAGCATGGATTTATCTCAGGTTGAAAACTTTCCAGGTGTTATAAAAGTTTTAACTGCAGCAGATATACCAGGAACAAATGATTGTAGCCCTTTCGCTGGTGATGACCCAATATTTGCTGAAAATGTAGTAAGTTATTTAGGACAGTCTGTATTTGCGGTTGTTGCAGAAGATATCAAAATCGCTCGTAATGCCATTGAACTAGCTGAAATCAAGTATGAAGAACTTCCGGCTGTAATAACTATTGATCAGGCATTAGAGACAGGAAATGTTTTAGGACCACCCGCTGTAATTGAATGTGGAAAGGTAGATCAGGCATTATCAAAAAGTAAAAACAAGCTTGAGGGCAAAATCATATTAGGCGGCCAAGAACATTTTTATCTTGAAGGCCAAGCGGCCTATGCTGTGGCTGGCGAAGATAGTGATATTGTTGTGCACTGCTCGACCCAGCATCCAACGGAAATTCAGCACAAAGTTGCAATGGCTCTGGGGCTCTCCAATCACGATGTTACAGTAATAACGCGTAGAATGGGAGGTGGATTTGGCGGAAAAGAGAGTCAAGGCAATCTACCAGCTATAGTCGCTGCACTTGCGGCAAAACTAACAGGTAGACCGGCTAAATTAATTTATGATCGAGATGATGACTTTATTTTAACGGGAAAACGGCATGATTTTCAAATATCCTATAAAGTAGGTTTTGAAGATGATGGGTTAATTAACAGTGTAATTGTCGAGCAGGCAATGCGTTGTGGAATGTCTTGGGATTTATCTGAGGCTATCGCTGCCCGTGCTATGTGCCATGCTGAAAATTCTTATTTTATAAAAAATATGAGAATTACATCCCATCGCCTTAAGACTAACACTCAATCCAATACTGCTTTTAGAGGATTTGGTGGGCCGCAAGGAATTGTCGGTATGGAACGGGTAATCGACCATGTGGCGCATCATTTGAACGTCGATCCCCTTCTGGTTCGGGAACGAAATTTTTATCCTCACAAGACCTCTGCCACACATGGGATCACTCCGTACGGACAAACCGTTCACGATTGTATAATCCAAGATATTATTGATGAATTGAAGAAAAAAAGTGACTATTTTACCCGTCGAAAAGATATTGAAAAATTCAATAAAAATAGTGAGTTTTTAAAACGTGGAATTTCTCTTACTCCTGTAAAGTTTGGGATTTCCTTCAATGCAAGCTTTTTAAATCAAGCGGGTGCATTGCTGCATGTTTACAATGATGGTTCGGTTTATCTTAATCATGGTGGAACAGAAATGGGCCAAGGGTTAAATACTAAAATTGCCCAGATAGTAGCCAATGAGTTTCAATTGCCCCTAGATACAATTAAAATTACTGCCACGTCGACGGGAAAAGTTCCTAATACATCTGCTACTGCTGCTTCTTCTGGAAGCGATCTAAACGGAATGGCAGCAAAAAATGCAGCAGAAAAAATCAAGTCCAGAATGGCTGAATATCTTGCGGGAGAGGCTCAAATCAAGCCTGAAGCAATAGCTTTTCAGGATGGAATGGTGGTAGTAGGGCCTAATATTTATGATTTTGCAGATGCCGTAAAGCGTTGTTATATGGGAAGAATTTCTTTATCTGCAACTGGATTTTATTCCACTCCAAAAGTTCATTGGGACCCAAAAACATTTAAAGGCAGACCGTTTTACTATTTTGCTTATGGTGCTGCATGTAGTGAAGTAGCGCTCGATTTGTTAACGGGTGAAAATAGAATTTTACGAACTGATATATTACATGACGTAGGCCGATCACTAAATCCAGCGATAGACATTGGACAAATAGAGGGCGGCTATATTCAGGGCGCAGGATGGTTAACTACTGAGGAGCTCGTTTGGGATAGTAAAGGTAAACTTCTAACCCATGCACCATCAACTTACAAAATCCCAGCTTGCTCAGATAGACCTCTAGATTTTAGGGTTGAACTTTTCTCTGAAGGAGAAAATTGTGAAGAGACAATTCATAGGTCAAAAGCTGTTGGTGAGCCTCCGCTCATGCTAGGAACCAGCGTTTTGATGGCTTTATCACATGCTTTACAATCCGCGAATGGTCGCGGTAGTTATCCAAACTTGAATGCACCAGCGACACCTGAAAGACTTTTGATGCAATCTGTAGGACTTGATCAAGCTAATGTTTGAATGCGCAGAATTATGCATAAGTCTTTGATAAATCCCAACGGGAATTGGATAGCAGCTGCAAATCATTTGCTTGGGGATAAAAAAGCAGTGGCTCACGCTGTAGTTATTTCAGTTCGTGGCTCTGCACCTCGAGAGTTGGGTGCCAACATGTTGATTTCTGAAAATCAAATTTGGAACACCATAGGTGGCGGCTCTCTAGAACTTGAAGTCATGGAGCAGGCTAGAAGATTAATCAAAGATGTTGGCCTAAAAGTAGAAGGCACAAATAGAAAAGTTTTAAATCTAGCACTTGGTCCAGATATGGGACAATGCTGCGGTGGTAATGTAAAGGTTCTTTTAGAAATATTAAGTCAGTCAGATATCAATAAATTGTCAAAGCATTCTCAAAACCTAGTGGCGTTAGAGCACCCATTAAAACCTGGAACTCCGACGGAAGCTTTGAGAACTGAAGATGATCACAAATTGAAACCACTTTTAAAAAAAGACAGTTTTATTCTTCCAACAGCTAAAAAACTTGATCCTTTATTTATTTATGGTGCTGGCCATGTTGGTAGGGCATTGTTAAGAATAATAGAACATATGGATTTTGATATTCATTGGGTAGATATTGATGAGGAGCGATTTCCAGAAGGATCAATATCTAACGTTTCCAAAGTGATTGCCTTAGATCCAGCTCTGATTGCGTCTCACGCCCCAATTAACGCTTATCATGTGATAATAACTCACTCACACCCTTTGGATGAAGCCATCTGTTTCGCGTTATTGTCAAAAGATCAATTTCGGTTTTGTGGATTGATAGGATCTAAAACTAAGAATGCTCGATTTAGAAGCCGACTGTCAAAAATGGGTATTAAAGATAAACAATTAAAAAAACTGACCTGTCCCATTGGCATAGATGAAATTAATTCCAAACATCCGGTGAAAGTTGGTATTTCAATTGCTGCTCAGCTTGCAATATGGCAAGAAAAGTACGGAACAGAGGTGGGATAAATAATGTTAGATTATTTTTGGTTATGGTCCGAAATGATCGTCCGCTGGGTACATGTAATTGCGGGTGTAGCATGGATTGGTTCCTCTTTTTATTTTATTGCTCTCGATTTAAGCTTAAAGCCTGGAAAGGAACTTCCCAATGAGGCCAATGGACAAGCCTGGCAGGTTCATGGCGGTGGATTTTATAACTTAGTCAAATATCTTGTGGCTCCAAAGAAAATGCCAGAAGAATTGACTTGGTTTAAGTGGGAAGCCTATAGCACTTGGATTTCAGGTATGGCCTTAATGTCTTTAGTCTATTATGGCTCTACTAGCCTTTATATGATCGATTTAGAAGTTCTTGATATTTCACAAGGACAGGCAGTTTTACTAAGCTTGGGTGGTATTATAGTTGGGTGGCTTGTTTATGACGGTTTATGCCGAAGTCCGCTTGGAAGAAATGACCTAATTTTGGCGCTATCCGGATTAATTTTTCTAATATTTTTATCTTATATTTATACGAAAATATTTTCTCATCGGGGCGCTTTTATGCAAATGGGTATTTCGATTGGAACTATGATGGTTGCTAATGTTGCAATGGTCATAATCCCAGGTCAGAAAAAAGTTGTAAAAGCGCTTAAAGCTGGCGAAGAACCAAATCCTATTTACGGAGCGAGAGGGAAACAGCGATCCTTACATAACAATTATCTTACGCTTCCGGTTATCTTTGTAATGCTTGGTGTTCATTATCCAATAATCTTTGCCACAGAATACAGTTGGTTAATTCTTGGTCTAATTTTAGTTATTGGCGCACTCATTCGACATTTTTTTAATACAAAGCATAAAGGATTGCCCGCGCCCTACTGGACATGGCTAGCTGCTTCTTTCCTTGTCGCTTGCTGTATCTCATTATCATACGTCGGAGGGCCGTCTAAGGAAGATTATGAGATGAGTAATCTTAACATATCCGAAGGTGAAATGCACAATTCTGCAGTCGAATTAGTAATAGAGAGGTGCAGTGCTTGCCACGCAAAAGAGCCTGTTTGGGATGGCTTAGCTTTTGCGCCTAAGGGGGTTTATCTCGAAACGGAGGCTCAAATTATAAAAATGGCTAACGAAATTTATTGGCAGTCAGCAGCTTCTTGGGCCATGCCTCCCGGTAATATAATATGGCTGGATGACGAAGAACGGGCTTTGCTGTCTGAATGGCATGAAAAGTTAAAAAAGAATTGAGATAAAATGAGTGGATATCCTCGAGATATGGTTGGTTATGGTCAAAAAAGACCACGGGTGGCTTGGCCAAATGGATCGAAGGTAGCTGTTCAATTTGTTTTAAACTATGAAGAAGGCGCTGAAAATTCTATCCTGCACGGTGATCCAGCCTCAGAAATTTTTCTGTCTGAAATAATTGGTGCGACCCCATTTGAAGGTGCCCGGCATATGTCCATGGAGTCAATTTATGAATATGGCTCAAGGGTAGGAGTGTGGCGTATTTTAGATTTATTCAGATCCAGAAAAATACCTATAACTTTATTTGCTGTTGCAATGGCAATGCAAAGAAATCCTTCAGCAATTGAACAAGCGTTGAAAGACGGACATGAAATAGCATCACATGGATACAGGTGGATAAACTATCATGGCATGCCAAAGTCAGAAGAAATGGTACATATGAAAAAAGCAATTGAAATTCATACGGATATTTGCGGGGAACGTCCACTAGGATGGTACACCGGCAGAACAAGTGAAAACACACGTAATTTAGTTTCAGAAGAAGGCGGTTTTATTTACGATGCAGATGATTATTCAGATGATATTCCTTTTTGGAGCAAGCAGGTAAAAAAGCCTCATCTCATTGTTCCTTATACTCTCGATGCAAATGATATGAGATTTGCAACCGCCCAGGGATTTAATACAGCAGATCACTTTTCGAATTATCTTATTGATGCATTTGATACGTTATATTCTGAAGGCGACATATCGCCGAAAATGATGTCCGTGGGTTTGCATTGCAGAATAGTTGGCCGTCCTGCAAGATTTAGGGGGCTCGTCAAATTTTTAGACCATATACTTTCACACGAAAAAGTTTGGATAGCCAAGCGTATTGATATAGCTAAGTATTGGACTGAAAAATTTCCGCACTCAAGTTTTTAAAATAGTAAATAGTTATTGAGGTTTTTGAATGGATAAAGAGACACCTCCATCAGTAGCAATGGGAATGGTCAATTTGGCATCACCCAGAATGGGAACCAGAATTCATTCAGTGAGTGATGATTTTTTTGCTGAAGCACCTAGAATGCTTCAGGATACAATACCTGTCTTTGTTCCCGAAAAATTCGATGAAAATGGGAAGTGGATGGATGGATGGGAATCTCGTCGTCGGCGTCAAGGAGGTCATGACTGGTGCATCATCAGTTTGGGTGAACCGGGTGTTATAAAACTTGTAGACATAAATACTGCCCACTTCACTGGAAATTATCCACCAGAAGCCAACGTAGAGGTAGGGTATTCATTAGGTGATGACATAAATAAAGTTGAGTGGCACACTCTTATTGAAACTGTTAATTTAGGTCCAGATGCACACCATATTTTGGAATCAAAATATTTAAGCGCCGTAAACTTAGTTAGGTTAAATATCTTTCCGGACGGAGGGGTAGCAAGGCTTAGGTTATTTGGAGACGTGCAGCGCGATTGGGAAAATCACAAAAATGATATTGTTGAGCTGTCCGCGCTTCGCTCAGGAGGAAGCGTTTTAGGTTATAATGATGCGCACTATGGTGATGTAAATGCTCTTCTGTCTGAAGGTCGCGGTTTGACAATGGGAGATGGATGGGAAACACGCAGACGTAGAGAGCCAGGAAACGACTGGATAGTTGTTCAACTCGGGTCCTCAGGTTTCGTTGATGAAATAGAAATTGATACCGCACATTTTAAAGGTAACTTTCCAGATAAGTGCAGTATCCAAGCCGCTCTAGTTGAGAAGGGTTTTGATGTAAATTCTGCAGAAAATTGGAAAGAGCTAATGCCTAAACAAAGTCTTTCTGCCGACGCCATCCACAAATTCAAAAAAGAAATCGCTAATGACTTCGGTCCTGTTAATGCTATCAGGTTGAATATTTATCCAGATGGAGGTGTTTCAAGACTAAGGATATTTGGTAAAGCAATATAGAAGATGACTTTAAATAATATTAAAATCAAACCTTTATCTAAATCCAACTTTGCACCTTATGGTCAAGTTATTGAGCTGAAAAATGCTGAAAAATTAATGATCAATCAGGGAACTACTACGCGTTTTAACGCTCTCTCATCAGTAGATGTAGCAACTGAAAATGGTGAACCAATAATATCTATTTTCGAAGGCCAGCGGCGACCTGATCCAATTAGGTTGGAAGTAATGGAAAGACACCCTTTAGGCTCACAGGCCTTCTTTCCTTTATCCGAGCATGGTTGGTTAGTTGTAGTGTGCAAGTCTAATAGCTCAGGTAATGAGCCTGATTTGAGCACGACTGAATGTTTTTTCGCAGAAGGCAATCAAGGTGTAAATTACTTCAGAGGCGCTTGGCACCATCCACTACTGGTTCTGCAAAAGAGCCAAAAATTTTTGGTTGTTGATAGGCAGGGTGGCGGCTGCAATTTAAATGAATTTTTTATTGAAAATATGGACCTAAAAATAGACTTGGAAAGTATTAGAAATCTAGTTTCAGATATTAATTAAATCTCGGGATAATTTACTATGTTCGCGAACAAGTTTCTCCATAGGAATAGAGTTTAATTGCCCTTCACTAACAACTATTTTCCCATTGATTATAGTATAATTAGCTTTGCTTGGGCCACAAAAAACCAGTGAGGCAACGGGATCCCAGTCACTACCTGAAAAATTGACGTTGTCTCTCTTAAAAGCAGTAATATCTGCAGCATAACCTGGCACAAGCATGCCGATATCATCTCTATTAAGAACGGATGCGCCACCTTTGGTTGCAGCTCTCAAAGCCTCTCTTGCGGTCATAGTGCTGGCTTTGGAATTTACTCTTTGTAAAAGCATAGTTTGACGCGCTTCATTCAGCATGTTTCCACTGTCATTAGATGCCGAGCCATCAACGCCAAGTCCAACTTTTACACCAGTATCCAGCATTTGCCTGACTGGTGCGATACCACTTGCAAGCCTCATATTAGAGCAAGGGCAATGAGCAATGCCTGTGCCTGTTTTTGCAAACAAATTAATTTCTTCTGAATTCAATTGGACGCAGTGCGCATGCCAAACATCATCTCCTGTCCATCCAACTGCTTCAATATATTCACCTGGTCGCATTCCAAACTGCTGTAGACCATATTCAATATCTTCGGCATTTTCGGCAAGATGAGTGTGCAAACCCACTCCATACGAACGTGCCATCGCTGCACTTTCTCGCATCAAATCTATGCTCACTGAGAAAGGAGAGCAGGGCGCTAAAGCAATTCGCTGCATAGCATAACGACTGCTATCATTATAAGTTTCAATAAGTCTCTGACTTTCAGACAGAATAAAAGACTCTTTTTCGGTCAGACTATCAGGCGGCAGTCCGCCTTGCGACTCTCCTATACTCATGGATCCTCTTGTTCCATGGAACCTAACGCCAATGTCTGATGCTGCAGATAAAGAGTCATCTAACTTAGCACCATTGGGATAAATATACAGATGGTCAGAAGATGTTGTGCACCCGCTCAAAGCCAGTTCAGCTAGGCCTAAAGCGGTTGACCAGTAAACATGCTCTGGCCCAATATTACTCCAAATAGGATAAAGTGTTTTCAGCCAGCCAAAAAGTTCTGAGTTTTGAGCTGCCGGCACCGCGCGTGTTAAGTTTTGGAACAGATGGTGATGGGTGTTGACCATTCCTGGAATTACCACATTCCCCTTCATATCAATGATTGTATCTGCTATTTGAGGCAGAGAGCTAGTTTCTCCAACCGCTTCAATAATACCATTACGTGCAAAAAGCCCACCACCTTTAATTTCGCTTTCATTTTCCCCTAGCTCCGACATTGTGCATAAAACATCAGCATTTTTCAAAAGAAGTGTTTGGTCTGGCATTAAAAACGTCCTTATTTTCTGTTTTTTAAAGCCAGACTTTAAAAATTCGTAGCTTTCATTATAGATTTTAAGCTAGTGAGTGGGTTAAATTCAATTTATTATGCTATTTATTAGATCATCAAGTGGTATTTTTTCTAGCTTTATAGATTTTGAGTAGACATCGAGTGCTTTTTTTTGTGTCCAAAGTCTTGTCGTGAGACTGATAAATTTTTGTTTTAATTCTTCTTCAGAATATGGATCCTGCCAATCGCCTCTGTTAGTTGTGACCTGCGCTTGAAAAGTGGATCCATTCTCCATTAGAACACGAACATCAGCTGGTCTTAGGTCAGGAGTTTTTTCTGTCATAGTCGCATCCTCAACTATAGTCACCTTTCGACAGAGTTTTTGAATATCTTTGTTAGTCCGCATAATCTCTGTGAAACTCAAAACTCCAGAATCTAGATTTACCAAAGTCGTTGATACTGCAAACGGGATAGAGAATTTACAAGCTAGGACGTTACGCGGATTTTGATCGCTAAGTTCCGCAGCAAGATTATAGCTTTGGACCTCAATTTTTTTGATTTGATTTGTGTTTTTAACTTCACTGTGTTGCTCAATAATTTTCCATAAGGCGTCTAAAGCGGCATGATTATAACGACAGCAAGCATGAAGTTTGAAATAATTTCTACTAACTTCAAACCTTTTCCCAAGTAATTCAACTGCACTTTTATCATCAAATTTATTTGAAGTGATACCATTAAAAATCGATTTGATACCATCTTGTTCACCAGTGAAACCTGCTTTCAGCAAGATCAGGCCGACGTGCGCCATTTTATTTGAAATTCCTGCATATGAATTTCTAACGGTTGCGCCTTCCAACATGGTTTTCCTGCTAGTTGCTAATGTGAGGCTGGAAACTATGTTGAGATATTCTCTTGCGTCTCGAGCATTCATTTTATTCAATACTGCCAGACCTGCCGCAGCTCCCAAACCACCCCAAGTTCCGTGTGGGTGCATCTTTGGATTAAGGTTGGAAGCCAAACCTATTCTGGCACCAACATCGTATCCAATTATAAAAGCTCTTAAAAATTCTTCTCCTGAAATTTTTCTGTTTCTTGCTGCTGCCAAAAGTGCTGGAAAAATATGCATGCCAGGATGGCCTTTCGCAAATTGGTGTCCCTCATCCATTTCTAAAACGGTTCCGGCCGTACCAAATAGGAAGCTTATGGTTTCATCAGTACCTTTTTTATTATTATCCAAAATTTCAAAAAGGTTTTCGCTTTTAGATTCGGCCAGCATGCGAATTTCAGGCTCTGCCATACCCCCAACTATTGCACCTAGGCAATCTGCGACAATTAGTTTTGCGTCGTGAAGTGTTGCATCGGGAATTTCAATTTCTGCGGAATTTTCAATAAAACTAGCAAATTCTGTAACAGTACTCTCCATTTTTCTTCCTTACAGAGTGTGTTTAAATTCAAGCCGTAAACATTAAGGCTTGCCTCACCTCTACATTATATCATTTACTTCAATTAAAGATGAAAAAGTTCTTGATAAAATAATATAAAACTTAAGGGAGAAAACTATGGATAAATCAATTTTGAAAAAGAATACTTCGCGGCGTAATTTTTTAGGAGGCACCGCTGCCACAGTTGCATTGACAGCCGGTGTTGGAACGCCATGGATTGCTCAAGCAGCTAGCAATGTAAAAATAGGTCTAATTCATCCAGCGACTGGTTGGGCAGCATATCCAGCTGCTCAGCTTCGGTATGGAGCCCAAATGGCCATAGCTGATATTAATGCAGCTGGTGGGATAAAGTCTATGGGTGGAGCCCAGTTAGAACCGCTCCTAGGGGACTCGCAGACAAAACCTGAAATTGGTGCTGCAGAAGTTGAAAAAATGAATGAAGCCGGCGTTCATGCAATTCAAGGTTGCTATCAGTCTGCCGTTGGCCTTGCGGCTTCAGCCGCTGCCGCTAAGTATAACATTCCTTTTTCAGTAGATGTTGGGGTTTCTGATAAGCTTGTTCAGCGTGGACTTCCAAATGTCTTTCGCATGGCTGACGGCTATGGTCGAATAGCCCGCGATGCCGCTACTAACTTGGGTGAAATAAACCGTCTAGCGGGTAGTCCAGCCAAAACAGTTATCATCGTTCATGAGGAATCAGAATTCGGGTCTGGTACAGCTAAACTGATGACTTCAGCTTTGAAAGAGCATAATATTGAAGTTATTGACACTATTAAGCACGCAAATCCGACACGTAACTTTGACAACGTGGCTCTAAGAATAAAATCTGCTAAACCTGATATAGTTATGCCAATCAACTATCCTGGTGAGTATGTGTTGCTAGCCAAAACATTGCGTCAGCAACGAGTTGATTTCATGGCGAGTTATTCAGTTCTAGGCGGGGGTTTTAACTTCAAATTTGTTGATGACCTGCCGCAGATTGCTGAAAATATGATCGATGTAAACCACTGGTACAATCCAAGCTCCGCTTCAGGGCAAGCAATGAGAGCTAGGACAGAAGCTGACGGTAACTATTTCACTTTCGAAGTCTATTGCGCATATATGTCAGTCATGTTTTTAGCTGATGGCTTTGAGCGTGCGGGTACAACAGATAAAGAAGCTGTAAATGCTGCTCTTGCTGCCTCAACAATTGATGTTGATTTTATGCCTTATGGTAAAACTGAGATGGTTAATGGCCAAAATATGGGATCGAGAGCCGTTGCTATTCAGGCACAAAAAGGCGATGTGCAAATTATTGCTCCTTCTGAGTATGCCTCAGCCAAAGCAGTTTTTCCTCGTACTTAATAAGTTTGTACAAACAGGCGGTCCCTAGACTGCCTGTTTATTCCAATAACAGGCAAATTTTATATGATTTCAGCCTCTCTTTCTATGCTTCCTGCTGCTATTATAAATGGTCTTATGTATGGAGCTATTTATGCGCTTGTAGCTTTAGGTTTAACCTTAATTTATGGTGTTTTACACATCATAAATTTTGCGCACGGCGCTATGCTTATGCTGGCTTTGTACGCAGCATTTTTCTTATTTCATTTATTTAGTATCGATCCATATTTTTCGATACTTATAGTTACGCCTTGTGCAGGTATCTTTGGCTATATCATTTACAGATACGGAATTGGGCCTCTGGCAAAGGGCAAAGACCAAAATATACTTCTAATTACTTTAGGTTTATCTATAATTATTGAGAACAGTGCTTTGTTTTTCTTTAGTGGCGATCAGCAAACTGTAAATTTATCATATGGCTTTGAAGCCTTTGATTTAGGTTTTATGTACCTTTCATACCCAAAAGTCATATCATTTTTTGCTGCCTTATTTATGTGCGCTGTTCTCTGGGCAGCCATGAGCCTTACCGATATGGGCCGCGCAATACGAGCGGTTGCAAAAGAACGACAAGGTGCAAGATTAGTTGGCATAAATGTGGAGCATATTTTTGCTGTCACTTTTGGAATTGGTATAGCTTGCTTGGGCGCTGCAGGCTGCATGATGCTTCCCATATTTTATGTGGACCCCTACACAGGTAACATTTTTGTCCTAGTCGCTTTTACTATCGTTGTATTAGGAGGTATGGGCAGTGTCGTCGGGGCTCTTGTTGGCGGGTTCATCATAGGAATTACCGAGTCGGTAGGCGGTCTTTTATTAGGTGAAAGCCTTGGACAAATTGGTATTTCATTAATTTTTATTCTTATTTTGATATTCAGGCCTACTGGACTTTTTGGGAGTAAGGTATGATGTCCAACTTTCGAAGCCATCTTTCTTTTTTACTTTTAGGCGCTCTCGGACTTATTATTTTGCCCTACTTTATAACCAGCCGATTTTATATTGATGTACTCACACTGATATTTTTTACCGCTTATTTGGGTCAGTCATGGAATATATTAGGTGGGTATGCTGGCCAATTTTCTTTTGGCGGTGTTATGTTTTTTGGGACTGGTGCGTACGTGTCTTCAATTCTATTAACTACTTTCGGCTTTCCACCGATCTTTGGAATCTTTTTAGCGATTTTAGGTGGAGCTATTTTGGGATTAATAGTTGGGTATATGTCTTTTAGATCTGGCCTCAGGGGTTCTTATTTTGCTCTGATAACACTCGCTTTTGCAGAATTATTGAGGGTTTTAGCGAACTCTGTGGAGTTTACAGGTGGAGGTGTTGGTCTTTTTCTTACCTATGCCCCTGGTCTCAGTAACCTGCAATTTGAAAGTCCAGTTGGATTTTACTATTTCGCTCTAATTCTAATGTTTATCTCCATAGCTATTGTATATTGGCTAGAGAGCTCGCGCTTTGGTGCTCAGTTAGTGGCCATTCGTGAAAACGAAGATGCAGCCGAAGCTTTGGGAATAGATACCTTAAGGTGCAAAATCTACGCGATTATGATTATGGGTGCTATGGGGGGAGCCGCTGGAACATTTTATTCTCAGAAGTATCTCTATCTCGATCCACCAATAGCATATTCTATACATCTTTCTGTTGAGATGCTTTTAGTGACAATTGTTGGTGGTATGGGCACAATTTTCGGACCGCTGGTAGGTGCTTTTGTTTTGCATACGGTCAACGAAATAGCTCGACATTTTATCGATACCCCAGGGCTTAGTTTAATCGTATATGGTTTGATTTTAATTATAATAATTGGCTATCTTCCAAATGGTCTGATTGGTGCTTTCAAGAAAAAAGAAAAAAAATCAGAGTCAAGTTCACTTGATAAAAATCAATCTCGTGAGGAACCTTAAATTGCTGAGCGTTAATAATTTAACAAAAAGATTTGGAGGTTTGTTAGCTGTTTCTTCAGTCGATTTGGAGGTAAAAGAAAAGGAAATTGTTTCACTTATTGGTCCAAATGGGGCAGGTAAAACAACTTTATTTGCTATGGTGGCGGGTTTTTTAAAAGCAGATGAAGGTGAAATAAATTTTGAAAAAGCCTCTGTAGTGGGACTGAAGCCTCACCAAATTTGTCAGCTTGGTATGGTTAGGACATTTCAAATAACTCAACCATTTGCAGGCCTGACAACTTTGCAAAATATTATGGTAGGTGCATACAGTAATACGGCTCAGACGGACAGTGCGAAAAAAAAAGCTGAAGAAGTTGCCGAAGTTGTTGGTATGACCTCATTATTAAGCCAAGGCGCCGACGGTCTAACGGTAGCAGGGAGAAAACGCCTTGAATTAGCCCGAGCTCTAGCAACGGATCCAAAGCTTCTTCTTCTTGATGAGGTAATGGCTGGTTTAAATCCAGCAGAAATCGACGATATCGTTACGGTTATTAAGGGGATAAGAGATCGAGGTGTAACTATTTTCTTGATAGAGCATGTTATGAAAGCAGTAATGAATTTATCCGATCGAACATACGTTCTTAATGATGGCAAACTTATTGCCAGCGGAACCCCTTCCTCGGTAGCTGAAAATCCACAGGTGATCGAAGCTTATTTGGGACATGGAGCTGCCGAAGCCATGGCGGAGGGTGCATGAGCCTGATTAAAGTTGAAAATCTAGCTGCTGGTTATGGAATGGTGGAGGTTTTAAGGAACATATCCCTGGAAATAAAAACGGGAGAGGTAGTTGCCGTACTTGGTAGTAATGGGGTTGGAAAAACCACTTTAAATAATTGTTTGTCTGGCCTGATAAAGCCAAAAGATGGGAAAATCTTTTTTGAAGATAAGCTAATATCAGATAAATCGCCTGAAGAAATAGTGGATATGGGCTTAATACATGTTCCAGAAGGTAGAAAGCTTTTTCCGAACCTTACTGTTAAGGATAATTTAGAGTTGGGCTCTTATCGAAGAGGAAAGAATAATCGATTGTCTAATCTAGAAAATGTTTTGGACATATTCCCTAGGCTTTCTGAGAGAATAAGCCAAACAGCTGGTACTCTTTCGGGTGGAGAGCAGCAAATGGTTGCAATTGGTCGAGGCCTGATGGGTGATCCACGTCTTTTATTACTTGATGAGCCATCACTTGGGCTCTCCCCACTATTGGTGGAGCAAATGTTCGAATTGATAAAAAAAATAAGTGATAATGGTTTGACTGTGTTGCTTGTGGAGCAAAATGTGACACAATCGCTGTCTATAGCTGATCGTGCATATGTAATTGAGGAAGGATCAATTGCTATTTCCGGTTTGTCAAAAGACCTATTAAAAAATGCAGAGTTAAAAAAATCTTATCTTGGGATTTAAATTACTATTTTGCCGTAAAACCTCCGTCAACGATAATCACCTGCCCTGTAATAAAGGATGCTGAATCAGATAGTAAAAATACAATTACTTGCGCCACCTCTTCTGCTTTCCCAAAACGCCCAAGTGGTATTTTGCTCTTTATTTGCTTATACCGACCTTGATCAGATCTAGCCGCTTCTGTCATTGGTGTAATTATGGGGCCTGGAGCAACGGTGTTTACTCTGATTTGTCGGTCTGCAAGTTCTAGGGCAATAGATTTTGCAAAACCATTCAACCCAGCTTTAGAAGCTGCATACGCAGCAGCATTATCGTGGCCAACGAGTCCTATTTGGCTTGAAATAAAAATGAGACTTGCTTCAGATTTCAAAAATGGATTGGCAAATTGGGCAAGTCTAAAATTTACTTTTAGGTTCACATCAACGGTCTGATCCAATTCTTGAGAGGTTGTTGTATCAAAAGTTTTTAATTTTATAATTCCAGCAGCACCAACTAAACCATCCAATCCCTGATATTTTTTTGCAGAGGACTGAACGGAATACTGAAGCTTTTCGCTATCATTTAAATCTAGCAAAAAAACATCTTTGGTAAGAGCTAACACATCTTTCTTTTGATCTTCATTTTCAATTGTGCCTGTTAGGTTTCCCCCTAAGCTTTTGATAAGTTTTCCAGTTTCGTAGCCTATTCCACTTCCTAGACCGGTAATAAAGAAAGTTTTGTTGACAAGAGAAATCATTCGTGTCGTCCTTGCTATAGCATTTTTAATTTAAACAATTTATTTTATTTATGAAGAAAATTCTGGTTATCGTTCCCTTTCCAATGTCACAGGAAAACCTTTTATCAAGGCAAGCTCAATTAAAGTCTGTGGATATAAGTGAGGGTTTTGAGTTTGTATTTAGACCGGTAAAAGCTGCCCCAAGAAACTATGTCAGTCAGTCGGACATGGTTCTAGCGGATGTTGGTATATTAGAGGCTGGATTAGATGCAGAAGAAGAGGGTTTTTCTGCAGTGTGTATAGACACTATGAGCGACTCTGGTGTATCAGCTCTTCGGTCAGTTCTTTCAATACCTGTCATTGGTCCCGGCAGGACTTCTATGCTAACAGCAATGTCACTTGGCTCTAAATTTTCAGTAATAACTATGTGGAAAAAATGGTTTCATATTTATGAAAAAACAATAAATGATCTTGGAATTAAAAGCTCCTTAGCATCAATCAGATCAATAGATGTAGCTCCTGATAATCAAGCCTTGTTAGGGGGAAAAGAAGAGGAGATTTTTCCTCTTTTAGAAATTGCGGCTAAAAAGGCAATAGACGAGGACAATGCAGAAGTTATTATTTTGGGTTCAACGACAATGCATCAAGCACATAGTTTTTTGTCGTCTCACTTGCCTATTCCCGTAATTAATCCAGGACCACTAACCTATAAAAAAGCAGAGCTTCTTTTAAGCTCTGGCCTCTCCCACAGCCGAAATGCCTATCCGGTCTCTCCAGTAGACAAAAGCAGCATGCTAAAAGCAATGTTAAAGACTGCTTCAGGTTTTGATCACTAGATCATCAATCCTCTTTGTTCAGCGTGTTTTCACCGGCCATGTAAACTCGCACTTCAGAAAAAAGACCGTCTCTTAAGGTAAAAAAATTGCAGTTTGATTTTAATACAAACTGGCCGTTGAGAAGAACGTTTTTGACTTGAAACCTGACAGCAATTTGATTGCTCATAGAGTCTTTTACAAAATAAAACTCTTTATGCTCAACAGATTTATGGTTTTTCCACAATCTTTTAAACATACTAGTGATTTCTTCATGCCCAACCAATTTGATTTTATGAGTTTCTATTGAAAAAATACAATCTTTCGTTAAGGTTTTGAGAATTGCGTCAATATCTTCTTCATCAACGCCTTTGAAGTAATCGAGTACTAAATCTTCAGGTCTTACCTCTGTCATAAAACTGCTCTTTACAAGCCTCTAAATTCAGACTTTTTCCTTGGTTTTTATGATTGTTTTTGTTTTGAGCTGGAAGTCTCCTCCCAGCTCAAATAGTCTCTAGCGCTTAGGCAATGGCATCCAACTTGGGACTGATACATCAGCGTGGGCAAATTGAGGCATCTTTGATGATAAATCTTCCATATTCTTAATGTCATTGTCGTTTAAGAATTTTTGAGTAATTAGTGTTGGCGGAACAATCACATTGCTTCCAGGGTTTTCACCTGCAAGCATCATAGCTAAAGATCTAACCGACACTTCTCCTACAACGGCCGGGTTTGTGGCCACTGTTGCCACCCAAGCGGAATTTGGCTCTCTCATAGCGGATATATCAGCAGTAGAAACATCAGCAGAATAGATATCAATCTGGTCTGTAAGGCCTGCCTCATCTACTGCTATTTTTACGCCTTTAGCGAATTCATCATATGGGGCAAACATTACAGTAATGTCAGAATTCGCTTGTAACACAGATCTAGCTTGGTTCGCATTAGAGTTTGCAATTGGATTATCAAGTGTTCCAAACTGTGCTACTTCTTCTATGCCTGGGTTGGCCGCTTTAATATCTTCCCATGCAGCATGACGTCTATCTAAGGGTGCGATACCTGGGACATAAACATAACCCGCTTTCCAGGAAGTACCATTGTCTTTTACTGCTTGTTCCAAAGCGAGCTTTCCTAGTAAGTAATCAGACTGTTCTATTTGTGGAATTGCTGCATTTTCAACATTTACGTCAAACGCAACGACTTTTATTCCAGCATCTACTGCCCGTTGAGCAGCATCTCGCATACTTTCGGTTAGTCCATGTTGGATCACAATTCCATCCACACCTAAAGCTATTGCCTGATCTACCATATCTGATTGTAATGCCGCATCTTGTCGGCTATCAAAAACTCGCAAATCGACACCTAGAGCAGCCGCTTGCGTTTCAACGCCTGATAGGTAGGCCTGGAAAAAGTCGCCGGTTGAAAGATACCTGACAAGAGCGATTTTCACGTCACCAGGATTATCAAATGGTGCGGGCATATCTCCTGCAAATGCGGAGGTTGAAAGAGTCACAGGTAATGCAACCATCCCTCCTATTAATTTTAACAATGATCTTCTAAACATAGTTATTCTCCCTAGTTTGTTTAAGTCACATTTTAGTGACCACTTTTGCGCCCACTAAAAGAAAGGGCAAATGTAAAAATCAACGCAATCACTAAGACAGCGCCTTTTACAAAATCCTGCGTATAATAGGGCGCATTCATCATAGTGAGACCCTGTAAAAGAATACCCACAAAAAGAGCTCCTATTGCTGTACCAAATGCATTAGGTTTAGCCGCGCCAAGAACTGCAAATCCAATTAATGCTGCAGCTACCGAATCCAATAAAAGATTGTTTCCTGATGCGATATCCCCTCTGCCCAGACGTGCAGAAAGCAAAATACCACCAATTGATGCCATTACTCCTGATATAACGTATGCTAAAATCTTATATTTATTCACGTTAGCGCCCGCTAGCGCTGTAGCCGTTTCATTTGAGCCAATAGCATACATTAATCTTCCATGCCGAGTTAACTCGAGAAAAACCCATATTAGTATGCCTACAAGAATAAAAATAATCACTGGGACGGGGATTAGTTTTTCCAAAAAAAAGTCTAGTCTGTGTCTGCCAAGCCATAAAAAAGCTTGAGAGTAAACTCCCTCAGCGGTTGATCCATCTGGTAATTTCATTCCAGTGGAAATTGAGCGACCTTCTGTTGGAATACGCTGAAGTCCAATTAAAAGAAACATCATTCCAAGTGTTGCTAGCAGGTCCGGTACTCTGGCTTTTACTATTAGTAAACCATTTATAAATCCAACAGCCGCACCCATGAACAAGCATGCAACAATTGCAGAGAAAGCAGACATCTCTAAGACGACCATTACATATGCAGATAACATTAGAGCTGAAGTCGCGACGGAGCCTATAGAAAGATCAAAACCATCTACTACCAACGTGGCTGTAACCCCAAGAGCTAAAATACCTGTGATCGAAACAGATTGAAAAATAAATACAGCAGACCGAGGTCCAGCAAAACCTTCTGCGGCTATTGAAAAGAAAATTACCAATGCTACAAGTAAGATAAGAAAGCCGTATTTTATAGCAAAACGTCTCGAGTTTATTTTTTGATCATTAGTCATATTTAAGTTCCGTAATTTGAACTATCTTGCTTATAACCGCTACCACTAAAATTCGATACAATTTCTGGTATATTTTCACGTTTATTTTGATATTCACCAACAAGATTTCCTTCGTGCAATACAATAACCCTATCTGCTATTTCTAGCGCTTCATCCAGTTCAGCGACAAATATCAGTGTTGCTCTTTGGCTAGAGGTTGATCGTATTTGAATACCAATATCTCGCCTAGCTTTTATATCTACTCCTTGAAAGGGTTCGTCTAAAAGGAGCACCGAAGAGTCCTCAGACAACCACCTTCCAACCATAACTTTCTGCTGGTTGCCTCCGGACAATGTCGTAACTGAGTCAACCTCAGATTGGCACACTATTCCAAGTTCACTGATAGAATTTTTAGCATTTTGAGAAAGGCTTTTGGCACGAAGGAATGAAAATCTGCTGTGTTTTTTAAGAAATGGTAACGCTAAATTGTTAGATATATCAAATTCTGAAACAACAGCATTTGACGCCCTATCTTTAGGACACATATAAACGCCTGCTGCGATGGCTTCTTTTGGGCTTTGGGGACTGTATGGATCCCCATTTAGAGTCATTTTAACTTTTGAATTTGGATTTATTCCAAATATTTGCGATGCCAAAGTAGTTTTCCCGCTACCGATAAGGCCGGTGATTGAAACGATTTCATTTTCATAAAAAGATAAGTCAAAGGGTTGGCTGTCAGTAGCTAATCTTACCCCTTTTAAATTTAATATTTCTCGTTTTCGCTCGTTTATTTTAATCTCATTTTGCGACAGCTTCTGGCCGAGCATTGCCGTCACAGCCCCCTCATAATTTAAGGGCTTTTCTTCGAATAGTCCTGATATTGTACCATCTCTCATGGCTACAATGCGGTCGGCAACACTATTTATATCTGACATTCGATGAGAAATATATAAAATAGCAACGCCTCGCTCTTTCAGTTTTTGTAAAAGTGTAAAAAGTCTTTTGGCTTCATTTTCAGAAAGAGAGGAAGTTGGTTCGTCCAGGATAAGTAATTTGGGAGCATGGGCCATCGCGCGAGCTATAGCAATCATCTGTTTATCAGCTGGTCCCAAATCCCTAACCAAAGTTGCTGTATCCAAGTTTATATCCATGGCTGACGCAATTTTATTAGCTTCTTTTTTTAGCTTTTCTGAATTGATAAAAAACCCAGAATTTTGTTCTGCAAGTTTATCAATCATAAGGTTTGAAACTACGTCTAAATCAGGAATAACACCATTGTTTATTGACTGATGAACAGTTACTACTCCAGATTTAAACGCATCAGCAGGTGAAACTGGCTCGAACTTTTCACCCAAAAGATAAACCGATCCAGCATCTGCTTGATGCACACCACATAGTATTTTTACTAAAGTTGATTTTCCTGCACCATTTGCACCCATGAGTACAGTAATCATACCGGCAGGCAATTCTAAATTGATTTCCTGAAGGACTTTGTTAGGCCCAAATGACTTTACGATACCGGAAATTTGGCAAGCAGTTTTCAACATTTTCCTCTCCCAAGGAAAAGCTTAACCTAAGCTCTTTGACTGTCAACACTATTGACAAAAGTCAATTCATGCACTTGCTTGTTTATGTTCAATTTTAATTAAAAATTTAAATAGGGAGGAGCGATTGTATGTCTTCGGAAAAGTACGAGCCGCTTACAATCGAAACGCTTGCCAATAGATTAGGGTCAGTTGATGCTATCTGTAAAATAGTAGGTGACGACACAAGTAAATGGAACATTGACGAAGTGGGTGATGGGAACTTAAATCTTGTCTATACGGTTTCAAGTGACGCAGGAAATATAATTATAAAGCAGGCCCTTCCTTATGTGAGGTTAGTAGGCGATAGCTGGCCATTACCCTTAAGCCGCTCGTTTTTTGAGCATGAAGTTTTAGTAAGACAAGCCAAGCGTGATCCAGGAAGCGTGCCGGCAATACACTATTTTGATAAGGAACAAGCCATCATCGCTATGGAAATGCTCTTGCCGCATATCATTTTAAGAAAAAAATTAATTGCTGGGGAATATATAAACGGATTAGCGCAAAGGCTTGGAGAATTTTGTGCGCGCAATGCATTTAGAGGTTCTGATTTATCGCTACAAACAGCCGATAAAAAAAGTGATACAGCAATGTTTCAGGGTAACCTCGCGCTAATGGCAATCACCGAAAGCCTCGTTTTTACGGAGCCTTATTTTGAAGCAGAAATGAACCATCACACAGAGGGACTAGATCCCATTGTTAAAATACTAAGATCAGATATTAAAATGAAAATTGAAGCTCAAAAAATGCTCATGAAATTCACATCAAATACAGAAACCTTGTGTCATGGTGATTTACACTCTGGTTCAGTGATGTGCACAGATAGTGAAACAAAAGTTATAGATCCCGAATTTGGCTTCTACGGTCCAATGGGCTTTGATATTGGAATGCTAATTTCCAATTACCTAATGGCTTATTTTAGTCAACCAGGGCATCGCGATAGTGAAAAACTGTTAGAATATCAAAATTGGATTTTGAAAGTTATCGAAGAGACTTTTGATACATTTCAGCAGGAGTTTAAAAAATTATGGAATTCTGAAAGGACAGGTATTTTGTTCCCAAGAACAATGTTTGAAGATCAGGGAGATAGCTCAGACTTTGCGCTTAATGAGATGCTTGAACACATATGGCAAGATGCTGTTGCTGTATGTGGTATTGAAATGCATAGGCGTGTCTTGTCACTTGCACACAATGCGGATTTTGAGGAGATCAGTGATACTAAGAAAAGGTCCCAGCTCGAAGCTAGAAACTTGATGATGGGACGCGAATTAATCCTAAACAATAATTCGATAAAAAATGCTAGTGCGCTTACTAGCTTGGCAAAAAAGTTCAATTCGGAGAATTACCTATGAAGGTTCAAGGAACTCACTATCGATCAATCTGGTATGATCATAAGGATTGTCAGGTAAAAATTATAGATCAAAGATGGCTACCTCATGATTTTAGGATAGTCGCTCTGACAAATTTAGATGAATTTGCTGTAGCAATTCGTGATATGTGGGTAAGGGGCGCACCTCTTATAGGTGCTACTGCTGCCTATGGTGTAGCAATATCTTTAAGTAGTGACGCTTCAGACTCTGGTTTGCAAAACACATATGATACTTTGATAGAGACTCGTCCAACAGCAATCAACCTAAAGTGGGCTCTGGATCGACTTCTAAGGGCACTGGGTCAAGTGTCTCAGGAAGATCGTGCTTCAAAGGCATTGGAACTTGCCCATCTGGTTGCAGAAGAAGATGTAGGTATTAACAAAAAAATAGGTGAGCACGGATTAGAGATTGTTAAAAAAATAGCATCTAATAAACCGGCAGGAGAACCTGTTAGGATGTTAACACATTGCAATGCTGGATGGCCGGCAACAGTAGACTGGGGCACAGCTACTTCACCAATGTATCATGCTCATGAGGCAGGTATTCCTATTCATGTTTGGGTTGATGAAACAAGGCCAAGAAATCAAGGAGCGATGACTGCCTGGGAGCTGGAGAGCCATGGCATTAGTAATACTTATATCACAGATAACGCTGGCGGGCACCTTATGCAAAAGGGCCTGGTTGATATGGTTATTGTGGGCACTGATCGAACCACTGCCAAAGGTGATGTTTGTAACAAAATTGGCACGTATCTCAAGGCACTGGCAGCTCATGATAATAATGTTCCATTTTATGTAGCTCTGCCTTCGCCCACAATAGATTGGACAATAAGTGATGGTGTAGCAGAAATCCCAATTGAAGAGCGAGCTGCCCGGGAGGTAACCCATATTTTTGGACACCACGAAAAAAATAGTATTGAAGAAATACGGGTTACTTCAGAGGGTGTTTCTGGAGGGAATCCAGCTTTTGACGTTACCCCAAACAGACTGGTTACAGGATTAATAACGGAGCGTGGTGTTTCTGACGCTTCTGAAAAAGCTTTAGCAAAAATGTTCCCGGATTTAGTAGGACTTTGAAAAAATGATCAAAAATAATTATGCACCTAGTGAAGCTAAATCTTATGTCGAACAAGTAGGCAAAGATGTTGCTGATCAAGAGCTCGCGCTTCGAGTTTATACATCAAGAATAATTGGACAAAATCCTGATCTTGTTATGCATGGTGGTGGTAACACCTCTGTTAAAGTTGAACGAAAAGATCTTTTTGGAAATACTAAACAAGTAATACATGTTAAAGGATCAGGCTGGGACTTAGATACGATACAAGCGCCTGGGCTACCTGGCCTTTGGTTAGAACCGTTGAGAGAGTTACGAAATCTAGACAAGCTATCTGATGAAGATATGGTCAACGTTCAAAGGGCTAATTTGCTTGACAGTTCAGCACCAAATCCTTCGGTCGAAACGTTATTACATGCTTTTCTTCCGCACAAATTTGTCGATCATACCCATGCCACACCATTTTTAATTCTTGCAAACCTTCCAAACGCCGAAGAAGTGTGTAGAGAAATTTTTGGCTCAAGGTTGGGAGTAGTTCCTTATATCATGCCTGGCTTCGCTTTAGCTAAAAAAGCGGCTGAAGTTTATGATCAAGATCCCAGCGTTGAAGGTTTAATGCTACTGGGTCATGGACATTTTGCTTTTGGTGAGACAGCTGAAGAAAGCTACAATCAAATAATATCACATACACAAACTGTTGCAGATTATTTTAATTTGAAAAAGCCGACTGCTCTCAATGTCAAAGCCAGCTATACATCTCATACAGTCTTACCAGTTATAAGAGGTCTGATAGCTGAAATGATTGGGCCTAATGCTGCTATGCCAATTATAGATGTAAGAAATGGTCCAGAAGAAATGGAGTTTCTAAAGAGAGCTGATCTGGACAGTTTATCTGAGCGAGGAACTGCATCACCAGATCATGTTATAAGGATTAAGGGTCGCCCACTAGTTTTGCGAAAGTCAACATGGGAGCAGGGACGTTCTGCGATTAAAGATGCGCTTAAGGACTATGAAAACGAGTATAAGGCAATGTTTGAGCGCCAGGCTGCCAAAGCGGCCCAACCTAAAACTATTCTTCCACCCGATCCTAAAACAATATGGATGGAAGGTGTGGGTCTTTTAGGCCTCGGCTCAAATTTTAAAGCAGCCAGTATAGCGGGTGATCTTGTTGTTCAGAATGCTCGTGTGAGGTCAGTTGGTGAAGATGCGGGTGGGTTTTATCCAATCTCCGAAAAAGATTTATTTGATTGTGAATATTGGTCATTAGAACAAGCTAAACTTGGCAAAGGGAAAGCGCCGGCGTTTCAGGGAAAAGTGGTAATGGTAACTGGAGGATCGGGGACAATTGGGTTTGAAACGGCAAATGCATTTGCGTCATTAGGCGCACAATGTTTTTTGATTGATCTAAACCAAGAAAATTTGAGCGCTGCTATAGAAAAATTGGGCAAAGGCCATTTTGGAAAAGCGCTGGATGTAACAGATCCAAAGGCAGCAAAAGAGGCAATTACATCTGTTATAGAGGCGTACGGAGGTCTTGACATATTAGTCTCTAATGCAGGATCAGCGCAGTCGGGCTCAATGATAGATATGACTAGCTCTTCTGTCAGGAAAGCTTTTGAGTTGAACTTCTTTTCTCATTACGAGTTTGCAAAAGAAGCAGCAAACCTGATGAAATCGCAATCCAGAGGTGGCCAGATATTGTTTAATATATCGAAACAAGCTGTAAATCCTGGTAAAAATTTTGGTGCATACGGGATGCCAAAGGCAACAACTTTTTTTATGATGCGACAGCTTGCGTTGGAGTTAGGGGGCGACGGAATTCGCGTCAATGGGGTTAATGCGGATAGGATAAGGTCAGGTTTGCTTACAGATAACTTTATTGCTGAACGTGCAAATGCTCGAGGTGTTTCTGAAGATAGCTATATGGCTGGTAACTTACTCAATGCAGAAGTCAAAGCAAGTCATGTAGCAGAAGCTTTTGTCTCACTCGCACAAGCCGAGAGAACAACTGGACATGTAATGACGGTAGATGGTGGTAATATTGAAGCTTCTTTGCGTTAATCAGAAAAAAATCTCTATACTATCGGATAGTTATAACGAAACTGGATTTAGAGTGGCATATTCTACAAGAGATGAGAATCAAAACCGAAACTAAAGGACGATTATAGAAAGGAAAACTTTAATGAATTTTAAGAAGAAGCTTTCAAGTTTATTGCTTGCTGGAGCTATGGCTTGTGCAACACACGCCAAGGCATCGGATGAATTTTTTGTATACGTTTCACCGGATCCAATCGGAGTAAATGCTTTTCTAGAAATGGGTAAAATTGGCATTGAGGCTGCAGCTGCAAAGTATAATGCTGATGTTCAGACTTATGAAAGTACCTCAGCCGTGGCGAGGCGGGAAAATGTTGAAGCTGCGCTCAATGAGGGCGCATCACTAATAGTTGTGCTAGGCTTTGAATTTAACGACATCATAGCTGAGCTTGCTCCAACTGCGCCAGATGTAAACTTTTTAATTGTTGATCAGTGTATTAGTGATTTGCCTCCAAACGTGCATTGTGCAGTTTTTAGAGAGTATGAAGCAAGTTATCTAACTGGTGTCGCCGCTGGCATGATGACGAAAAATAATAAAGTGGGTGTTGTTGGTGCCCTAGATATCCCATTTCTGCATAGATATACAGACGCCTACCGAGATGGTGCAAAAGCAGTAAATAGTAATGTAAATGTTGAAATTCGTTGGGTAGGTGGTGATAATCCGTTTGGTGACCCAGTACGCGCTAAAGAACAAGCTCTTGCAATGCATGCTGCAGGTGCCGATATAATTTTTACGGCAACGGCGGGTGGTGATTTTGGTGTATTTGAAGCTGCCAAGGAGAACAATTTCAGTGTCTTTTCTGTTGACGTAAATAGATGCCTTGATGCACCGGGATATGTTATTGATAACACCTTAAAAGGTGTCGATGCAGCTTTATTAAATTCGGTAGATGCCATTATGTCTGGCGCTAAGTCTAGTGTTTCAGCTGTTGGTCTCAAAGAGGGCGGAATGTCTATTATTGCGCTAAATGGAGATAAATTAGCTGACAGTAAGTGCTTAATCGCCGATCATCCGGAAGTTGTTAGCAAGGTGCGCGAAGTTGCTGCTACTATTATTGATGGAAGCTTAACACTTCCTGACCCAATGTTTGCTCAATAATGTAAACAGAAATGCTTGCGAAACTGCATGACATTTCTGTAAATTTTGGTGAGGTTAGGGCTTTAGACAACGTATCGTTAGATATAAGCCCTAACCAAATTCATGCTATAGTTGGTGAAAATGGTGCTGGCAAAAGTACCTTAATGTCAGTTCTTTTTGGTTTAAATGTAAATTACAGTGGCCAAATTTTTATAGATGAGATTAACAAAAATTGGTCTACACCAAGCGACGCCATTAAAGCTGGTATTGGGATGGTGCATCAGCATTTCATGCTGATCGAAAGCATGACAGTTTTAGAAAATATTATTTTAGGGTCTGAGCCTAATAAATACCTGGGGTTTTTAGACTTCCAGTTTGCAAAAAAGAAGCTTTACGACCTACTTCGAACTTATAATTTCTCAATAAATCTAAATCAGACCGTTGGCGAATTATCTGTAGGTCAAAGGCAGATGGTTGAGATATTAAAAACGCTCTATCGATCGGCCGCGTTAATCATTCTCGATGAACCTACGGCAGTATTGACACCTGCGGAGAGGGCAGATCTTTTTAATTCATTGCAGGATTTCAAGAACGCTGGAAAATCAATAATATTGATTACACATAAAATAGATGAAGTAATGGCAAATGCTGATCATGTGAGCGTAATGCGCTCGGGCCAGCTTATTTCTTCTTTACCAATTAACAGCACTTCTCGAGGGCAGATCAGTGACGAGATCGTTGGTGCAAGTAAAACTAAAAGTATTTCGCGAAAGAAGATTAAACCAGGACCAGTCAAACTCCATCTATCTGATTTAGATGTCCTTGGAATGCCACAAATTGGTAATGCTTTTAATTTAGAGGTTAAGGCAAATGAGATAGTCGGCATAGCAGGCGTAGCGGGCAATGGCCAAGCGGAACTGGTCGAAGCTATAATAGGTTTACGATCATCTAAATCTGGATTGATTGAAATTTGCGGTACGAATGTAACAGAGGTAGATATTTCTACCAGGCGGGATGCTGGACTTTGCTATATTCCTGAGGACAGACAAAAAAGAGGCTTGGCATTAGATGCGCAACTCTCAGAAAATGCTTCTATATCTTTACTAGCATCAAAAGCTTTTGCAAAGGGTCCTTTTCTAAGGAAAACAAAAATTAAGAATTTCACTGAAGATCTAATAAAAAAGTTTGATGTGAAAGCATCCAGTTCTTCAGCCTTGGCCAACAGTCTATCCGGTGGAAATAAGCAGAAATTAATCATAGCGCGTGAACTATCTTTAGAGTCGGATGTGATTATTGCCGAGAACCCAACTTGGGGTGTTGATTTAGGAGCTATTAATCAAATACATTATGAACTTTTATCTATGCGCGAAAATGGCCATGCTATTCTGCTGGTTTCATCGGATTTAGATGAAATTCTTACTTTATCAGATCGAGTTTTAGTAATGTTTGAGAGTGAGTTGTCACACAGTTTTCGTACTGAAAAAGTTACGAGGGAAGAGCTTGGAGAACTTATGCTGATGAAGGCATCTGAAAAAAAGAAAAGAAAAAGACAAATTTCGCATGAAGCAATTTAATTTTTTGTATTTTTTAAAACAAAATTCCGTTCGTTATTTCATGACGGCACTCTCTTTGTTTCTAATATTATTGCTATTACTTAATTTAGCAGATGCGAATTTCTTTGAAGCAAGTCAGGCCTTTTTAAAAAGTGCATTTGGTGGAAGAAAATATGCATATCTATATGTTACCATCTCCCGCTGTGCTTTGATAACGGGAATGGCTATTGCGGCGCTTATCGCATTTCGTGCTGGCCTAATAAATATTGGTGGAGAAGGTCAATTAGTTATTGGTGGGTTTATCGCCGCTTTTATTTCAATTTATTCTGGAGTAACGGGCGTGGCAGGTATTACCCTTGCGATCTTAAGTGCTATGATCGGTGGTGGGTTATGGGCAGTTTTAGCAGGGCTTATGAAGCTTAAGTTGGGTGTGCCTATTTTAGTTGGAACGTTGCTGTTAAACTATCCAGCCAGATATATTACCTCTTATTTCGTAAGCCACCCGCTTAGAGACGTTTCGTCCGGTATGCCTCAAACCCACTTGCTCGACAAAAGTCTGTGGTTGCCCTTTGTAGAGGGAACTAGGCTAGATATAGGTTTTATGTTCATTTTAATCGTCTATGCTTTTGTACTGGTTTACAGTTATAGAACCGTTCCTGGGTATCATGCTAAAATGACTGGCCTTTCAATAGAGTTCGCCGCAACTTCAGGTATTAATATTTTTAATACAACTTTAAAAACACTTGCTTTTTCTGGTGCAATTGCTGGCCTCGTTGGTGCAATTGCTGTTCTTGGTATTCATCACCGCTTTACTGATGGGATGCTAGTTCAACCATTATACGCATGGACTGGTATTGTTGCAGCGCTTCTCATAAATTTGGTCCCTTGGGCAATTTTGCCGGCGGGCTTCTTTTTTGCTTCGTTAACCAGCGGAGCTTCGGGAATGGAACGTACAGCCGATGTTCCCAAAGAAATCGCAATTATAATTCAGGGAATTATAATTTTATTTGTTGCTGCAAGAGCTACAAGTATTGCTTCAGGCTCAAAGAAAAAGGAAGAAGGTAGCTGATGCTGGCAGACTTATTTGATCCGGCTTTTGCCGATTCAGTTGCAAGGATTGCAGTGCCCATTTTGCTTGCATCTTTAGGGGGTGCAATTTGTCATAGAGCAGGAGTTTTTAATATTGCCTTAGAAGGTTTTATTTTAATGGGCGCTTTTGCCGCTGTTCTTGGAACCTTTATGTTAGGTCATGTTTTTTGGGGCGTTTTATCTGCTATACTTGCCGGGGTCTTTATGGGCTTATTATTTGCAGAATTTCATCTTCGGAGGCCAGGAGATGCAATCGTCGTATCAATTGCACTTAATCTAATAGGGCTAGGATTGACTACATATTTGCTAAGAGCTGTCTTGGGAGTTAGCGGAGTTTTTCAGGATGAAGCCCTGGGTAAAATAATTGAAATAAATATTCCTTTAATAGAAAGCCTACCTGTTTTAGGTTCCTTTTTGAGCGGTCAGTCTATTCTCTTTTATATTTCTATATTCTTAGTCTTTATACTTCATTATATTTATTCTCGACATAAGCTTGGGTTTTGGATGCGAGCAGCAGGTGAAAACCCATTGGCTTTGAAAACCGTTGGCATTAAGCCAGCACCAGTTAAGCTTTTGGCTCTTGTTCTCTGTGGTATTTGCTGTGGATTGGCTGGAGCACAACTATCCATTTCAAATGTAAGCCTTTTTGTTGAAAACATGTCAGCTGGCCGAGGATGGATTGCAGTTGTTATTGTATTGGTTACCAACGGAAGGCCTATACCTCTGCTAGGGTTGGTCCTTTTGTTTGGGTTTGTTGACAGTCTTTCACTGCGCCTTCAAGGATTTGGGTTTCCTCAGCAATTTACTGAAATGATGCCTTATATAGCATCTCTAATAGCATTAATTTTTGTATCAATTAGGCGGATAAAAGATCTAGTAGGTATGAGGGGGTATGATAATGGATGACATTTTAATTACAGATGCCTTAAT
The DNA here is from genome assembly GCA_902632125.1 of Paracoccaceae bacterium. Lineage (GTDB taxonomy): Bacteria > Pseudomonadota > Alphaproteobacteria > Rhodobacterales > Rhodobacteraceae > Salinivivens. Next base: position 60,020 of record CACPBQ010000004.1, on the reverse strand, counting down.
TGTCACATGTGACGGAAACCATTCTATTATCGAAAATGGTGTCATGGTCGTTAATAACGGCAAGATAACAGCTTTAGAATGCTCTAGCACATCAGCTGCAAAAAAACTTACTGCAAAAAAAATAATTGGAGCAAATGGCAATATAGTGATGCCGGGTTTAATAAATATGCACTGCCATGCTGCTGATAGTTTGTTCAGAGGGCTGGTTGAGAACCTTCCTCTTGAAGCATGGTTAGGACGTGTTTGGATAGCTGAAAAAGCCATACTTACTCCTGAAACTACTTATCTTGGTTCTGTATTAGGTTTGGCGGAAAATCTTTTGAGCGGATCAACAACTGTTATGGATATGTTTTGGTATCCAGACGAAACTGTTAGAGCAGCAAAAGATCTGGGCATGCGAATATCCACTGGTGGTATCTTTTTTGATTTGCCAGGAATAGGTGGGCGCTCCCATGAAAATTATGTTTTAGAGGCCCAAAACTTTTATAAAAGCCACTCATCCGATGACAGTGTAATTCCTGCTATCTTGCCACATGGTAGTTACACTGTTTCCCCACAAAATTTGAGTGAGGCCAAAAGCATAGCAGATCAATATGGGATATTATTTTGTACTCATGCCGCAGAAACCCAAGCCGAGCAAAATGATATAAAGACACGTTATGATAACTCGGTCATACGGCATTTAGATAAGTACAAATTGTTGGGTGAAACCTCAGTACTTGCTCATTGTGTACATCTAGACGAAACAGAAATTTCACTTTTAGCCCAAAGTAAGACAAATGTAGTCCTTAACCCTATGTCAAACCTCAAGTTAGGGTCAGGTATTGCTCCAGTTAAAGAAATGTATAGAGCAGGAATAAACCTTACACTTGGTACAGATGGGGCAATCAGCGGAAATGATTTAGATATGTGGTTGGCAATGCGATTAACCTGCGGTTTAGCAAAAGGCTTAAATATGGAGGCTGATGCTTTAAATGCTGAGCAGGTACTTCACATGGCAACCATTAACGGTGCGAAGGCTTTAGGCCGGTCCGACTCACTTGGTAGTCTAGAAATAGGTAAAAATGCAGATTTTATTTTCGTAGATATCAACAATTCTCATTCTGTTCCTCTTTTCGATCCAATTACTCATCTTGTTTTTGGTGCAGGACGTTCGGATGTTACAGATGTATTTGTTTCTGGAAAACATGTTGTCGAAAATAAAAAAATTAGTGGTCTAGATATCGAAAAAATTCATGCAGAGGTTCGTAAATTAGCGCCATCTATCAAAGCTAGCCTCGAGTAAGAAAGAACCTTAAATGGAAAATCGCATTGTAAAAAAAATAGAACTTGCTGCTGAATTTATTGGTCAACAAATAAACCAGAGTCCTGAGGTTTTGTTAATTTTAGGATCAGGTTTGGGTGACGTCACGAATGAAATCACAAAGGACGCAGAAATCTCCTATAAAGAGATTCCAGAATTTCCCTTTTCTACAGCGCCATCCCATGCGGGAAATTTGGTGTCGGGGGAATTCTATGGAAAGCACGTATTGGTTATGCAGGGCCGGTTACATCTTTACGAGGGGTGGAAAGCCGACGAGATAGCGTTTCCAATTAGAGTTGCAAGAAGCTTAGGTGTAAATAAGATGATTGTGACAAACGCCGCTGGCGCTTTGAATACAAGTTTTGAACCGGGAAGTATTATGATGCTTACAGATCATATAAATTTCACCGGCCAAAATCCACTCATTGGCTCACATGACGATGAGCTTGGATTACGCTTTCCAGACATGTCCGATGTCTATGATAAAAAATTACAGCGAATAGTTTCTAATTGCTTTAAAAATGCTGGTATCAAATTGAGTAAGGGAATTTACGCTGGCATAACGGGGCCTTCTTTGGAGACCTCAGCGGAGCGACGTTTTCTAAAGGGGAGTGGAGCAGATGCAGTTGGGATGTCTACAGTAATGGAGGTGATTGCAGCAAAACAGGCTGGTTTTGAGATTGTCGGTCTATCAGCAATTACTAACAAGGCTGATGGTGGGCCAGAGCAGCAACCGGATACAATTGAAGAAGTTTTGGAGTATGCCAATGTTGCAGGAAAAAAGATCAAATCTATTCTGCCAGAACTTTTGCAGACATGGACCTAAGAATATTGAATGAAAAGTATACTAAAATTAAGGAGTTTATTTAATTGAATGAGCTGACAGGAAAGCGGGCTCTGGTTACGGGCTCCAAAAGTGGTATTGGATTTGCTATAGCAAAAAGGCTAGCGCAAGCTGGGGCGGAAATTATTTTGCACGCTAGGAGCAATAGTTCTGAAGTTGAAGAAGCTCAAATAAAATTAGCAAAAATCGCAAAAGCCGATATAGCGATAGTGTTTGAGGATTTTTTAGTTCCAAATTCTTGCCGTTCAATATTTGAGGCCACAAAAAAAGAAGATAAACCAATTGATATTTTGGTAAACAATGCAGCCATTCAACCTGTGTGCGCATTGGCCGATTTGGCGCCTGCCGAAATTAACCAAATTATGGAAACTAATTTACAGGCCCCGATTATGATGACACGATATTTTGCTGAATATTCCGACAAAGGTGGATCGATTTTGAATATCTGTTCTATAGAGGGGCTGACACCTGCCCTAAATCATAGTCATTATGCAGCTTCAAAAGCAGGCCTTATTCATTTTACTAAAGCCTCTGCTCTTGAGCTTGGATCTAAAAACATTCGTGTAAATTCTATTTGTCCAGGATTAACTGATAGGCGAGATTTAGATAAAGACTGGCCACAAGGTGTCAAAAGCTGGTTAGAAAATGTTCCTCTACAACGATTGGGAACTGGTGACGATATTGCGAATGCTGCCTTGTTTTTGGTCAGTGATGCTGCAAGCTTTATCACGGGGGCAAATCTGATTGTAGATGGTGGTATGGAATGTGTCCCCAGCTGGTGAAGATAGTGAAGATTGGACAATCAAGTGAAGTTACCTAGAGATGATATCAGCTCCCCAGAGTTTTGGACTGATGAGCGATGTTTCATAACGGAGTGCTTAAATAGCGAGGAGATCGAAGAGTTTTCTTTAGCTATTGCACGGGTCAGGCCTGCAGTAACAACACAACTGCACTGCCTTAGAGACACCAAAGAAATTTATATTATTCGAAAGGGGACAGGTTTGGTTTATGTAGGCCAGCAAGAATTTAAGGTTTCTGTTGGTGATAGTGTTGTTATTCCGGCAAACACTCCTCAAAGAATTACTAATTTAAGTAGTACCGAAGACTTGGAGTTTTATTGTCATTGCTCTCCCAGATTTGTCCCAGAAGTGTACGAAAATTTGGAATAATCACCTGTATTTGATAATATTTGCCGATAAGCGGTAAAGATTATTGGAGCTGCCGGTATAAATTTATTGATAAAATTGCCTAGTAGCTTCATTCTTAAATTTCATGGCCGATTCCATTTTTTCGAAAGTATGAATTGATGAGTTTTGTTAAGAAAACACTTCTGATAATTTTCTTATCACTTCTCTATGCTGGGCAAGTTTCTTCATCAAAGCTGCCTCTCGATAATTTATTTTGGAATATTAAAGATGCTAAGATCATAGATGAACTTTTCATTGTTGCGAGTTTTGAAGATGGAGAGGAAACAAGTTTTTTAATAAGATCAAAAGATTCCGAAGAGATTTTTATGATTACCAATAAAACTGGTCTTATAGTTGAGGGAAGTGAGTATTTTTTTAGTAAGATGAGTAAAAAATCAATTTTATTAAAAAATGCATCCAACAAAAAAATAAGAATATCCTTTGCAGATGCTGATCATCAGTCTGCAACAGCAAAAAGATCTACGGTAAGTACAAATCAAGATAATAAGCCTAAAGTTAGAACAACAATGGGCTACTCTCCTGAGGATCTGGATTTAGAAGAAGCAAAAGCAATTGCGCTTGGATTGGGTGTTCCAAAATTTTTAATAGAAAACCTTAATGTCTTGCCAGTTAGAGGGAAAAGTCGCACGGGACGGCCTGGTTGGAAACTTACCAATAAATTTCCCGCAATATTCTTTACCCTCACACCTTTTAAGGAAGATGATTTAATTTTAACTGTAGATGGCATTTCTTCACATGATATAGCTTTACTGAATGATCACCTCAAAACAAAGGGTAAAAGCGGCAAGTTTGCAGTTGAGCTCCAACGCTCAGGTGATTTAAAAATGATAGAAGTATTTATGAGATGAATTATTTTCGCCTAATATGTTTTTGTACCTTTGCCTGTTTGGCTTCTTTTAGTTCTTCCGCGTCTATTCAACTTTTAAACGCTTCTCTCGAAGAAGCGGCAGCCTATTTTTCCAACTTGACTGGCAATTCATACATCATTGATTTTGAAACTGATAAAAGGTTCATTGTTACGAGAGATGATTTAGATAGCCCAGATGAATTTCATCAACTTTTTGTGGAACTTGTGACAAATGCTGAGGCTCAGATCGAAAGAAAGGCTGAACGTAGCTATGTGATATCAGCAACAGCCGTTGAAACCCAATCAGCGGAAGTAAAAAAAGAACCTCCTAAATTGATTTTTAGAATGGATCTAGAAGATAAAATGACCTTCAAGGGTTTGCAAAATATATTAGGAACAATGACGGATTTAAACGGGATAAAAATAATTGAAGAAAAAGCTGATACTAACTCTGTTATACTGTTAGGCGACAACGATAGTATCAGCTTACTGAAAATTTTATTGTCCAATTTACCCTCTGATCCAGTTGAGAAAAAGGCTCCAAAAGTTATTACTGAAACCAAAGTTGAGCCTGAAATACAAGAAGAGATAAAACCCGCAGAAGTAATTAGAGTAGTGGATCTTAATTATGGAGACGCAAATGAACTTATGCAAAACTTGCAACAGGTTTTGGGTGGTGGCGAAGATAGTATAGGATTAAATATTGCAGCTCATGTTAGTGCAAACCAATTAATTTTATCTGGGAAAGAAACAGACGTAATTTCCACTATTACTGTGATAAAACAGTTAGATCGCGCCCCAAGACAAGTATATGTAGATGCGATCATTGCGGAAGTTTCAGAAGAGTCAGCAAAGAAACTAGGGCTACAGTTTTCAGTCAATAGTGACAATATTTCAGCCTCTGTAGTTACTGGAGTTAGTGGCGTCAATATTGGTTCAGCAGCAGGCAACACTTTCTTAGCGGGCGCTGCCGGCGGCATTTTTGCGGCTGGTGCCGGTGCTAACGTTGTTCCTGACATTGGGCTTTTGTTAGCTGCTCTTGAAGGAGATAAAGATAATAGAATTTTAGCAACCCCAAGTCTTATGACTACTGAAAATAAAGAAAGTACCATACTCGTTGGACAAAACGTACCTTTTATAACCGGTCAGTATACAAACCAAAATGGAGATAGCTCTGCGCCATTTCAGACTATAAAAAGAGAGGATTTAGGAACCTCATTGAAGTTAAAACCTAAAATTGGTCCAAACGGAAATATAGTCATGGAAATATGGCAAGAGGTTTCAAGAATAGATCAGTCCACTCCAGGATTGAGCGATGTTGTGACTGTTAAACGGCAAATTTCAACGGTGATTTCAGCAACGGAAGGCGAAACTATCGCTATAGGAGGTCTAAGGGTTGAGCAACAAGAATTGGCAACAAGTAAAATACCTTTCTTTGGGGACCTCCCAATTATAGGGAAAGCATTTACCCAAGAGGTAGCAAATACCGTAAGTAGAAATCTTGCTATATTTCTACGCCCCACTCTGGTGAGTGACGAAAATCAACGAAAATCAGTTTTTAATATGTGGCAAAAGTCTCTTGGCGCAGAATTATCGGAGAGCGGCTCAGATAAATCTCAATTTTTCAAGTTTGATCCAGTTGCTACTATGCAGCCTGATAATCATCTCACCAAGGGGTATCAAGGTACTTCAGGCAATGATTGATAAAAGGAAAACTGATAACTTAGGGATTTCAGTTAACAATAATTTATCACCTGTCGAAGTATATTTTGAGGGTGAATTAGATCCAGTAGTTCAGAGTGAATTAGAATACCTCTATGGAGGTGATTTAAAATTTATAAGTGGTGGATTGAGCAGTGAAAACGCATTTATCAAAGGTACAGATGAAGCAAAGCTAATCAATACAGAGATAAATCAATTTGTTACTGATGAAGAATTTAAGAATTCTGCCAAGATTGCACTGGAAGCTTCTGATGAAACCGATACTCCTGTTGTAAAGCTCTTCAATAATCTTATTTCGGTTGCGATATCGAGACAGGCGTCTGATATTCACATTGATGTGAACAGCAAATCGCTTGGGATAAAAATGCGATTTGATGGCATCCTCGTTAGTTATGCTGACCTTGATATTAGGGTTGCCCCAATGCTTATCGCCAGGATTAAACTCTTAAGCGGCATGGACATAACTGAAAGACGTAAGCCTCAAGATGGGCGGTTCGGTGTTATTCACCGTAGCAAAGAAGTGGATATTCGGGCTGCTTGTATGCCGGTGACTGGTGGAGAGAGGGTCGCACTGAGAATCTTCAACCAAGACCCAAATATATTTACGCTCGAAAAAATTGGACTTAGCGAAACCCACGTGGATGTACTTACCAACGTAATTTCAAAACAAAGCGGACTTTTAATTATTTGTGGACCAACAGGGTCTGGTAAAACAACTACAATTTACAGTCTTTTGAGTAAACTTAAAGGAAGGGGATTAAATATAATGACTATCGAGGACCCCGTTGAAATGGACCTCGCTGATGTTGTTCAAACTCAAGTTGATGAAGATGTGGATTTTAATTTTGCAACAGGTTTGAAATCATTACTTAGAAACGATCCTGACGTAATTTTGATAGGTGAGATACGGGACGAAGAAACAGCAAATATTGCAGTTCGCGCGGCGATGACCGGCCACCTAGTTATTACTACAGTTCACGCAAATAGCTCCGTTGGCGGCATAAAAAGGATTTTAAATTTAAAAGTTGACCCCACTCTCTTATCAGACTGTTTATTGGGTGTATTTAACCAAAGGCTTTTAAGAATTTACTGTGAAGAATGTGTAGATACTTCAAAACTATCCGATGGTCATAAGGCGCCATTGCCACATATTTTTGAGGGTTGCGAAAAATGTTTTGGAACTGGCTTTAGCCAAAGAAGGCCTGTAATGTCGCATTTCTTAATGACTTCAGAAGATAAAAAGATGTTAGAAGAAAACCCAACAAAACTTCTAGACTCTGACACTATGATTGATGAGGCAAATGCAATGCACGAAACTGGCCTGACGCCTTACTTTGAAGTAAATAAACTGAAGATGAATTAAATGCCTGATTTCCATTACAGAGGTCTATCAATATCAGGTTCTGTATCTGGGTTTATTGAAGCAAGTTCCAAGAAGTCCGCTGAAAGTTTACTTAAGGCAAAGGGTATTAAAGTTGTGAACTTAAAGGTGGAGCGGCCTTATGATATTAAGACATTTTGGCTTTTTTTATCTCTTATTAAATCTCTATTAGATCAAAAAATATCTTTGGTTGACGCTTTGGAAATCTCGCTCAATCAGTCCAATGCAAAAGTTAAGAAGATAGCAAACCGTACGTTATCACAGTTAAGCGAGGGGCAGACGCTTGATGTTATTTTTGAAAATATTTTTAAGGGTTTAGATCAAAAAACTTTAAGTTTGTTGAAAATTGGAAGTGAGCAATCAGGATTAGCTCATGCAGCAGGTATTCTGTTAGAGGAGCAAAAACTTAAAAAAGATATCAACCGCGAGTTCAATAGAGCGATCGCCTACCCAGTATTTGTTCTTTTGTTTGCGGTAGCCGCGCTCATTGTGGTTTTTGATACCGTTTTGCCAGAGTTTTCACAATTCATTGATATCCAAAATCAGACATTACTGCAAAAAATGATTCTCAGCGGAGCTGGAAGGGGGTATTCGACCTTTTTGTCTGCGCTTTGGGTGTCTTTATTTGTTGGCTTTTCATTGCTGGCCTTGAAAAAACTACATTTCTCACGTAAATTTTTCTACTACTTTATGACTACCGTTCCTGGTCTGAAGCTTATCTCAAGAAAAACAAGCGCATATGAATATTTAAATGCAATTAATCTGTCGATGTCACTAAATGTGGATTTGGGTCTGTCAGTTCAAATGGCAGAAAAAGCGATAACTAATCCGATCCATAGGGAAAAAATTTCAAACATAAAAATCTTACTCCTAAATGGCGTTAACTTTTCTACTGCAATTAGGGAAACAGAACTTTTTGAAGCCATGCAAATTGCCAAAATCGAGATAGGTGAAAAATCTAAAACGTTACCAGAAATTGTGAACTCAATTGTAAAAGATCTTATTGAAAAACGAAGACAGAGATTTGCTCTTTTTTCACAATTGATTGGCCCATTTGCTATCATTCTTTTGGGTATTATAATTTTTCTTGTTGCATATGTAGTCGTAACTCCGATGATGGCTTTGCAAAATACGATTGGATAGAATTGGGATGTCTGAAAAAAAACTAAAAGCTTTTACATTAATTGAAATCTTGGTTGCTCTCACGATTATCGGAGTTTTGCTAACATTCGTTGCACCTTATGTCTTGAATAGGCCAGATCAAGCAAGGGAACTAAAATTAAAGAATGATTTCATGGCTATATCTACAGCGCTGAATTTATATAAGTTAGACAATGGTGCTCTTCCGGAACCTGCGCAAGGTTTAGATATTTTATCTGGTGACGGCTCCAATAAATACCTTCAATCAGTTCCATTGGATCCATGGGGTGTTGCTTATAAACTTGAAAAAGCAACAAATTCATCAGGAATTATTTTAAGATCTGCTGGACCAGATGGAGTTTTTGGAAATAACTCAGATGATGATGATTTGTTCAGTGATATAATCAAATGATTTTTAGAAAGCATAAGGCTTTCACAATACTCGAAATTCTGGTGGCTTTGAGCATAATAGCAATTATTTTTACTTCTGCTTCAGCATTAGATTTGGAGTATATCTTCAAAGAAAATAAGGGTCATTTGCAAAAGGATCTTAGTTCTAGGGTTTTAACCGTGGTTGCTGAACAAACCATCAACCCTCAAAGTGCTATTTTAAAAGTTGAACTTCCTTCTTCATGCGCAGGTGAGAAAATTGAAATTGGAGCTGGTGGTTATGTTTTAGGCTCCAGTGAAATTATTTGTAATGACACTAGCTTTAGGATTTCAAAATCTGGTCAGGTTTATGAAGAAAAATAGTCGAAAAACGAAAGGCTTCATTTTAATGGAAGTTTTGATTGGGCTAACTATTTTGGGAATAACACTGCTTCTGTTTTGGCAAAGCTATAACAATCAGATCAAGCTCGGCGAAAAGCTCGCGAACTCTTATGCCATCGATAGATTAGAATACGATGTGAAAATACTTAAAAAAATAAGCAAAATGAATGAACTCAGTCAGGGTTCATATGGGAAGCTATCAAATTTTAAATGGAACGATGTTGAGTTTAAGGGAACGTCTCCAGATGAAGAGTTTACGATAAAGTTAAAATGAAAAAACAAAAAGCTTTTACATTAATTGAAATCTTAGTCGCCATGCTGGTGGGTTCTTTTGTGGTTCTTTTGACAACGGAACTCATTTCATATCAAGGTCAAAGCCGATCTCAGTTTGATGATGAGCAGCAGATGCTAGCATTTGAGATTGCCCTGAAAACTTTACGGGGAGATATCAATGCGTCGATGAAATCTGCAGACGGAAGAAAGAATGTATCAGTGGTTTCAGATGATAATTCGTCTGTAACATTGGATTTAAATAAACTGGTTTACTCTCGGGGTCAGCAAAATATCGAGATCGTCACGGTTTCATGGGTGTTTTCAGATAGTTCAGTTACCAGATCAATTAATAATGATCTGATCCCCTTAAATATAAAAACTGAGCCCATGACACATAGATTGGAAAAATTACAAGATGACGTATTTTACTTAAAGTCAAAAAGTGCAGATCGTAAATTTGCCAGTGTTCTGGATTTGAGGTAGCGACGTGAAGCAGTCAGCCTTTGTATTTCCAATTACTTTATTCGCCCTTTTATTAATTGCTGGTTTTTCGATAGCTGCGTTTTCTTTACTGCAGACACATGTGAATTTTCTAAATCAACCAACCTCATCTAGCTCAAGAGAAATACGAGTTGGTAAATTGAGTGAGAATTCAAAAGTTGGTGCTGAAAATATTTGGCAAGGTATTGAGAGGAAAGAATTAATTCTAGATGGGCTATATAACCTTAATCACTTAGTTGAGACAACGGCGCTAGGCGGGCGGCAAATAAATGCAGACCAACTTTTAATTTTTGAAAGAGTTCTAGAGGGCTGTGATATCAATACAGCGCTCATTCCTGACATAGCGTCATATCTTTTGCAGGTAAAAACCCCTGACAGAAAAATTTCAATTTTGGATATCTTATCTAGTCTAAAAATATCTACAGATGAGGTGCCCAAATTATTATCCTGCATAAGAATTGCATCGCCTTTAAGCAAAATAAATTTTTCATTTGCATCTGCCGAAATGATTTCATCTGTGCTAAAGATAAGTAAGGATCAGTCAGAAATTTTGAAACGGCTAATAGTCTCAGCTGAAATCAATAAAAAAAGCGAAATCATCGCCTATTTTGGATCTGAAAGTGACAACCTAAATTTAGAAAAAAATTTAAAACAAGTTATTGTCCGAGGAACTCATGAACATGCTGCGGTTTATTGGATGGAAAAAAACGAAACCTTTGCTTTTTTTGATCAAAGTATTGATAAAGATGGGGCATGGAAATTAAATTGGAATATAGTTTTATGGGTTCCAGAAATTATTAAATGACACTTGTTTTGAGATATCTTTCTGATGAAACTTCCGAACTTTATAAGCTGCGAAGAGGTAAATTAAATTTATTAAAAACTGGACCTATTGACGGTCTATTATCAAAAAAACCTAGACTGGTTATTCTTTCTAACAAAAATTTTGTGTCGTCATCCATAAAAATAGATGATTTAAATTTTACACCTGATGCAGATCAATTTTTATTTTCCGAGAAGTCTATTTTGTCTGCGGATGATGTGCTTTTTAATCGGCCAAAAAAAATAGATGAAAACAAAACATGGCAGCAGGTCTGGGTGTCTACATCAAAACTAAAAGCTATTGGTGTTAAAATTCCATATGCACAAAAGTTTTTTCCTGAAAGTATAGCAGTTGAGAACATCCAAATGGATGGTATCGGTCAGCCGCCCAATAACACATTAGATGGAAGTAGTTTTGATACTAAAGCAGATTTTTTTGATTTAAAATTTAGTAAAAAAAGAAAACCACAAACCATTTTAATTATTGGGATGATATTTTTATCGGCTTTACCCTGGCTACCGTACTCTAGCGATTTTATTTTTGGTCCAACTGATGAAATTGAACTTTTTGATAATAGCATTAGAACGCTTGATATTTTTTCTGAGCTCAGTGCCAGTCTATCTCTACCAGATCTCAAAGGCCTTGAATTCAATCACACTAATGATCTTATAAGAATTAAATCAAATGAAGACTTTATTTTTGATGAGGAGATAAGGAGCCAAATAGAAGTCTTCTGTGAAACAGCGTTGTGTTCTGTAGAGTTTCAGAACGGATCTATCATGATAAGGAAAAAAAATTAAATGCGAGCACTTTTAATTCTTATTTTTGTGATTTCATTTTCTGCAAAGATAATGGTCTTGGATGGAAAAGATCCTGATCTGAATGAGATTGATGCTAGGCTATTGGAGGCTGCTAAAATTCCCGACAAACTAGATGAAGTTTTTCAAGATTTTTTTGGTTTTGAAGCAAAGTCTAAGACTGAAAATGAAACTATAATTTCTGTCTTTTTTGAAAATGTAAAAGAAGAAGACGCCTTACTTGTTTTGCAGAGGTCGCAGCAGGTCAAGGTTTTTAATTTACATAAAGCTTTAATTATGTCGGGCCAAAGTGAAAAATCATATAACCTAGAAATCGTTTATGTTGCTGGCTAAATGTTAGTAGCCCTGATCTCGATACTCAGCTACTTAGCGGGAATAGCATTTTTCTACGAAAAAGATTTGTTAAAATCTCTAAAGATAATTATTTTTTTTAGTATTTTTATTTCAACGGCTCTCTTCTTGATGGAGCGCAGTCCCACAGGTGAAATGCTGTATTTTCTTCTGATTTGTATCTTGTGGTTGCCACTTGCAATCGATGATCTACGGTCCAGTAGCGTCAACCGGTTCTTTCTTTACTTTTCTTCATTCTTATCCTGTGCGTGTTTGTTCATGGTTAGGAAGCCGGATACTTTAGAAATTATGATAAGCTTATCTCTTGTTGTTCTTGTTTTTTTAGTTGCCTTGATGATTAAAAATAGGAAGGGAAGCGAAGCCATTGGACCCGCGGACTACTCAGCAATATTTTCTTTTAGTTTTTCGCTTTCATCTCATTCTTTCGGAATATGGATTATTCTGTTTTCATCCCTTGGCTTGACTCATTCGCTGGTTAACAAGCGTCAATCTATCCCGCTCATACCATTTTTGTTTTCGGCCTGGTGCCTCGCTTACGCATATTATTAATCGATGAATTTATCGAGCAAAGGTTCATAGAAAGATAGAGCAGCAATAGTGATTTCGTTTTTGCTATTTTTGTTTTGTCTAAACATAATAGCACTTTTTGCGTTCGGAGTGGTTTGGCATCCTATGACAGGACCGTTCTCACTATCTAACCCAAATAAGAAATTAAATTTCATTTGCTCACATTTATTTTCAACAGTTTTTTGAAAATTTGAGTGTTTACTAGGAAAGTTTTTTATTATCATTTTCGGATCTGAAGCCGCTGAAAGACGCAGTCCCTCCACCATTTTTTTAGTATCATTTGGCCCAAACAAAAAAAGGAGGTTATCAGAGAGATCAATGTCACAATTTGTGGCCTGTTGGGTTAAATCATAAACTACGTAATCACTGTTTTCCTGTTCTAATATTATGTATTTTTGATACATTTTTGCCGTTATAAATTGGCCTGTAATTTCCTCTGAGCAAGACTTTTTAATCACTCGCTCTGATGGCTCAAAAATAGGTGCGCATCCAATGCTTATGGTAATGACAGCGAAAAATATAAGTTTGAATTTCAACATTACTTTTGACTAATACAATACCCCATGGTTTGCATTACGCAAAACCACCTGTGTAATTTCTTGATTTTAGCTCTTTATGATAATAACCTTCAACCATTCTGGTAATGAAGCTCACGCATTATTGTTTTGTTACTGTAATCTACAATAACATAATCGGACAAATCGATGAAAAAGTTTTTAATTATAATCGCTCTCAGTTTTATCACTGCTTGTGGAGGAGGTAGCTCTACTGCCTACCAAGGTCTATCTACGCCTTCAAGCATTTCAATGGTACCTGCCAATTAAGGAAATTAAAAATGAAAAAAAATCTATTACTTAGCTTAAGTATATCTATGATTTCTATAGGTAGCTTTGCTGCTGCTGATTATACGGCATCATCTACTGACTATACCAAAGCCAAAGCTGCCCAAGAAAAATGGACAGAGGATTTGGCAAATGATTTTGTTTCAATGCCAAACAGTTTCGCTTGTATTATATCTAACTCTGGTGGTGATGTTAATCCCAATGCAACGTGGACAGCCCTGATTGATGAAGCTGCCTGTGGACTGGCTGAGGCCGATCCTACAAGTAAAGCCGTAAAGTATTCCAGGGCCGCGATGAAGTCTTCTAGAGCAAGTACCTCCTCTCCTCAGGAAGTAACAGCTTGGTTTAATGCACAAGGTGGACAGCGCTTCGTCGCCGATGTTACATTGAAGCAGGGTGCTGACACTTTAGCGCCGTTTGGTGAGTGGTATTTCTCTTTTTATAATGCTGGGATTTTAAACAGTGGAACTTGGACGACTTATACCAAAGATACGTCAGCTATGGTTGGTTTCGTAGATATCGGGCCCAGCGGTGATGATGTTTCGATTTTAGTTTCAGAAGAAGGAAAAGAGCCCAATGGTCTTAATTTCGATCATAGGGAATTGTATGCCAAAGTTTTATTTGTTGGAGGTAGTAGCGACAATACTAAGTTTCTTGGCAAGAGCAACAACTATCAAACAGTAATGGCAACTGGAGCTGCAGCTGGACCAACTACAACAAGTTATGTTGCGGGCTCCACAAGCGCGACGCACTATTTTCGACAAGCATTAGATTCGGCTGGAAACGCTTCCGGTGCACCCGTGTGTTTTGATAGAAGTCAGCAATTTGAAACAGTGCATGAATCTGGTCTCTATGACGTGACAACTGGAGCAAAGAAGACGATTAATGGTGGATTTGGCTTCAAATTGGCTAATGGCACGCGAGGTTACTTGGGGCAGTGGGGCGCTTGGATAGATAGTGATACAGCAACTTTTACCCCAACCAATACATCGTTAGCCGTCACTGATGATAACGATAAAAGCTTCACCTTAAAGTGGGCACCCGGACAACTTATGAAGCGATCGTACGTCGATGATACACTTTCCAACGGTGATACATTTCAGGATTTTTGGTACGATAGGGAAGAATCTGGTTCATGGGAGTCAGACCATATCGCAACAGCTGTGTGGGATAATAGCTCTAGCCGTTTTGTGTTCACAAAATCCAGCGGGGGTACAATTAATGTATCAAGCTCAGATAGATGGATTTGGATGTATTCTCCTGTGAAACGTGAATGGGTCGCTTGGAAAACTGGGACTACAATAAAATTGAATAGTATGAGTAATGTCCTCTTTTCATCAACTTTTGCTGATGCCACGTCCACTAAATTTGTAAGCCAACAGTCCACAGGCATGGACCACACAAAAGCTAGTTCACTTCCATATTCTCTAAGTGCTTTTGATGGTGTTAGTAGTATGAGTGAGTTATTTAATGATGCGGCTACAGCGACTTCTCAACAAACTTACCATCTGACCGGATCGTCTCCCGGTGGTAGTTTTGAACCAAACACCTTGTATTTGGAAGCCGACAGTAGTGGCACATTGAGTGCTGGTGATAAACCTATAAGATTTGATTTTTCAATTAATGATAAACAAACTCAGACGACAAATTACTCTGATGGTGCAACCGCCAGTTATTCAGAGGATAGTGCTAAAGATCCTTTTGGCAGAATAGATCTATACTTAGCTTCTGAAGCTAGTGGCGCTAATCCAACTGAATATGTATGGGAGTTTAGTGCTCCTAATTGGGCACACTCTACAAAAGCCTATGACTCCGCTGGAACTGCTGTAACTTTAGATGATCCAATTAGGTTTGTTTATACCTATGCCGCTGCGGATGATCGTAACAACGGAATGACCATCAGTGTGGTATCTCAAGACTCATATAATCCGTTGAAGGGCTGTGCTGTGAGTGGTGGCATTTCAACATGTACTAATGTAAAGGCATCAGATTACAACGGTCAGAAGTTTCAGCTAGAGTATGATGGCCAAGGCGTACACGGATTTCCAGGTGTTGAAGTTTGTACGAGTGCTGATTGCTCTACTGGGAAGTACTTTATGAAATTGGTTAACTTAAAAGACGGCACCAAGCTAACGGATACAGAGGGAAATCAGTATGCATTTCTTGGGCACGCTATTGCAAGTACTTTCAAGGAGGCTGCGGGTGGTGCAGCTGATTGTTCTGCAATAGACTTCACTGACCTGGCCAGTTTAGGAATAGCCGCCGGTGATCTTCCTACCACAATCAATAGGTCGTCTACGGATTATCCGTTGCCAAGTAGCGTTTGGACGGATGCCCCTACTACATCAAAGTGCACGGTTACTATGGGTGACACTTCAGGTTGTTAATTGATTAATTAAATAATTTAGCAGCGGAAACTTCCGCTGCTAATTAAACTTTTCAACTTCATAATTAATTTATATCTGGCTCATTGACCGTAGACCCAAAGACAGCATGTAAAAAGCCGGATAAATTCGTGCAATCAGAAAATTTCAAAAAAGTTAGATATTAGTCTTCTAAATTATAAACAAATTAGTTTTTAGGAATCCAACTATTTATATTGTTCATTTACTACTCGTTCCCTTGCAACTTGAAAGCATAAGATGCAAAAACTCCACCAGCAAGTGGAACAATTATATAGAGTAGTATCCAATTACCGCCGGTACCTTCAATGAGTGCACCAATAGAGAGACCGACGCCAACTGCCGGATTAAATGCTCCACCTGAAATACCACCACCAGCGAATGCTCCACACATTACCATGAAACCGATCGCTAGACCATAAAATGAGTTATTCTCAGTACCCTTTGCGGTAGCGACATTTAAAACTGTAAGAGCAAGCGCAAAGGTAAACAAAAATTCAACTAAAATAGATGAAAGTAGAGGAACATCGGGATTGGGAGCAATAGGGACCGAACCTCCTGCTATGAAATTCCCAACAAGAGCGCCTATTGAGCCTCCAAGCGTTTGAGCAACTAGATAAGGAATAATTTCTGACGCGGGAAGTGCTCCTCTTAACAATGCTGCTACCGATACTGCGGGATTGTAATGCCCACCTGAAATGTGTCCTCCCATGAAAACCATTACAGCGAGTGTGCCTCCAATTGCTAAAGGCGCCATTGGTTGCTTAGTAATCACGCAAAGGGTAATTGTTAGCACCAAAAAGAAAGTTCCTATAAATTCTGTTAAGTATTTTCCCAAGATCTTGCTCCAATCATTTAATTCTTTACCAATCTAAAAATAAAAGATGTTTTATTGCAACTATTTCAACCAAAATATTTGCTTCAGGAAAATTGGTTAATGTAAATTATCAAAAAGCTTACCTGTCAATAATCGGAATCTTTAGAAATATTCAATATTGCAAATGTTTATAAAGATTTCTATTTTGCTGAGGTGAAATCCACCTCAAAAATATTTTCATTAACAAGTGTTCCAAGTTTATTTTGGAGTGCTCCAACACCGTTATCAATTCAGCCACCTTTACTATCGGTTCTATTCCTATTTATTGGCTTATCGATTTTTGGTTTTGGTCACGCGATATTATTTGGCTCAAATTTTGGTGTTAGCCCATGGATGGTTTTGGCCCAAGGTTTAGCAATTGAATTTGAAATAGGAATAGGCCTGTCCATTATAGTTGTAAGTTTTGGTGTTTTAATTTTTTGGATACCACTTAAAGAAAAACCAGGTATCGGAACTTTTATAAACTTCTTTGTCGTGGCAGCAATTATCGAAATGACTTTGCCATACATACCCTATCAAACAGATATTTCCCTTAAAATTCTTCAAGTCTTTTTGGGAATTTTGGTTATAGGAATAGGGGGAAGTATCTATCTTATCGCCAACCTTGGTCCGGGGCCGCGCGATGGGCTTATGACTGGCATCAGTAAAAAAACTAAAATTCCGATGGCCTACGTAAGGAACGTACTAGAAATTTCGGTCGTAATTATAGGGTGGTCTTTGGGGGGAACAGCTGGTGTAGGCACACTGGTCTTTGCAATTATGATAGGTCCAGTAATTGTGGCTTATATGTATTTAATGAAGACTATTTTTGAAAAATGACCATGGGCCTCTAAATCTAAAATATTGAGTCATTTGAAGTATTAAATTTGTCAAAAGCAGTTCTCATAGGTTCAGAAATTTACCGTAACTCTCAATTTGGAGGGAAGCATCCGCTTTCTATTCCGCGGGTATCTGCAGTTTTGGATTTAATAAGATCTATTGGTATCTGCGATAAAGAAGAATATAAGACCGGACCCTGTGCTAAGTCTGAGTTGCTTCAGAGCTTTCACACTCCGGAATATATTTCCGTTTTAAAAAAAACTGAATTAACTCAAAAAATTTCTGATAAAGATGCTCAGTCCTTTAACATTGGGTCAATATCAAACCCAGTTTTCCCTGAGATGTTTAAGAGACCTGCGACTTCTGTGGGAAGTTCATTATTGGCGGCTGATCTAGTTGCTGATGGAGGCCGTGCCTATTCATTAGGTGGTGGATTGCACCACGGAATGGCAGGCTATGCAAATGGCTTTTGTTTTTTAAATGATTTGGCTTTTGCAATTCACCGCCTTCGTGAGCTTGGAATACAAAGAGTGGCTTACATCGATTTAGATGCGCATCATTGCGATGGCGTAACAGCTGCATTTCCAGAAGACGAGGATCTATTTATTGTTTCGGCTCACGAAGAAAAAAGATGGCCCTTTACTGGAAGTTTAAAAGAAAACCTAGTCGATAGATTTCTTAATATACCGCTTCCAAGCGGATGCAACGATACAGAATATTTATTTGTGTTTGAGAAATTAGTATTTCCTCTGGTTGAAAGGTTCCAGCCAGAAGCATTAATCATTCAAGGTGGTGCAGATGCACTGAAAGATGATCCGATGTCACGGCTATCCCTTTCTAACCAAGTTTTGTACACAGTACTGGGTGTACTTTTGGGACTTTCCCACCGAGTAATTCTGACAGGCGGTGGCGGATATAATCCCTGGACAGTTTCTCGATTGTGGACATGCTTCTGGGCTTTGATGAGTGGACGGCCGATCCCTGAAAGTTTACCCAGTGAAGCTATTGAGATTTTGAAGTCATTATCATGGCAAAGGCAAACAATGCCAAAAGAAAGTCTCCTGACTTCTGTTCGAGATATTCCACTGGAAGGTAAGTTAAGAATGGAGGTTCGCAATCTAGTAGAACAAGTTTTAATACTACACAGATATAATGTTAATTAGATCAGCTAGTGGTTAGATCTAATCTTTCAGATGTGACCTGATTGGGTAAGAGCATTGCAGCTAACAAAATAAAAACTGCAAAAAAACTCATCAAGGCAAATATTTGCCTCATCTCAAAACCATTCTGCATCATAAGGCTACAGATTGGCAACACGCTAGCACCAGCAGAAAGATTGAGGACATACTTAATACTTAAAATTTTTGCGCGTTTTCTGTCGGGAACGTATCGAGATAAAATAATATCATTAATGGGTACCTGCCCGAATACAAACGCCATCGCAAAA
The DNA here is from genome assembly GCA_902632125.1 of Paracoccaceae bacterium. GTDB lineage: Bacteria > Pseudomonadota > Alphaproteobacteria > Rhodobacterales > Rhodobacteraceae > Salinivivens. The sequence continues at coordinate 41,084 of CACPBQ010000004.1, read as the reverse complement.
AGTGACATAAAAAATAGCGACCAATTTTCAAAGATAGATGAGGAATAAATAAATAAAATCTGCCCAACAGAAATTACTAGTAGGATTAGTTTTGGTGAAAATTTATCAGTCATTTTACCTACAATAATTTGTGAAAATGACGCAATTGCGTATACAACCCCAGCAAGTAAACCTGTAATAGCCACTGATGTTGAAATACTTGACAGAGAAGTTTCAAAATATCTTGGAATAATAAAAGTCATTGCTCCAAAAATAAATCCAGCGCTCAAAGTTGATAAGCCGATTGAACTTAACGCTCTCAGCCAGTTTTTAGCGAAGGGCTGATCCAAGTTTTCTTTGGTAGCTGTTTTACAGCCCCGCTCCATCTTTAACGCATATAAAAACTTAAGTCCGTATAAGATGCAGAAAACGCCTGGTAATAAAAAACACAGTCTCCAGTTGCCATAAAACAGTATAAAACCCGTAATCAGTGGAGCTGCTGCAACGCCCATGTTGCCAAAAACGCCATTTATCCCAATTCGAAGACCGTTATTTTTGTTTTTTGCTAAAAGCATTGCAACGCCAACTGGGTGGTAAATTGCAGCAAAGATGCCAATTAAAGACAGGCTTAATGCAAAGAACCAAATATTTGCTGAAAGGGCAGCTAGTATCGAAGAAATTCCAATTCCAAAATGGTAGACAATCATTAAAAATGATCTTGAGATTTTGTCAGATAAATGAGCTGCCAGTGGTGCAAAAGCCCCAAAAAATAAAAATCCAGCAGCGCCGTAGACGATTATTTCATCGTAAGTAAACCCAAAGTATTTTCCAGCATCATATGCTGCTTTGGCGAATATCAGCATCATAAAATGATCTAAGAAATGACTTATATTTATGTATATGTCACTGACACTTTTTGGTTGAAATATTGAGCTCTGGGTGTCCATTCTAGGGCTTTGCCTCAGGCGCTCGCTCAAAACTAGGTATTCCGTTTGGAACGTGTTGATAGGACTGTTTATCAATACAATAAATTGCCGATTGTGGACTAAACCATGAGTGATCGTCCAATGTTCCAACTTTCAAGACTAACATTCCTGGACGAGGAGGGCTTTTAACGCAAATATGAGTGCCACAATTAACACAAAAAAAACGTATACGCGGCTTTTCTAAATCGCCGCGCTTAAAAGTTTTTGGCGTACCTTGTGTGAAGCGAAAACTGTTTTCAGATATCACGATGGAGGCGTTGGCCTCTCCTCCGGATAAATACCTGCATTCTCTGCAATAACATAAAAGTTGAGAGTGTATTGGTTCATCGAATTCATATTTTAAATCACCGCAGTAACATCTACCTGTATATGACATATGGGCTCCTCAGATTATTGATTTTGGATTAATTCAGAAGTTAGGCTTTTTAAATAAAATATGCTGTCAGTCGTCCATTTGTCTTCATTCTTTTTTGCATCCTCAAAGTTTCCCGGCCACGGCAACCAGTGTTCATAAATGGCGCTAATTTCCGTATCTATAAACTTTGATAAAAGACTTTGTATATTTGTGAGGCCGCCACCCATGGGCGCGCCTTCGATGCAAAAACCTACACCATATGGATCTAACTTAAACTGATAGTCTTTAATGTGTAAGTTGATGGTATGCTCTGCCAGGCAGTCTATCGTTTCATCTGGCCATTCCCCAGCACAGATAGAATTAGCGACATCTAAGCATGCTCCAAGATATTCATGATCAACAAGTTTGATTATGTTTGCCATTCTACTTGAGGGGAAAGCAAAATGATTTTCTATGGCGATTTTACATTGTATTTTCTCTGCTATTGGAAGAATTTTTTTAAATTCTTTCGCGATGTCATCATCTGAAGTCTGAACGTCATTGCCGTCTAAGGCTATTCTTAATATTCTTGCGTTTAGGCGTTCAGCAATTTGTAAATATTCCTTAGTGGTTTCTGGTGAAAAAGATTGCAATCCTATTTCGAGATTAATACCTAAGTTATTTGCTGACTTAGAAAGGTCTTTAAGAGTTTCGCTTGCTATAGTATGGATGGGGATATTATCTGCAATCTGCAAAACATCCAAGTCCAATTGGGATGTTATCTCTAGCAATTCCAAGCAGTTTAAAGGTCTTTCCGGTACTCGATCTTTATGGCCGATTGACCAACGGTAAGAATATGATCCCAGCCCAAGCTTCATAACAAATTCTTAATGAGTTCTTTTGCAACATATGCGCTATCGCCACTTTCCGAGAGTTCTTGAATTTTTGTATCTCCAATTTTTGCAATCAGAGACCTTAGATCCTCCATGCTCTCAAAAGTATGCGATATTGCGTCGCTTCCTTTTCCTGCTCTTGTGAAGACATCATATGCAATCCAGCCATTATAGCCAATTTTATCCATAAAATATATTGCTTCTAGCGTTTCCCATAGATTTACAGATCCAACGGGCATGTCCCAATCGGCCTGTCGGTTGTTGTCATTAAAGTGAATATAGAAAAGACGTCCTGCATCATGTGCAGCCGCCATTTCTGCGGCTGGGCTTTCCTGCTCAATTAATGCGTGACCCAAATCCATCGTTACACCAAGATTTTTTGATCCTACTCGGTCACAAAAGTGCAGTGTTTTGCCCATTGATGGCAAAATAATTCTATTTCGCACTTCGTAGGCCTTGTACTCAATAGAAATTTTCACATCACTATTATAGTTTGACACTTCTTGAAATGCTTCGATGGCCCAGTGCCATTGTTTCATATGATCGACGTGGAATGGATGATCACTTCCATCGATTAATGGACAAACTGAAATCATATTTGCGTCAAATTCAGTCGAGATATCAATTGCCTTTTTCATATAGTCTACCGATTTTTTTCTAATGGATGCGTCGGGATTTGTGAATGAACCAGACTTAAAAATATCTTCGCCTTTTAAATTTACATTAATAGCAGAAACCTCGTGGCCACTATCTTTCAAAATTTGTACATGCTCCCCATTGTGTCCTAAATCTTGCGGATAAACGGGCTCGACACCATCAGTTCTGGGAATGGACTTTGCAACTTCCAAGCGTTCACTAAAGCTCTTTTCGGGTTGGTAAGTATGAAACCGGTCAGAATATTTTCCAAGCGTTCCTAGAAGTATAGAATTTTTTGTTGCCATGCCTTTACTCCGGATCTGTTGCGATAAATTAAACCCAACTATTTGTAAGCACCAAATGAAATTTAAATATTTATTGGGTTACTTTGTGAATGCTAATTTTTAAATTTTTTTAACCGCTGAGCACATCACGCTTAATTTTGCCACTGCTAAATCTGGGGTTAGTAATCCGAGACCACAATCAGGAGCAATGACTAGTCTATTTCTATCGATATGATTAAGTGCCGAATTAATTCTGTTTATAATTTCATCCTCTGTTTCAATTCGGCTTGAAGCGATTGTAACTGCTCCAAAGATGACTGATTTTTTCATAAACTTTTCCAATAGATTGAGATCATTTTGGCAATGAGCGTCCTCAATTGATACTTGGTCAATGTTTAACTCATCTACCTCTTTGGCAAGAAGGTGATAACTTTCTGGATCAGCTTTTTTGTAGTCATCATTGTCTATGTGATCAGGATAACCACAACACATATGAATAATTTTTGTTACATCTTTTGGGACGCCGTGGAAGCAACGCTCTATACCTTCCATGCCAAAGGCGGATGCATCTTCAACTTGGCGAGCAAAAAGTGGTTCATCTACTTGTATAAATTTACATCCAGCGTCAACTAATGATAAAATTTCCTTATTTACTGTTTCAGCTAAATCACGATTGAGTTTTGGTCTGTCGTCATAGAAACAATCTGCCGTTGTGTCCATAATCGTAAGTGGTCCCGGAAGTGTAAATTTAACTGGAGCTGAAGATACGCTCTGGCTACTTTTAAAGTCATGAACGGAGTAGCTTGGACCATTATGTTTGATTTTATTACGAATTGCTGGAAGATTTGTTTCATATGCGCCATCTCTTAAAATACGATGCTCCAAATCCTTAAAATCAAATCCTTCTAAATATCTGCAGTGATAGTGGATATAGTTTTCTCTTCTAACTTCTCCATCAGTTGGAATATCTATCCCTGCTTCTATCTGCAAATTAATAACTTCTTTTGCAGCTCTGACAAATAAGTGCTCATCGTCATCATATTTTTTTTCGATGTAGTCAGTAAATTCTTTTGTTACGCGCTGGGTATTCATTCCTCCATAATTTCTGGCACCATCAAACCAGTCCTCAATTGGGAGATATTCTGGTTTAGGGAATGATCCGATTACGGTCGTTAATAGCGAATGGGCCATTATTGTTTTACCTGAGTATAATAACTAAGGATTATGTAAATTTTAATCCATATCAACATTTCATGATCATTAGGGCAAAAATTCCAGACTTGCTACATTTTTATTGCTTTTTAATACATTCAGCAGCACAATCTCGAACAGAGTCAATCGTTCATTCAACTCCAGGGGGATACTATGAAAGAAAAGAAAAACTCATCGCAGTCAATTGGAATGGCTGCAAAAAAATTCAACCGTAGGGCATTACTAAAACGGGGTGCTGCATTGGCTGCTTTGACACCTACGGCTCCTATGTTTGTAAAAAACGCGTTTGCTGCAACTAGTGGCGAAGTCAACGTTTTGATGTGGGGTGAATATTTACCCGATTCGATACTTGCAGACTTTAAGGCAAAAACTGGCATTACCGTAAATCATACAAAAATTGGTGATAATGGTGAAATCATTGCCAAAATGAAAGCAGGTGGTGGCGCAGGTTTTGATTTGGCCAGCCCGACCAATATGAGAGCTTTACAGTGGGAAAATCTTGGTGTGTTGGCGCCATTCGATATGAATAAAATTACCAATATCGGAAACGTTAACCCAGGAATGGTAGCTGTTGGCGAAAGAGATTGGAACTTTGGTGGAAAAGGTTCTCATTGGGTACCTCAGCTATGGGGAACAGAATCAATTTCGTGGCGTACTGATAAATGGACGCCGGATGGTCTGCCTAGCTTTGGTGATCTTTGGGAGCCTAATCCAGGTATAAGCGGTGCTTTTATGATGGGCCGTACTTACTCTATGATGACTGGTTGTGGTATTTGGATGCATCATCAAGGCAAGATGGATTTCTGGTCCTCTTATAAAGATGAAGATACGATGCGCAAGAACTGGGAAACCATAACAGAGTATTGTATTTCTAAAAAAGGTAATCTTGTTAAGTTCTGGTCAGGTGCAGACCCACAAAAGCAAGGCTTTACTTCTGATGGTGTAGTCGTTGGTCAAACTTGGGATGGTCCAATTGTTTCGATGATGAAAGCAGGTGAGCCTGTTGCTTACCAAACTACCGATGAAGGTGCATTAGCTTGGGTTGATGGTATTACCCTTTCTGCTAAAGCTGCGAATATTGATGAAGCATATGAATTAATCAACTATAGCTTCACACCAGAAGTTGGCGGTAAGACCATTAATGAAATTGGCTATAACTCAGCAGTGATTGGTGCTTCTGATCACTATACAGATGAGACAAAAGCGATTTCACAAGCGATCTATCCTGGTGATACAGCATCTAAGCTTAATGCTTGGCCACCTGAGCCACCTTGGTTTGCAGACGCTCGTGCTGAATATGCTAACAAGTTTGAAACTGCATAATAAGTAACACTAAAAACGAGCGCTTAAGGTACCTTTGGCGCTCGTTTGCATTTAATTTCAATTGAAATAATCTTCACACTTTTGAGGTAAAACATATGAGCGCTGAAGTTGAGTTGCAAAATGTTTCCATAGCCTTTGGAAATTTTTATGCCGCAAAAAATGTGAATGTAAAAATAGGTGCAGGGGAATTTTTTAGTTTTCTTGGTCCATCAGGTTGCGGAAAAACAACTTTATTACGAGCGGTTTCAGGTTTTCTTGAACCGTCACAGGGTAAAGTACTAATTGACGGCCAAGATATGTCGGGCATAGGCCCAAATAAAAGGCCCACCTCACTGATATTTCAGAACCTCGCACTTTTTCCATTAATGTCGGTCGCAGACAATATTGCTTTTTCACTTGAGGTTCGTGGTCATGATAAGAAATCTAGGCGTAAAAGAGCTGACGAGTTATTAGATTTAGTGGCTTTAAATGGACAGGGCGATAAGAAAGTTCATGAGCTATCCGGTGGTCAAAAACAACGAGTTGCAATAGCTAGGGCTTTGGCTGTGGAGCCAAAAGTTTTATTACTAGATGAACCCCTATCTGCGCTAGACTTAAAATTAAGGCAAAAAATGCGAACTGAGTTGAGAGCTATTCAACAAAGAGTTGGCATTACCTTTATTTATATCACGCATGATCAGGGGGAAGCTCTTACTATGTCAGATAGAGTTGGTGTGATGAACGATGGAGAACTAGAGCAAGTTGGAACTTGTTATGACGTTTATGAAGCACCCTGTACACCATTTGTTGCAACATTTGTTGGAGAAAATAATGCCTTTTTCGGAAAAGTAGAAAAAGTTGAAAGTGGTAAGGTAAAAGTGCAAACTGGAGGGTCATCTTTTATAGGCCAAGCTGGCTTGGGCTTGGATAACAAAAATTATAAGTTCAAAGCTGGAGATGAAGTTATAATGTTTGTAAGACCAGAAGCTATAAGCTTGAAAGGCAATTCAAAGAAGGCCCAGAACTCATTTTCGGCGGAGGTTAAAACTATTGAGTTTGAGGGAAATTTGAAAAATATATTTCTCAGATCTGCAGAAGACGTTGACATCAGATTTAGTGTTCCCAGTAGTTCAGATACTTCTGGAATGGAGCCGTCTAAAAATGTTTCACTATCTTTTTCTCAGGATAATGCAGTTGTGCTTCCAACCGGGGCCCTTGCTCTCGATTAAACAGGTTAAACAATGAATAGTTTTTATAGGAAAAATGGCCCCGTTATCGCTACATTTTTTCTTGTTGCGATAATATTCTGGTTAATTTTTCTAATAGTAATACCGCAGTTATATATGCTCGATCTGTCTTTTAGGCCAAATTTACCACCTTTACTGAGAGGTGGTCCAGATGACGTATACACTTTAACGCACTACAAACACTTTTTATATGGGTCAGAAACAAGCAAGGATGCCTATAATTATGTAGATATTGGCGTTTTTCTTGATACGATTATCACAGCGGTTCTCGTAACAGTCATTAATCTTTGCTTTTGTTATCCAATAGCGTTTTACATAGCAAAGTTAGCAACTCCAAACACAGCTCGCTTACTAGTTTTAGCTCTAGTAATACCATTTTGGATAAACGAGCTACTGCGCTCTTTTGCGATCAGAATTTTGTTTGCAGGTGAGGGCGTTATTAACAATATCCTACTCGAATTGGGCTTAATAACCACTGCAGTAAATTTTATTGCTTTAGATATAGCGCTCTATACTGGTTTAACTTACGCTTATATATTGTTGATGATTTTTCCTCTTTACAACGCGTTGGAGTCTCTCGACACAAATCAACTTGAGGCGGCTAAGGACCTTGGGTCTTCTACATTAAGAACACATTGGCGTATAGTCATTCCGCATGCAAAAGCAGGTATAGCATCAGGCTGCACAATGGTTTTTATGTTGACGGCTGGGGCTTTGGCCACGCCAGTAGTTTTAAGTAGTCCGAATACGTATTGGTTTACGCAACTGATTTATCAATGGTTTAATATGAACGATAATTGGTCTCGTGGTTCAGCCTATTCAATTATACTGCTTGTTGTTTCCGTTACATTTGTGCTTTTGATGATGCGATTATTTAAAGTTACAATTGGTGAGGTTGTTAGATGAAGCCCAATCTCGCCATTCAAGCTTTTTTAGGGTTGTATATACTCATATTCTTTTTATATCTTTTTGGGCCCTTGGTCATAATGAGTGTTACGGCTTTTAATTCAGCAGAATTTCCAGCCATTACTCCTTGGGAATGCTTTAGTTTTAGATGGTTTAATGAGGGTAAGATTGCTTATGATGGGCAGCGCCTTGCTGGATTGGTTACTGACCGCCCCTTACATGAAGGAATTATATCAAGTTTAATTATTGCAGCCGGTGTGGTAACTTTATCTGTGCCGATCGGGATGGCTGCTGCTATCGTATTGACCCAAGTCAACAGCAGACTACGCACTCTTTTCTACTCTATGTCTATTATGCCAGTTTTGTTTCCTGGTGTTATTATCGGTATCTCAACAGTTGTATTGTGGGATCGTATTGCCACTTTGGGGGGCGATGGTTTTATTTCAGAGTTGGGTAGAAATGGGATATTTTTAACAATTTTGGGGCAAACTTGCTTTATCTCGACATATTGTTTTCTTATATTTGTTGCTCGGTTGCAAAGGTTTGACACTACACAAGAGGAAGCAGCTCTTGATTTGGGCGCAAGCCAGTCCCAAGTCTTTCTGAAAATTTTAGTACCATACCTCATGCCAGCAATTGGGTCCTCGGCAGTTATTGCTTTTCTAGCTTCATTTGAAAATTATAATACAACGGTTTTTAGTATTTTATCAGAGCAGACTCTGACAACGGTGATAGCCTCAAAAGTTAGGTTAGGAATAAGCCCTGCCATTAGTGCTCTTGCACTTGTTATCATATGCCTCACACTGATAGGCGCTTTTTTCTACGAAATTTCACGGAGGTCTAATCAACGAAAAAAGGATCGTGAAAATAAAGTCAAAATGTTTAGTGAAGTCAGTGAAAATAGACTAGTCGAAGAACGCCCTAAATTTTTTAGAATCCCTAAATCTATTTTTGTATTTCTGTTGCTTTTAATTTTAGCTGTGCTTACGTGGCAGCAACTTATAAAAAACAACATGTACGGTGCTGAGTGTGTTGAAAAAGCAGAAGCGTCTAAAAAATCCAACTTCGCCGATCAATTGAAACTTTTGCAGCAAAATGCGGAAAGTGTTGAAACGACTGACGAAAGCGAAGGGAATGCCAGTAGGTCAAATGAATATAATGATATTTTTGGTGATCAAAACCTATTTAAAGATTTTGGTGGTTTTGATAGTGACAAAAATGAAGAGAGTGAAAATGGCGCTACTCGGTCAAATGAATATAATGATATTTTTGGTGATCCAAACTTGTTCAAAAATTTCGGCGGCTTTGATAACAAAGAGTAAATTTTTCAGGGCTTCCGTGTATGTCTGTTATCAGCAAGGAAAATTTTATGACTTTTGAAGAAATAAAATTGAAAATCTCAAAGCAAGAAATCGATACAGTTTTAGTCTGTATGGTAGACATGCAGGGCCGTTTGATGGGAAAGCGCTTCCATTCAGAAGCTTTTCTGGAAATGGCAGAAGATGAAACTCATTGCTGTAACTATCTATTGGCAACAGATTTAGAGATGGCAACTCCTGATGGATATGCCTCAACAAGTTGGTCCACGGGATATGGTGATTACGTGATGAAACCTGATTTAGGGACGCTTCGCCCTGTGCCTTGGATTGAGGGAACCGCCATTTGCCTATGTGATGTATTGGATCACAACACACATAACCCGGTCCCTTTCTCTCCTAGAGAAGTTTTAAAAACTCAGATCTCAAGAGCTGAGGATATGGGGTTTAGCTCGATCATGGCAACGGAGCTTGAGTTTTTTCTCTTCCAAGGGACACACGATGAAATAGCAGCAAATGGCTTCCGTGAATTAAAGCCAATTTCCAATTACAATGAGGACTATCATATCTTTCAGACCTCAAAAGAAGAGCATGTTATGAGGCCAATCCGCAACTTTCTTCGGGATATGGGTATTCCAGTAGAAGGAACAAAAGGAGAGGCCGAGGCTGGACAAGAAGAACTTAATATCAAATATGCTGATGTTCTTTCTACAGCGGATCACCATACTCTCGCAAAACATGGCGTTAAAGAAATAGCGCACCAACAGGGTTACGCTGCAACTTTTTTGCCGAAATGGAATAAAAATCGCGTTGGCTCTGCGTCACACGTGCATCAATCTTTGTTTAGAAATGGTTCAAATGTTTTCTATGACGCTAAAGCGCCAATGGGTAAATCTAAAATAATGGATCATTATCTAGCTGGTTTAATCAAGTATGCCTCGGAGATAACGATTTTCTTGGCTCCATATATTAATAGTTATAAAAGATTTGCAAAAGGCACATTTGCTCCTACCCATACTGTTTGGTCTGTTGATAATCGTACAGCGGCATTTCGTGTTGTTGGTGACCGAAGTAAGTCCATTCGAATAGAATGCCGCACTCCTGGTTCTGACATGAACCCGTATCTAGCAACTGCTGCAATGCTGGCTGCAGGACTTAAGGGAATAGAGGAAGAACTTAAGCTTCCGTCTCCATATGATGGCGATGCTTACTCGGATAATGAAAAAAACCACATCCCTAAGACATTGAGAGATGCGAGAGATCAACTTTTATCATCAAAGATGCTAAAAGAGGCTTTTGGGGTAGAGACGATAAATCATTATGCTCGGGCCGCCGAGTGGGAATTGGAAGAATTTGATAGTGTCGTTACGGATTACGAGATTATGCGAGGATTTGAAAAAGCATGACGCTTCAAGCTAATTGGTCTTATCCAACCACAGTGAAATTTGGTCCCGGCCGCATCAAAGAACTAGGTGAAGCTTGTTTGTCTTTGGGTATAAAAAACCCGCTGCTTGTGACGGATAAAATATTAGCTCAACTTGATATTACCCAAACTGCGCTGGATATATTGAAGTCCTCAGGCTTTGAAGGCTTAATCTTTTGTGAAGTTGACCCTAACCCTAATGAGGTCAATCTTGAAGCTGGCCTGAGTGCATACAAAAAAGGAAACCATGATGGTGTTGTCGCTTTTGGTGGAGGTTCAGGTATAGATCTTGGGAAAATGGTTGCTTTCATGGTGGGTCAGAAGAGGCCCATTTGGGAATTTGAGGACATAGGAGATTGGTGGACACGGGCCGACAGCGCAGCTATAGCTCCCATTGTTGCAGTTCCGACCACTGCAGGAACAGGATCAGAGGTTGGCAGAGCAAGTGTAATAACAAATTCAAATTCACACGAAAAAAAGATTATTTTTCACCCAAAAGTTTTGCCCAGTGTTGTGATTTGTGATCCTGAATTGACTGTAGGCATGCCACAATTTGTAACAGCGGGAACAGGGCTTGATGCTTTTGCTCATTGTGTCGAAGCTTTCAGTTCACCTCATTATCATCCGATGAGCCAGGGTATAGCTGTTGAGGGAATGAGGTTGGTTATTGAGAACCTACCTAAAGTTTATAGTAATCCTAAAGATGTTGAGGCCAGATCGCACATGATGTCTGCTGCAATGATGGGGGCTACAGCCTTTCAGAAGGGTCTTGGGGCGATACACGCGTTAAGTCATCCCATTGGCGCCATGTATAACACGCACCATGGAACCACTAATGCTGTGTGCATGCCAGCTGTTCTAGATTTGAATGCTTCTAAAATAAGTCAGCGATTTGATCAGGTTGCAGGTTATATTGGTATACAAAATGGTTTTAAGGGGTTCTGTACTTTTGTTAGAGAGTTCAATGCATCTTTGAAAATTCCAATGAACTTAAGTGAACTTGGCGTAGTAAACGTCGATGTAGAAAAACTGACCGAAGCAACTCTAAAAGACCCAAGTTGTGGTGGCAATCCAGTTACACTCAATAGTGAAAATGTAACTAAGCTAATCAAGGACTTATTGTAAGATTACGTAGTAAATTTCTGAATTATTTTGTTATGCTTTGAGTTAATAAACTTTCTTTATCTTCTAGTTGTTCGATGACAGAAAAGTGATCCTTTCCTGGATCATAATAACTTTCAATATTTTTTGATTTTTTTGACCAAGCTTCAGCGAGTATCCTATTTTGCCTTAAGAATTCCGGTCGTTCATTCGCTCCTACCCAACAAGTTAGTTTTGTATCTATAGGATCATATAAAAAGCAACTTTCGTGAACTGCTTCTTCATAGTTCAATGTAAGTATGTCGTTTAATTTAGTCATCAATAATGGCCGTAAATCGTAAAGACCCGAGACTGAAATTACCTTATCTATATGCTTGCCTATATTTTTTTTAAGGGAATTTTCACAGATCATTCTGGATGCTAGATGCCCGCCTGCTGAGTGACCAATCATACGGACCGATCCGTTACAATCATCAAGAATTTTATAAACCAGTTTAGATATAGAATGAGTTATTTGTGTGATTTTGACATCGGGAGCTTGAGGATAGCTTGGAATTATGATGCTCCAGTTTTGAGATAGAATGCCTTGAGCGGTAAACGACCAATGTTCACGCCCAGTTCTAAACCAGAAACCGCCATGCAAGAAAATTATAGTTCCTCTGCTTTGTTTCGTCGGTAAAAACAGATCGTACTTTTCTCTAGGATGATCGCCATATGGGATACCCAATTCCATTTTCCCTATTGATGTAGAATTGCTTTTGAATGATGATGATTTTTCCCTCCACTCTTCAATGAGAGAGTTGGGGTTTTCGACATTTACAAAATTATTGAACGCATCATCCCAATCTAATTTCCACATTATTCAAAATTCTCCGTAGGGTTTAAACGCCAATAAATTCTTGGGTAATCTCATTTGATAACTGATCTATATTTCCCCGCCATACAGTTCTGCCTTTCTCAAGAATTACAACTCTGTCACAAATCTGGCGAAGCTCCTTAATAGATTTATCAATGATTAAAATTGCTAAACCTGTATCATTTCTTAAAGTTTTTATAGCAGACCAAATTTCTTGGCGAATAATTGGAGCTAATCCTTCAGTTGCTTCATCCAAGATCAGTAGGTGAGGGTTAGTCATTAAAGCGCGAGCTATAGCAAGCATCTGCTGTTCTCCACCCGAAAGAGATGATGCTACTTGGCCAGTTCTTTCTTTTAGTTTTGGAAACAAGTTATTTATTTCTTCTATGTTCCATCTTCCTTCTCTACATGCGGCAATAAGGTTTTCTTTAACTGATAGTTGGCCAAAAATTCTTCGACCTTCAGGCACAAGTCCAGCTCCCAGTCGAGATATTTGGAAACTCTTCAGTTTATTAAGATTTTTACCTGAAAATAATAACTCACCCTTTGTTGGTATCATTTGAAAAATTGATTTTACTGTTGTGCTTTTCCCGGTGCCGTTGCGCCCCATTAAAGCTACAATTTCGCCTTCATTGACCTCTAGATTTACATCAAATAAGGCCTGGCTCTCTCCATAATAGGCTTTCAATGATGATAAAGATAAAAGGCCCATATTATCCCTCCCCCAAATAAGCTTTCTGTACTTCTGGATCTTTTTTTATTGAGCTGGCATTATCTGATGCAATGACGCGACCATAATCTAAAACGGTTATTCTATTCGCGAGAGCAAAAACAGCGTCCATATCATGTTCAACCAATAATATCGGAGCGCGCTCTCTCAATTTATCCAGGAATTCGGTTAGCTGCTTTGTTCCATCACTGCCAAGTCCAGCCATCGGTTCATCCATAATGAATACTTTTGGCTTAAGGGTTAAAGCAATTGCAACTTCTAAAAGTCTAAGCTGCCCATGGCTGAGGGTAGCAGTTTTCAGGTTTATAAGATCTTTTAACCCAACAAGCTCGAGACAAGATTCTGCTTCGTCTCTAAGGATGGAATTTTTTAGAACTGGATTAAAAAATCTCCAATGTTTTCCCGATGCGCCAACAGACCCTAGAATAGCATTTTCTAAAACAGTGTCTTCTTTTGCCAAAGCAGATATTTGAAAAGTTCGACCAATTCCCAAGGATGCACGCTTCTCGGTGGGAAGATTGGTTATATCTCTCCCTAGCAAAAAAACGGATCCTTTATCTGAAGAAAGGGATCCGCATATTTGAGAAATTAAAGTGGATTTTCCTGCTCCATTGGGTCCTATGACCGCATGAATTTCGTCTTTATGAATATCGATTGAAACATCTTGAACTGCAACCAATGATCCAAATGTTTTACACAGTTTATTAGCTTCAAGGATAGGGTTACTCATGCTGCGCATCCTTTTGGCATAGAAGGCCAGTAATCCCACCCTTTCCAAACAGCACAATTGCTAGAAGGATAAATCCTAGAAATATGTGCCAGTAGTCACTTATTCCTCCTATTAAGTGCTCCAGCCAAACAAAAATTAATGCTCCTATAACTGGGCCAAATAAACGGCCTACCCCCCCAATTATTATAAATACAATGAACTCGCCGCTAAGTTGCCAACTAAACATGCTTGGGCTTACAAAACGATTTAGATCTGCAAATAAAGCACCAGAGAGTCCAGTGATAGCTCCTGACAATATAAATGCTGTTAACTGGAGTTTATGGAAATCAAAACCCACAGCTTCAATACGTTGTCTAGACTGTCTCGATGCATTTAGCGCAAGTCCGAAGGGAGACTTAATCAGTCTTCCCATAAAGAAAAGTACAATCAAAAGGATAACACAGCAAATGCTAAAGAATTGTATTGGATCCAACGTATTCAAGCCTGGGAAGTTATTTCTTACATAGATAGAAAGCCCATCTTCTCCCCCATAAGCGCTCCAAGATGTTGAGAAATAATACATCATTTGAGCAAATGCTAATGTGATCATTATGAAATAAACGCCAGTTGTTTTGAGGGATATCATTCCAATTATAGCAGCCAACAATGCTGAGGCGGCTATAGTAATGATCCAGATTATGGGCATAGACTTAGTGCCTTCAATTAAAATAGGCCACTCAACCAGTGTCACATAATTTTGGGAATGCCAGGCTAATATACCCATGACGTAGCCACCTAAACCGAAAAAAGCAGCATGCCCAAAACTTATAAATCCGCCTATTCCAAGCGCAAGATTTAATCCAACTGCAGCAATTGCAAATATTACAGCTCTGGTCATTAAAGTAATAGTAAAGGGCTGATCATTCCAATATGCGAAGATAGGAACGAATATAAGTAAACCCAAAACAAAGATATTTAGGTGGCGTTCTTTTATCATACTTTTTGTCCAAATAGACCTGTTGGCCGCCATACTAAAACAATGCTCATGAGAATGTAGATTGACATTGATGCAATTGATGACCCGACATTTGTTGCCGTAGCTAGGTCCATAAAAAAGCTAAAAAACTTAGGTAAAAATATTCCCCCCAGTGTATCCGTCAGACCAACTAAGATACTCCCAATAAGGGCTCCTTTTACAGAACCTATGCCGCCGATTACAATTACTACAAAAGCCAGAATAAGAACGGGCTCTCCCATTCCAACTTCAACAGACTGAATTGCTCCCACCAATGCACCAGCAAGGCCCGCTAAGGCAGCACCAAGAGCAAATATGAAGGTATAAAGTTTTGAAATATTTACACCCAGGGCAGATACCATCTCCCGATCATTTTCCCCCGCACGGATTTGTACACCAAGGCGTGTTTTCGTTATTAAGAGACCAAGACCTAAACCTATAATTAGGCCAAAGAAAATAAGTGTGATTCTATATAATGGATACTGGATACCTCCAGGAAGTGTCACAGCGCCTTGCAGGTATGAAGGAGCATCCAAGTAAAGTGGAAAGGAACCGAAAACCCAACGTGTACCTTCTGAAAATATCAGAATTAAAGCAAATGTTGCTAGCACTTGGTCTAAGTGGTTCCTGTTGTATAACTTTCGTATTATCGTTATTTCAACGATAGCTCCGGCTAACGCTGCAGCAGACAAAGCTGCTACTAATGCTAAAATGAACGAACCGGTAGCGCTGGCTACCGCTGCAGCTACAAATGCCCCAATCATATAAAGAGAGCCGTGGGCTAGATTAATCAAACCCATTACACCAAAAATCAGTGTGAGACCTGCTGACATCAAAAACAACATTATCCCAAACTGTAAGCCGTTTAGGATTTGTTCAGCTATTAAAACGAAAGACATCTAGTTAATAGTAACTAACAAATGCTAAAAATGTTGGGCCAATTTAAAAATGGCCCAACAGTCTTACTACATTTTGCAATCGTCTACGTACGCGTTTGAGTGATTTTCCAATACCATAGACAACACCTTGTTTGTGAAGACGTCACCTTCCTGGATAACTTGGCGTGCATAAATAGATTGGATTGGATGTTGATTGCTGGCAAAACTAAAATCGCCACGCGTACTTTCAAAATCCGCAGCACGTAATGCGTCACGAAATGCTCCAGCATTTTTGACATCTGCTTTTTCTAATGCAGAAATCACCAAATTAGCTGTATCAAAGCCTTGGCTGGCATAAAGTGATGGAAGACGTCCGTAGGCATCCTGAAAACTCTTAACGAAGGCTTTGTTTGCCGCATTATCTAGGTCTTTGTTCCACTGAGATGTATTGACAACACCTAGGGCAGCAGCACCAACAGCTTGTAGAATTCCTTGGTCAAAAGAAAATGCTGGACCGGTCAAAGGAATATCCACGCCTGATGCAGCATACTGTTTCAGGAATGAAATACCCATACCGCCGGGTAGAAAGAAGAAAACATTTTCTGCACCTGAGGCACGTATCTGCGCAATCTCTGCTGCATAGTCAGTTTGGCCCAGTTTAGTATAAAGTTCTCCTGCGATATCTCCTTTGAAGGTACGCTTGTATCCAACAATTGCATCTTTTCCAGCTGGATAATTTGGTGCCAAAACGAAAGAATTTCCAACACCAACGGAGTTTGCGTATGCACCAGCGGCTTCGTAAAGATTATCATTTTGCCAGGCGACGTTAAAATAATTTTCATGGCAGCCTTTGCCTGCAAGAGCAGAGGGTCCGGCGTTCGGTGATAGATAAAATTTCCCCTGCGCCGTAACGGATGGTACAACAGCCATTGCTAAATTCGACCAAATTATCCCTGTCAGTATGTCAACTTTTTCAGATTGAACCATTTTATCGGCTAGTTTGACCGCTACGTCTGGCTTTCGTTGGTCGTCTTCAATAATTACCTTTATATCGGATCGTCCTGATTGATTGATTGCAAGCATAAAGCCATCTCGAACATCAACACCTAAGCCGGCACCACCACCAGAAAGTGTTGTTATCATACCAATTTTTGTTTCGGCTATTGCATTTCCTGCAATAACTGAAAGTAATGTGGCTATTATTATTGGAAACTTGAACACCTTTTTCATTATTTACCCCCCCTGTTCAAAATTTAGATTCTAAGCAAAACACAAACACAAGTGTTTGCCAAGGATACATCTGACCGTTAGGTTGTTTTTTCTTTGAATTATAGGGTTTTACCCAGCAAAGAATTTTTGAGCTATTCATTGCTGGATAAAACTGAAACAATCACAATCTAAATCTAGTAATGATTGTCTTTATCCCGTTTGCGTGAGGCGTGAAGCAAAAACAGAACTGCTTGCAGCATCTCTTTTGGATTTTGCCAAAGCCAGAACTGCTATATCCACAATCGGCTCAATAAGTATGACTGAAAGATAAGCGATTCCAAAACTCACAACTGCGGATATATTTTCAACTCCAAAGCCTTGACCATAAAAAGCCCAGAAAGAAACCCATGCTATTATACCTGATTGGTATATTGCAGAGAGTTTCAAGACTTGTGTATAAGCCAAATCAATATATGGAGTTTTTGGCGCTATAATCCGATTAGCTAACCACGAAATTCCAAAAAGTGGAATTAAAAGTGTCGTTGCATTCATAAAATATTGAGGCAGATCAGCTGGTGCAAGAAATAAGCCCTGAATGGCTAATCCTGTAGCCAGCCCAATGGCAGCAGGTGCTAATCCAAATAGAAGAAATAGTGTTGAGCCAAAAATGAAATGGACTTCTGACACCCCTACAGGAAATTTTGGCAGAACTTCAAAAAAGACTACGGTTAATAGGGTTGCAGCGAAGAGACGAGTAGCGAAAGCTGCTATGGTTGAATGCTTTAAAGTATCCACTGCATTTTTTATACAAATTCCTGCTGCGCCTGCAGCTGTTGCATAACTTAAAATAATTTTGGCTTCATTAACTACACCTGGTTCGATGTGCATTTTGTACTCCTTTGTACCCGTCTTCCCCGACGGCTTGGGTTAAAATGGTAAGGTCGGTCTCCTGGCTCACGCTTCGACATACCTGGTCAGCCTTCCCGGTTTTCCAGTGGCTTATTGACCTGTACTCTTCGCTTACAGTCGCGGGGGCGGCTCTGGATTTTGCTTGTGCAGCACCAGATTCCCTTAAATAATTTGTAAATTACCTTACCCTTATATCTCTAGCTTCAATTCACAGTTTATGAAAACAAAATTTTCGCCGTTATTGCCTCTCGTAACGACAAGTAAAATTTTCTATAAAGATAAAATTGAACCGCTGGAGTGCTAAATTACTGGGTTCGTGAGTATTGTTGCCAAAACTATCAAACCGGTAGTCTCAGATAAAACTTGCCCAGCCCCACAAATATCACCAGTCTGGCCTCCAACTTGCTTTTTGGCTAGTAACCCGAAACTTAATGCCATCAACGTTACTCCAATTAAGGCCCAAAAAATATCACTTCCAGATAGTAGAATTGCTGGCAAACAAAAAGCTACGCCCGTTAATATAGTTGTAAGGTTTGAGACACCGGCATGATGTCCCATCCCGTCTTCACGAGCAGAAGGTAACCAGAAAAGATAAAATGCCATTACTAAGCGGCTAGTCATAGAAATACTAATTATTAATATTATAATCTGATAATTACTTGGAAGATCGGATAGAGCAAAAATTCTCGCAGCCAATGTTAAAATTAGGGCTAAAACACCATAGCTACCAATTCTACTATCCCTCATAATTTCGAGTTTATTGGGAATATCTTGTCCGCCACCAAACCCATCAACGCTATCAGCTAAACCATCCTCATGAAGTGCTCCTGTAACTAGAAGGCCAATAGAGATGGCTAAGATGGATGATATAACAGGAGATAAGCCAGCCCATTGAAGTCCGATACAACTTCCCCCAATTATTAGTCCAACAATACAGCCTACGATTGGAAAAGCCCAAACGGTATTAGCAATTTTTGGTACATTGCCTTTTACTGTGCCTGCCGGCAGACGAGTTAAAAAAAGTATAGAAACTTGTAATTCTTTGAGACGTTTTTGAAGCCACCTCATACTTTTGATATACCTGCTGCTTTGAAAGTTGTCATATTATTATGGCATGCTACGGCACCACGCAAAATTGATAATGCCAAAGCTGCTCCCGTACCTTCTCCCAATCTCATATTTAAATTTAAGATAGCTGATTTCCCCATAGCTTCTAATAACAGTCTGTGTCCCGGTTCTGCAGATAAATGTCCAAATAGGCAGTGATCTAGGCTGTTTTTTGATGTTGCAAATAGGGGTGCGGCAGCGGCAGTGCATATAAATCCGTCAAGTAGAACAGGTATGCCAGCCTTCCTTGCGGCTAGGATGGCCCCACAAATGGCGGCTTGTTCTCTTCCACCAAATGCTTGAATTGCACTTAAATTTTTTCTTGCCCCGTGTTTTTTGAGTCCCAATTCAATTATGGTTGCCTTATGGGCTTGGCCTTTTTGATCTGAACCTGTCCCTGCTCCTACCCAGCGCTCTACACTACTACCAAAAACTGAAGCGGCTAGAGCGGATGAAATTGTGGAATTACCAATACCCATTTCGCCCAATAATATTAAATCAGAATCTAAATTTACAGAACGAGCACCAATTTCCATCGCCTCACAAAGCTCTGATTCACTCATGGCCTCTTTTTTAGTAAAATCAGCCGTGGGCGTTTCGAGAGAAATTGGTACAACCGTTAAATCGGCTCCATTCAATTCACAAAGTTGGTTTATAGCTGCACCGCCAGCTTTGAAGTTTTCAACCATCTGCTTTGTCACATCTTGGGGAAAAGGATTTACTCCTTGAGCGCAAATGCCGTGATTTCCAGCAAAAACCAATGCTTGTACAGCTCTTAAAGAAGGTTTTGTTTTTCTCTGCCAGCTTGCCAAAAATATAGCTAATTCTTCGAGAATACCCAATGCTCCCGGCGGTTTCGTCAGTTGGTTTTGATGGGCAATTGCTCTGGCTTCTGCTTTGATGTCTTTGACGGGCATTTCCTTGAATATATTAGAGATTGTTGCCAGGGTTTTGAAGTTATCCATACTTTATTTTGCCCTTTTATATTTTTGGGTTTGGTTTTATTTGTAGTGGAATTCCAGAAATGCTCACATACACCTCATCAGCAATTTGAGAAATACTTTGGTTCATGCGACCGGCTTCATCACGAAATCGTCTTGCTAATGCATTTTCAGGAACAATACCGCTACCAACTTCATTGGTAACTAAAACAACAGGGTCAGAGCGTTCTTTTAAGGCTGTGATTAGTTCTTTTATGGCAGCAGCAGTATCCTCATTATGAAATATAAGATTATTTAGCCAGATTGTTAAGCAATCTACTAAACAAGGCCCTTTCCCATCTGTCTCAATAAGTGCCTCTATTAATTTTAATGGAGCATGTAAAGTTTGCCATTCAGAACCTCGCCTTGCCTGATGTTCCGCTACGCGTTTTTTCATTTCTGAGTCGATAACTTCAGAAGTAGCGATATAGATTAAAGACGAACCAAGTTTTTGGGTTCGTTTTTCTGCGAAACTACTCTTTCCGGATCGAGCGCCGCCTGTAACCAATATTGTTAAGCACATAAAATTGGTGTTACTCCATATTATAAAAGAGAAAAAGAGACTGTTTTGATTCCAGGTCAACAAAATTTAAAAATTTTGCTTGTGCGCCACGCTCCAGTGAATCCGTCAGGCTATTTGTATGGCAGTACGGATGCGGACATAGAAAGAGTTCCGTTGCGTACATCAAAAAGGCTGCGCTCAAAATTAGCTCATTGTCAGACTTTTTTCTCAAGCCCAGCATTGCGTTGTATCAAAACATACCAGGCCGTGTTTGCTAAGAAATCTTTACCTTCGCAAATTGAGGAATTTTGGGAACAAGACTTTGGTGATTGGGAAGGTCTAACGTACAGTAATATTCCTGATCAGGGTAAACTTTCAGGAAAAGATTTGGTTGAATTTTCTCCTCAGAATGGTGAAAGTTTCCTAGAATTATGTCAAAGAACCCAACCTCCTCTCCTAAAAATAATTTCAGAAAGAAAAGAAGGAGAAATAGCTATTTTCACTCATGCTGGTGTAATTCGTTCTTTTTTAGCTCTCGCATTGGAAAGTAAGGAATTGGCCCTGAAGTTTTCCGTGGATAACTTATCGATCACTGGTATTGAGGCCTTGTCGGATGGTCAGTTTTCAATTTTGTTTGTAAATCAGACTGTCTAATTAAAGTGTGTATTTTAAGATGAACTTTTGTCTGTCCATGTTAATAGCTCTTTGTATAGATCGGCTATTTGGATGGCCTGATTTTTTATTTCGCAGATTTTCCCATCCAGTAGTCGGCTTTGGTCATCTTATTAGTCTCTTTGAGAGTAAACTAAACAAATCAATTTGGTCATCTAACCTGCGTAAGGCAACTGGCTTATTTTCTTTATTTTTTTTAGTAGCAGGTCTTGCAAGCTTGAGTTTTCTTATACTGCTAGCAATTCCTGAAGGGCCAATCGGTATCTTGGTGACATCTATTTTAGTATGGCCTTTGATCGCCGCTAAATCTTTATCAGACCATGTGGAAGCTGTTGCTGAGCCACTTAAATTAAATGATGTAATAAAAGCCAGGCAGGCTGTTTCGATGATAGTTGGTCGTAACTCCAACCACCTAGATTCTAATGATATTGCAAGGGCTAGTTTAGAAAGCTTGGCTGAGAATACATCTGATGGAGTTACTGCACCTCTTTTTTGGGGCGTTGTGTTAGGTTTTCCTGGCGTGTTGATTTACAAATTCGTCAATACTGCTGACTCCATGATTGGCTACAAAAATGAAAGGTACAGAGATTTTGGGTGGGCTTCAGCCAGATTTGATGATCTCGTGAATTATATACCAGCACGTTTAACGTCATTAATTTATGCTATAATTTCTCGAAACACACTTGAAGTTTTGCACGTAACTCTAAGAGATGCATCGCACCATCGTTCGCCCAATGCGGGTTGGCCTGAAACGAGTGTTGCTACTTCAATTGGGGTCAAATTGTCTGGACCTCGTATTTATGATGGCGTTGAAACAAATGACCCCTGGTTGAACAAAGATGGTCGAAACCCAACAGGACATGATGTATTTTCTGGACTTAAGTTATTTGACCGTTTTCTTTGGGCGACTACTTTTTTACTTTTACTCTGTTCGATAATTGGTTTTTTTTAAAAAGAGAGCTCCATTCTCACTGAGCAACTTCTAGCAAAGCATCAACATCCAATTGATCTTCAATATGTTGGGCAAGTTCATCAAGAACATCATCCAAGTTTTTTTCATATTTTAGAACACCATCAGAAGAAATTCCAAGGTTTTCTAAAAATGCATTTCTGAAGTCATCAGAGGAAAACAAGCCGTGCAAGTAACTTCCAGAAATACGGCCATCCTTGGAGCAGGCGCCTTCAGGCTCTTTGTCTAAGTAAGCAAAAGGTTGTTTACAGTCTTCTCCTGTTGTTTTTCCCAGATGAATTTCATACCCGCTAACATCTAATTTTGACTTTACGTGTGTGGCTGTGACCTTTCGCAGTGTTTTTTCAGGTAGCATTTCAGTATTTACATTCAAGAGCCCTAATCCCTCTGTTCTCCCAGCAGGACCATCCAGTCCGTCAGGATCATTGATTTGTCTGCCCAGCATTTGATATCCACCGCAAAGGCCTAGTATATGTCCTCCTCGCCGGTAGTGTGCGTATAAATCCACATCCCAACCTTGCTCCCTTAAAAACTTTAAATCACCTCTAGTAGACTTACTGCCCGGTATTAAAACTAGGTTTGCATCTCCAGGAATGGCTTGACCGGCTTTAAGCATTATGAGTTCAATATTATTTTCCTGCGCTATGGGATCAAGATCATCAAAATTAGCCATTCTGGAAAGGCAAAGGCAAACGATTTTAAGTTGACCTGAAGTTGACGTATTTTGAATGTCTAGTGCGTCTTCTGCGGGTAGTTTCCAAGCATCAGAAAAATAGTTTAGTACGCCAAAACCGGGCCAACCACTCCTATCTTCAATCATTTTGTATCCATCGTCAAAGAGTGATTTGTCACCCCGAAATTTATTAACAATAAAGCCTCGAATCTTTTGTCTATCAGTTTCTGATAGCACATAACTTGTTCCAACTATTTGAGGAATAATGCCGCCTCTATCAATATCACCGATAAGAATGACTGGTACATCTGCGGCTATTGCAAAACCCATATTGGCAATATCATTTTGACGAAGGTTTATCTCTGCAGGACTTCCAGCGCCCTCAACCAAAACAAGATCAAATTTAGAGTTGAGTCTTTCGAAACTTTCCAGCACTGGCTTAAGAAGCTGGGGTTTAACTTTGTTGTATTCTCGAGCTTTTAAGGTGCTCTGGCGATGCCCTTGAACTATAACTTGTGAACCGGTTTCAGTTTCTGGTTTTAATAAAATGGGGTTCATATCAGTATGAAATGGTAAGTTGCAGGCTCTTGCTTGGAGTGCCTGGGCACGGCCAATTTCACCACCATCTTCTGTAACAGCAGCATTGTTAGACATATTCTGGGGCTTGAATGGTGCTACATTTAATCCACGTTTAAAAGCTGCTCGACACAGACCAGCAACGAGGATCGACTTCCCAACATTTGATCCTGTTCCTTGGAACATTATTGCGGACATTTGGCGGAACCCCTAAAATTCGATGCCTTTTTGTGCTTTAATTCCGTCACGAAAAGGGTGTTTGATAAGGGACATCTCAGTCACTAAATCAGCGGCGGCTATTAGTTCTTCTTTTGCGTTACGACCAGTCAAAACCACATGGGTCATCGGTGGTTTTTTTGTTAAAAGAAATTCAACAATTTCGTCGATATTTAAGTAGTCATAACGTAAAGCAATATTTATCTCATCAAGTAAAACAAATTGTACATCTGGGTTAAGGATTAATTTTTTTGCTTCTTCCCAGCCCGCCTCTGCCGCAGCTATATCTTTGGCTCTATCTTGCGTTTCCCAAGTGAAACCTTCTCCTGAAACTATAAAATTACATTCTTTAGAAAACTTTTCTTTTAAAAATTTGCGTTCTCCAGTTTTCCATGTCCCTTTAATAAATTGAACTACAGCACACGGTATTTCATGAGCGATACATCGCATGATCATTCCAAAACCAGATGATGATTTACCTTTGCCTGCACCTGTATGAACTATAATGAGCCCTTTCTCTTCTGTTTTTGTATTCATCATTTTATCTCTAGCTTCCTTAATTTTTCGCATTTTTTCGTTGTGTGCTTCGTTAAGTTGGGCTTCGTCTAAAATTTCTGATTTTGATTTTTTCATGTTCGAACTCTAATTTTCTTCACTGGAATTTACTATTACCCATTTGGCAATTTTGTAAACGGGTTGAGTGGTTTTCTTATCTTTAAAATTTTGAGTGTACTGGCAATAAACCTATTATCTTTACAGGAGTTTTGCTAGTTTCAGCTTCTTTTTTCTTAGCACTGAAAATATAGTGATGTATCTTATGTCCATTAATATGCTAAGTTGATCCTTTAGTCTTTCAGACTAGCGCTGAGATTGATGTGGAGTACCCCGATACACAACCAGGTAAAGATCTGTTACAAAAGTTACCGTTATTTGATTTGGGCAACAGGAAAATTGTAAGTATGGTTGTGAAATTTTGTTTTAGGCAGCCATAAAAACAGACTTAGGTGTGCGTAAATATCTATCCAAAGTCGGATTTCGAATAGTTGTGTGAAGGAATCTCTTGCTATGTCTGAACATATAATGGAAAGTTTCGTGGAATTAAAAGGATAGCTATTAAAATTTTGTATAGCGAGATCATCACCCATGTTTGACTTTTTCATCAATTAATAAAAAAGGTTTAATTATGAGTGACATATTAAAGGTTCCAGTAACTGTTATCACAGGTTTCCTAGGCTCGGGAAAAACCACACTTATTACTCATTTAATGCGTAATCCCTTGGGTAAAAGATTAGCAGTTATAGTTAATGAGTTTGGAGACGTTGGTGTTGACGGTGAAATATTGAAAAGTTGCGCAATCCCAGATTGCCCTGCTGAAAATATAATGGAATTAGCTAACGGATGTATTTGTTGTACTGTTGCTGATGATTTTATACCTACAATCGAGTCTCTTATGTCTCTCAATCCCAGACCAGAGCACATTTTGATTGAAACCTCTGGCTTGGCGTTGCCTAAGCCTCTTCTTAAGGCTTTTGATTGGCCGGATATCCGTTCAAGAATTACAGTCGATGGGGTAATTGCTCTAGCCGACATTGAAGCAGTCGCGTCTGGGCAATTTGCACCAAATCTGGCTGGCGTAGAGGCACAACGCGAAGCAGATGAATCGCTAGACCACGACACGCCACTGTCAGAAGTTTTTAAGGATCAGATTTCTTGTGCTGATCTTGTTTTATTAACGAAATCTGATCTGACAAATTCTATGGCAAAAGAAGCCGCTAGAAAAAAAATTTCACAGATCGCTCCGCGACCTTTACCAATGATTGAAATCTCTGAAGGTCAGGTTGATCCTCGCGTGGTTTTAGGCTTGGAAGCTGCAGCTGAGGATGACCTTTCTGAAAGACCATCCCATCACGACGGAGTACCTGATCACGATCATGAAGATTTTGATAGTGCGGTTTTTTCTATTGATGATTTTCCATCACCCGAACAATTAGTTGACAGGGTCAAGCGGTTGGCTGATGAAGAACGTATACTTAGGGTCAAAGGTTATGCAGTTGTATCTGGAAAACCAATGAGGCTTTTAGTTCAAGCCGTTGGAAACAGAATTAGAACCCAATATGATCGGATATGGCTACCAGATGAGCCAAAACAAGGTCGCCTTGTGGTTATAGCAGAACACGATAATTTAAATACTCTTGCAATTGAAAAAATTCTAGCTGGTTAAAAGGCATTCATGCACGTTTTATTTGTAGAAAGACACGGTTTAGAGGAGACAGAAGTCCCTACCGATTTGGGCCAGACTGGGGCAGATCTGGTTGTTTTATCTTTCTCTGATAGTGATCTCGGCGCTTTTGCTGAGGGTTGGAAACGGGGATTTGAATTGCAGGGTGATCAATTTCCAACCTTGCGCCTTGCTAACTTATCCGCACTTAAACATCCAGTTTCAGTTGATACGTATTTAGAAAATACGTTGTCAAAATCAAAAGGAATCCTTATTCGGCTTATTGGTGGGGTTCCTTATTGGTCTTACGGTCTTCAAGAGGTTATAAAACTCGCTAAAAAAAATAAAATAGCGTGTGCTGTTTTGCCGGCAGACGGCCGAGAAGATATTCAGTTAGATGAGTTTTCTACATTACCAACGTCGACACTTCGCCGATTGAAAGAATTTTGTGACACAGGTGGTGCAGTTGCAGCACATGCAGCTCTAGCTCAACTTGCTTTAGCCGCAGGCCTGTGTGTATCGCCGGTTCGCGGTACAAAAACATTGGATAAATACGGCGCTTGGACGCCCGAACAACAGGTTTGTTCCGTTTCTGAGGCTGTAAAGTCGATAAATTTTAATAAGCCACTTATAATTTTAACTTTTTATCGTTCTTTTATAACTGCTGCAGATTTAAAGCCAATAACAGCACTTTTTGATGCGCTGCGATTGAGAGGATTTTCAGTGGTCGGTTTATTTTCACCTTCACTTAAAATTCCTGATGCGGCAGATTGGATAATTTCTCAAATCAAATATTTGAAGCCAGTCTGTATTGTAAATGCTACATCATTTTCTGGCAAAGGTTCCTCCGGTGAATCTCCTCTTGATGCTGGCGGTGTTCCAGTTTTTCAGGTTGCTTTGTCGACTTCAAAACGTTCAGCTTGGATAGAGGCTGATCGTGGCTTGTCTCCTGCTGATATGGCAATGCATGTTGTTCTTCCAGAAGTCGATGGAAGAATCTTTTCCGGTGTTGCATCGTTCAAAGAGGCTGGAGAAAAAGATAAGAATCTTGAATTTTCCAGAGTTGAACATCAACCCGATAATGAGAGAGTTCATGCAATCGCTGACAAAGTTTATCGGTGGCATAGGCTTCAAAAAATACCACTAGAAGCCCAACACCCAGCTTTGATACTTTCGACTTATCCTGGCAGGCCTTGGCAAATGGCGCATGCTGTTGGCTTAGATGTTCTAGCATCCGCCCAATCTATTCTTGAAGATTTAGGACATATAAGTGACCCACTTGAAAACCCTTTGGAAGTTAGCTTGAAGCAAAACAAAATTAAATGGTCAGTAGAAAAATATAAGAATGCTTTAGATAATTTGTCTAAAAATATGCAAGCCCAGCTATTTGAAGCTTGGGGTGATATAACTGAAGACTCTTTGGTCACCGATGGCAGTTTTAATTTTAGTGCGGTTAACGTTGGTGGGGCGATCATCGCTCTACAGCCAGAACGGAGTGACCCTGCGCAGCGTGATATAGATTATCATGATATTTCACGCACACCATGTCATGGTTATGTTGCTTTCTATCTTTGGCTACAGAATGCTTTCAAAGCGGATGCAATTATTCATATTGGTGCTCATGGAACCTTGGAATGGCTTCCAGGTAAATCTGTTGCATTATCCAAAAATTGCTGGCCAGAAGTACTTACTGGGAACATCCCTGTAATTTATCCATTTATATTGAATGATCCAGGAGAAGCAGCCCAGGCAAAAAGGAGAGTTGGTGCCCTTACTATTGGCCATATTCCACCTGCTTTGCGAGCATCAGAAGTGCCTTCTCAGTTCTGTTATTTAGAATCTCTTTTGGATGAATTTTCTAACGCTGATGGTTTGGATCCAAATAGGCGTGAAAGATTAAAGGAAACTATTCGAGTAGAAGCCGAAACTTTGGGTATTGAGGCGGATTTGGGCATAGGTGATGAATGCAGTCATTCAGAAGCTTTAAGTCGGATAGATAGATTTGTTTGTGATATCAAGGAAACTCAATTTGGTGATGGTCTGCATATATTTGGGCGCAAATGTGAGCAGAAATTACCTTTCGAAACAAAAAATTCTGAATTGGCAGAAAAGCTAGCTATAAAAAATGCTTTATCTGGAAAGCGTATATCAGCGGGCCCTTCTGGATCACCCTATCGTGGTCGGATGGATGTCTTGCCCTCCGGCCGCAATTTATTTGCTACTGATCCATTATCCGTACCAACCCGTGCCGCATATTCGCAAGGCATTAAACTTGCTGATGAATTTATTCGTCGACATTTACAAGATAATGGCGATTGGCCCTCAGGTGTTATAGTTGATTTATGGGGTTCTGCAACAATGCGCACTGCTGGCGAAGAGTTTGCAATGGCATTACATCTCTTAGGTGTCAAACCGACATGGGCTGAAGGATCTGAACGAGTATCAGGTTTTGAAATTCTGCCACTGATTACACTGGACCGTCCAAGGATTGACGTCACTTTAAGGGTATCTGGTTTATTTAGAGATGTGTTTCCTACATTATCCACTTTATATCAGCAGGCCATTGATGCTGTGTCCCATCGCGAAGAGTCCGCAGATTGGAACCCGTATAAATCTGGAGTAGAAAACGTGCGTATTTACGGTCCAGCTCCAGGTTCGTATGGGTTGGGAATGGGTTCAGCACCCGAGCAGTTTTCGGATGAAGGAAGAAAGGCAGCTGCTGAAGCATGGCTGGAGGCAAGTAGCTACGCAATAAATGGGGAGCGGATCTATCAGGATAAAAAAGGTCTCAAAGATATAGTTTCTGCAGCCGATAGCTTTGTTCATCTTCAGGATATGCTGGAAACAGATCTCCTTCTAAGTGCTGACTATGCAGCACATGAGGCCGGTTTTGCTGCAGCAAAAGCCTCCATTGGTGGTAAGGTTTCTCTGTATCATTTGGATAACTCAGATCCTGAAAAACCAGCGTCTCGTACTCTTACAGAGGAAATTGCAAGGGTTGTTTACGCTCGAGCCTGTAATCCAAAATGGTTGGCAGGAATGAAAAGACACGGCTTCAGAGGTGCAGCCGAAATTTCTGCAACTTTATCCCACATGGCAGCGTTTGCAAATTTAGCTGATGTTGTTGGGTCACATTTATTTGATAGTTATCATGACGCAACGATTGGTAATGATGATATTGTAAAATTCATGTCCGAAAATAATCCAGATGCACTGGCTTCAATGCGTGACTGTTTCAAACAGCTATATAATTCTGGTCTTTGGAAGACCCGTAGAAATTTTATTCTTGGCGATTTGGAGATTTCGGCATGAACCGTCCCATTGCAAAAGGTTGGTGTCCATCAGCTCTTCACCCTATGCAGTCTGGTGACGGTTTATTGATGCGTGTAAAACCAAAATATGGAATGCTAAATTCTAAACAACTTCTAGTATTAGCTGATTGCTCAGATAAATTTGGGAATGGATTGCTTGATATTACTTCGCGTACAAATGTCCAAATTCGTGGGATAAACGAAAAAAATTATTCTAACTTAATTTTAAAATTACAGACTGAAGAATTAGTAAGTGATAGCGATAAACTAGATCGCTTAAATATTATCGTACCACCATTTATACAAAAAAATTCACTTCTGTGGCGATGCGCTTCCCAAATTTACTCAGGTGTTGAAATGTTACCGTTTTTGCCAGATAAATTTGGATTTTGTATAGACTATCATGACAGTCGCTATCTTTCTGATGAGTTGGGTGATTTGTTCATCGAAGTGGTTTCAGGCTCAAAGCTCATGTTGAGATGTGCAGGTATGAAAGAGGCTTTTTATACTAACGAAAATAATTTGATTAATGACATTAAAAAAATTATTGAGTGGTATCTCGAAATCCAGAATGTTCAAAAAAATGAACGTGCGATGAGGATGCGCGATGTTGTTGAACAAAACAATTTTCCATGGGAAACAATTAAAAAAATAAAAGAACCGTTTTCACAGAAAATAACCGTTGGAAGGTACCAAAGTAAGTTTATTTTAGCTGCTCCATTTGGCCAACTTAAAAGTGAGCATTTGCGGAAGCTTGCAGCTGCAAATAAAAAGGTTCAGTTTACGATAAATAAAATGCTGATTGTTGAAAGCCTACCAGACACAAATCTTGGTTTAATCAATGAGCCGCAAGATAATCGATTAAAAATGAATGTATGTCCTGGAGCTCCGCATTGTTCGTCAGCAACTATAAAGACAAGGAATTTGGCGGAGAGTTTAGCTCATCAAGAAGAGTTTATTATTGGAACAAATGTTCATATCTCAGGATGCTCTAAAGGATGTGCATCTCCTAATTCTAAGGAAATTTGCATAGTCGGTAATGAGGGTAGATTTGATATTGTCGAAAAAGGTTATGCTTGGGACAAACCAGCCGTTAAATGTTCCACACAGACTTCTGTTTTGGAACATTTAAAGGAAACAAGGTCGTAAAGATTTACTATGCCACATATTTACGAAAAAGATGGCGCAGCAATTTATGCTGAATCTTTTGCTACAATCAGAAAAGAAGCCGATCTGGCTCGTTTTAGTGAAATTGAAGAAGTTGTGGTTGTGCGAATGATCCACGCGGCTGGTATGGTTGATTTAGCTCCATTTGTTCAATTTACATCAAATTTTGCTGTCTCAGCCAGAGCTGCCATTGAAGCGGGTGCTCCAATATTATGTGATACCCGCATGGTAAGCGAGGGCATTACACGTTCTAGATTGCCAGCAAATAACAAGATTATATGTACGCTTCAGAACTCTGAAGTAACTCAAATGGCAAAAGATTTTGGAAATACTCGGTCTGCAACAGCTTTAGAACTCTGGCGACCACATCTTGATGGAGCAGTTGTGGCGATTGGAAATGCACCGACTGCACTTTTTCACCTTTTAAATATGCTAGAAGACATAAACTGCCCACGGCCAGCTGCGATTATTGGATGCCCAGTCGGTTTTGTTGGTGCGAGCGAGAGCAAAGATGCATTAATAAACTCAAAAGTGGTGCCAAGCTGTATTGTGAAAGGTCGTTTAGGGGGAAGTGCTATCACAGTAGCAGCAGTAAATGCTTTAGCGAGCCGAATTGAATGAGAAAGCCCAGCTCAAGGATAGGAACAATCTATGGTATTGGGCTGGGACCTGGATCAGCTGATCTGATGAGTGTAAGGGCAGATAAATTAATAAAATCTTCAAGTTTCATAGCGTTTTTCCGAAAAGCTGGAAGGCTTGGTCATGCGCGCAAAATAGTTTCGGAAATTTTACCTAAAAATGTAAAAGAGTATGCAATGGAATATCCCATTACAACGGAGATTTCACTTTCTGATCCACGATATAAAAAAATCATGTCTTCTTTCTACGATGAGTGCTGTCAGCACCTAAGATCTGTGATCAATCGTGGGGAAGATGTTTGTGTCCTTTGTGAAGGGGATCCTTTTTTTTATGGCTCTTTTATGCACATATATGAAAGGCTTCGATTTGAGGCTCCCATTGAGGTTGTGCCAGCAATTACAGGAATGTCTGCAGCTTGGACTGCGACCGGTCTGCCGATAACTTGGGGTGACAATATCCTAACTATTTTACCGGGTACATTATCTAAAAAAGAACTAGTCGATAAAATCAGCTCAACTGATGCAGCAGTAATAATGAAGGTTGGTCAAAATTTAGACAAGATAAGAGAGGCAATTGCTTTGACTGAACGTAAGAGCGACGCTTTCATTGTTGAATTTGCTGCGATGTCAAATCAATCTGTGTGTAAATTGGTAGAATATAAAAAGGAAGTCGCTCCTTATTTTTCGATTATTATTTTGCATGGTAGGGCAAAATAAATGACAAAATTACTTACTATAGCAGGCTTAGGTCCTGGTGATCAAAATATGGTAACACCTTGTGTGCAAGAAGCGATTAGCTCTGCAACAGATGTTGTGGGTTACATACCTTACGTGGCTAGGATACCCCCGCGTGATGGTTTGGCTTTACATCCTTCTGATAACAGAGTTGAGATTGAGAGAGCTGAATTTGCTTTGGATATGGCGGCATCTGGAAAAAGGGTTTTAATTGTATCATCTGGCGATCCAGGCATTTTTGCTATGGCAGCGGCTGTATTCGAGGTTTTAGATAAAAACCCAAGTCGTTGGACTGACGTAGACATCCAAATTCTCCCTGGCGTAACTGCAATGTTGGCAGCGGCTGCCAAGATTGGTGCACCTCTTGGTCATGATTTTTGTGCTTTAAACTTGAGTGATAATCTCAAACCTTGGGAATTGATTGAAAAGAGACTTTTGCTTGCTTTGGAGGCTGATTTTGCTATGGCGCTTTATAATCCCCGATCCAAATCCAGGCCGGAGGGTTTTGAGAAAGTCCTAACCATTTTAAAAAATAAATGCTCTGAGGATAGATCTATTGTGTTTGCTCGTGCGATCTCTACTCCTGAAGAGCGGATTAAAATTACAACATTAGCTTTAGCAAAACCAGAAATGGCAGATATGCAGACGATTGTAATCATAGGATCTAGCCAAACAAAAGTTTTGTCGCAAAATGGAAAAATTTTCGCCTACACACCAAGGCATTCTAAATTTGATTTATCCAACTGAGTACAGAATCTGCGTGGAACATTTCTTTGCGACTAGGTATTTTAGGTCTATCAACCATAATAACAGGCAGACCCAAAGTTCTAGCAACTTCTATTTTGGAATAGGCGCCATCGCCTCCTGAATTTTTGGCTAAAACTAATTCAATTTTGTGTTCTTTAAATAATGCCAAGTCATTTTTGACAGTAAACGGGCCTTTTGAAAGAATAATAGAGTGATTTGGGAATTTGAGCGGCTCTTCAGGTGGGTCGACAAGGCGCAAAATGTAATTGTGATGTGGTTGGGCGTGAAATAATGATAGATTTTGCCTTCCAATAGCAAGAAGCACTCGTTTTTTTGGTTGGTTCAAATATTGGACAGCTGTCTCTATGTTTGGAACATTTATCCATTTGTCTCCCTGCTTTTTCTGCCATGGGGGTCGGGTGAGTGCAACTAGAGGAATGCTTGCCATACTACATGCTGCTATAGCATTCTTACTCATTTGTACTGCGAAGGGATGGGTTGCATCTACCACATGAGTGATTTGCTCAGATTTAAGATAATCCACAAGCCCGGGTATACCTCCAAAACCTCCAACTCGTTTTTTAATCGGTGAAGAGCGAAGCCGACTTACCCGACCGGCGTAAGAAAGTCTGGCATTTATATTCGTTTTAGAGATAATCTGAGCCAAGGTTGTAGCCTCGGTTGTACCACCAAGTATCAAGAGATTTTTTTGCATGAACGATATTCCCTGGTTAACTATTATTGGCATGGATGCTGGCGGCTATGCAAGTTTATCACCTGAGGCTCAGGAGGTTTTGCAAGGCTCTCCGATAATAATGGCGCCTCCGCGCCATTTAGCTTCTCTTCCTAAGCTTTCTGGGGATCAAATAGCCTGGCCGATACCTTTCTCAGAAGGAATTGAACAACTTCTTAAATTACGCGGTAACCAAGTTGTTGTGATATTCTCAGGTGACCCATTTTGGTTTGGTGCAGGCTCTCAAGTTACCCAAAACCTTGATCGGAAAGAATGGCGTGCAATACCTGCCAAAAGTTGTTTTTCATTAGCTGCGGCAGAATTAGGCTGGCCAATAGAAAAAACATTCCAACTCGGTCTTCATTCAGCTCCCTTCACGAGATTACGCCCATATCTAATTGTTAATCAGCGTATTTTAGTCACAGTGCGTGATGGTGAAGCGGTTGAGCCGTTAATAAAATATTTATTTGACACTGGATTTAGAGAAAGTGAAGTATTTGTTTTAGAGGCACTCGGTTCTGTCAGTCAGCAAGTCACAAAAACTATAGTCAAAGACAAAACAACTGGAAATTTCCAACACCCTCTAATGGTAGGGATAAAAGTTTCAGGTGATGGAGATAGTTTACCGCAGGCATCTGGTATAGGTGATGATTGGTTTTCACATGATGGCCAAATGACAAAGCAGCCAATTAGAGCTCTTACTTTATCGGCATTGGCCCCCAAAAAAGGTCAATATCTGTGGGATTTAGGTTCTGGGTCTGGTTCTATAGCGATTGAATGGTTGCTTTCCGGTCCTTCGATGAAAGCTACGGCTGTAGAGAAGAATTCGAATAGGGTAGCAAATATAAATCTCAATGCTAAAAAGTTGGGTGTTGATTGGATCGACGTTATCGAGGCAGATTATATAGATGTTTTAGATAAACTCGATCCTCCTGATGCTGTTTTCATAGGTGGTGGATTTGGCGCTGAAATTTTCGCAAAATTATGGAAAATCATTCCCGCTGGTACCCTTTTGGTAACGAATAGTGTCACAATTGAAACTGACCGTTTGATTGTTGATTATGCAGAAAAATTTGGCGGCCAACTATTACGCTTTGAATACTCGCAGCCAAAACAGATTGGTGGAAAAAGTAGTTGGAAGTCATCTTACCCTATTACCCAGTGGGTAGTTGTGCGCTGATGTCATTAGTTTGTATAGCTGGATTTGGTTTTAGATCCTTGGCAAATATCAATAGTCTTGTTAATGCCCTGAATAAGGCTGCCGACAAACATAAAATAAGTGGGTTTTCTGTTCCTGAAGATAAGGTAGACCATCCTGCTTTGAAGGCGCTTGCAAAAAAATATGAATTACCAGTGTACGCGGTTAGTGAAGAAGTAATTAAGTCAGTGGAAACAATAACGCAATCAGAAGTCGTAATTGAAAAGCGACAAACGGGTAGTGTGGCAGAAAGTGCTGCTCTGGCTTTGTTTCATGGTTCAGCTAAACTTCTAGGGCCAAGACAAATTTCTGATGATGGATTAGCCGTATGTGCTGTTGCTGAAGGTGAAGGCATTTGACTGTTCATTTTATAGGAGCAGGTCCAGGGGCTGCTGATTTAATAACGCTACGTGGGCAACAGTTAATTGCCAGTTGCCAGGTATGTCTTTATGCTGGTTCACTTGTCCCATCCGAGATACTCACGCATTGCCCAGATGGTGCTCGTATTATAAATACTGCTCCACTCGACCTGGATGCTATTATAGAAGAATGTATGCAGGCAACCGAGTTGGGTCATGACGTTGCACGGCTACACTCGGGAGACTTGTCAATATGGTCAGCTATAGGCGAGCAGCTCCGGCGACTTCGAAAAGCAAAGATTAATTTTACACTGACACCAGGAGTGCCAAGCTTTTCTGCTGCAGCCTCAGCTCTTGGAACGGAGTTGACACTACCTAGTCTAACTCAGTCTGTAGTTTTGACTCGTACACCAGGTCGTGCGTCATCTATGCCTGACAATGAGTCACTAGAGAATTTTGCTCGTACAAATGCCACTCTGGCAATTCATCTTTCAATTCATAACTTAAAGCAGGTCGTTGAAAAGCTTGTACCATTTTATGGTGGTGATTGTTCTGCAGCAATAGTATACCGAGCAAGTTGGCCAGATCAAAAAATAATTCGTGGTACTCTTCAGAGTTTTAAAGGCGGGGTTTCGGAAGACATTGAAAGGACCGCGTTAATTCTGGTAGGACATGTGCTTGGCAATGAGACATTCGCTGAAAGTTCTTTATATTCCACAGACTATGACAGACGGTTTCGTCCTGGATCTGCCAATGAGGAAAAGAAATTATGAGGCGACCACCTGGACTTTTGATATCAGCGCCGAGTTCTGGCACTGGAAAAACAACAGTCATGCTAGGATTATTACGGGCTTTAAAAGACACTGGTTTGGCAGTTCAACCTTTTAAGAGTGGTCCAGACTACATTGATCCAGCTTTCCATTTAGCTGCAGCTGGTCGGAGTTCTTACAATCTAGATAGTTGGGCCATGTCAAATGGATTAATGAACAATCTGGTATCTTTATCGGATGGTGCAGATTTAATTCTTACAGAAGGTTCTATGGGCTTATATGATGGTGTTGCTAAGCCGGGGCAGTTTGGAAATGGATCAAGCGCTGAGACGGCATTAGCTTTTGGTTGGCCAGTAGTATTAATAGTAGATGTAAGCGGACAAGCCCAGTCTTCTGCAGCAACAGCTCTTGGTTTTTCCAACTATGATGAAAGGATCAATATTGCCGGTGTAATTTTAAATCGTGTCGCGAGCCCTCGACATGAACGTCTTGCAAGGCTTGGATTTGAAAAGGCTGGATTGACAGTTTTTGGCGCACTACCGAGGCGTGGTGATTTGGTTCTACCAGAAAGGCATTTAGGACTTATTCAGGCTGTCGAGCACCCTGACCTCGAAAAGGCTATAGCTGACTATGGCATTTTTCTAGCATCAAATGTTGATCTTGAGCAATTGCATAGAGCGGCGCAAAGTGAAACTAACGCAACTAATTCACGCCCTGAGGCTAATCTCCCCAACCCTCCTGGCCAGCACATAGCGCTTGCTCGGGATGAAGCATTTTCGTTTACTTATCCTCATATACTGCGACACTGGCACTCGTCTGGAGCTGAGTTGAGTTTTTTCTCGCCTTTATCCAATGAACAACCTGATAAATCAGCAGATATAATTTGGATGCCTGGTGGCTATCCAGAACTTCATGCTGGAAAATTGGCATCAGCTGAAAATTGTTTTTCTGCTATTCGGGAACATGCCCAGACAAAGCCCGTTCATGGCGAATGCGGTGGCTATATGGTGCTTGGTAATCAACTTATTGATAAAGAGGGAATACCGCACAAAATGATTGGACTTCTCGGGCTTGTAACTAGTTATGCTAAACGGAAATTTAATCTCGGATATCGCTTGGCTGAGATAAACTCACATGTTGAAATCTTTTCGGAAAACAAAAAATTGAGAGGACATGAGTTTCACTACAGCAGCATTATTGAGCAACCCGACAAACCATTGTTTTCTGTGAAGGATGCTGAAGGAAATTTAGTATCAGAGACAGGTTCTGTCCGTGGTAAGGTTACGGGAACGTTTTTTCATATGATTTCCAGAGCGTAATAATGGCAGGTTTTGTAAGTTTTGTTAGCTCCGGTCCAGGCGATCCCGAATTATTGACACTTAAAGCAGTAG
The DNA here is from genome assembly GCA_902632125.1 of Paracoccaceae bacterium. GTDB lineage: Bacteria > Pseudomonadota > Alphaproteobacteria > Rhodobacterales > Rhodobacteraceae > Salinivivens. The sequence goes on along the minus strand of CACPBQ010000004.1, from coordinate 4,196 downwards.
ATCGATTGGAACGTGCAGATGCTGTGCTTTTTGATGATTTATCCGCAGGTCCGATTTTAAGTTATGCTAAAGCAGGTGCGGATTTGATAGGTGTAGGAAAAAGAGCTGACCGCTCTTCACCGAAACAGCATGCTGTAACGCAGCTTCTTGTCGATTATGCGAAAGATGGTGGTCGAGTGGTCAGGCTCAAGTCTGGTGACGGAGGATTGTTCGGTCGACTCGAAGAAGAGCTTGTGGCTATGCGAGAGGCAAATATAGCTTTTGAGATAATTCCAGGCGTACCATCTGCTTTTGCAGCAGCTGCTGTAGCTGGGATACCTTTAACTCGGAGACTAGTCGCTCGGCGCATTCAATTCGTTACTGGTCACGATATTAATGGTCAGTTACCTACAGATATAAATATGTCTGCGTTGGCTGATCCGTCTGCTACAACAATCGTATTTATGGGTAAGAGAACTTTTAGCCAATTACAAAAGAAACTCGCAAACTATGGTCTTCCAGATGATACACCTGCTCTTTTAGCTGAGGCCGTATCGACACCCCAGCAAAGACTGACGCTATCGACGGTTAAAGAATTGGCAAACAAACTTGATAATGAGATTTCACCTCAACCCGCTTTGATATTCTATGGCCCATTAGCAGAGGGATATATGGATCATGAAAATTGATCTTTACTTAGTTGGAATAGGGACTGGAAACCCTGAGCATGTTACGCAACAAGCTATAAACGTGTTGCGAAGCTCAGATATTATATTGGTTCCCAATAAAGGTAGTGAAAAAAGTGATTTGGCTAATTTAAGATATCAGATTTGTGATGAACTTTTGGGATCAAAAAAACCGCCAATATTTGAATTTGATATACCCAAACGTTCTTCCGAAGTTGAGTATTTAGAAGCTGTTGACCAATGGCATGAAGTAATTGCCAATGCCTGGGAGTCCACTATCGAGCATGCCCAACTGAATGCGGTTCAAAGGATCAAAAAAGTTTCTTTGATGATCTGGGGTGATCCCAGTTTGTATGATAGTGCTTTAAGAATAGCTGAAAGGTTGACACCAAAGCCTTCGGTTACAGTGGTGCCGGGGATAACGTCTATTCAGGCATTAGCTTCTGCTCATAAAATTCCAATCAATGATGTGGGCTCATCGTTTTTAGTGACTACAGGACGCCGATTAATAGATGAGGGCTTTCCAAAAGACTATGACAAGGTGGTTGTCATGCTAGATGGTAATTGTTCTTTCAATTCATTAATAAGAAGTGATTTTTATATTTGGTGGGGAGCATATTTAGGAATGCCAAATCAAATTATTTTCTCTGGAAATTTAGACGATGTTGCAGATCTTATTGTGAAAGAACGTAAAAAAGCTAGGGATGAACATGGGTGGATTATGGATACATATTTGATTAAAAAGTGCTAAAAAATGAGTTCAAGCAACGTATCACTTTCCAACATGTTGGTTAAATTGGAAGAGCTGGTAGGAATATCACTTAAATTATGGGACATACCAGAAAATGTTTCTGTAGAATTATTAAATGTTTCTGAAAATTTCACTTACCTCATCACAAATTCTGAAGGTTTTAAAGCAGTACTTAGGGTACACAGAGAAAATTATCATTCGAGACGTTCAATCGAGTGTGAGCTAAGTTGGATAGATGCCCTTTCAAAAAGTAGATTGGTCGAAACGCCAAGCTATTTCCTTGGTAAAGACGGCGCTGCTATACAAGAATGTTCTCTGGGCGGTCGTAATGGATCAAGGTATTTGGTATTATTCCATTTTGTCAGCGGATCAGCGCCAGAGGAAAATGAAAATTCCGAAATCTTTTATGAGGAATTAGGCCAACTTGCTGGCAATTGTCACAATCATGTTTTGTCTTGGAAACGACCCGCCAATTTTGAACGACTTACATGGGATATTGATACTATATTTGGAAATAATGCACATTGGGGTAATTGGCGTCTAGCACCAGAAGTTACCACAGAGGTAAAAGATAAACTGGAAAGGGTGGAGCTCAAAATACGGGAAAGGCTTTTAGATTATGGAAAAAGTGAAAAACGCTTCAATCTTATTCACGCCGATATGCGTTTGGCTAATCTTCTGATTGATAAACGACGCACGAAACTCATTGATTTTGACGACTGTGGATTTGGATGGTTTATGTATGACTTTGCTTCTGCAGTTAGTTTTATAGAGGATAACCCAAGACTACCTCATTTTAAATCAGCCTGGATAAAGGGTTATAAGTCTGTTCGGGATTTATCCACTGAAGATGAAAATGAAATCGATACTTTTATAATGCTACGCCGAATGGCACTTCTTGCTTGGATTGGTAGTCATATTGAGGCTCCGGAACCGCAAGAGCTTTCGCCAGGGTTTGCTGCGACTTCAGCAAAACTGGGAGAGATATGGCTAAATAGTCTGAACTAAGAAAAACTATTAGCCACTGATTCAGCAATTGCAAGGGATGAAGTTAGTCCAGGTGACTCGATACCCAGAAGAGTTATTATATTATCTTGTCTGTGTATTATGAAATCGTTTGCTTCTACCTTTGGCCGAATACCTGAGTATCCAGGTATTAGCCGGCAATCGTCTACACCAGGCCAATACTTTCTAGCTGCTGTTCGAAAATTGCGTTCAAGCTCCGGATCTACTTCGTAATTTGGTTGATCGATCCACTGAACATCGGGACCTAATTGTCCATGCCCTTCAGTGTTAATTGTGTAGTGTATCCCAAGACTTATTGTCCCTGGAACAGGATAGATAAGAGTTTGAAAAGGGGCCTCTCCTTCAATAGAAAAATAGTTACCTTTAGCAAAATTTGGAGGAGGAGTTGGGGCATCCTGCCAGTATGATTGGGTAAGGGTATATGCTCCGTGTCCAGCAGCATTTACAAGAAAATCAAATTCAGCTTCAAATTCTTCTCCCCCACTAATTCCTTTGACTAGTATTTTTTGGGCTTGGTTTATTTTTGTTATTTTTGTTTCAAAAGCTAAATTAGCGCCATTAATTTCTGCTTGATGTTGAAGAGAGATTGCCAATTTTGAAGCATCGACGATACCCGTTGTCGGTGAAACAAGTGCAGATAGAGCAAAAAGTTTTGGTTCGTGCTCGATCGCTTCCTCACCTCTTATCAATTCCAAATGGACGCCGTTTTTTAAGGCGGTTTCTTTCAATTTTGATAAAATTTTGGTTTCTTCCTGCGTTGTCGCAACGATCATTTTTCTAGTGCGAGAATGTGGTACGCCAAATTGTTCGCAGTATTTGTAAAGTAATCTTTTACCACGGACGCATAGCGTAGCTTTAAGACTGTCAGTGGCGTAATAAATCCCAGCGTGGATAACTCCAGAATTTCTCGAACTTGTTTGGGTGGCAATGTATTTTTCTTGCTCAGTTATAAAAACTTCGTAGCCCTTTTTAGATAACTCTTTACCACAAGCTAATCCAACTACCCCAGCTCCAATAATAATTACCGATTTAGCCATCAGTTTGCTATCAATCCCATATTTTTTAACTTTAGAAATACTTGTTGTGCACAGTAATCCACTTCGGTTTTTTCAGTTTCAATACGTAGTTCTGGATTTTTGGGTTCTTCATAAGGATCAGAAATTCCTGTGAACTCTTTGATCTTTCCGGCTCGAGCAAGCTTGTAGAGACCTTTTCGGTCTCGACGCTCACATTCTTCAAGTGAAGTTGCTACATAGATTTCTATGAAAGCTCCAGAGACTTCGATCATTTCACGAACTGCACGTCGAGTTGCCGCGTAAGGTGCGATAGGTGCGCAAATTGCAATTCCCCCATTTTTAGTAATTTCACTCGAGTGCGTTGCTATGAAGCAGTTTTGGATAAATATCCAGCGGCTACGACAACAATGAGTCTGTTAAATCTTGCAATGCGTATGGCTGGTCCACGAGAAGCCGTTTGGCATGGCCTGATACGTGCAAATCATGGATGTACACATTTTATCGTAGGTAGAGATCACGCCGGACCTGGAAAAAATTCGCAAGGCCAGGATTTTTACGGTCTTTATGATGCACAAGATTTATTCAAACAATATCAAAATGAAATTGGCATCAAAATGGTTGATTTTAAAAGTATGTCATACGTAGCGGAACGTGCACAATTCTACCCATCAAACGAAATTCCAAAAAATTCTACCGTTCTCGATATCTCCGGTACCGAAATGCGCCGCCGCTTGACCG
>CACPBQ010000003.1 GCA_902632125.1 Paracoccaceae bacterium | reverse complement strand
GATCGGCATACAGAAGTTCTGCTTTTAAATTCTGGAATGAGTGGAAGAAGGCTGTTTGCAAATTGGGCCATGAAACATGATCCCGTGCAGAGCTGGATGTGGTCGCGAGAAGAAATTAATGGTGGTGTTTTGGAAAAAGTAACTGAAACAGAAGCGATGAACATATTTATAAAACATTCGCGTGAAAATGATCAGTTCTTGTAAGAATTGGCCGAAAGTTTTCCTCGGAGTTAAATTTTGAGCTCAAGTTTAAATTCAAATACTTAATTCTGCGAAATCCTGAGCGTTTGTAGTATAGTGCAAGTTTTACAACTCGTGATTTTAAGTAATATTTTTACAAATGATGAAGAGCTTCTTATAATTCAACCCTAGCCAGATGCATAACAAGACAAAAATGAAAAAATAAACGAATTCGTTCTCTATTGGTATCATCCGTTCCACGGCTGAGGACCGTCGGGAGAGGTCGTATTTTTTCCACGAACTATGGACCCTTCTTTATCATACATCGGAAGACTGCATAGCTGGGCGCTATAGTTTTTACCATCTATGCAAGTCACTTCAACCTCAGTGCCTGGCCCTTCTTCTGGACTGTCTAAACGCACTAGTGCAACACCGCATTCCTGATAAGGAGACCAAGTCGAAGAGCAAACTTGTCCAATAATTTTACCACCAACTGATATGGTTCGTCCACGCTCTGCAATCCCACCACGCACGCGCATGCCGAACGTACGTGATCGCTTATCAGCCTTCTCAAGAGCCGCTTTTCCAATGAAATCGGACTTGTCCATCTGAACAAAATGACCGAGGCCTGCATCGAAGGGTGTAGTTGTACTGTCGAATTCGGTCTGGCCCATCAACCCGGCTTCGATGCGGCGTGCTCGAAAGACCGGGGAACCTGTCAGTATCATCCCATACTTCTGACCCATATTCCAGATATGGTTTCCTATTTTTTCGGCGTCATTTTTGGGCCGTAAATAGAACTCCCAACCCAGTTCGTTGGAGAAACCGGTGCGTGAGATGATGACCTCTTCTCCTGCAATCGATACGGTAGCAATGTCAAAGTAGCGCCAGGGATCTGGGAATTCACCGTCAATAACATCACGTAGTACATCCATCGATCGAGGTCCCTGAATCTGAGTAACCCAGACATTAGGATCGGAAATTTTCACATCGAACTCTTGCGCGTGCGCCATATACCATTTGATTAGCTCACCGTCTGCCTGCGCCATCCAGAACCTATCTTCTGCAAGTCTCAACATCACACCATCAGTGATTATTCCACCATGGTGATATAGAACGAAATTATACGAACAGCGACCGACTTTGATACGGCTCACATCGCGAGCAAACACCCAGTTGGCAAATTTTTCAGCTTCCTGCCCAGAAATTTCAACTGGAAACTCACCTGTATTTCTAAAGATTACTTTCTGGCGTATGGCCCAATATTGTTCATCGTCGGTAACGTTATTCAACCGCTCTGGCGTCATTCTATTATTATAGAGCGAGTATTCAGGATCAAACGGCAACTCCATGTAAGATAACGGATGGGGTTTCATTATAGAATTTAGTTCAATTGGCCTGCGGTCCTCAACCGGGAAAGCTTTTATCAAAAATCGTTTATCTAATATGCTTTTATGCACTGAAGCCTCCAATAGGTTTTTGTTTATTTAAAATTTCTACCAGAATTTTTACTCCAAAACTTACACTTACTACGTATTTAAAATTTCCTTTAATGAATAAAGAAATTAAAAATATTTTAGTTCAATGTTATTCAGTCACCTTTTCTATGACCATTATAGCATGAATATAATCCATGGCGTGACCTTCAGGATTTGCGGTGACCTCTGCTTCATAGGACTGATAAAACTCATCTACGATGGCCTGAGCTTCCACAGACGGGCGACTACTCAATGCGGAAAGGAACACCGTTTCCGACCAGCTTCGCATAGTTGGAATCAGAGAGGCTGCATATTGGCCAGCTGACATCTCTCCGTCTGCCTCTATGAATGCTCTTTGATATGGACATTTTGTCAACTGAGTATATGCAGATTTTAATCGTAGGCCAGCTTTCATAGCAAGTGTGTCTTTATTGTCGAAAGGAGCTTTGAATTCTGCCAATGTGCGGTAATGTTGAACAAAAGTAGCCTTGCGAAATTCCTCTTTGGTGATTTTGTCAGCATTCAGAAGCGAGCGCCAATGCTCCGTGAATTTGTCAAACATGGAATGCCCACCAGTATGACCAAGGTAACGTCCCTGCTCATCAATACCAAAATTCAATACGATAAACTGTGACCCTGATTTCATTTCCTTAGCACGCGCAAGAAGAATCTTTTCCCAGTCTTCTGCCGCACGCTGCGCAAACTGTGCTCGCTCGTCAGGCTTAGCTCCCACCATATGAACATGATCGTCAATTTCACATGGCTTTTCAGACACATAGTGCATTGCAGTAGCGGAAAAACCAAGGCTTAGGCTATCTGAAGCCATAAGTTGACGATGAAAGCCAGTGCCGCAACCATGCACAAATACGTTATCATTATTTATCTGATAAGCATTTGAGGGATCTCCTTGCATACCTTGCATCGTCTTAAACAACGTAGAAAAATCATTTGATGGTAAATCGGTATAGAGGAGTTCAGTGTGCCGCTTATCGCCACTCTTGCGGAGAGCCGAAATAAGTTGTGACCAGAGCGCAGCGCTGGTTCCGCCATCTGCCGCTCCAAAATCTGCAAATCTCAAAATTTCTGTTTCAGGAAGATTTTTGACTGCTTCTTTCATGAGTGGAAGAACACTGTCGATAGCATTTTTTGCACCAGCTGTACGCTGCGAATAGTAGCCGCTTGAGCGCATTGATAAAACGTCCTGCATATTGAGCTTCTCATCCGCAGTGCTTTTTTTAGAATGCTTTTCGACCATAAGATCATACCTCCTGAATAACCTGAAATGTAATTTTAAAGAATCAAACAAAGGTTGCAAGTGTTACTACACAACCGGCGCAATGCAAAAGCCTACTAAAATATTTATTTCAGCAATATTAATTGCTAGGCTATGCCAAATATGACCACGCATCGAAATTTTTTCAAAAAGCAAAATTTCGACCCGGTTTGTGGAATCTGATTAAGGAGAATATCATGAGCAATCTGCCTATTATTGAAGCGGCGAAGAATGAGCTGACTGCAATCTTCAAGGACCTTCACCAACATCCTGAATTAGGCTTTACTGAGCATCGGACAGCTGGAGTTGTTGCAGAAAAACTTAAAGAATACGGTGTGGACGAAGTGCATACTGGCATCGCAACTACAGGCGTAATAGGCATCATAAAGGGCGACAATGGGTCACGACGGGTGGGGTTGCGAGCTGATATGGACGCTCTGCCAATAGACGAACTGACAAACCTCGATTACTCTTCCAAAACGCCTGGTGTTATGCATGCTTGTGGCCATGACGGCCACACTACAATGCTACTGGGCGCAGCAAAACATTTATCGAAAACGCGTAATTTTAAAGGAACCGCTGTACTCATATTCCAACCCGCCGAAGAGGGATTAGGCGGAGCACGCGGCATGCTCGCTGATGGACTGTTTGAACGGTTTCCCTGCGACGAGATCTATGGTTTGCATAATACCCCAAATGGAAAGCCAGGTACTGTAGGCATTTGTAAGGGTACCGCTATGGCAGGCGCATCATTCTTTGATATCACAATTCAAGGCAAGGGAAGCCATGCTGCCATGCCGCACCAGTCACGCGATCCACTGGTCATCGCATCCGACCTTGTTGGGAGTATCCAGACAATACTTTCACGCAACATTGCACCCCTTGAAACTTGCGTATTATCAGTTACTCAAATCCATTCTGGATCCGCCTACAATATCGTACCGGATGCAGCGACCTTGGCAGGAACAATTCGCTATTTTAAGCAGGAAATCTTCGATATAGCTGATAGCCGAATGCGTGAATTATGTTCAGGCTTTGCTGCCGCCTACGGCGTGGATATCACTTTGGATAACCGCAAGACTTTTGACGTTTTGGTTAACGATGAAGAACTATCAGATGCTTATCTCGAGGCAGCTGAAGACATCGTGGGCAAAGATAATATCTCAGGTACACAGGAACCTGCAACCGGGTCTGAGGACTTTGCTGATATGCTGAATGTTGTACCGGGTGCGTATTGTAGAATCGGACATTCAGGAACTACTGGCCTTCATAATCCCGGGTTTTTTCTTGACCCTGATATTTTACCCATAGGCGCGTCTGTAATGGCGCGTATCGTCGAAAGGAGATTGTCAGGTTGAACGCGCTAGATAAATGATAGGACTATAATTTCGTATTAATTATGCAAATTTTTTCAACGTATCGTATAAATCTCTATCGATGGGAATCCCGTCTTTTTCAAATTTCAACTTGTTTGCCTCACGGCGTGCGTTGGGAAGACGAGCTCCTTTTTGTTCGGTTATAGAGTCTACTAATTTTTTTAAAGTTCTATCAAAAGTTCCACCAGAGAACTTTTGGGTATCAAAGGCTAAAAAGAACTGCCCGTTGTCGATAGGCTTTCCATCATTATCCGTAAAAGAACCCTGATCCAATCCAAGATTGCCCCCAGCAAGTGCAGCACAAAGAACTTCAACAAGAAGGCCTATGCTAAATCCTTTAACACCACCTGAAGGTGCCATTGACCCACCAAGCCCAGCCTGTGCATCAGTCGTTGGTTCACCATCACTATCTAAGGCCCAACCAAGCGGAATTGGCTCACCTTGATCCGCCGCTCGCTTTACCGACGTCCAGGCCACTTGCGTTGCAGATTGATCAACAAGAAAAGCAATTTCGCCATTCGGTGCGGGAACAGCGAAAGAAATAGGATTTGTCCCAATGATTGGAGTTTTTCCACCTACCGGAGCTAAATTTGGAACAGCATTTGTTGCACCAATTCCTAGAAGACCAGCGCGAGCCAGAAAACCAGTATGAAATCCTAGGGTAGCAGCATTATACGAATTATATACTCCCATTGCTGCAACACCTTGCAACCGAGCAGCCGGAATAAGGTATTTAAATCCAGCCTCAATCGCAGGATGCGCAAACCCGTGTTTTGCATCTACTCTAAAACTTGATTTTGAAATAGCCTCAACGTTTGGAGAAACCATACCATCCACTTTTCCATTTCGAAGGTGCGCGCAGTAATATTGGAGCCAATAAAACCCATGCCCTTCCAGTCCTGATAGTTCTGTGTCGAGTATTGCATCAGTGAAGTAACTAGCATTTTCTGGCGATGTACCGCTTCCAATCAGCGCATCCCAAATTAGGTTATATGCTTCTATTTTAGAGAGTAAAACATTCATTTTATTTCCAGCACTCGCTCATTCGCTGTTGGTTTTTCACTTTTATAGCTGCCAGACTAGTTCCTGTCTTCTCACTATTTAATTATTTACGTTTTTATTGGAGATCCTTGCTATATAAATCGGCTCACCGACGAAAAGTTAAAAATTACCTGATCTGCATATAAATAATCGTGTTTTCCAATTTTCTTTTCGTAAAATACACCAACGAGATCAATAACAACACATTCAATTTCTAATTTCGTCTTAAAAACTGATCCATAATCAAGTTAAAAACGTAACAATTATAGTTAACAATGATGAGATAAGAGATGATTTTTCGACTTTTTATAATCAAAATTGCGTTGCTTTTTACAAGCAGTTTGGTTTTAGCAGAAGACTTGACAATTGAAATGACGCCCAACAGAAGCTTCAGTATAGAAATTGCTAGGATCGATGTCGGCCAAACAATAGAATGGTTACCAACAGCAAAAGGACATAATGTAGAATTTCGATTAGGGCCAGATGCTGCGAAATTACCCAAAAAATCATCTTTTTCAAAACCTATCTCAATAAAATTTGATACCCCTGGAACATACTTCTATTGGTGCACGCCGCACAAAAACAGCGGTATGATCGGACTTGTAGTTGTTGGGGATGATACATCCAACATCGATAAGATTGCTGAGCTAGAACTTGCTGGTATGAGTTCCAGCAAACTAACGAAACTCTTAACCGAACTTAATTAGTGCGCCTGTAACCACGCCATTAAATTTTATTGAAAAGCCCTTGCGATTTTCACGCATGAATCACAAGTTCAGAGCAAGTATAGCTGCTATATTATTTGAGAGTTCTTCCTAAGCGTACAAAGAGGAAAATTAGTTATTTTTCTCTTTTAGCAACCTTTTTCTTACGCTAGTCTACGACAAGATTAAATAATTTTTGTGGCTCGTTGTCTAGCTCATGCCCGTAATAAAATATACAAACAAGAATGGTTCAATTTATAAATGTGCCAAGCGTAGATGCAGTATTTGGGAAAAAGCTAACTCGTTTTATCTCCATATATTGTCATTACAAATCAATCCTCACAGTAAAAATTGGAAATTCAACTATTTTGGGCATGATATCCGCTATAATGAAAAATTAACCAAATTAAACAGTCAAATAATACGAGTAATTGAGTTAAAGAAGAAAAATCGAGCTTACAAGCTCTTGTGCAAATATTGGGCTGTCGCTCAGAATAAAGTGAAAAAATATCCCTGTGATGATTGGCTTTCATTAGCCATAATCTCAATGAAAGTTACATGACATGCGCTTTGAAGGCATCTACACTCCCATTGTTTCGCCATTCCACGATAACTTTTCATTTAATGAAGATGCTTTGGAGCAAACGGTTGAACATTTGATAGATGCAGGCGTACATGGGATAATTGTAGCTGGATCAACTGGTGAATATTACGCACAAACCGACAAAGAGCGGATCTGGATGATGAACAGGTGCGCAGAACTGATCAAGGGCCGATTACCAATGATCGTTGGTACGGGCGCTATAAGAACTGAGGACAGCATTGGATTTGCAAAAGCTGCAAAAGCAGCAGGTGCAAATGGACTTTTAATTTCCACACCCCCCTATGCCTACCCTACAGGGCGAGAGATCGCATTGCATGCCCTAGCCATCGATCGCGTAGCGAACCTGCCTATCATGCTTTATAACTACCCGGGCCGCATGTCTGTGAATATGGACGAGGAAACACTGGACCGCTTGGGCCGATCGCCCAACTTTTGCGCCATCAAGGAAAGTTCTGGGGATATCAACCGTATTCACATGTTAGCTCGGGATTATCCACATATAGCATTGAGCTGTGGAATGGACGATCAGGCTTTAGAGTTTTTTGCCTGGGGCGCACGCTCTTGGGTTTGTGCGGGTTCAAACTTTGCCCCCGAAGCACACATCGCCTTGTATCGCGCTTGCGCAGTTGAGGGTGATTTTACCAAAGGCCGTGAAATAATGTCGGCAATGCTTCCTCTGATGAGCGTTTTAGAGCAGGGTGGAAAATTTGTTCAATGCATCAAACACGGGCTAACTTTGCGAGGCATCAATGCTGGACCACCGCGCAAGCCACTGCATCCATTGAATAAGGATGACAAACGGCAATTGGCGGAAGTAATACGGACTATGAACAAGACTATCTCAAACATTACTGGAGAAGCCATATGAGCGATCTTTTGACCCATGCTGAATACAAAGCCATTGCCGAAGACCTGGATCTCCCAAAAACCGCATTTATTAATGGAAAGTATCAAAAAGGGAACGGAAAACCTTTCGAAACAGTCAACCCCGCAACTGGTCAAAAATTAGCAAAAATTTTTGGGTGCAATGCTACAGATGTTGATTTTGCTGTTCAGAAAGCTCGCGAGGCTTTTGAGCAGGGGGTTTGGTCTAAGCTGCATCCGTCCGAGCGCAAAAATAAGTTAATCAGACTATGTAAACTGTTAACACGTAACCGTCGCGAGCTAGCAGTTATGGAGAGCCTTGATAGCGGAAAACCGATTTTGGATTGTGAAACAATTGATCTACCAGAAACAATTGACTGTATTAAATGGCACGCAGAGGCAGTTGACAAAATCTATGATCAAACAGCGCCCGCAATAGATGAGTCAATCTCGATGATTGTAAGAGAACCGATTGGCGTGGTTGGCGTAGTTTTGCCTTGGAATTTCCCATTAATGATGCTGGCATGGAAAATAGGCCCTGCTTTGGCAGCAGGATGTTCAGTAATCGCTAAACCTGCCGAACAAACCTCTCTTACCACATTGCGCGTTGCCGAACTGGCTCATCAAGCAGGCATTCCGCGCGGCGTATTTCAAGTTTTGCCTGGCGATGGTCCATCCGTAGGAGAACCCTTGGGAAAACACATGAATGTCGATATGGTTAGCTTCACTGGTTCGACCGAAACCGGCAAACGCTTCTTACGCTATGCTGCAGACAGCAACCTTAAAAAGATAGTTTTGGAATGTGGAGGTAAAAACCCAGCAGTAGTATTTGATGATGCTGAAAATTTGGATCACGTAGCAGAACATGTAGTTAATGCAGCATTCTGGAATGCAGGGCAAAACTGCTCTGCTGCCTCTCGACTGATTATACATAGTTCAATCAAAATACCGTTAATGGAGCGAATAGAAGCACGCATTCGGGATTGGAAAGTAGGCGATCCCCTTGACCCAGGCGTCCATATTGGTGCGCTGATTGATGCCGAACATTGTGACAAAGTTCGTTCGTTTCTAGAAGATAAAGATAAGGGCAGCGGCCCGTTTATTTCGCCGAAAATATATGAAGTCAGACAAGAGGATCCAATGGCCCAGGAAGAAATTTTTGGACCCGTTCTAAGTGTCATCGAAGTAGCCACCAATGAAGAAGCTATCGCGGTGGCAAACCAGACAAAATATGGACTCACGGCGAGTGTATTCACAGCCAACACCAGACAAGCTATCCGCGCAGCGCGAGATATTAACGCAGGAACTGTTACAGTTAATTGTTACGGTGAAGGTGATATTTCCACCCCTTTTGGCGGGTTTAAGCAATCCGGTTTTGGCGGACGCGACAATGGAGTACACGCTCATGATCAGTTTACTGAGCTCAAAACAATCTGGATCGACCTAACTAATCCAGTCGAAGGAGATAATATCGGATGAGTGTTGAGGCCATAGGCAAAATACGTCGCGGTCGTGGAGTAAGAAAAGCGATCCGCCAAACGCGCGACATAACTATGTTGCCCACTCTTAAACGCGGTATTCCTTTGATAGAACCTTTGAATGCAGAACAGGTTGAAAAAATCGATGCCGCATCGATGGATATTCTAGAAGATGTAGGTGTGATATTCCGCGATCCAATTGCTCTGAAAGACTGGAAAAAAGCAGGTGCTGATGTGCGTGACGATACAGTACGTCTAGACCGCGGCTTAGTACGCAAGCTGATTAAGACGATACCTTCAAGCTTCACCTACACCGCACGAAATCCCGCAAATAACCTACTATTTGGTAAAGAGTATTCAATCTTTGTGCCAATGACCGGTGCCCCCTATCTGCGCGATATAAACGACGTTCGGCGAAATCCTACGCTGGATGACTTAGCTAATTTTCACAAACTCAGCCATATGCTACCAGCAATGCATTCCTCCGCACACCACATTGTGGAACCTTACGATCATCCGATCAGCCATAGGCACCTAAGGATCACCTATTCTTCTATGAAATACTCGGACAAAACTTTCATGGGAATGACAACCAGCCCTAAAAATGCAGAAGATGTTATGGAAATGTGTGCAATCCTATTCGGCAAAGACTTTATGATGAATAATCCAGTTGTAACAGGTAACTGCAATGGTAACTCTCCTTTGGTCTGGGACGAAACTATGCTTGGTGCATTGCGTGCTTTCGCAAAATTTAACCAACCTATCCTATGTTCACCATTTGTGTTGGGGGGAGCGAATACGCCTGCGGGTGTTGCCCCGACTGTAGCTCAACTAAACGCAGAGGCTTTGAGCTGTCTAGCATACTCGCAAGTCGTTAAAAAAGGTACACCCGCAATCTATGGACATTACCTGGCAACTGTATCTATGAAATCCGGCGCGCCAATGGCGGGCACTCCAGAAATTAGCTTGATGAACATGATGATTGGGCAGTTAGCGCGTTTTTATGACGTACCATGGCGGACATCAAACACATTGGGCGGCGCTAAAACTTTTGATGCGCAAGCTGGTTATGAAAGTGCCAGTACGATGATGGCAGTGCTTATGTCTGGAGCAAACTATATCTGGCACTCTGCAGGGTGGAATGAGGCCGGAATGCACTGTTCAATGGCTAAATTTGTTGTAGATGCAGAGCAATGTGAAATGGGATACCGAATGGTATCGGGTATCAATTGGGATGATTTTGATGAGGCGTTGCAGGCAGTCCGGGACGTGGGTCCTGGCGGACACTATCTGGGACATCCTCATACATTGGAAAATTTCCAAGATGCCTTTTTTATGCCAGAGATGTTTGACAATAACTCAATTGAACAGTGGCAAGCTGATGGTTCTATCGAAATCAACGAACGTGCATTGCAACGTGTAAGAAATCTTCTTAACGAATATGAAGAACCAAAGCTTGACCCATCAACCAATGAAGAATTACTAGATTATATCGCAAGGAGAGAACGCGAAATTCCAACAGCCGATTCTTTGAATCAGGACTACTAACATGCGCCAAATCAATGTCACTAAATTTCCATTAGATCCCGGCCCAGCGGCTTGGAATAACCTTTTGCCCAAATCTGATCCTGGAGTAACCCTAGACGACAACATCATCTCGGATTGGCTTGTAATTGGGGCAGGGTTTGCAGGTCTCGCAGCTGTGAGGCGCTTGTCACAACTATGCCCAACGGATCGAATTATAGTCCTGGAAGCTCGAAGTGTTGCTGAAGGACCTGCAGGTCGCAATTCCGGTTTTATGATTGACCTGCCACATGATCTTACATCCGCAGACTACGGTGGTGCGCTAGATAAAGACATCATGCTCACAGATGATAATAGGCACGCTATTCAGTTCGCAGCAGATATGGCAGCAGACTTTGATATGGGACCAGATGTCTTTAGTCAAAGCGGAAAAATCAACGGTGCCGCAACAATTAAGGGAGAAAAGCATAATCGAGAATATGCAGCTCATCTTAAGACTATGGGCGAAGACTACCAAATGCTGGACGCTCCCGATATGAAAGAAGTTACGGGGACAACCTACTATAAAAGTGGATTGTTCACAGCTGGAACAGCCATAATTCAGCCCGCTGCTTTTGTACGGAGTGTTTCAAAAGGTCTAAAATCTAATCTTGTCCAAATTTTTGAAAATAGCCCTGTCACTAGCTTAAGCCGAAATGGTAATTGGATTGCTCAAACGCCTAGCGGCTCAGTCACGGCCCCAAAGATAATTCTAGCCGTAAATGGGCATCTTAACAGCTTTGGATTTTTACCAAACAGATTAATCCACGTATTTACTTATGCCTCAATGACCAGGGCATTGAGCTCTCAGGAAAGTAAACTACTTGGAGGCAGATCCGTTTGGGGTATTACGCCTGCTGATCCTATGGGAACAACTGTGCGTCGCATAAAATCCTCTGAAGGGCATCGTATTGTTGTAAGAAATCGGTTTACTTATGACCCGTCAATGGAAGTTACAGAAAATCGAATTAAACGCGTCGCCCGAGACCATGATCGGGCATTTCGAGCACGGTTTCCAATGCTGTCAAACATTTCGATGCAATATCGTTGGGGAGGACGTCTTTGCCTCAGCCGGAATAATGTTAGCGTTGTAAGACAATTGGAGGATGGACTTTATTCTGCCTGCTGCCAAAACGGTTTGGGTACCACGCGAGGCACACTATCTGGACTACTGGCAGCTGAGCTCGCAACCGAAACAAAGTCTGCTCGATTGGATCGTGCACTTTCTGCTCCCGAACCCACCAAACTGCTACCACAATTTTTGTCAAAACCCGGAGCTGCTACTTTGCTTAAATGGCAGGAACTGCAAGCTGGTGCAGAGCTATAATTTTTCGCTTTAAGGCAAGCTAAGCTGCGCCATCCGACCACCATCAATTACATAGACTTGACCAGTTATGAACGTACTTTCAGGGGCTGCCAAAAATGCAGCAAGCGCAGCGACTTCTTCAGGGGTGCCGGTGCGACCTATTGGATGAATTTTACCAATATCGCGCCTAAATTTGTCCGGATCATCTATTCTCTCTATAAAATCAATGTTCAGATCTGTATCAATCCAACCAGGTGCAATCGCATTACATCTGATCCCTTCAGAGCTGTGGTCAACTGCAATTGCGCGCGTTAGACCGTGCAAACCTGATTTTGACGCACAATAAGCAGCGTGACCCGGGTTGCTACCTAGTCCTTCAATTGATCCCGTATTGACAATACTTCCACCTGTCACTCGCAAATGGGGCAATGCTGCTTTAATCATTAAAAAGGGTGCTGTGAGATTTACTGTAAGAATGCGCTGCCATTGATCAATATGCATCTCCTCTACACCAGCCTCTTGCATCATTCCTGCATTATTGATCAGTACATCCAACTGACCAGCCTTCTCTATAACTTCAGAAACAGCCCGCGCGGGACAATCAAGATCTGTAAAATCCGCAATTATGCCTTCAAAATCGATATCTTTACTTCGCTGTGCCGTGAAGACGCGTGCACCTTCATCCCGCAAACGCTGCGCAATAGCTCGACCAATACCACTGCGTCCCCCAGTGACGAGTGCAACCTTTTCCTGAAACCTCATCATGAGACTGATTTTCCTCCATTAATTTCCAAAAGCTCTCCGCAAATATAGCGTGCATGATCGGAGGCCAGAAATAATACAACTTCAGCAATATCCTTAGGTTGTGCAATTCGACCCAATGGAACAGTTTTATCTAGCTCTGCTAGCGCTGTGGTTGGATCAAACCCCCGCATTTTAAATCCGCTGCGTAACATAGGTGTATCCACTTCATTTGGGCAAACAGCATTAATACGAATGCCTTGATGTGCATGATCCCGACCCATGCACTGGGTAAGCGAAGCAAGTGCAGCCTTAGTCATACAATATACTGCATGATTAGGCCCAGGGTGAACTCCCCAGCAAGACGCAGTGTTGATAATAGCGCCTCCACCATTTGCTGCCATTATTGGAATTGCAGCGCGGCACAAATTAAACGGAGCTTTCACATTAATAGAAACAGAAAGTTCGAAGTCCTCATCACTGCTATCAGTGACTTTGCCACGACGCATAATACCCGCATTGTTTACTAAAATATCCAGCCCTCCCAAGGCTTTAGCTGCCAATTCAGGAAGTGACTTCGTATAAGTCTGGTCGGTCAGGTCACCAGGTAGGTGCACCTCCGCGTCAAGCCCTTCGGTATTCAGATCTGCGACAGCAACCTGTGCGCCCGCGCCTCGAAGCATAGAGGTTATGGCCGATCCAATCCCTCCAGCAGCACCAGTAACTAAAGCACTTTTCCCAATAAACTTCATTTCTAATACCTCTTAAAGATAATCAAAAAAATGCAACTGGTTCCCCAAATTTTGCTTCATCAGGATCAATACCAAGTCCCGGTCCAGTAGGAAGTGAAATATAGCCACCATCTATTTTAACTGGATTTTTCACATCATAGTGACCCTGAATATAAGGTTGAGCTAACCATACCCCTTCGCTCAATCTAGGTGAAACAGTCGCTCCAATATGAGCGCAAGCCGACGCAATTACGTCACCACCCCAAGCATCATCGCACGTATGCGGTAAAGAACGCGCTTCGCAAATATCGCGAACTGTTTGCATAGGATGCAGACCTCCAATACGGGTCACTTTCATGCCAAAGCCATCCACTAATTCACGGCCCACAGCCTGTATTATTGTAGGCAAATCAACGCTATTTTCATCCATATAAATAGCATGTTGGACCTGTGGACGAATTTTTTCTAGATCCTGAACCGTATTACAAGGTTGCTCAATAATGAAGGGAATGTGCAAAAGCTCACGGCTTACACGCAATACATCACGCGTAGTCCATCCACGATTACCATCCACAGCAAGTCTCATTCCAGTTCCCTCGATCTTTTCCCAGACCTTAGTAATAACTTCGATGTCAATTTCGATTGGGCGGCCACCGACTTTAATCTGTATTCTCGGATAACCTTCAGCTTGCTTTTCACTTGCGAGCTTGGCAATTTCGTCCGGCTCGCCTACGCCTGTGGCAAAATAGGACGGTATCCGGTCTGTTACTGCCCCACCTAAAAGATCGGCCACTGGTAAACCTGTGTACTTACCGAGAGCATCATGCGTCGCTATATCAATCGCAGCCTTGGCATAGTTATGACCATTCAGTAAACTTGTCATTTTGCGCTGAACCTTAAGGGGCAACACTTCGGTTCCAATCAGTCCTGGAGCCATTTCAATAAGTGCTGCTCGTGCGCCACCGGCATGAGCTTCTGCATAAGTTGGGCCTACAGGGCAAGTCTCCCCCCAACCTACTACACCAGTATCCGTTGTAATTTTAACAAGTGTTGTGTCCAAGGTCCAAACCTCAGCATTAGCCATACTGTAAGGCCCATTTTTCACTGGTAAATCATATGAATAAATTTCCAATTTCTTAATCTTCAAACCATATCTCCACTTTTAGGCGGCAGTAATACAAGCTTGCCAGTAAACTCTTTGGCCAAAAAATCTTCTTGTGCACGGGTTATATCTGCCAATTCATAGGTGGCAGCCAAGATGGGACGAATTTCTCCAGATTCAATGTATGAAATCAGGCAAGGAAAAATCTTATCATCTTGATAAGTCGCTCCGAAGAGTGTCAAGTCCTTTAAGTAGAGAGTCCGTACATCCAGTTCCACAATTGGTCCAGCAATAGCTCCCGCGGTGATATAGCGTCCACCTCGCTTCAAAACTTCTAAGAGCCTTGGCCAACTTGTGCCAGCAACCAAATCAATTACAACATCAACACTTTCTGTCTTTAGCTCAGCCGTGATATCGGCATTACGATCGAGCACTTGATCTGCGCCTAACGCTATTAGCTCTTGATGTTTGTTATGCGAAGCCAAGGCAATCACCTGTGCTCCACGACGCTTTGCAAGCTGAATAGCAGCTGATCCCACACCACCAGAAGCACCTGTGACTAAAATTGTTTCCAAGCCCACCTGCCCGCGCTGTAACATATTTTCTGCAGTGGAATATGCACATGGAATTGTTGCAAGCTCAGCGTCGGACCAGTCACACTTTACTGCAAATGTATACTCTGATCTAGCCACGGCGTATTGCGCAAAACCACCATCATATTCGCTGCCCATTGTCACACAAGTGATTTGTGAAGCTTCGCGCATTGGTTGCATAGTC
This sequence comes from Paracoccaceae bacterium, assembly GCA_902632125.1. Taxonomy (GTDB): domain Bacteria; phylum Pseudomonadota; class Alphaproteobacteria; order Rhodobacterales; family Rhodobacteraceae; genus Salinivivens. The sequence goes on along the minus strand of CACPBQ010000003.1, from coordinate 93,187 downwards.
TGGACAAGCACTCTTTCACCTATACGGGATGGATCGACGCCGGCACCCACTCCAATTATCCGCCCACAAACATCTGCGCCCTGAATCCGTGGAAATTTGAGCGGAACACCCGTCCAGCTTGCATCCTCGTCGTCCACCATCTTAAACCCATCTGCTCCACCAGTTTCGGTATCCATGGTCACAGATTTTGAATACCAGCCGATCCGCGTATTTATATCAGTATTATTAACCCCAGCCGCTGTAACTTGAATTAGTACATCACCGACATCTGGCAGCGGCACAGGTAAGTCCTCTCGATACACGAGCTGATCAAAACCTCCATGACCAATTAGCTGGACGCCATGCATTACAGTGGGAAGGTTATCAGGTATGATCATAAAGTAATTCTTTCTGGCGCAAAAAGATGAATAGCCAAGCAGTCCAGACTGTTATAATATTTCTTGGGATATGCTTTGCTTTCAAAAATTCCATCTTAGCTGACCTTTACAGCTTTATGCAGTTTCAGCTTCGCAAATTTTTAAAATCACCACAACGCACAATTTAGCAAATAACAAATCTCCATTACTCCCAAAATGATAAAAGAAAATAAAACTTAGGATTGAAAACTTGATAAAGCTTCATATCTACTTATCGAGGTTTGTTTCAAGGTGTTCGAAATGATGAAAAGTTTTATTTTAATGGCTGTAATGACAGCTCTGTTTGCCTTCGCAGGGGTTGCAATGGGCGGTCTAGAAGGAATGATAGTAGCACTTTTGTTTGCAGTAGGGATGAATGCGTTTGCTTGGTATAATTCGGACCAAATGGTTCTCAGGATGTATAAAGCAGCACCTTTACCGTCTTCTAACCCATTACACAAAATGGTTGCCCAGTTAGCTCAAAATGCAAATTTACCTATGCCTAAAGTTTATGAAATACCCAATGAACAACCTAATGCATTTGCAACTGGACGAAACCCTGAAAACTCTGCAGTAGCAGCGACTACTGGATTACTCTCTCGACTTTCAAAAGATGAGATAGCCGCCGTGATGGCTCATGAACTGGCCCATATAAAGAACAGAGACACCACTATAATGGTTGTTGCCGCTACGTTTGCAGGAGCTATATCCATGCTTGCCAATTTTATGATGTTCTTTGGAAACAGAAGAAATAATCAGATGGGCTTTTTGGGTATTTTGGCTATGATCATCCTTGCACCATTGGCTGCTTCTCTTATTCAAATGGCTATTAGCCGCAGCCGCGAATATGAGGCAGACAGAGTAGGGGCCGAAATATGTGGTAACCCAATGTGGTTAGCTTCTGCGTTAAAACGGATCGAAGGTTTTGCAAAAAAAATTGATAACCATAGTGCGGAAAGAAACCCTTCCACAGCTCATATGTTTATTATCAACCCTTTACATGCACACAAACACGATAGACTTTTTTCAACTCACCCATCTACGACTAATAGGATCAACGCCTTAAGAAAATTAAAAAACAGTTCACGAAATAGTATTCAAAAAACAAACATACCCAAAGTTCGTAAAAATTAATAACCAGCGTTATGTGAATAAAAACTTACGCACCTAAGCATAGCCAACAATACTGCTACATTACCCTTTCTATCTATCTTTTATTGTCTTTCTCCAACTGTATAGAGATAGTGAATCGTGACATACATAATTTCTGGCAAAATCTAGTGATCGCAACTTTTAAATCCAAAAGAAGTGCGCAAGCGTATATTTAATATATTTTTAAACGCAGTTTTTTGAAATTAAAATAAATTTAGGAAAGTCATATGAGACAACTATTCTTAATTGCCGTTGTTGTGCCAAATCTCTGCTTTGCGAGCATTGACGCAAAGCATTTATACATCATGGCTGTTGCTGATTTCTCAACTTGTGGCAATGCGCTCATGCCTTGGAGTGGTAAAGGTTGGCAGCCAGATGAAGCGGAAAAACCATACGTTTTAAAAGCAAAGACAAATCGGATAAAGATGCAGGCTGAAATTGACGAGGGGTTTTACACCGAAGCAAATTTAGAGAAACTATTTTTTGCTTTAACAAACGATTTTTATGAAAGAACCGCCGATATTATGGCACGCGTGGAAAAGTTGCCTGCTGAAGACCATTCAATAATTTGGAGCAAACTTTTTGAAATTGAAAAAGATGCTCGGTTAATAAGGGACAAGCTAGCATCTGATTTCCATCTTCATGCGGAGATAATCAAAATGTGCTCCGATGATGTAAAGAAATCTATGTATTGACCCTGACACGCACAGTAGCTATCGCCAAAATGACATAGCGCAAGAGTTAACAATTAATATTCATTTTTTGCTCCCCACTCACCAAGTTATTTTTCGAATCACTTGTTTCTCTGTAATTATCGATTCATGTGTTAAGTAATTTTTTATATCTAGTTAATCTAATTGAGGCAGTGGAGAAAAATGTGGAACCAAAAACTACTTTGACAATAACAGCTTTTTTCGGACTTATTTTTTCATTAGCAATGTTCGTGGCGCCAGAATTTATTACCCGCGAGCAGTTTCCAGATGCAGAGGGTCAAGGATTTGCAGACCTTGTCAGCGTTCGATACGCAATTGCAAGTTTAATCTTGGCTTTAGTTATAATTACCTTTCATTTGCGAAATATTGAAGGTATCGCCTTTCAGGCAAGCATAATGAGAGGCTATTCTTTGGCGTTCAGCGTAGTTTGTATTACTACTCTTGTACTGCAAATTTTAGGGAAAATATCGGCAGCACCTCCAATTTTAGGTACCGGCATTGTTGCAGTTCTTTCCTTTTTCTCTTGGCGTAGACTAACAAAAGACCCTGGTAAAAATTAATTTTTTATATTCATATGAATTTTGTTTTTACTCACTAGCATTTCTGATAATGCAACGATCTTTTCGCCGCGGATAATCTATGTGTTAGAGTAAATTCGTTAATAATAGAGGGAGAAAGAAATGTTTGCTACATTTACTGATTGGTCAATGGATAATCCTGAAGAGGGTGTAAAAACTGCTGAGGAGATTTGGCCTGAAATGAAAGCCGCAGGTGCAATAAATATGCGTATCGTTAAGACTAATGATACTGGCGCAAGAAGTATGACTATGTGGCCCGATGAAAACACTGCAATGAAGGCAATTGACGCAATGCGAGCAAAGGGCGCTGCCAAGTCTGGCTCTGAAGTAGTTGGAAGCGCAATGGGAACAGTTTTAGCCGAAATGGATTAGGTATTACCCGCAATTTGATAGTTATTTAAACAGGCCTTACTAATTTAAAATTAACTGAAACCTTTATCCAGAAAAATGTGAAAGTAGCGTCTCAGCCACCTAATAGAATTTCGAAATAAGCATTTAGATTTCGTGGCGAAATCTTGACAAATGGATATTTTGATATTTTTGCTATTGGAAGCCAATCTAGAGGTAATGCAAGGTAAAGAAATATATAATCAACTTCCTGAATGTTGATCTATAAAAACGCTACTGCCTTAATATCTTTTATTTATGTGCTAACCAAACAACAAATACGAAACTAAAGGGGTCGTTATGATATTAGAGATGCTACTTGTTTTGGTCTATGCGCTTAGCGTAATTTTTATGCTAATTGTCCAATCCTATTTGGCAACTCGGCAGCACGGCATCAAGACTTTACTAGAATACAAAGAGCACATCACCTTAACCGGTATTGCTGGTCGATCAGATAGGGCGGTCAAAAACTCAGTTATCTCTTTGGTACTTGTTTTACCAGCAGTAATGGCTTTGGTATCAATTGGGCACACCTCGCAAGGAACAGTCCTAGCTCTCCAAATATTCTTAATCGTAAGAATTTTATATTTTATAGCTTATTTGTTTTCAATTACTTGGGTTAGAAGCTGCCTGTGGTGGACGGGCACACTTTGCATTTTTTATCTATACGCAATTGCTATCAGCTCAGCTTAGGATAAATTCTTAGGCTCGATTTTTTAATTTAAAGACCCTCTATAATCATAAGATCAGTATCAACCCCTTGATCCCTAATTGCCTTTGCCGCTTGATATTCATCGCTGAAATAAAACTTTTCAACGGCAGCTTTGCTTTCAAATTCTATTAGCGTTACTACACCACTTACTGTGCCTTCGTGCCGATCTGCATCTGGCCCTCTTGCCAATAGTTTTCCGCCATATTTTTCAATTAATGGAAGAGCCACCGATGAAAATTCCTTAAAAATTTCAGGATCATTCACTCTTAAATTAGCCATTAAATATCCTTTTTTCATAATAATCTCCATGCTTTTAACTTATCTTAACAAGTAACAAGTATACTAGAATTTGCTAACTGAGATTTACCACAAAGCGTTCTACAAATATTAATAACGTAACGGAAAGTTATCTGATTTTTATAGTTTCAAAGTTAGTTAAAAGCACTTTGTGAATGTTGGTCTGCTTTCGAAGTAAAATTGACCTTTATTTGTTTAATGGTCTTTCAAAAGTGGGACTATATTTGACGAAATCGATCTCTGTTTAACACGGTCCGTCTTTTCTGCTCAAAAGCATAGTGGACAAGAATTAGTTTATTCTGTAACTGACTACGTCAATAATAGGATCCCAAATATTGTGCAAATCCTGTTATGTGGCCTTTTAATTTAGTTTGTTCTCTAGCTGGTCTTGACCCAAGGGGATACATCTAACCCTTCGCACCCTGTCCTCGTGCGTAAACATCTTCATACCTGACAATATCGTCTTCTCCAAAATAACTGCCGGTCTGAACTTCGATAAGCGTCAGAGGTAGTTTGCCTGGGTTTTCCATGCGATGTATAGCTCCAAGGGGAATGTAGACCGATTGGTTTTCAGTAACTATTTTGACGTCATCGTCGATTGTAACTTTTGCAGATCCCTCCACCACAATCCAATGCTCAGAGCGGTGATTGTGAGACTGAAGAGAAAGTGCGCCCCCTGGATTGACTACAATGCGTTTAACTTGGAACCGCGGTCCGAGGGCAATACTTTCATACCAGCCCCACGGGCGGTAATCTCGAGGCAGGGTCTCGGCCTGGACTGCACCTTTTGCTTTAAGCTTTGCGACTGTAGTCTTAACATCCTGTAAGCGATCCTTATGCGCCACAAGCACAGCATCAGGCATCGCCACCGCGATCATATCATTGAGGCCCATTGCAACAAGCTCTTGGTTCTCACTCGTAGCCATGAGCAGAGTATTCTTGCAGTCCAATGCAGTCGATGGCCCTTCAGTGACGACACCAAAACTGTCCGCTTCGCCCTCCCGCCAGATGGCTTGCCAGTCTCCCAGATCAGACCAATATCCACCGTATGGCATGACAGAAAGGTTTGGAGCATGCTCCATGACAGCATAATCAATAGAAATATCTTCAAGACGAGACCAAGGCTCGGCTGCGAGGCGCGTAAATCCAAGATCGGCTTCTGCTGCGCCGAATGCATTGTGTACCTCAGCAAGCGTTTGAGGTGCATACTGCTCAAATGAAGCCAAAATATTTGATGTTGAGAAGAGGAAGATACCTGCATTCCATAGGTGCATGCCACCCCGCAACAAAACATCAGCAGCCTCTGCGTCTGGTTTTTCCACAAACGAAGATAGAGGTTGTGCAACTGGTTCAAAGTTATCTGACAGCTTCGAAGAGAGTTCTAACCAACCGTATCCAGTCTCAGCTCTATCAGGACGGATGCCAAAGGTAACAATTCGACCTTCACTCGCAGTTGGTATTGCCGCCTTGACGATTGCTCTGAACCGGTGAACGTCAGTAATCACATGATCGGATGGTGAAACTAACATTAGACTGTCACCATTTTTGGCATTAAGTGCAACAGCTGCAGCACAAATAGCAGCGGCAGTGTTACGAGCAAAAGGCTCGATTAGGATAATCTGCGGTTCAATCTCAACTGCTGCAAGTTGTTCCACTACCATAAAGCGGAACTCAGAACTAGTCACCACAGAGGGTGCAGCAAAGCTTTCGTCAGAGAGACGGCGAGCGGAAGATTGAAAGAGACTTTCCTCACCCAGAAGTTTTGCAAATTGTTTAGGATGTGATCTCCGCGAAAGCGGCCAAAGGCGTGTACCGGAGCCACCACATAATAGGACAGGGTGTATGATACGAGTCATAATATAACTTTCTTCATATTAGATCCGTTCGCAAAAACTCACCAAGCCATCGGTATCAGACTATCTGAGCTTACTTTTAAAAAAAACTCAGCGGCAAGCAGGTATTAAATCGAACCATTATTCACGATTTACATTAGATAAACAATTTTACATACTTAAAACAACTGTTTTGAATTGAGAACAGCACGAAATTAAAGGAATGGCAAAGCATAAACTGTAGTTGCATTTATTAAATGCTGATTATCAATAAGCCCTACTTGAGCATAGACATAATCTGAGTTTTTCAGTCAATCATGGATGGAATAATCGAAGTATCTGGTAACTTCATTCTTAGCAAAACGGATCACTCTTAAAAGAAATAGGAATTTTAAACTTTAACCCAATCTGACAGTATAACATTGCTACTGCTAGTATCATTAAGAAGCCAGCCCTTTGGCGCAATAACAATCTTATTAGGATTTTGGTTTAGCCATGCACCCCACCAACTGAAAGAGCTGTTTGCAATGATATTATGCCGACAAAAAGACATTAGTTTTAAATCTTCAATCTCATTCTGGGTACGATCCACGTAAATACAATCATCCAGAAATCCCAGGCTATCCTTACACCATTCTAAATCATCTGAAAAAATATAAAAAGTTGGACTTTCTACATTCTGTCTGATGTAATCAACAGCTTTTGTATAGTAATCAACACCAAGAACGCCAATATTTTTCAAGTTGAGATAGTCCCCCCTTCTCACGTGAAGGCTTACAGAGTTACTCTTCTCAATGCTTTCCAAATAAACATATCCCAAATCATTCATCGAATTAATAGGCGATAGTTCTCCCAAGAGTAGTTCTCTAATATTTGAAAAATACAATTCATTTTGCCAATAACCATTTAAGTAAAGAAATTTATTTTTGAAAACACCCCCATCAAAATATGAGCTACGTTTTTCTTTGAAATAAGATTTTCTCTTAAAAAGCCCTACTTTGCGTAGAGCGGAAAATAAAATATTATTTTCACCTTTTAATTTAATTATCTCATTTTCAGTCGCTACTTCTGCCTGTATCGCAAGCTGATCCAATCGATATCCATTATGCAACTTATTAGTTTCAAACCATGTGAGATCAAGTTTAAGAGGCAATTTGTGATGTGAAGCCACTGCTCTTCCTGTTGCGTATTGAAATAACTGATTACCTAATCCACCTTTTATTTTTGTGATGATCATTTTATTTTTTTTATCTCATCAAAAATTGTTTGTAAGTCAGTTTGGACATAGCTTTCGCTTTGTAAACATTTAGATTAGTCCGATAATAGACAATACTTAAACAATTAAATTCAGTATGCAATTAGATCCGTAAAAATTTACTAAGCTACGTTTTGTTATGGCCTTATTGTTTTCTATTTTACCATGAGGTTTCACTGATCTAAATTTAGTTCAATTACAAACATATTGACGTATTTAATAATCAAAAGTAGCTAGGCGAGTTATTCGCATAAGGAACCTCAATTGTTCGCACGTAGAAAATTTTTGCCTGCCAGTTTTCGAAATCTTTGCATCAAAAGATTAGTTGCGGTTTGATTAGGCAATGCAATATGTAGATATACGGTACCTTCATCATGGGATGAAAACTCTAAACTACATTGGAAAAACTTATTATGTCCATAGGAATTGTCCCCTATAAACTACGAAAAACAAAAAAACTGGGCCAGCTGCATGTGGACCAATTAGTATGGCCACATAAGAAACCTTCTAATGCTTTACATGTTGGAGATTTGGGAAAAAATGACCACATCGTCATCTTTCCCTATAGCAAAACGTTATTGACTGCGAATTCACAATTAAAGTGTAAAGTTAGTTTAGTTATATTTGAACCGAGAGCAGTTCAGGCAAGATACTTCAATATAATCCCTATATTGAGGTTTTTGTATCATAGCATATTAGTTCGTGACCCAAAATTCGCTTCCAAATATAAAAATCTCCATTCATTACCATTAGCAACGCTCTCAATTGAAACTGACAGTCTTAGATTGCCTAACTTTTCACAAAGACGTGGAATTTCATTAATCGCTTCTGCAAAAAATGACTTAGAGGGCCATAAATTACGCCATCAACTGATCTCTTTTGATAAAAGTCACGCTCACCAATTACTGACCCCAATGGGGCTTGCTTATGAACAATTTGACGATATGGCTGCTGCATTAGCGCCGTTCCGTTATTCAGTTGTTATCGAAAACTGTATTGAACCACATCTTTTTACCGAAAAAATCTTGAACTGTTTGGCCTGTAAAACAGTTCCTATTTACTGGGGTCATGAGACAGTAAAACAATATTTTGATACATCAAATTGGTTATTCTTTGATGACTTGGAAGATGGGTATGAAAAGATAAAATTTGCCTCTAGTGGTGAGCATTTTGTTTCATATGACAAAATAAATGAAAATCATATACAAGCTAAATCATATAAAAATTTATACAAAATAATATCTGAAAAATTACAGAATAATTACTAGCATTTTGTTTAAGACATAAAAAAGAAAGGTTGCGTAACTTGGGCAGCAAACTAACTCTAAAAGATTGCTTAATTATCCATCTTGAAAGATCTTTAGAGCGCAAACCACAAGTAAGTAAATTGAAGAAGAACCTCCCCTATCAGACAAAAGTAATTGAAGCTATCGATGGCAGAAACCTTGATGGTGATTTTTCAAAAAGCTATACACCAAGATTACTTCGTCCCCATTATCCATTTAGCTTGCGGTCAGCAGAAGTAGCAACATTCCAAAGTCACCGAAAATGCTGGCAGGAGATCTTAGATCGAGACTTAGAGGCTGCAATTATTATCGAAGATGATGTTGATATAATTGATGAGGATTTTGCGGCTGCAGTAAAACTAGCAATGGAAGAAATTAAGGCAGGTGATCTAATCCGTTTTCCAATAAAACCTCGGGAAAAACCAAGAAATAAAATTGTGAAGCGAGATAATATCTCAATCTTTGAGCCAACCTTGGTAGGCCTCGGTATGCAAGCGCAAATTGTAACATATGATGCAGCCAGACAGTTACTTGAAATGACGGAGCGCTTTGATCGGCCAGTTGATGTATACATTCAGATCAGGTGGGAGCATAAGATACGTGTTTTAACATTATGGCCAAATGGAGTAGTAGAACGTTCTTCTAGTCTAGGTGGAAGTTTAATCGGAAAAGAAATAGGTATTGTCGATAGACTACGAAGAGAAATACTTCGTCCACTATATCGAGCAAGAGTCTTCATTTATGAATCTATTAATAAGAGAAATTGATTATCAGCCACAAAAAACATAATGATCTTATCGAATGAGGACAATCCCAAGCCTAAATAAATATTTTGCCACAATAGAAAATTATCTAATAGCAATTTAGTATTCTGAAGAGTATGGTTTTACTATTATATTATTTTAGGTGGAATAGATGATCTCAGATCAAGTTTATAATGTGTTGACGAATGGTATAGGCCATATTGGATGTACTTCTTCTTCGTTGAGGCCATTTCATGCTGATCCACTGGGCATTTGTTGCGATCAAACTACGAACACCATTGTTTGTTGTCTAAACAAAAAGACGAACAAGCCTTTTCTAGAACACTTAGAGATAGGTTCACGTGTCAGTCTTTTCGCAGCTGTTATCAGCCATGAAGCTTACAATTTAAAGGGTGCAGTGACAGAACTCCGTGATGTTAATGATAATGAAAGTCAAGTCTGTGAAGAACTAAGAAAAAAAATGTATGGTTTTTATGGTGAATTGGGAATTCCCAAAAATTTAGCAGATAGATATTGGTTAAAACCAATAGACATTGCAGTGGTTTTTTCAGTCGACAAAGTTTTTGTTCAGACACCTGGTCCTGATGCAGGAAAAGAGATTTAATATGTTGGAGAAATTTCATGATTAATGATGAACACCTCCCTGCACTTCAAGGAATGTTTCCAAGTTGGATTACAACTGTGTCAAATGATGGAGAGCCTAACACGACAGTTATATCTCAAATCTGGCATGTTAACGAAACAGAGGTCGCTCTATCTTTTCAGTTTTTCAATAAAACTAAAAATAACATAAGCCAGAATCCATTTGCTTTTGCAACGATAACTAACCCTGCTTCTTTCGATAGCTATACGCTAGAATTGAAGTATAACAGAACTGAAAGTGAGGGCGACCTGTTTGACGAAATGGATATGAAACTAGAAGCCATTGCCTCTATGAGTGGAATGTCAGGTGTCTTTGAACTTAAGGGAGCAGACATTTATACTGTTCTATCGATTTCAAAAAATAATTTATAGGTTAAGAAAAATATTTTGCGTGGCGAAGCAATCACAAGCTAAATTTTTAGGTGAAATCAAATGACCGATAGTGATGCCAAAACGCTAGCTGAACAGCTAGAACGCCGCAATAAAGAAATTGAGATCATCGAGAGAGTAGCGTCTCAGATTAGTAAAACTTTAAACTTAGATGCTATTGCTAAAACCATGCTTATTAGCATGGAAGAATACTTCGATTTCAAACACTCAATGATACTTTTGCTTGATGGTTCTGAAAGTACTCTGAAAGTTATAGCAACGCATGGCTATAAAGAAGAGGGTATAGGGGCCGAGGTTAAGATTGGCGTTGGTGTAATAGGGATGGTCGCCAAAAAAAAGAAGCTAATGCGCATGGCAAATCTTGGCGCGCAGAAGCAGTATATGCAGGCTATTAAACAACAAATCCAACCATCAGAAGATACAGTAGTTACAGATGAAATAAGTCTTCCTGGTCTGAAAAACGCCGAGAGTCAGGTTGCAATACCAATGTTGATGGAAGACGAATTGATTGGAGTATTTTCGGTAGAGAGTGATCAAGTTAATATTTTTGATAAATCTGATGAGTTAATAATAAAAATTTTAGCAAATCAAACGGCTAACGCTTTGCAAAATGCTAAACTGTATCAGCTAGAGCAGCAACGATTACAAGACTTGGATAAAGCACATGCAGAGCTTGCTGATTTAAATTCAAATTTAGAGAGTAAAGTTGCTGACCGAACCAAGGAGTTGGTAGACCTTTCTGAAAAGTTAGCAAAATATTTTTCTCCACAAGTTTACGACTCTATTTTTTCAGGAGAACTTGATGTAAAGATTCAGACACAGCGTAAGCCACTGACTGTTTTCTTCTCTGACTTGCAGGGCTTCACAGAACTGACTGAACGACTTGAACCAGAAATATTGACTGAACTTTTGACCCAGTACCTTACAGAAATGTCAAAGATTGCAATTCGTTGGGGAGGTACTATTGATAAATTTATTGGTGATGCAATTCTCGTATTTTTTGGCGATCCCGAAAGCAGAGGAAATAAAGAAGATGCGATGGCATGTGTTTCAATGGCCCTGGAGATGTTGGACAAGCTAGAGCTACTTCGTGAAGCGTGGCGTGAAAGAGGATTAGCCAGATCGCTTAATGCTAGAATGGGTATTCACTCAGGTGTTTGTACAGTTGGAAATTTTGGATCTGAAGACAGATTAGACTACACGGTCATTGGTAATGGAGTGAATTTGGCAGCACGGCTGGAATCTAATTCGGAGGCAAATAAAATTCTAATTTCGGAAGACACCTATCTTTTGGTGAAAGAAGAAATAAAATGCATCAAAAAACAAGAAATCTCAGTCAAGGGGGTTTCTTATCCAATTCAAACTTACGAGGTATCAGGGTTTACTTCCAGCAGCAGTTCATACTCGTCAAAATTGGTTAAATCGATTCCAGGTTTATCACTGACTTTTGATCCAAATGAGATAGAAGACAACGACAGAGCAATGAAATTAATTTCAGATGTTTTGAGTCGTCTTGTATAATTTTATTTTTCACAAAAAAATGTGAGTGCAGTATTTTGGCAACCTAACCGATGCTATTTTTGAGCCCCACCCCTTAATATGCTGGAATTAGGGTAAAATTTTTCTATAGCGTTTCCCCAAAAAGTTTTCCGCTCTTCTAAATTCCTGCTAACTCATTGAATTTATAAATGAGCCGTATCAAGTAGGTTCTTCGCCATCATCATATGCACTCCTTTTTCACGGTTAACAGTCTGTGTGATGCGCAAATCACCTGCAAGGCTACACAGCATATAGGCGTCTTCGCGGCTGATCTGGGCACGCTGGGAAACTAGCGTGATCATGTCGGTCAATGCCATCTCGACACAGCGATCAAGATCAGCGTCCATGCCCATCGTAATGTAATGGGTCGACGTTTCGGCTTGGGGATAGATCAGCTTACGATCTTTGAGAACGCTCAACCGGAATCGACCTTGTAGCGCGGTTTCAATCGCTGTGACGCAAACCTCACCATCGCCTTGCGCGCCGTGCCCGTCGCCACACGAGAACAACGCGCCCTCCATTTGAACTGGCAGATACAGCGTTGTGCCCGCCACCAATTCCTTATTGTCGATATTACCGCCATGCACCCGTGGCTCTATCGTTGAAATACGTCCCCACGTGAGCGGTGGCGCGACACCCATCACGCCAAAAAACGGGGCCAATTTCAGCTCAAGCCCCCATGGCAATGTCGCGATACCGCGCTCTGCGTCTAGCGGAATGATAGTATGGTGCAAGTTTGGGAAATCTTGTGGCAATGTCCCTGTGAGGGGACCAAGATAATTAAACCCCCAGTCTTGTCGCAAAGACACATCCAAAATATCAATTTGCAAAACATCGCCTGGCATCGCGCCTTGCACCGCAACCGGTCCAGTTAAGATATGCCCTGGCATTGTAGGCAGCCCGGCGGCGTGAAGGTCCAGCAATTCTTGTGGCACATGGAAGCCAGCGCCCGGTAGGTTTTGGGGTCCACCAGAGACGGTATTGATCACCACTTCATCACCACTAGAAATGGTCATAGCAGGTGGTAGTGTTGCATCGAAGTAACCCCAGTGACAGGTTTTGAGCGATGCGCCTAGCATGTTCTGTGTCATAGTATGCCTCCGTTAGGATATTGATCAATTATTGCGCTTGCCTGACAAAATGCCCTCGACCAAGATTTGCACACTAAGCGCCTCTTGGATTGTGGCGAGGCGGTTCGGTTTGCCATTCATCAAAAGAACCAAGTCATCCAATTGCGCTTGCAACCCTGTCGCGCGCGTATCCGTCGGGTCTGCGGACGAGGGTTCAAATCGACCACCCGATGACACGGTATCGATGTAAAACTCTGAAATCCTTCGGCTCGTTTTGGAGCCCTTTATCGTGACCTCTTGGCGATCAGGCTGCGCGCCGCCAACACTGCCCATGATCGTCACAGGTAGGCCCGAACCATTTACCAATCGCGCGGCAACATGGGTTTCGCACAAATGCCTTTGCGCAGGATATTCTGGCTCTGCCCAGACCAATTCAAGTGGCCCTATGATACGTTCACTCAAAAATAGAAAGTGCGAAATCACTTCGCGAGTCATGCCGCCCTCATCGCGAAACCGCAGCCAGTCTGCTGTCTGTTGCCATGCGCGCGGCCAATGCGAATAGGTCACGATAATGTCGACGCCCATCAAATCGCCCAATGCACCGACTTTGGACTCTGCTGAAACATCTGTAAGCGCGCGCCCAGCCGCTTGGGTAAAGTTCACCGCGCTCGGTACGCCAGCAGCCGTCAATTCACGCACCAATATACGGCTTTCAGCTACATCTACCCCCAACGGTTTCTCTAGAAAAACAGCTTTGCCCTGCTCTGATGCCGCCAGAGCATAAGCCTTGCGCGGCGCAGGAGGACAGGCGAGATATACCAATTCAACGTTGCGGAACGCAGCCTCGGCATTAGAGGCTATCAGAGCATCAGGTGCCAGTTTTTGCGCGCTTTGACAGGCGACGGAATCTGGATCCCAGATCGTGTCGACCACAAATTCAGGATGAAGAGTCATTTGTTCAAGCATGCGTTGACCCATGATACCCAAGCCAATAATTGCTGTCTTGATAGCCACCACTCTTTCCCTCCTAATGCCACCAGTGTGACGGCAAACTCTAGCAAAGTTAAAAAGAATTGAACAGTATCTTAACACCCTGTCCTTCCAGTTTTTTAACGACCCAACCCCCTTGCAGATAACTTGTGCATGAATAATGGTGGGAATGAGCTATAAAAAGGTTGCTGAGATGAGTACTCGAATGAATAGAGCTGAAATGGGAGTTGCAACTCCAACAAGCTTTCAAAACAAAAAAACTTATTTTGAGTTTCTCAGTCATTTTGAAACTAGAAATTTAGAAACAATAAAAGCCGGTGTTCTTAATCACTTTGATCCCAGTGCAAAAGTAAATGCCAGCCACCCAATCAATGAAGCCGCTCAAGGAACTGGTTATTATTCAGATATAATTTTACCAATTGCACAGTCACTTGATGGCTTTACTCGACAAAATTACATTGTTCTTGGAGGAGAGTACCAAGGCACAGAGTGGGTCACCTCTACTGGATATTTTTACGGGCACTTCATCAAGCCTCTATTCGGTATTCCCCCAAGTAACAAAATGGCCTTTCTGCGTTTTGGTGAATTTCACAAAATGGAAAATGGGAAGATAATCGAAACCCATGTATATCTGGGCCTTGCAGAATTAATCATTGCACTAGGGCTTTGGCCCCTATCCCCTAACAAGGGTTATGAAGGCTTAGTACCTGGACCTGCTACGCATGACGGTGTTCTTATAGAAAGCTCCGATCCGCTAAAATCACGAGCCAGTGGAGATTTGGTCGAAGGTATGCTCAAAAGATTAGCAACAGAAGATGCTCAGTGGAAGCCATATTGGAGTGATAATATGGTTTGGTATGGACCTGGAGGATTAGGGACTTACTCCACTATTGAAGCGTTTGACGCTTTTCAACGCCCCTTTGAGAAAACTTTTGCTGGCTGGGGTGATGGAAAAGAAGATGGGATTTCTGGCGTTGCAGCTGATTGTAAGGCGGGCGACGGTGACTATGCATTTCTACATGGTTGGAAAATGATTACAGGCGTTCATGTAAAACCGTTCCTTGGAATTGAGCCAACAGGCAATCGTGTCTTTATGCGTGACTGTGATTGGTGGCGGTGTTCAAATGGCAAGATTGTTGAAAACTGGTGCATGTTAGATACTCTCCATCTCGCGCTTCAGCTTGGTCGAGATATAATTAGCGAACTTTAGGCAAACCAAATCAAGAGTAAACAAAACTGAAGGTAATATAAGATGTGTTGCGATTGATTTATTGGCATAAAAGACATGCAGAGTTTTGGAAGTCCAAACTAGGTGTCAGTGACTACGGTATGCTAATGTGCAGTAAAGGTTACTGAGGATTAAAAGCGATCACACCATTTGCACTTAGCTGCACCGCTTAAATGGAGAGCAAAAATTTGCTACTATAAGACACCCTTTGAAAGGCGTATTTTTGACAGTAGCAAAAGATATCTCCGAGTTAGGCCACCTTACCCGTCTCGGTCCTAATTGGCCGGGGAAGAGGTGCTTGGCTAAAACCCGAAAGGGAACACCATGCCAGCGCCCCGCTTTCAAACACAATGGCAGATGCAGTTTGCATGGCGGACTGTCTACAGGCGCTAAGACAACCGATGGTCTAAAGAGAATTTCAGACGCTAGTCTGAAACACGGAATGTATACAAAGGATAAGCTTGAAGCCCAGCGCCATGCTGCCCAAGTTGGTCGTAAAGTTATAGGAAAGCTTAAAAAAATTGTGAAAACTTTAGAAAATAAAAGTTAGTAAACGCCATTGAGATCATCGACGTATTTATTTAAATAATTTCATGATATCAATAATTTAGGATTATTTATAGTACAGAGTATTCAACTGTCTTCAAGTTATTTGGATTGAGGACTTTACCATTTTTTCTCTAATTTGTCTATTTTCTCTATTGACTATTTTACTCAATTTACTCATTTTAGAGAAAAGAAATGATTCTGCCGCTAACGTTAAATTGGAGTAATTAATGCCAAATGTAATGATTACTGAAAGTGATTTTGAAAAACTTTCTGAACCAACGAGAAAAGAATTGTGGGAGCTTTTAGAAAAGCAATTTTTCCCTAATAGTAAAAAAGACGTCACAAGTCTTATGGTTGATATCTCTGAAGGCACTAAAGTCCATGTAAATTTATTTGAAAAATTCAGATCAAAGCTCAAATTGGCTAAAAATTCGGCGCATTTGGATTACTTGTCTTATAGGGACTCAGTGCTCTCCTTACAAAAAGAATTACCGTCTATCGTAAAAACTGGGATCCCAATAAAATTCGACGTTTTATCTTTGGAGGTAGCAATCGCAGTAATTCTTGGGCTCAGCAATGACTCCAAGAAGGTTGTCGAAGCAATATCCCAGTCTGGAACGCTCACGCGGGACCAACTTGCTAAGATTTTAGGTGGTTCTAAGAAAATAAATGGAACAATAGGAAGTATAAACCGCCGTTTAGCAAAGAGATTTAGCAAGAAGCTATATGGGAGCAACGTATATAAAGTAAAATTAATTGAGTACAAAAATGAACTTTACGAACTTACATGCGATCATCGCTCAATCCAAATAGCCATACTTGTAGAAAAGTCTGGTTTTGAAATTGAAGATGGAAACATTATTCTTAAGTCTCCAGACAAAAAATATCCCTCCGAAGTAAAAATAGAAGCTTTTGCGATAGAAATGGCGGTTCAGGGTAATGCTTATATTGATGACGTTGATTGGGAATATGAGTTGGATAGTCAAACTATTTCTTTTTCTGTTTCAGCAGCAAGGACTATTACATCCGCAATCATAACTTTAGAAACTGAAGCAGGCACAGAATGTGTGACGGAGCAGCCTCATTTTATGGACGCTCGAATTACAGGTAATCCATTTGACTGGCCGGCTCCACCAGAAGTGCATATTGATAAAAATCCTGTTAGCGATTTCTGGTTTGTAGAAGCGTATAACCTAAAAAAGGAAAGGGACAAAATACCAGACAAAGGTTCTACAGAACTGAATAATCAACATGGAAAAAGTAGGAAGCAATTTAAATGGATCGACGATCCTGCAGATGGAGAATAAAATGATAACTGAAAAGACACCCAGAGCTTCAACAACAGCAGAAGCAAATATTGAAATCGACTTTTTAACCTACTCGGGGAGTGCTTTTGCCCTGTGTGATAACGGCGACCAAGTATTCCTAAATTCAAGAATAGTCGATAAAATGCATCTCCAAGAGGGTGATATCTGTAAGGCACTTTTACTCGAAAACTTCGAAGACAAAAAAGCAACCACACCTTGGCGAGCGGTGAGAGTTTCGTCAGCGAATTGAGCACCATAAGATTTAGCTCATAGTCATTTAACCAGCAAGAAAAATTTAAATAATGCGAAGGGTGGTAATTGCTATGACCGACCAACTAAATAATGCAGAAATTATAAAAGATATCGTCCACGGCTATAAGAAGGGCCAGACAAACATAGATGAAGCTTCATTAGCTATCGCTGAGTGTACGAACTTACAGGAGGAGATAGTCAAGTGTTTCTTAAAGGTTATGAAGCGATCAAATATTATCGAACACTCGTTTGTTGGAGAGAAAAATGATACCTCCATTTAAATCAATATCTCTAAAAGAAATGCATCCACTACAAGTAGAAGGGCTTATGGCAGTCATTTACCTAACATTAGATTTAGCCTCAGAATCGAGTGAAAGAGCGACACTTTTTAAAGCAGAGGCTGCTTGTGATGAACTGTTACGCTTATTCGGCGCACAGGGGATACGAGTCGAATTCGAAAAAAATAGTGATGGTTCAAATTGAGTATAATAGATAAAGATATTCTTCTGAAAACAAACCACTTTGACGCAAACCATACGTTTATTATCTTTGAAGTATAAAGATAATTGATTATTAAGGATTAATAAGTATCAAATTTAGACCGAGCATATGAAACCAAAACTAAAATTTATTGACCTTTTCGCCGGCCTTGGTGGATTTCATGAAGCATTATCTGGACTCGGCGCAAAATGCGTATTTGCGTCCGAACTGGATCAAGATTTGTCAGAACTTTACCAAAAGAATTTTGGAATTAAGCCTCATGGTGATATCCGTAAGATAAATCTTGATGATATTCCCTTTCATGATGTGCTGTGTGCAGGGTTTCCTTGCCAACCTTTTTCAAAAGCTGGAGAACAAAAAGGCTTAGATTGCCCGGAATGGGGTGATCTTATCGGCTATGTTATAAAAATTTTGAAGCTCAAAAAACCACGCTTTTTCATATTAGAAAATGTGCCGAACCTTTTAAAGCATAATAAAGGCCAGACCTGGCAGTCTATTCGCAGGCGGCTGATTGAATCGGGTTACGATATTGATCATGATTTTTTGTCACCGCACATGTTTGGCATCCCGCAGCGACGGGAGCGTATGTTTATTGTTGGTGCACAGTTAAAGATCGGTGGGTTATTTGGCTTTGACTGGCCAAAACCTAAAACTTTGCCAAGTGTTTCAATAAAATCGATCTTGGATAATTATCCGCCTGATGCTGCAAAAATTAGAAGTGATCATTTGCATTATATTTCAGTGTGGCAAGAGTTTATAGAGGCGTTTCCCAAAAAAATAGAACTACCTTCATTTCCCATCTGGGCTATGGAGTTCGGCGCCAACTATCCTTTGGAAGGACCTTCCCCATACAATTCAGGCTTTAAAGGATTAGGAAAGTACAAAGGCGCTTTTGGAAAAGAACTAAAATGGCTTAGATCCAATCAGGTAGAATTATCGCTACCAAAATATGCGCGTTCAAAACAGAACCGCTTCCCTGCTTGGAAAATTGACTTTCTGAAAAAGAATAGAGAATTTTACGCACAGCATAGGAAAATAATTGACCCCTGGCTGCCTCAGATCATGAGTTTTCCTACTAGCTTTCAAAAACTTGAATGGAACCTTAAAGGCGGTGAACGTAATATCTGGAGCCATATCATACAGTTTAGAGCAAGTGGTATTCGCGTTAAAAAAACTGATACGGCCCCTTCACTGGTCGCTATGACGCAAAGCCAAGTACCTATCATTGCTTGGGAAAAACGATACATGACGCCGAGGGAGTGTAGCCGTTTACAAAGCATGGAGGAGTTGAGGCATCTACCAGGCACCCCAATTAAAGCCTATAAAGCATTGGGCAATGCTGCAAACGTACAAGTGATCAGAAAGATACTTTGTGCATTAACCAAAAGGCAGAATCTCAACACAAAAGCATCAGAGACGTTAGCGGCAGAATAAAATGGCGAACATAACTTCAGTAAACATCAGACCTGGCGTAAATACACTTTCTGTTCTTCCCCACTTAAATTATAAAGCTTGGTTTGCTCTAGCAGAATTTGTAGATAATTCTATCCAGAGCAGCGTAAATAATCGAGATAAGTTGGATAGGCTTGTTGGGGGAAAGTTTAAACTGCGCGTCGATATAGATCTTAATTCAAATGATAACTTAATTATCATAAAGGATAATGCAGCTGGTATTTCGCAATCTGATTATGAACGAGCATTTCGTACTGCAGAAGTTCCTCCAAATTCAAAAGGCTTATCAGAGTTTGGTATGGGAATGAAAAGTGCTAGTTTTTGGTTTGCAAAAAATTGGAAGGTTAAATCAAGCGCTTTAGGTGAAGATGAGGAAAGAATAATATCATTTGATATGGAAAAAATTGTGGCGGGATCAGTAGAGATTTTACCAGTAAATTCAACGATTATTGAGCCGGAAGCACACTTCACAGAGGTACATTTAGAAAACATCCGGCGCTTTCCAAAGGGAAAAACGATTGCCAAAATTAAAGAGCATCTGTCAAATATATATAGAGTTTTCATGCGAAATGACGAAATCGAGCTCTTTTTGGATGGTGAGCAACTTAAGTTTGAAGAGCCCAAAGTTCTTCACGCTCCCACTTACAAGAAAGTCGGGGGAAAGGTAATAGTTGAAGACCCCAAAGTAGATTGGAAAACGGAAATAAAAATTGATTTAGGTGAAGGAAAATCCGCGGGAGGATTTGTTGCATTACGGGAAACTGGAAACACGCGTTTAGCAGGGCTTGCAATGTTCAGGAGAAATCGACTTATATTTGGAAGTGCCGATGAAACATATAGACCTGAAGATATTTTTGGTAGGGGGAATAGTTTCGCATCTCAAAGATTATTTGGTGAGATACATCTAGAAGGTTTTACCGTACCTCATACAAAAGACGGTATTCAGTGGGAAGACGATGAAATAATTTTTATAAAAAAACTTCGTGAATTATTGCGAGATGGACCGCTACCCATGCTCCAACAAGCAAATAACTACTCTAGTAAGAAAGATGCTATAAGCAACAGAAACAGCGCAAACCAAGCCTTAAACAATATTGCAGACCAACTTACAAATACTGAAATTGACCTACAGGACATCATAGCGCCCCAAACGGATAACTCAGAGGAAGCAAAGGATCCAGATGTCGCTGAAAAATTGGCAACTGAAGATCACAAAACTGATGATAACGCCGGTGAAAAGAGTAAAGTCGTAAGTTTTTCATTTCCCTTTAGCGGTCAACCTTGGCTAGTCACAATGGAATTATCCTATGAGAATGTGGCTTCGGACTGGTTCAGCATTCAAAATACTCCATCAATCTCTGACCCAGATCCAAGAAAAATTGATATCCGTTTATCTATGCTTCATCCATTCATGGCACAGTTTTCTACGCTTGATGACGTAGGTCTAAGACCAATCTTCAGCATTGTCGCCAGTATGGCATTAGCTGAGGTTCTAGCGACGGAGCTTAACAAAAACCATCCGTCAGTTATACGACAGTTCTCTAATAATATTTTGAAAAATCTGCTCTCACAACCAACTGGATAGTTTAAAAAAGGAAGGCCCACCCCATGAGCGATGAAAGTATTATCAATGTTTCGTCAAGGGAAGATAGCAACAATTGGAGCCCTATTGAGGGCACACATTTTTCAAATTTAATCAACTCGCTTTCACTTTCAGACGATGAAAGAGATAACCTTCGTAGGGAAACATTTTCAATAATGACTAACTGTGTTTCACCCAGCGGTGTTACAGATCGGAATACTGGTCTAGTCATTGGCTATGTCCAAAGTGGGAAAACTCTTTCGTTCACAGCACTCTCAGCAATGGCTTGTGATAATGAGTATCAAATCATTTTATTATTGGCAGGTACAACCAACAATTTACTAGATCAATCTTATCGACGCATTATTAAGGATCTTGATGTAGAAAATAACAGAAGTTGGAAAGTTTTTTCTACAGACTCCCGACAGTACGGTGAAACAGAACTAAGGCAAACTGAAACTGAGCTAGAAAAATGGCAAAGGACTGGGTCCAGAAATAGGGCTAGGACCGTACTTATTATCACAATGAAACAACACCAACATTTAGAAAATTTAGCTCGGCTATTTTCTAGTCTGAATTTGAGAAACGTCCCCACTTTGATAATTGACGACGAGGGCGATCAAGCCGGTATGAATACTAGAGCACAGCATGATGAAGAAAGTACTACATATGCAAGAATAACAAGTTTGCGAGAACAGTTTCCTCATCATACTTATTTGTTATACACGGCCACCCCACAAGCACCTCTTTTGATCAGCAGAATGGATGTGCTGTCACCCGAATTTGGGGAAGTTTTAACCCCTGGGAATAACTATGTTGGGGGACAGACTTTCTTTGATGGTAATGAAGAATACATCCGGCTCATACCGAGTACTGATGTGCTTGATATTGAAGATCCACTTGATTACCCTCCAGAAAGTTTGAAAGAGGCGCTAAGGTTTTTTTATCTGGGTGTGGCTGTAGGCCTTCATAAAGGCGAGTATCAACATAGCAATAGATCTATGATGATACATCCCGCAATCGGCCAAAATAGCCATTTAGTTTACTTTAGATGGGTGAACAATTTGACCCAAGATTGGAAGGATATACTAGACGACACGCAACGGCATGAATACTTGGGTTTGATAGAGGAGTTCAGAAACACTTTCGCCGACTTGCAAAGTACCTACACGGAAACATTGAACTTCGACGAAATCCTAAGTTTGCTTTATTACGCAATAGCAGAAACACAAATTCAAGAGGTAAATACTAGAGGTCGGCAAAGAATACCAAATATTAATTGGAAAAACGAATACAGTTGGATCCTTGTCGGGGGTATCGGCCTTGATAGAGGCTTTACTGTGGAGGGTCTGACAGTATCTTATATGCCACGCAATGTTGGGATCGGAAATGTTGACACTTTAGAACAAAGAGCCCGCTTTTTTGGATACAAAAGAAGTTACCTCGGCTTATGTCGTATCTTTCTCACTGGACCTAATATAAACGCCTTCACAAATTACGTTGAACACGAAGAAACCGTACGGGACTCTATAAAATCTCATCTTCAAAGTGGCCATAGTCTTACAGATTGGCGTCGACAATGGCTTCTAGGTGAAAGACTTAATCCCACAAGAAATTCTGTCGTTATGCTGGATATGTACCAAAGCAGAACCTTTGGCTGGCAAACACCAAGGCGCCCACACATCAACAACAGCGCCTCATTAGACGAAAACCGTAATATAGTCTCCCGAATTCAGAATAATTTTACCTTCCAAGAGTATCGTGAACCTGGATGGACCGACATCCAAGCTATTCCAAGATATAATAACGCCGTTCCAATAATTCACTTGTTTGAAGATCTTTCTTTGTTAAAAAGTGCAGATATCACTGAAAGCACCGACCATACAGCCACACTGTTTTTATTAGGCAGACTGCTTCAAAACAATCCTGATGCTACATGCAGGATGTACTGTTTCAATCGATCAAATAGGAGCGAAAGACAAAGCAACGGGGAAATAGAAATTTTTCAAGGCCGTAATGTAGCTACGAACTATCCGGGCGCCAGAAATTTAAGAGACGACGATAGAGTAACAATTCATATCCATGCAATAACTGTCACTACTCGACAAAACGAAACCATTCTTGATGTTCCAGTAATCGCTATACACATTCCGAATGAATTGGGAAGTAGACTTTGGGTTGAAAGCGACGAAGATGCTGTTCGATGAGTATAGCCGGCTATTAACAAGATTTCCCAGCGGTTGCGAAGGCCTATATGGTAATGCAGTGAAAGGAAATTCAAATCTTTTCTTTTCCATAGATAAAAATGATTTTCCACATGTTCTTTTCGAAGCAAAGGACCATGAACAGCTTCAGGACCTCGAATTGAAATACATCGACGTGCAATTCTTAAGGCGCTGTACATTAACTTTAAACACTGGTGATGACATTGAAAGAATATTCACGATAATAAAATTTAAAGATGATAATTATGAATTAGTACGCATTTTTTTAAATCTTATTGAAGACGCTTTTATTACTGAAAATACTGATTATTCATCAAATTCTATAAGAACAAAAATCAATATAATAATTGAGATTTTTAGTAGATTGGAAAACTCAATCAACGATGTGGTTGGATTATGGGGTGAATTAAAGATAATTCATAACTCAAAGGACCCAGAAAAAATAGCTAGAGCCTGGTGTGCCTCTAAATCAGCAAAATTTGATTTTGTTGGTAAGAATTTTGTTATGGACGTAAAAGCTACCACGACATCGAGACGGCAGCACAGTTTTTCATTAGAGCAAGTTCGGCCCTCTAATGATATACGCTCGTACATTTGCTCAATTCAAATAGTTGAAACAAGATCAGGTTATACAGTTGGTGAGTTAATGGATAGAGTACTCAGCCAGATTGGTGATAACGCAGAGCGCAGCCAAGTGTACTATCAATGCTTAAGCAAAGGAGGCGCCGATGTATATCGGTCTGTTACGAAGTTCTCTGTTTTGCCTGATGGTTCGTCATTTGCTGTATTCGATGGAAGAGACGTTCCAGCTCCCGAAATAAATAAAAATGAGCCTATATTTAACGTTAGATTTGAGGCAGACCTCACAAAAATCACGCCGCTATCAAGGCAGCAAGCTAAAAATATACTTGAAATGGATTAATATATTTTTAGAAGCGACTAAGTTTGTCCATTATTTGGCTAATATAATCATTTCTCTTTTTTGTTTCAGTTTTTAAAATTGTTAAAATTTTACTCTCATCTATGGCTAGATTTCTATTTTTTGAAAATACGTGAGTTGCTATCAACTCTGATATGATTTGTTTTGGTCCTAGATAATTTTTGTAATTTAATTTTAGACTGCTCGAAATTTTCTAAATCAAAACCTACCATACTTTTCTTCCTATCGCTTGAATTTCTTCAACGCTGATAAGTCCAGTATTATTAATCCAATGGAACTGATCAACCTGATGGTACCTTGCATCAAACTTCCAAACTTCAAGGATTAAATGAGAAGCGATAGTCTTGGCATCTGCACGACAGCGATTACCGTACGCCATAAGGTCCCAATGCCATGTCCAGGGAAAGCCACCGTCTTCGACCCAATTATTCCATAGCAACCATCCAGAGCGGCGTGGGTTTAAGTAATAGTTGTCAATGCGATTATGCATTGGTGACCATGCCCATTCCACACTGAACAGAAAAGTGATTTTCCGGGGTGATGCTTTAGGTCGATTATGCAGTAAAGGCTCATCCAAATCTACTTTTGGTGTAAGGCCTTTGGGTGGTTTAGGAACCGTAACAACTTCGTTTAACTTCTGACGAGGCAGTAACTCAGGTGACATTGGAATAAAAGAATTGTGTTTTGTGGTAGACATAAACTGTCCCTCCGCTTTAGTGCTTTTGCCACAATGGCACGGCGCACAAGTTGGTCATTAAATCGCCATTAAAATCGATATAAGTTGGTTTAACTTCTATTTCAAGTGGCTGGAAAATCCAATCCGACTTCGCTTAACCTTCTGGAATAAAAAGCATTAAAAGCTGCCAACAGTTTTGGATCTAACTTTTTATCATTCTCGCCTACCCATTTCCTAACTTTTTCCGCTGTTTGCCACTTTGCTTCTTCATTATGCACCCATCGATCCTTAATAAAATTAACAAACGCATCTGATTGAGAATTAGACAAAAGATGCGGTGCATGACAGGCTATTAGGCGCATCCCTAGTTTCCGATATCTTGTATCCTCCATTGCATGGACAAGATCAAGCCGGTGTTCCCATGATGCATCCTGAAACTGCTCAAGTAAAGGTTGATCAGGGCTTTGAAATTGATCATATATTCTGTCTTCAACCTCCTTTTCTTCAGGATCAGAAGGTTCGTATTTTCTCTCCAGCGCGGTCGCAACCCTGAATTTAAACTCATGGTTGTCCTTAATCATATTGCAGATTTGGACTAAGTCAGAGGCAGGATTTTCCAAAGGAGAAAATATCAAAGCTTTGTTAAACTGAAGTGTTCGAATTGACGATGCTTTATTCTTAACAATGTCATCAATTACAGCCTGATCTGCATCAATAATGCTTACTGGATCATCTTGTTCAATATTAAAAAAGCCAAAGGAATTTCCACCATTTTTCTGAACCCCACACAGACATCCAAAATATTGCCTTGGAGGAGGAGCCCCAAACCGAAGAGTAACCTGCATTGGTTGATATAAATGTAAAAGGTTCCTTACATAAGATTTATCACTCATGGACATTATTTCATTAAAAAACGTCTCATTACGCTTCCGAATGAGTGCAAGGATAAATACAGTAGCTTCAACATCTGCCAGGGCATCGTGAGCGTTAAAATTTTCAAATCCATTAGCCGGAGCAAGTTTTTCAAGTTTGAATATTTTTTTTCCAGTATGATCTTCTGGCCATATGAGAGTTTCGGGGTGCTGTGCATAAACCGCATAGACTATGTTCATCAGGTCGTGCCGAGTATTTCCATGGTTTTGGGTTGCATAAATATTCGGCTGAAGATTCTGATAAAAAATCTGCCTCAAAAAATTTTCGTCAAAACTTACGGAGTTATAACCAATCCAGCAGGCAGGAGACCATTTCTCTGTTAGGTACTGTAACTTCTGCGCAAATTCAAAAGCACTTGGGAGATCTGCATTTAATGTATTGTTTGGATCTATACCTGTGACCTGCAAAGCCTTAGGTGCCGGAAGTATATAAGGCAAAAGACGGCTTCTGATATTAATTCTTCCAATTTCTACGAAATTCTCATCAGTATAAATGGCGGCAAATTGAAGTGCCTGATCAAATGCTGGAGACCTTCCTGTTGTTTCAAAGTCATAGAATACAAATCCTGTCATCTTTAAAGAAAGCCACAATTTCATCTGTTTTGTAAATTAAAATTCTCGGCAGGATTCAGCTTAGTCCATTTTGAAGGAATCATTTTTCATGTTAGACTTGAGTTCTCAGCCAGCAAAGACTGGTAAACAAGGGCAGGATAAAAACATGAAAAAGTCATTAAAACGGGGTATTCCCGTTCAAAATAAATATTTAATAGCATCCAAAATATTTTACTTCTACCAGCATAAAGTGAGTAAATTTAGATGTTATTTCAGGCGATAAGAAAGTCGCTTGAGTTTCCCAACGCCTCACAAGTTGTTCAGCAAAATTATATAGATTTTTTAGCGAAAACTTACCGCTTGAGCCACAATGGTGACCATGGATTGGAACATTGGATGCGCGTTCTAATAAATGGCAGATTACTCGCTGAGGGAAATGGAGCAGACATAGAAGTTGTCGAGCACTTTGCGCTTGTCCATGATGTGATGCGTGAAAATGAAAGTTTAGACTTATATCATGGGCCCAGAGCCGCTGATTTTGTGAAGATGATTGCTGGAACATGGATTAGACTAAATGAACACCAACTCCATCAACTGATGAATGCATGTCGTTACCATTCTGTGGGTCGATTGGACCGTGATGTTACTATTCAAACCTGTTGGGATGCAGATCGATTGGACCTTGGACGGGTTGGTATAACACCTAAAAGCCTTTATTTGGGATCTAGTTTAGCAAAGGATCATAACTTCATAGAGATGGCTAATATGCGATCCAAGAAACGTTTTGTTAAGGAAGGGTTTTCTGATGACTAAAAATAAACCGGCCCTTTGTTACTAGATCTGTGGTTAAACAGAGGCGGAAAATATGAGCAGTCTACCAGCAATTCGCACTTTGCAGCGTCGATTAAATTATTATCTTAATAGTCCCGTTTTTAAAAAATATTGCAGGTCTGTTAGGGATTTTTTTATAGTCGGAGGCTTAACTCTTTTTACATTAATGGTGTTATTAGTAATAATAATTTTGTTTTTTCTTGATGGTAACATGGCGAGTATTGGTAGTTGTGGCACTTCCGATTGTATCGATCAATGACTATCAAAACTGATATAAATCCGAGGTGGCTCAGAAACCTTGAGCGCATATTTGAATTTACTTTTAAGCTCTCATTTATCCTAGTAGCTATACTTAGTTCCTACATAATCTGGATAATTTTATTTGGCTGGGCTTTGCTGCCCGACGAGGGGCCTGATCCTTATTCGGAATGGTGTGAGGAGTATCATCCCGAGCTCACTTATAATGAGTGTTCTGACGTGGCTGGGTGGTGAAGAAAATTATGCAAAGGGCGATGAGTTAAAAAATCCATCCAATAACACAACATGTAGTGAAAATTTCTTGATTTTATCCATATATAGTAATTAACGCGTTATCCACAAACGTATACATTTTGCACGTGTTGGTAAATTTAACTAAATATGATTCGTGTTGGATAAAAGAAAAGCGGCCGAAGCCGCCTTTCTGAAACCCAACTCGGAACCGAGTATCAGATTTCGTAGCAGTTATAATGATACCTCTTGGTTCCTTTAAAGTAAATTTTTTTTTAAGGAGACCTATTATGGTTTTAATAATAAATACAGAAAAGCAACAGTTGACTTTGTTTCCTGAATCAACACTTCCAGTGATACCGCCTCGTGAAACGCGAGACGACGTTCACAAGGGTGAAGTGGCTGAAAATATAGCAATGTTGGCAATCAAAGGCAGTAAGGGAGGTTATCATGCGCTCTAAAGAAGTTTTTGCCGTGGTTGATATTGAAACCATTACAGATGAAAGTCTTTTTCCTAAAGAGATTTATGATGATTGTTTTCCGCCACCTATCGCACATAGGCCAGTTTGTATCACTGTTTTAACAGCTCGATGGGACAGAGCTAGTGATATACGATACGTAAGACCGGGACCAATGACGACACTAACGGGTGACGAGCGGTCCATGCTAAGATATTTTAGTCAGTTAATCGATAAGGCTCAACCGCGACTTGTTACTTATAATGGGCGGAGATTTGACCTGCCTGTAATTGCGCAACGGTCCATGGTTCACGGTTTATCTATGCCAACATACTTTAATGCTGGTGATAAATGGAATTGCTATACGCAGCGGTATTCTAAAAACTGGCATCTAGACCTTATGGACTCGATGACAAATTATGGTGCATGTCCTCCAATTCCTCTTGACCTTGCCGCATCCTCGATTGGTTTTCCGGGGAAGATGGATGTCGATGGTTCGGATGTTGCCCGGTTATATCAGGAGGGCAAACTTTCTGAGATTGCCGATTATTGTGAGCTAGATGTTCTGAACACAGCAGGTCTCATGCTTCGTTGGATGATGACTACAGCGGAACTTACTCCAGAAGGTTTTGGTGCATCGAGTAAAGCACTTTTTGACTTCATCGGAACCAGAGGCGTTGAAAAATATCACATTGCTAAATTTGGCTCTCAGGTAGACTGGGAAAATTTTGGCGCAGTCGGCAACGAGCTTGATCGCATAGTTAAAAAACCCAGAGCATTAACTGAGTTAAGTGAGACGCGGCACTAAGTTCTCCGGTGCCCACTTCAGCTCCGTCAGCAGCTAACAAAATGTTCTCCTTTGTTCGACTTGTTGACGGAGCTGATTTCTAGGGAAAGTGTTATGAAAATATTTAAATTATATCTTGTGTTAACTTTGGTTTCTGCTTGTTCTAATCCTACAGAGAGCAAAATTGAAAGATCGAAAAAGAATTTTGATAAAGTAATGAATGAAGCTTCAAATTTTTGCCTTGAGCAAGGCTACAAAGGGCATGAGCCAGAGTACAGAGGTTGTGTGATCAGTAAATCTTCTCAGATATTAAATATTCAAGTTGAGAGTTCCATTTTGGGTAAATAATACCTGTTACCTATTATCTAAAATAAAGTGCGGGGTTTTTTTGGTCCACGCACCCCGTGGCGTGGTCTAGAGGGTGTGGAATAACCCTTACCAATACCGACTTAGATTTCCAGTTCTCGCATCCAATTTTGTAGAGTTTGATAGTTTTTCAACCCTAATAGTTTTGAAGCGCAACTGACATTCTTTGATTTTTCCAAAGCTCTACGAACATATCGCTCTTTGGTTGCCTTAACAGCTTGCAGGACATCAAAGTCCTCTTTTTTATTCAAGGACGATCTGACATTCTTTGACTTGTCCAGAGCTCTACGAGCATATCTATCCTTGGTTGTCCTCGTACCTTTATGAATATTAAAGTCATCCTTTTTATCAGCAAGTGGCGAAGTCAGCCGGTCTAACTCAACGTCAATCAATAAACTTAATTGCTGACTAAGATTGCGTTTTTCGAACTCAGCCATGAGAAGAAGATTTTCATAGGTATCTTTTGAAACAGAAACCGATTTATATTGGCTAGTGTTAGGCATTATGACACCTCCTTTTCAACTTGGGTCAGAACAGTCCAGCAATTGGACACCTGAGCCATGGTTCTCTCCGTCAAACTTTGCTCATCTAAAAGAAGCTCAATAATTTCATCCTGAGAGAGAGGTGCTGTTTTTCCGTCAGCCCTACCAAACCGAAAATAATTTTCAGTGACCCCTTCGTAAAAGTCATCAACTTTAGAAGAATGTTCTCTCACTAGTTCAGCAGCAAATGCTCTCCTGTTACCTTTGAATGCTCGCCAGTCATTGTCTGGAAGTTTTGTTTCCAGTTGTGAGTCCATGACGTACATCCATGCTTTACGCTGACCAACTCCACCGACATCTACATCAACACATGTCCGCCGAAATAGGTTCGCATTAGATCCAAAACCTTCAAAGCCTTCAATAACATCAGCCTGGTTGAGCAACGCTTCAATATTATCTGAACGAAAGTAATCACCTCTGGAAAAACCTTCTCCCATGAGATCCAGAGCGGGATATTTCCCGTTGGTTGATAAATTTCCAAAACAGAAAGCAGTTAAAGCGCAGCTTAAACCATATTGTTTGATAACCGGAAACCTCTCTTCTCCTCTCTGGAATGTTCCATAGGAAAACAAGGCAGATACTGGTTGAAGTTGCTCATTGGCTGCCGCCAGATATAAATTGTAAGGATCAATATCAAAACGCTTATAGCCCTCTTCGCAAATTTGAAGGTAGTCATTGCTTGGCACAAAAAAAGGCCTTCTTAATTCTGGTTTCACGATATAGGTAAGAGCCGGGATTTCAGTCCCATTATAATCAAGCACAATAATTCGTTTTTCCTCGTATTTGTAAGGAACCCCTTCTTTTTTTCTAAGAATAGAAAGGCCAATTTCATCAGTGCTGAACAGACCTGCTTCGGTAACATGACCAATTGCTGGCTGGATGTTTAAAACACCTCCACCCCTGTTGTTTGAATTAGTATCAAAAGCTAATTTATAGTCTGGTACTTTGACGACAGCCTCGAAATAAAAATGTTCTTTAAGGTAACCCTGTCTCCTAGCAAACTCATTAAGATCATCAAGGTTTGTATTTGATCCATATGATACGATCAGATTTTCAAATTTATATTTCATAACAAAAACCCTTTTTTTAAGTTATGAAAATTTAACTAAACAAACAAAGCAGGAAAAAAGCAGGAAAAAAATCAACCTAATTCTTTTATATTGACCAGACCATATATTTTAATATTCCTATCTATTGCCCAGGATGTGCCAGCGCCGCCCTGACTAGTTTTAAAAAACAAATCTCTTATTCCAAAATAATTAACTATATCTTGTCTTGCTTTTCTCGCCGAGCTTTCTGGGTCACCTTCGCTTCCCCCCCATAAGTCTGCCAATTCTGATGCTCTGACACCTGAGGGTCCAGAATTTATTATTTTTAAAAGTAAACGGATTTTTTGAGGGAGCTTTTCCGGCTTAGTAGAGGTATCTTTGAAAATTCCATCCTGATCACCGCCAAGTATAAACCATCCCATAGCACTGTGTTCAGATACAAATCGTTCCAGCTCCAGTTTTCCAATCTCGGCATTGTAGGTGAATTCGTCAAGGGGTCCAGCTGGCCCAATTAAGCGCCAAGCATCGTTGGTACGCCTTGGGAATAAAATATTATTTTCGTCGTAGCCGATGCCTTCCGGATACTCAAAATCCCCTTCGGAATTGTAAATTAGATATTCAAGAATATTAAAAAAATCGCCCTGTACCGGTTTATTAAAGTAGTCAGTGCTGTTTGACACCCTCTGTAAATGTCCGATTTCCGTTATAATCTGGTCGAGACAAACCTTCTGTCGCTCGGACAGCCCGAGGATCCCCAGCATTCTAAGTCTGTTCAACGCTGAAAATTTTAAAAACTTGGAGTGTATTGAAATATACTTGGAAGAAGATCCCTCTGCCCACTCAACCAGTTTTAAAATTTCTTCAAAGTCCGATTGAAGTTTGGCTTTACGGAATAATAAATGAGCTAACCGGTAGGCCGTTATGAAGGGCCAGACGTGATCTGTAAGTGTACTTGAAAGAGTGACAGCTTGTCGTAAGGTCTCTTCTGCAAAGCCTTCGTCATGTCCATATACTATTTTAGCGTTGGTCGCGTTGTAAAATAGTTCTTTTACTTCAGCCGCGCTCATAACTAACCCCATTAGTTTCATTGTGCTTGAGAGTTTTCTCAAAGTTAAAAAGGCACATCACACTGCTCTCTGAATCTATCTAGATATTTACCCAACCCATACTTCTTTTTGTAAAAGTCATGAGTGAGTGGGTCAAAGTACAATTTGAGACCTTCTCTCCATACAGGGTCAGTCTCAACTACCTTTATGTATTCATCTAGGTGGATAGATCTATGCGATATTACATTTGCTTTCCAAATTGCCTCATTAAAACCACTCTTAAAAAGAAATTTTTCAGTAAGTGCAGGTTTTTTGATTTTATCTAAATTATTGGTGAGTGAAGGAGCCAGACCTTTAAAAGAAAATTCTTCATGCATTTGGTCCTCTTTTCTGAATTCCAGATCAAAAATATGAATATTGTTGCCTGTTTTGATATCGTCTTTAATCAGAGCCCTAAGGTCAGATGAAAGGCGTAAGTCTAAAACTGGCCTTCTTCCTTTTTCAAGGTAACCAATCCTA
Source organism: Paracoccaceae bacterium (assembly GCA_902632125.1). GTDB lineage: Bacteria > Pseudomonadota > Alphaproteobacteria > Rhodobacterales > Rhodobacteraceae > Salinivivens. Next base: position 60,902 of record CACPBQ010000003.1, on the reverse strand, counting down.
GCGGTATCCCCTAAACCTTTTATTTTTGATGGCGGTTTTGTTTCCATTGCACTAGGCAAGTTGATAACTTGCAAGTCTTTTACCTTTATCTCTTCGTCAATGGTTTCAATGACTACTTCTGGTTTTCCTGAAATTAATTTATTTTTAGAATATTTAAGGAAGTCCCCAAAGAGCCAACACTCTGCGTTACCAAATGCGGAGAAGGTACTAACCCGTAATTTGCAGTGGTCTCTTCCACTCATTTGATCTTAAACTTTTGTATCTCTTTAATATCCAAAAATTTTATATCCATCAGTATTAAATTTATAGGCTGGACTGTCTATAAAAATTAATTTTTAACCGAACCACCTACAGAAGATGCATTGGCAACTTTAGAGGAAAGGTTTAAACATGGAAATCAAAGGCAAAATTATTGAAATTCTACCAGAAAAGTCTGGGCAATCAGCAAATGGAGAATGGAGAAAGCAAGAGTATATTTTGGAGACAGACTCCAATTATCCTAAAAAGATTTGCTTTATGGCTTGGGGAGACAAGATTGGGGAATTCAATCTTCAACAGGGCGAAAACGTTGAGGTTTCTGTAGACTTAGAGAGTCGGGAATATAATGGGCGCTGGTACACCGATGTTAAAGCGTGGAAGGTTTCCAAAGATGGAATGAGTGCCAACAACGAGCCTACATATGGAAACCAAGAAAGTAATGAGAATAAAGTATCGTTAGAAGAAGATGACATTCCTTTCTAGAATTACCATTCGCTAACTAACAACTAGCAGTACTATATAAAGATGGTTGAAAAATCGAATATTTTGGAACCCATTTGGAACCCACAGCTTGAGAGGTTTATATATTATTTCCGGTAAGTCATTGATTTTAGTGGTGAGCCGTACAGGATTTGAACCTGTGACCCACTGATTAAAAGTCAGTTGCTCTACCAACTGAGCTAACGGCCCACTAAAGTGCTACTTAGGAAGCACAGGGGGTATGGTCAACCCCGAAAACAAAAATAATCACTGTATTACTGGATTCATGTGATTTGGCGGCGTATATGCAGCGTATGGATTCAATAAATACAAATAATTTGCCGTTTATGAAAATGCATGGTCTGGGAAACGACTTTGTTGTGTTAGATGCCCGGAATAGAAAATTTGCACTTTCTAAAAAGATAATATCAACCATTGCTGATAGGCGTTTTGGTGTGGGTTTTGACCAACTGGCTATAATAACTAAAGGTGAATTTGATGCACACCTAACATTCTATAATGCAGATGGATCTGAATCTTTAGCATGTGGAAATGCAACCAGATGCGTAGCCCGATATTTGATGGACGAAGCATCAAAGGAAAAGTTAATTCTTACTACATTGCACGGACAAATACCTGCTGTAGACTTAGGAGAAGGCGTTACCTCCGTAAATATGGGGCAACCTGCAATCGAGTGGGACCAAGTGCCTTTATCAGAAAATATTCCAACTTTAGAACTTCCAATAGAAGGATCACCGACCGCTACTGGGATGGGCAATCCCCATTGTACATTCTTTGTTGAAGATGCTGAGAAAATAAATTTGGAACAGATGGGTCCAAAATTTGAAAATCATCCCCTATTTCCAGAAAGAACTAATGTACAGTTTGCATCGATAAAAGCTCCAAACCAAATTAGAATGCGCGTTTGGGAGAGAGGTGTGGGCGTTACTTTAGCATCTGGCTCCTCCTCATGTGCAACTGCTGTTGCTGCAAACAGAAGAGGGTTAACTGAAAAAAAAGTTCAGATAGAGCTGGACGGGGGTATTTTAAACATTAATTGGCTTGAAGATGGCGTTTGGATGACGGGACCTACAATGAAAGTTTTTACCGGTAACTTTTCTGAAGAGTTCTTAAATAGCCTATGATTGTATCCACACCAAAATTATCAACACTAGGATGTAGGCTTAATGCATACGAAACTGAAGCGATGCGAGAACTTGTTACTTCCGCGGGCTTAAACGATGCAGTAATTATTAATACATGTGCAGTTACCTCAGAAGCAGTTCGCAAATCGAAGCAGGAAATTCGCAAACTCCGAAAAGAAAACCCAAAAGCAAAATTAATTGTGACGGGTTGCGCAGCCCAAATTGATCCTAATAGTTTCGGTAATATGGGCGAAGTAGATTTCGTCATAGGTAATTCTGAAAAAATGCTAAAAGAGACTTGGTCGCAATTTTCAGATGAAAAAGAATTTAGTACTGAAAGAATTAAAGTTGATGACATTATGTCTGTTAGTGAAACTGCAGGGCATTTAATCGACGGTTTTGGTTCCAGAAGTAGAGCATATGTTCAAGTACAAAACGGATGCGACCATAGATGCACGTTTTGCATAATCCCGTTTGGTCGAGGAAATTCACGCTCCGTACCGGCAGGTGTAATTGTTGATCAAATTAAACGCCTGGTAGATAAGGGATTTAATGAAGTAGTTTTGACAGGGGTAGATCTTACAAGTTGGGGCGAAGATTTACCTAACTCACCAAAACTAGGCTATCTAATTATGCAAATTTTAAAGCTTGTGCCCGACTTATCAAGACTTCGAATTAGTTCCATTGACAGCATTGAAGTTGATGAAAACCTAATGAAAGCAATTGCCACGGAAAAAAGATTAATGCCGCATTTACACCTGAGCTTGCAACATGGCGATAATCTCATTCTAAAACGTATGAAGCGCCGTCACTCAAGAGATGACGCAATTAAGTTTTGCGAGGACGCCCGTAAGTTAAGACCAGAAATAACTTTTGGTGCCGATATTATTGCTGGTTTCCCAACCGAAACAGATGAGCATTTTGAAAACTCTGTTAACCTTATCAAAGATTGTGAGTTAACATGGCTTCATATTTTTCCTTACTCTCCTCGAGAAGGAACTCCAGCAGCAAGAATGCCCCAAGTAAATGGAGGTCAAATTAAACGGCGCGCTGCGGTTTTGAGAAGCTTGGGAGCAAAACAAATAAAGTCTCATCTTTCGTCTCAACTAGGTAAAGATCACAAGATACTGATGGAAAATGCCTATATGGGCCGAACTGAACAGTTTACGGAAGTAGTGTTTGACAAAGAGCAAATTGAAGGCACTATTGTTTTGGGCAAAATTACCAATGCAAATGAAAAGCAACTTTTCGCAACTGCAATCTAGGATAAGATGAATTCTAAACCAGTACTTTATAGCTTTCGCAGATGCCCCTATGCAATAAGAGCTCGGTTAGCGATTTACTCAGCAGGTATAGAATTAGAACTTCGCGAAGTTTTATTGAGAGACAAAACTCCTAAGTTTCTTGAAGTATCCAAAAGTAAAACTGTTCCCTGTTTACAAACCAATGATGCCATTTTAGATGAAAGTCTTGATATCATGATTTGGGCTTTAAACATAAACGATCCCAACAATTGGCTTAAAGAAATCAATAAAAGCCTAGAATTAGTAGAGACTTGTGATGGTCCATTTAAGAAAGCGCTTGACCGAACAAAATATCCAAGTCGGTATCCTGATGAGGATCCAATAGAAAATCGAGTGCTGGCAAGTAATTATTTAGATTTAATTGAAAATCAGCTTAACCCCTGTCTGTTTGGACAAGATTTAAATCTAGCTGATATAGCTATTTTACCATTTGTTAGGCAGTTTGCTCATATTGATTTTAATTGGTTTTTATCACAACCTTGGCCAAAAACTATACAATGGCTGGAAAGTTTTAAAACTTCTCAAATGTTCAGTTCAGTAATGAAAAAGTATCCTAAATGGGAAGAAAATGATCCTATAACTTTATTTCCTTGATGTATAAGTGAGACTTATTTCACAAATTGTACTTGCTAATTTTCTGGTAAATAAAAAATCTATACAATAAAATACTGGTTACTAAGGAGTAATTTTATGAAGCTAGTTTACTCACCACCATCACCTTTCGTTCGCAAGGTAACAACACTTATTCATCATGTCGGGCTTAATGATCGCATCGAACTAATTAATGTAAAAACAACAGCATTGTCCGTAGCAGAGAAGGCAAGAGCTGCCAATCCGCTGGGTAAGATCCCTGTTATGATTTTGGAAGATGGAAAATCTATGTTTGATAGTCGTGTGATTACTAGATATCTCGACGAGCTTGCTGGATCAAACCTTTATCCCAAACATAATATTTATGATATTCTTACGCTGGAAGCTTTAGCTGATGGAATAATGGAGAGCGCTGTTTCGATAACATACGAAAGTAAATTGAGACCCAAAAATGAGCAATCAGAATCTTGGATGGACGCCCAATGGTCCAAGGTTGTCCACGCTGTCAAAGCCCTTAACGACAGAAAATTTCAAGCCATGGATGAAGAACTTAACATGGGCCAAATAGCAGTCGCTTGTTCCCTTGGTTATTTAGATTTTCGGCATGATGGGAGACAGTGGCGTAATGGGAACTCAAACTTAGCTTCTTGGTATGAAGGAATGATGAAACTCCCAGCATTAATTAAAACGATACCGACGGATTGATATGACAACAGTAAATTTACAAGATTGGATTGGAAAAACTGAGGAAAGAAATGATCTTTTGACAGCTTTCCCTGCAAATGCAATGGCGGCGACTCTGAACCATGAACAAATAAACTATTCGGATAACAAAATCTTACCTCCACTCTGGCATTGGCTGTTTTTTCTGCCAATTTTCAAGTTATCTGAAGCCGGCTATGATGGACATGCTGCATTGGGAGACTTTCTACCACCAGTAAAACTACCCAGACGCATGTGGGCAGGTAGTAGGATACAATTTTTAGAGCCCTTAAAAATTGGTCATGAGTACAAGAAAACAAGCACAATCAAAAATGTAATGGCTAAATCAGGTCGCTCTGGAGAATTAGTCTTCGTAACCGTTTCCCACGAAGTAAGTAATGGCCCAAGTATATGTATAAACGAAGAGCACGACATAGTGTATCGTGAAAAGGCCACAACTAATTCGGAAGCTCCAAAATTGGTAGAGTCTCCCAACAAATTTGATTTTTCAATTGATATAAATCCTGATCCCGTTTTACTTTTCAGGTACTCAGCATTAACTTTCAATGGCCACCGAATTCATTACGATTATCCTTTCTGTACCGAAACAGAAGGTTATGATGGGCTAGTTGTACATGGTCCCCTTTTAGCGACCTTACTTTTGGATGGTTTAGCCAGTCAAAAGCCAGATGCAGTTGTACAAAATTTTGAATTTAGGGCTATGGCTCCAGTTTTTGATAATATGAATTTTAAGATTAGGGGAATTGAGACAGAACCTACTGAATACTCTCTTTGGATCGAAAGAGAAGACGGCGCAATGGCGATGAGTGCTAAAGCAAAAGTCAAATAATCAGCTAAACTTCTATTTCAAAAGTTAAAATCACTTTCGTTTCGAATAGTTTTGCGGCCTTGTTTAACCTCCCCCCTTTGTTTTTTGTCTTTTATCCTTCGTCTTTGACTACCTGCAGTTGGTTTAGTGGCAATTCTTTTTTTTTGCACAGTAGTAGCTTTCAGTATCAAATCTTTAAGTCTTTTTCGCGCTATTTCCCGATTTCTTGTTTGATAACGCGTATCTTCAACTTGGATAATTACGGCACCATCGTTTGTCCAACGTCGACCAGCGATCTTCTTTAATCGAACTTTTACCTGATCTGGTAAATGGGGAGATTTTAGAGCCTCAAATCTTAGCTCAACAGCGGTACTTACCTTGTTCACATTTTGGCCCCCTGGCCCTGATGATCGCACAAAGTTTTCCGTCAACTCCCAGTCTTCGATAATAATATTTTCACTTATTTTAAGCATAACTTTTAATCAAAATACTGAATGAAAAGGGCGGCCATCAGGCCGCCCTTATTAATTCTTTGAGATTGTAGGGAAGTGGGTCGGTTAGGAAATACCAATTTCGGACTTCACTCCTCAAGGGCTGCCTTAGAGCGCAAACTCCTTAACTGTTCCGACACCTCTCTCCAATACCTCTTTAGACACTGGACCACCTCCTTTCATTTGTTACACTTATCGATAATTTGACATAAAAAATAAAAATGTCAAAAGCTAATTATTTCGAGCGTAATAAGATATAACAATAATCCTGAACGGAATAAGTGCAATCAACGCTATAGATACTTTGACTGACCAATCTACCATGGCTGTTGCGATCCAACGCGTTTGCTCAAATCCTAAAGGACCCATTACTATTTCATTGAAAAAATCTATATTATGATCACTACCGAGCAGACTGGTCATCATAAAAGAAAAAGAGATAAAAAAGAATATAATAGTATCCAGCGTGGATCCCACCAATGTGGAAATCAAGGGTGCGCTCCACCAAGTCCCGTGCCTTAGCCGGTCAAAAATTGTCACATCCAATAATTGAGCGCATAAAAATGCCGTAGCAGATCCAATTGCTATTCTGAGTGTAACTGCTGGAGCCATAAAATCTGGAGCAATTTCTATATTAATTTGTGTTCCAACTAAGGAGCACACAATACCAACTGTAAATCCAAAAAAGACAACGCGGCGCGCATCTGAAGGACCATACATTCTGTTAATAAGATCAGTTACCAAAAATGCAAATGGATAGGTAAAGGCTCCCCAGGTTAGCCAATTACCGATAAAAAATTGTACTAAAATATTAGAAGCTACAACGATTGTAGCCATGGCAAGAATGCCAGGAAAAAGCTTGTTCATTTTGTATTCCGTTTTCTCAAGGTGTTCGGAGACTTGGCCTCCGCTCATCGGAGACGACGACTACTTAATCCCGTTTAATCCTATTCACAAGAAGAATTAATTAGAATTTAGATCAGGCGCGTTTAATACTGTAATACACTGTTCCGGTATACGTTTAAGTGTGAGCGGAGGCTTTGGCTTTGGCTTTGGTGCATTCGGATCTCTCTTTGGTGGGTTTAAAATATTCTTTACCCATTTTTCCGCTTCGCTGCAGCCATCTCCAAGAGGTGGGGGATGCTGATTAACGCATTCGCGCGCATCATTTGGACATTTCAACCTCACGTGAAAGTGATAATGATGCCCATACCAAGGTCTAATTTTTCTCAACCAGTCTCTATTGCCTTTCTCATCTTTGCACATTTTAACCTTTGCCCCGGGAAAGACAAAAATCCTCGCGACACGAGGATCACTAGCAGCTGAACGAAGCAATTTATGGTGTTCTTTTGTCCAAGATTCATTGACATATGCACCTCTTGATTTGCGTAATGAGATAGAACTAATATTTTCACGCTCAGCTCTTGTTAGGTTCAAATTATTTGCTGGTAACATCCAAATATCAACATCTAATCCTGTTTGATGGCTAGCATGGCCAGATACCATTTGCCCACCTCTTGGCTGTGCTAGATCACCAATATACAGACCTTTCCAACCCTCTAATTGAGAAGCTTTTTTTGAAAGCTTTACCAAGTAATCCAATAAAACTGGATGACCCCAGTTTCTATTACGTGATAGACGCATCGCCTGCCAAGTTGGACCACTTTCCGGTAATATTTGACCTCCAGCTAAACACCCATATGAGTAACCGCCTATTGGGCTCGCGGGTTGTTTCGATGGTTTGGAAAACTTCCCAAAATAATCTCTTGCCTCACCCGGAGAATTTTGACTAATCGATGCAGCGAGTACCGGAAGCGACGTAAATATCAACAAAACAGCAAGATTGAAAAAGCGTATTAAATTAACCACTCGCCTCACCTTCTGCGTCAACCCATATCAAAACAATCAAACCAATGATAAAAAGACCTATAAGCGGAGAAACACCGAAACGGGGACTTTGTGTAATTGCTGTAACTATTCCGATTAATGTCGGCGCTAAAAAAGCTGTCGCCCGCCCCATTAAACCATATAGTCCGAAAGCTTCGGTAGCCCGTTCTATTGTAGTATGCCTGACCATCATAGTACGGCTAGCGGCCTGCATGGCACCTCCAAAACCACCGATTAAAACACCGCAAATCATGAAAATAGTATCGGGTAAAGTCGACCCGTCTTCTAACTGGATTCCAAATAAGGAATTAGGGGTCATCCCTACAATAGTTATGCAAACAATTATCATTACATAAATGCAAAAGGTAATAACAGGCTTTGGGCCTAGTAAGCTATCTGCCTTTCCACCAAGCCAACTAAAAAATGCAGCACCCAAAGCCGCAATTATCCCAAACACTCCTAGTTGGGTTATTGTCCAATCAAGGACAAGCGCTGCATATACTCCACCAAAACTATAAAGCCCGTTCATAGCATCTCGATAAAACATTGAAGAAACAAGATAGGCACTCATGCTGCGCCTATCCTTGAGACCCTTTAAAACATCCACCAAATCCCGCAGACCCTTACCAACATTAATCTTATTCAAAAGAGCAGGGTCATCTTTGATATTTTTAAAATATGGTATTGCAAAAATAATAAACCATATTGCTGCGAGTGGCCCAACAAAGCGAGTACCTTCCATTTGTTCTGGATCCAATAATCCAAAAAGGGGCTCAATTCCCAACATAAATGTTTTACCATTGGGCTGTTCGACTAATAACAAAAGAGCAATGGCTAGAGCAAAGACACCACCTAAATACCCAAAGCCAAACCCTGATCCAGAAATTTTTCCTATCTCACGCTGACTGCCCAAGGTAGTTAATTGAGCATTCGTAAATATCAAAGCAAACTCAGTACCGACATAACCTAAGGCGAAAAAGTACAACATTAAGGTTAAATTGGATCCATCCGGAACACCAACCCATGTTCCCAATGCGCCCAAAATTAACATAATGGAAAAAACATAAATCCAAGGCATACGACGACCAGATGTGTCGGCAATTGCACCCAAGATTGGTGCGCTAAATCCTATAAACAAGCCAGACGCTGAAAGACATATAGACCACATGGTCTGCGCTTTTGCTTTAGAGACCTCTATCTCCATGCCTGATGACACGAAATAGTCTGCAGCTACTGTTGCAAAGTAAGGCGCAAAGAAAAAAGTCAGCATCAATGTATAAAATGGTTGGCATGCCCAGTCATAAAAAAACCAGCCCCAAATGCGCTTACGTTGCGACATTAGCAATCTCCAAAATAACTCACATCATTTAAACATTATTTACTAGTTTATACCAAGTTATTCTTTGTCCGGTGGCCATGGGCGATTATTTTCAGCATCAACCCATTTGGCAATCCATTCTGGTATTGACGGGCGCTCTATTTTTTCTCCTAAAGCCTCAACTACTACGTCCGGATTTATAATTCCAGTTCGGTCCACAAAGGCACTCCTATATATTATATGACCGGCGCACTCACCATTTTTTTTCCAAATAGATTGCTCTATGTAAAAGAAACGATCATCCCAGCATATACCTCTACTGCGCATCTCAAACCTTTCAAACATACGAATGCGTCGCCGATAACGCACTGATGCGCCGGCCATCGTCATACTCCAACGTTTTTCTTTTAATAATGAAAGTAAGCCACAGCGTTTTGCTAAAACAAGACGCCCCAAATCGTAAAGAGTAAGTGTCCGCCCATTATTAAGCTCTAGCCACATATCTAAGTCCCAAGGCCAGCACATATGATTTGAAAAATGAAATTCACCAAGCTTTACAGGAGCCGCTCGCCTATTAATCCAAAACTCTTTAGCCATGCGAATTACTGGATACAATTTACGCGTACCAATCTAAACTATACGAAAATATCAAAAGATTTTTGATCTTTAACGCCAAATACACGTTTGTAGCGATTAATTTCTTCAGAGGGCCCTAAGGCTTTATTTAGATTATCCGACAGTTTTACTGTAGATCTGTCGTTAGCTTTGATAGGTTTACAAACAAGTGAAAAGGCATCTAAAGACCCATCTGAAACTAAATCACGAAAGTCATTTGTTAAGTTTGTTCCCCATCCAAACGATACTTTTACGCGACCATTAAATTTTTCATGCAAAAATTTTATCATCGATGTATCCAAGCCATCTGAGAAAATCACCAACTTATCTTCCGGGTTTTCTCCCTTATTTTGCCACCAAGCGATAGCTGCCTCAGTTCCCTCAACGGGATCACCACTATCAATTCGTATACCCGTCCACTGTTTTAACCAATCCGGCGCTCTTTTTAAAAAAGCCTCTGTACCATATGTATCGGGTAAAATAATTCGTAAATTTCCATCATGCTCCTCATGCCAATCTGCTAAAACTTGATAAGGGGCATTGGCTAGTTCTTCGTCATTTTTAGCTAACGCAGAATAAATCATCGGGAGTTCATGGGCATTCGTGCCAATTGCTTCGATATCTCGTTTCATAGCAATCAAACAGTTTGAGGTACCTATAAACTTATCCTCTAGTCCTTCTAACATTGCCTGAACGGCCCAATCCTGCCAAAGAAAAGAGTGTCTTCTGCGTGTTCCAAAATCTGCAATTTTTAGATCTTCGATGTGTCTTAGACTTTCTATCTTTTCCCATAGCTTAGTCATTGCACGTGCATACAAAACTTCTAGTTCAAATTTTGCCATTTTGTTTAAAACAGCACGGCCTCTCAATTCCATTAAAACTGAAAGAGCGGGAACTTCCCAAAGCATAACCTCAGGCCATGAACCCTCAAATGTCAATTCATATTGACCAGCTTTCTTCTCTAAGTGGTAGGGCGGTAATTTTAACTTTTCGAACCATTCCATAAAGTCAGAGCGGAACATTTGTCTTTTTCCATAAAAAGTGTTCCCACGCAGCCAAGTACTTTCCCCTCTCGATAAAGATAGACTACGGATATGATCCAATTGTTCTCTTAGTTCATCCTCATCTATGAGTTCTGCTAACTTTATATTTTTACTTCTGTTTATTAGACTAAATGTTACAGAGGTATCAGGCTTATTTCGAAAAATTGATTGACACATCAATAGCTTATAGAAATCCGTATCCAGAAGTGATCTTACGATAGGATCAATTTTCCACTTATGGTTCCAAACGCGCCTAGCGATATCAACCATTAGATTAACTCCACTCCAGACGCCCGCATCGCAGTTCTCGCCAATTCAAGAGAACCATCTATATCGATGGCTCTGCACATGTCTTCAAAAACCGAAACCTTGTATCCTAACTTGGCCGCATCTTGCGCAGAGTAATTTACACAGAAATCAGTCGCCAATCCAACTAAATTGATTTTTTCTATTTCAAGCGATTTAAAATAGCCATCTAGCCCAGTTACAGTTTTCCGATCATTTTCAAAGAATGCTGAGTAACTATCTATCATTGGGTTTGAACCTTTTCTTATGACAGCATTGGCTCGTTGTGTATCTAATTTATCGTGAAATTCAGCGCCCTTGCTACCATGAAGGCAATGATCGGGCCATAAAACTTGTTCACCGTAAGGCATATCAATTGTATCAAGTGGGTTTTTCCCCACGTGACTTGAGGCAAAAGATGAATGTCCTTTGGGATGCCAATCTTGCGTAAGAACAATACAATTATATTTTTTCATTTCCTGATTGATATCAGAAATAATCTCGTCACCACGCGCAACTTCTAATGCTCCTGCCGGGCAAAAATCATTTTGAACGTCTATTACCAAAAGTGCCGTATTCATTCCACTACGTCGTCAATTAAAATTCAACAAAGTACTTCTCTCAGACCTCTACAATGTAGCATTCAATGCCTTTAGAATAGCATCACCCATTTGCTGCGTTGTTACAGGATCAACTCCATCTTCGCCAAGCAAATCAGGAGTTCGGTAGCCATCGGCAAGAACACTTTCTACAGCTGCTTCCACACGATCAGCTTCTTTACCTTGATCAAAAGAGTATCTGAGCGCCATTGCAAAACTTAAAATACAAGCGATCGGATTTGCTTTACCTTCGCCGGCAATATCTGGTGCTGATCCATGAACAGGTTCGTATAAGGCCTTTGGGCGACCATTCGCCATCGGAGCTCCAAGAGATGCTGAGGGCAACATGCCGAGAGAACCTGTTAACATTGCTGCGGCATCAGATAATAGATCACCAAACAGGTTATCGGTTACTATAACATCAAATTGTTTTGGCCAACGGCATAACTGCATAGCTCCTGCGTCAGCATACATGTGGGAAAGTTCTACATCCGCATAATCCTCATCATGAACTTTTTGTACAACTTCGCGCCAAAGAACGCCGGACTCCATAACATTTGCTTTTTCCATTGAGCAGACTTTATTTCCCCGTCGCCTTGCAAGTTCGAATGCTGATCGCGCAACGCGGTCAATTTCACTTTCAGTGTATCTTTGAGTATTTATGCCAACGCGTTCATTACCTTCTTCAATAATACCACGCGGTTCCCCAAAATAAATTCCTGATGTAAGTTCACGAACAATCATGATATCTAATCCAGACACAACCTCTGTTTTCAGTGAAGAAAAATCCGCAAGAGCATTAAAACACTGAGCGGGCCTCAAGTTAGCAAATAAGTCCATTTCCTTGCGCAGTTTCAGTAAACCTCGTTCAGGTTTCACACTAAAGTCTAAATTATCATAATCTGGTCCACCGACAGCGCCCAATAAAACTGCATCAACCTCTTGGGCTTTTGCTAATGTAGAGTCGTGTAATGGTGTGCCATGAGCATCATATGCAATCCCACCAACTAGATCTTCAGAAACATCAAAAACCAGGCCCAGTTTTGTACCATACCAATCGATGACTTTACGAACCTCTTTCATTACTTCTGGGCCAATTCCGTCACCAGGCAAAATAAGTATGGATGGATTAGTCATTTTCGATATCCTTACAAAATATTTTTATTAATTGCCAAAATTGTATTTTAAAAATTTCAATAAATAAAATACTTAATCAGATGTGATTTGATCACAACCAAGGCCGCTCAAATTCTAATTTTTTTTCATAAGCTTCTATGCTGGACGATTTTTCCATCGTCAAACCAATATCATCCAATCCGTTGAGCAAACAATGCTTTTTAAACGGGTCGACTTCAAAGGAAAAGATGCTCCCGTCTGAAGAAGTTACTGTCTGCGCTTCCAAGTCTATTTCCATCCGAGCATTTGATCCTTTTTCAGCATCATCCATCAGAATTTCAACTTGCTCGGCGGGTAAGACAATGGGTAACATTCCATTTTTGAAGCAGTTGTTAAAAAAAATGTCTGCAAAAGACGTAGAAACAACGACTTTTATTCCAAAATCAGATAAAGCCCAGGGTGCGTGTTCACGAGAGGATCCACAGCCAAAGTTATCTCCAGCTATCAAAATACTAGCTTCTCTGTATGCTGGTTTATTTAAAACAAAATCTTCAACTTCAGATCCATCGGCTTTGTAGCGCATTTCCGCAAACGCATTTACGCCAAGACCTGATCGCTTTATTGTTTTTAAGAATTGCTTTGGAATAATCATATCTGTGTCGATATTGACCAGTGGCATAGGCGCGGCAATACCACTAAATTTTTCAAACTTTCTCATGAAATCATCTCCCGGACATCTGTTAAATGTCCCGTTACGGCTGCTGCGGCTGCCATGGCTGGTGACACCAAATGTGTACGCCCCTTATAGCCTTGTCGACCTTCAAAGTTACGGTTCGACGTGGAGGCACATCTCTCTCCTTCACTGAGTTGATCTGGATTCATAGCCAAGCACATTGAACAACCAGCCAAACGCCATTCAAAACCAGCTCGTTTAAAAATATCAGCTAATCCCTCTTTCTCCGCTTGTGCACGCACAAGACCCGAACCTGGTACCACCATTGCCCGCATTCCATCTTTTACTTTTTTACCTTCAAGGATCTTTGCAGCAGCACGCAAATCTTCAATACGGCCATTAGTACAAGATCCAATAAATACAGCATCAATTTTTATATCAGTAAGCTTTTGACCTGCTTTTAATCCCATATAATCTAAAGATCGTTTTACCGCCTCTATTTTACCACCTTCAAAACTTTCAGGTTCTGGAACTATATCTGTAATTGGAAGAACATCTTCTGGAGAAGTCCCCCAAGTTACAACAGGAGCAATATCAGCACCATTTATTTCTATTATTTTATCAAAGTGAGCACCTTCATCTGTAAATAACGACATCCAGTATTCTACAGCTTGCTCCCAAGCTGCACCCTTTGGAGCGTGAGGACGGCCTTTACAATACTCAAAGGTCGTTTTGTCTGGTGCTATCAACCCTGCACGAGCACCACCCTCAATTGCCATATTGCAAACAGTCATTCGACCTTCCATCGAAAGATCTCGGATTGCCTCTCCGCAGTATTCAATAACATAACCTGTTCCACCGGCGGTTCCAGTGGCCCCTATTACTGAAAGTGTGATGTCCTTCGCGGTAACGCCTGGCCTTAATTTCCCATTTATCTCAACTTTCATGTTTTTTGATTTTTTCTGGATCAAAGTCTGAGTTGCCAAAACATGTTCAACCTCAGAAGTTCCTATTCCGTGCGCCAATGCTCCAAAAGCACCATGTGTCGCAGTATGACTATCACCACAAACAACCGTCATACCGGGTAAAGTCCACCCTTGTTCGGGCCCTACTATATGAACAATTCCTTGGCGAATATCAGATACTGGATAATAATGGACCCCAAATTCTTTGGCATTTTTATCAAGCGCTTCGACCTGAATGCGACTCTCTTCGTTATCTATTCCACTTTCTCTATCAACAGTTGTGGGAACGTTATGGTCTGGGACAGCTATGGTTTTATCAGGAGACCGGACACTTCTACCTGCCATTCTTAATCCCTCAAAAGCCTGTGGACTGGTTACTTCGTGTACTAAATGTCTATCAATATATAATAGACAGGTACCATCATCAGAGGCATGTGCCACATGTGCGTCCCAGATCTTATCATACAGTGTTTTAGGAGCTGTCATTTGACTCTCCAGAAAGTTGGCCGTTTAGGCTTGCAGACCCCCAACCTAACGGTTTTGGTGTAATACCCTGTAGATTGCATGATGTTAAAAAAACTTACAAGCAACCAAGAATAGTCAAAGATATACAAAATCCGTACCATATATGCTGATTAAGCCTTTCACAAAAAACTATCAAGTCAGTAAAATCTAAATATTAAAACGTCCTCGTTGACGAATTATTTTAACGCATGCTAAAATAAACCCACGTAACGTATAATTACAAACGAGGAGGGCAATGCTCTGACACTAACTGTTGACGCAGTTGACACTGTGGTTCAGCCGGCGGCCGATAAGTCAGCCGAAGAGACAACAAGCGAGTTGCTGTTGGCTCGAATACTAAACTCATTAAAAAATGATAAGGCAGAAGATATTGTGCAGATCGATCTGCGGGGGAGATCCTCTATTGGTGATTACATGATTATCGCATCAGGGAGGTCTTCCAGACAAGTTTCCGCAATTTCTGAAAAACTGGTGGATAACATCAAACAGGATTTGGGTAGAACAAGCAAAGTCGAAGGTAAGGATGCGGGAGACTGGGTTTTGATTGATATGGATGATGTGATTGTACATGTATTCAGACCGGAGGTCCGCGAATTTTATCAATTAGAAAAAATGTGGCAACCTATCGGCAACTAACGCAGAAAGTTCTTCATGAAAATTTCATTAAGCGCTGTTGGGCGCCTTCGAAATTCACCGGAAAAAGAACTGATAGATGATTATTTATCTAGATTTTCTAAGTTATCAAAGCCCTTTGGCCTCTCTTTAAGTTCAGTTATTGAAGTTGAAGATAAAAAAAAAGGCGGCGGGCCAATGTCTGAAGCCAAATTATTGATGAAAAACTTTCATAAGAACTCAAAAATAATTGCTCTTGATGAAAGAGGATTAGCGTTATCCTCAAAAGAGTTTACTAAATATCTTTCAGATTGGGCAGATGATGGTGTCGGATATTGCCATCTCGTCATAGGTGGGGCTGATGGCTTAGACAAAATTTTACTTGATAAAGCAAATTTAAAGATCTCATTCGGAAAAATGGTCTGGCCACATATGCTGGCCCGTGTCATGATCGCCGAGCAATTATATAGGTCAGCAACTATTCTTGCTGGGAGTCCATATCATAAGGAGTAACCAATGCGTAACTTATTTTTAATTCTAACAATTTTAACTGTGTCTTCCTGCGGCGTCCCATTTGTACCCTTTATGTGAAAAGATACATCCGACTGTTTTTAAATAATTTTAAGTGCCTTTAAAGCTCAATGACATATTTTTTAGGGTAAAAGTTCGATGCCGCCTGTAGTTTTATGTATCTTGGATGGATGGGGTTTATCCGAAGATAAGATTAGCAGTGCGCCAGTCCTAGCAAGAACACCTACTTTTGATTATTTATGGCAAACTTGCCCAAAGACAACGCTATTAACCCATGGAACAGATGTTGGATTGCCAGAGGGACAAATGGGCAACTCAGAAGTTGGACATATGAACATTGGTGCTGGGAGAATAGTCTCAATGGATTTAGGTCAAATAGATCTAGAGATAGAAAATAAGAACTTTTTTAAAAACAAAAATCTGCTCAATCATCTACAAAATATAAAAAAAAATAGTGGTCGAGCACATTTAATGGGCGTTTTATCAGATGGTGGTGTACATGGACATATAAATCATTTGACTACATCCATTCGACTATTTCAGTCTCATGACGTTCCCGTAATCCTTCATCTCATCACTGATGGACGCGATGCTGCGCCGCAATCAGCAATAGAATTTGTGAACAAAATAAATCCACTTCTAAGTGAGAAAGTTCAGGCTGGAACAGTAAGCGGCCGCTACTATACAATGGATCGTGACAATCGTTGGGAGCGCGTTCATTTAGCTTACAATGCAATAATCTTTGGAAATAGTGATCAAAAAACATCCAATGTGCAAATGGCGATCGAGGAAGCATATGAGTCTGATGTGACAGACGAATTTATTCCTCCAACTGTTATTAATCAATACACAGGAATTAATGAAAATGATGGGTTTTTCTGTTTGAATTTTCGCGCCGACCGGTCAAGACAAATTTTGAGCGCTATTGGAGATCCAAATTTTTTAGAGTTGGAAATTGAAAACAGACCTAAGATAAAAAACTTACTGGGAATGGTCGAATATTCCGATAATCATAACGCATTTATGGCTACTTGCTATCCAAAACCAAAAATTAAAAATACCTTAGGCGAGTGGGTATCACTAGCGAAGAAAAGGCAATTAAGACTCGCTGAAACTGAGAAATATCCGCATGTCACATATTTTCTAAACGGGGGTAGTGAGGAATATTTTGAAGGAGAGGTTCGTAATATGCCTAACTCTCCTAAAGTTGCTACATATGACTTAAAACCAGAGATGTCTGCCAAAGCTGTCACTGACACTTTAGTTGACGCCATTGATAGTAATTATGATCTCATAGTTACAAATTATGCCAATCCAGATATGGTGGGACATACTGGAAATTTACATGCCACAATCGAAGCTTGCGAAGCAGTTGATAAAAGTCTTGGCCATTTGGTACATGCCCTGAAAAAAGTAGAAGGAACTTTGTTTTTAACAGCTGATCATGGTAACTGTGAAATTATGGTTGATCCTTTTACTGGAAATCCCCATACGTCACATACTCTAAACCCGGTTCCCGCCATTTTATTTAATGGACCTAAAAATAAATCTTTATCCAATGGGGGACGGCTTTCCGACATAGCGCCCACGATTTTAGAACTTATGGATCTAAAACCACCACCCGAAATGACTGGAAATTCTTTATTGTTATGAACGCCATCATTAAAAATAAACTAATAATAACACTGGTCGCTATCAGCAGTTTTTTTTGTTCAAACTCAGTATTTGCACAATCTTCAAAAGCGCTTGAAACGATCTTTGCTATCGAAGCTTTAGACCTAGCTGCTGCAGATCTTAAAAATGCAAAAAATGCAAAAAAAAGAATAAAGTCACTTAGCCAAGCCATTCAAAGCTACGAAGAAACTCTAGCTATTTTAAGAGTTTCCGTTCGTGATTTAACCCTGCAGCAGGCCCAACTTCAAGATGTATTGGACCAGAATGAAAATGAAATTATGCAATTTTTGGGAGTTTTAGCTACGGTTCAAAAAACACCGATCGCTGGTCATATACTTCACCCTAGTGGGCCACTCGCGACAGCAAGAAGCGGGATGATTATTTCCGATATTGTTCCAGTACTACAGGAAAATGTTAACCAACTTAGAGATCAGGTGATGGTCTTAAAACAATTATCTGAAACACAATTTACGGCTCAATCATCCCTTAAAACTGGCTTGTTAGAACTTCAAAAAGCTCACGTTAATTTGGGACGTGCTATTGCTAACCGGGATAACTTGCCAAAACGGTTTGTAACTGACCCCGAAAAACTGGAAACACTTATGAAAGCTTCTAAAGATTTAGAGACTTTTGCCTCATCGGTTCAGTCTATAGCTATCAACGAAACTTCTGTTTCCTTACCACCTGTAAGTGACAGGAAAGGAAATCTCAAATTACCAGTGAGAGGTAAGATTTTAGGCAAATTTAATGAACCAGACGCTTCTGGAATAAAACGATCTGGCATAGTTCTAGCTACTGACCCTAGAGCTATTGTTATATCGCCAACAGCGGCAACGATTAGGTACTTAGGACCTCTTTTAGATTATGGAAATGTAGCTATCTTAGAGCCACAGAACGGACTATTATTTGTTTTTGCTGGAATGGATACAGTATATGGCGAGATCGGCCAAGTGATTCCAGCTTTATCGCCCATAGGGTTAATGCCTAGTCAATCAGATGAAGTTGATAAGATTTTTAAAACTCAGGCAAACATTTATTCTGGGAAATTATCGGAAACGCTTTATGTTGAAGTGAGGGAAGGTTCAGAGCCTAAAAATCCATTGAATTGGTTCAAATAAACAAGGAATAGCAACATGAAAAAAATAATTTTAGCAGCATTTTTAGGGGGGACTTTAGGAATCTTTACAGCTGTTAAATTTACTGGTCCTGTTTTAGCAGAAAACAATTCTGACAAGGCCGATGTTTATGAACAACTTGATTTATTTGGGGATATATTTGACCGCATCAGATCAGAATACGTAGAGGAAGTAGATGCAAAAGAATTAATTGAAGCCGCCATAAATGGGATGCTAACTTCTTTGGATCCTCATTCAGGATATCTTCCTCCTGTCGATGCTGAAAAAATGCGAGAGCAAACTCGTGGAGAATTTGGGGGGCTTGGTATCGAGGTAACTCAGGAGGAGGGGTTCGTTAAAGTCGTCTCTCCAATTGATGGAACTCCAGCTGACGAAGCAGGAATGGAAGCTGGAGACTTTATCACTCACGTCGATGGAGAAAGTGTGCTCGGATTAACTCTGAATGAAGCTGTTGAGCGCATGCGTGGGCCAGTTGGATCTGAAATAGTAATCACCGTCGTTCGAGAAGGAGAAGACGAACCCTTCGACGTAACTATCATAAGAGACTTTATTAAGCTAACAGCTGCTAGAGTGCGCACTGAGGGTAAAAGTGTTGTTATCCGAGTAACAACCTTTAATGATAATACGTTTGATAATATTCGAGATGGATTGGACGAAAAGTTACAGAGTGCGGGTGGATTAGAAAATATTAATGGGGTCGTAATAGACCTGCGCAATAATCCAGGTGGTTTGCTTTCCCAAGCTATACGCGTGTCAGATGCTTTCCTAGACAAGGGTGAAATTGTTTCTACAAGAGGCAGAGACCCGGAAGAAGGAGACAGATACAATGCAACGCCTGGTGACATAATTGAAGGTAAACCAATCGTTGTCCTCATAAATGGGGGTTCAGCTTCAGCCTCCGAAATCGTGGCTGCAGCCTTAAAGGACCATAGAAGAGGAATTGTAGTCGGCACTAAGAGCTTTGGGAAAGGTTCAGTTCAAACAGTGATGCCATTACGTGAACAGAGTGCCATGCGACTTACAACTGCCCGATATTATTCACCTTCAGGTCGTTCAATTCAAAATCTAGGCGTTACTCCAGACATTATTGTAGAGCAACCACGTCGCCGGACTGACGATGACGAAGATGGTTTTAGATATAGGTCAGAGTCGGATTTAAGAGGTTCACTTTCAAATGACAGTCTTTCAGAAGATGAAATTCAACAAATCGAAGAAGATAGAGCCAAAGCAGAAAAAGCTGCAGAATTACGCAATGCAGACTACCAGCTCGCATATGCAATAGATATTCTGACGGGCCTCAACGCTTTAGGACCAAAAAAGTAGACATGTATAAAAGATCATTAAAATGACCGTCATTGACGTTTCGAAGCTAAAGTATCGTAAAAATGTTGGGATGGTTTTAATCAATACCAAGGGTCATATTTTTTCTGGAAAACGAATAGATAATAATACTAACGCATGGCAAATGCCCCAGGGGGGTATAGATAAAAACGAAACTCCTGAAACAGCTGCTTTTAGAGAATTGTCCGAAGAAACTGGCATACACCACAGCAAGGCTCGCTTAATTGGCGGGACAACTGGTTGGTTGTCCTACGATATTCCTATCGAACTCATCCCTAAGCTATGGAACGGTCAATATAGAGGTCAGAAGCAAAAGTGGTTTGCATTTGAATTCCTTGGACAGGACTCTGATATAAATATAGGTACTGAAGAACCTGAGTTCTCTGAATGGGCATGGAAATCAAAAAAAGATCTTTTGTCTTCGATTGTGCCCTTTAAAGTAGAAGTTTATCAAAAAGTATTTTCAGAACTTGGTCACCTGATTAAATGACTTTTATTGCTCAAAATGAACCAAGAAAAATTTGAAATTTTTGCATCTTGTATACCAGGTCTTGAACAAGAACTATTATCGGAAATTAAAAGAAATAGTTCCAAACAGACTGAATTGATGGTCGGGGGTGTTAGATTATTTGGCGATTGGCACGACGTCTGGCGCGCAAATTTTTATTTAAGAGGCGCATCTAAAATATTGGTGCGGATTGCCTCTTTTCGAGTTTCACACTTAGCTCAACTGGATAAGCTCTCACACAAATTAAATTGGGAAAACATTCTTCAATATAAAAAATCATTTAGAGTAGAAACTACTTGTCGGAAAAGTAAAATTTACCATTCTGGAGCAGCCAGTCAGCGGATATCTAAGGCGATAAGTGATAAAATTGATGCTAAAGAAGATCCTACTTCCAGAATTATAATTAAAACAAGAATTTCATCTGACATATGTACTATAAGCCTGGATAGTTCTGGAGAAGGCTTGCATAAACGCGGCTATAAAATTGAGTCTGGCAAAGCCCCAATAAGGGAAACTTTAGCAGCATTATTTTTGGAAAAAATGAAATTTGACGGTTCTCAAGTCGTTTATGATCCAATGTGTGGATCAGGAACGATAGTCATAGAAGCTGCGGAAATTGCATTAGGTCTGCCTGCTGGCAGAAATAGAACTTTCGCTTTTATGGAGCTGCCTTCTTTTAAAAACAATAAGTACCAAGAGCTGACAAAAGTTTATCAAAAAAAGATAAACCTAAAATTTTATGGTTCTGATCGAGATCAGGGTGCTATTCTAAATTCGATAAAAAATTCTAAAAAAGCAGGTGTTGAAACATTCTGTCATTTTACAACAAATTCAATAAGTAATGTGACACCACCAACTCAAAAACCAGGTATCATATTAGTAAATCCTCCATATGGAAAACGTATTGGTGACCGAAAAAAACTATTCGCGTTGTATAGGTCGCTAGGTCAAACTTTGTCAGAAAAATTTGTTGGTTGGCGGGTTGGTCTTATAACCAGCGATCCAGGGCTTGCTAAAGCAACTGGATTAAATTTTTTTGATATTTCGAGCGCCGTAGATAACGGCGGGATCAAAGTCAAACTATACGAAACCAAAATTAATCATCCACAAAGTTAGCATTATTTTTTAAAATTAGGGCTTTTACCGGGTCAGGTATTTTAAGACCTCCCCGTACTTCTGCGTCTAAAGAGTACTCCAAGTCAGAAACTTGAGAAAGCCGGTTTATAACAAAATCTATTTTATTATGCGGGACTACAACAACTCCATCCATGTCTGCAACGATAATGTCACCACTTTCTACATTCTGACCACCAATATTTATCGGCAAACCGACTGTCGCAGGACCTTTTGTGAACGGGGAAGCAGGCGTTAAACCCGTACACCATGCTGGTAGTCCAACTTCAATTAACCCTTTATAATCACGCATCGGGCCATCAGTCACAAAACCAGCGCCCCCACAATTTTTGAGCATACCCATCACTCTATCACCGGCAGCAGCACAACCTTGATGCTTAGAGACAGAAGCTACTAAAACATCATTCTCTTGAATAAAATTTAAAGCCGCCAATGTCCCCATGATATCAGCTGCGTTATTTCCAGCAGTGACCGCAGCTCCAACCACAACACAATTTATATCCCTTCCGTCGCCAACCGGCTTTATATCGATTGATAAAGTTCCTTGGCCATCTAATGCGTCAGTTACAAAACCAGATGGCATATTTTGAAAAGCTTTTAACTGTTCTCCTGATGGCCTTTTCCATTTTTTTTTAATTGTGAGTGGCTTTGGCTCTTCGATCATGTTCTTAAATCCTTACCTTTAAAGTTGCGGCCACAGCTGATTTCCAGTCTTTGTATCGCTGCTCTCTCAACTCGTCATCCATTCCAGGTTGAAATCTTTTTTCAAGTGACCAAGATTTTGCAAACTCATTTTGTTCAGGATAAAGACCAACCCACATCCCTGCTAGCCATGCCGCTCCCATAGCTGTCGTTTCCAAAACTTCTGGTCTATCAACAGGCGCATCTAAAATATTTGACAAAAATTGCATCGTCCAATTGGATGCTGACATGCCTCCGTCTACGCGTAGAACCCCGCCCTTGGCACCGGTTTTCCAGTCAGACATCATCGCCTCAAGTAGGTCACGCGTTTGAAAACCGATACTTTCTAAAGCAGCCCTGGAAAATTCAGCTGGACCAGAATTTCGTGTCAAACCATATACCGCACCCCGACACTCAGCATTCCAGTAGGGTGCACCCAAACCTGTAAATGCTGGCACTAAAATTAGGTTTTGGCTATTGTCTGATAATTTTGCCAACTCGCCAGACTCTGAGGCTTTGGACAAGATTTTCAATCCGTCCCTCAACCACTGAACAACGGCTCCTGCAATAAAAATAGATCCTTCAAGCGCATAAGTTATTTTACCATCAAGTTGGTAGCCAATAGTGGTTAACATTCTGTTTTGCGAAGTGACCATTGTATTACCGGTATTAAGCAGTGCAAAACAACCTGTACCATAAGTTGATTTCATCATTCCAGGCTCGAAACAAGCTTGTCCAAGTGTTGCGGCATGTTGGTCCCCGGCCACACCCTTAACAGGGATAGATACCCCAAAAATTTCTGGTGATGTCATTCCAAAATCTGCAGCACAGTCACACACTTCGGGTAACATTTTGATTGGGATATTTAACATATCACACATCTCTGTGCTCCAAGCACCATTTCTGATATCATAGAGCATTGTCCTGGCAGCATTGGTTGCGTCGGTTACATGACTTTGACGTCCTGTGAGATGCCAAATCAGGTAACTGTCGACAGTCCCAAACAGCAGTTTGCCCGCCTCTGCTCTTGATCTTACGCCTTCAACATTATCAAGGATCCAAGCTAATTTTGTTGAAGAAAAGTAAGGGTCTAACAACAAACCTGTAATGTCTGTAACTTTCTTTTCATACCCCTTTTTGCGAAGCTCTTCACAATGAGACGCTGTCCTTCTGTCCTGCCAAACAATTGCGTTATAGACCGGCTCACCTGTATTTTTATCCCAAACTAAGGTTGTTTCGCGCTGGTTTGTAATGCCAATGGCAGCAACTTTTTTTGGATTAATAGACGAACTTTTAAGTACCGATTTGCAAGTGCCTATCGTGGTTTCTAGCAAATCTTTTGGATTATGCTCGACCCAGCCGCTCTGAGGAAAATGCTGAGTAAATTCTTCTTGCGCTGATCCGATTATTTTGAGGTTTTCGTTAAAAACAATTGACCGACTAGAAGTCGTACCTTGATCGATTGCTAAAATAAAAGACATTGTTCCTCCAAAACTCAGTAAAATTTAACGATAAAGAAAAATATCTTGCAAGGTTTATGATGTCTTTAGATATTCACTTAGCCGTCTTTTATCTTGCTCCGACATTCTGAGGCCTAGCTTGGTACGCCTCCAAATAATATCATCAGCCTCCATTACAAACTCGTTCTTTCTTAAATATTCAACTTCTCTCTGCGTTAAGAACTCACCAAATTGTTCGCCTAAATCTTCTAACTTTGTTGCACCTTTCAAAAATTCCCAAGCATTCAGGCCATAGGCTCGAAAAAGCCTTTTTGCCCTTATCTCGGATAAAAAACTAAATTCTGTCTGAAGTTTTTTAATAAGTTTAGCCACATCCTGAACCGGAAAATCTCCTCCGGGTAGAGAAGAGTTTGCTGTCCAAGCCTTTTTCAAATCGGGAAAGAATTTAGAGATTTCACCAATAGCAGCCTCTGCTAGTTTTCTATACGTTGTGATCTTTCCCCCAAATATATTAAGTAGAGGGGCACTACCTCCATTATGCTCCAATTTGAGGACATAATCACGAGTGGCTGCCGAGGCGTTTTCTGTGCCATCATTATAAAGTGGACGAACACCCGAATAACTCCAAACAACATCTTTTGAAGATATTTCTTTAGCGAAATATTGAGATGCAAAACTAACAAGATAATCCCTCTCAGCATCACTACACGTTGGTTTCATTTCAATATCA
Source organism: Paracoccaceae bacterium (assembly GCA_902632125.1). Classification (GTDB taxonomy): domain Bacteria; phylum Pseudomonadota; class Alphaproteobacteria; order Rhodobacterales; family Rhodobacteraceae; genus Salinivivens. The sequence goes on along the minus strand of CACPBQ010000003.1, from coordinate 36,269 downwards.
TCGTGATCTATGTCGGTTGTTCCAATTAATGTAAAATCATACTCATACGGAATACAAAAAATTATCCGACCGTCAGTTCCTTGAAAAAAGTAGCACCTATCGTGATCATACAATTTAGGAACTACTATGTGGCTACCGCGAACTAAACGTATGTTATCTTTAAAGTTTAAATGAAGTTTGCTGTTGATAACATCTGACACCCAAGGTCCAGCCGCATTGATGAGAACCTTGGCGTGGTGCTCTTCAACCTCGCGCGTTATCTGATTCTCCAAAATAATTTTCCAAAAACCTTCGACGCGTTTTGCTTCAATGACTTTTGTACGCGTTAATATTTTTGCTCCCCTATTTTTGGCATCGAGAGCATTTAATGCAACGAGTTTATTATCTTCAATCCAACAGTCTGAATATTCAAAAGCTTTTTTAAATGACTTTTTTAAAGCATTTCCCGGCAAATCCTTACTGAGTGAAATGTTTGAAGTACCTGGCAAAATCTCTCGCCCACCTAAGTTATCATACAAAAAAAGCCCTAATCGGATCAGCCAGGCTGGCCGTTTTCCTTTAGCCCATGGCATTAAAAAATTTAGCAAACGCGATGTTGGGGTAGAGTTTTCAAATCGCATTTCAGGGCTTAGCGGTAGAACAAAACGCAATGGCCACGAAATATGCGGCATCATTCTTAAAAGAACTTCACGCTCAATGAGAGACTCCCTCACTAACCGAAATTCAAAGTACTCTAGATAACGTAAGCCTCCGTGGAACAGCTTGGTAGATGAAGACGAGGTTGCTCCTCCGATGTCATTCATTTCAGCCAAAGTTACAGATAAGCCACGGCCGACTGCATCACGGGCAATACCACATCCATTGATGCCGCCTCCGATAACAAAAAGGTCTACCTCTTTTATTTTTGACTTGCCCACTTGAAAATCCTCAACAGGGACTCAATAAACATAAATTTTAAATTTTCAAATAGGTTAATTTGGTAAAACTTGACCCAAAAAAGATAATATTCACTTTCTTATTCAAATCTCAAAAAAAAATACTACATCGATATTTAGTAAAAGGAGTAGTATAATGGTGTTATCGCCCGTTGTGCAGTCCCAGGGCCTGCATCACATCACACTCAATGGAGCAGACAAAAAAACCTCTATCGACTTTTGGGAGGGTGTTCTGGGTATGCCTTTTATTTTTGAACAACCAAATTTGGATAATCCTGATGAAAACCATCTGTATTTTGATCCCGGTGACAGCCGTTTAATTACTATATTCACCGATGAAAACCGTACGCCAGACAAATCAAAAGTGGGAACCGAAATTGGGTCAGTTCATCATATAGCGTTCGATGTCAGTAGTGCGAGTTTCTTCCAACTTATTGAGCGTTTGGAAGAAAGAAAGATAGCTCACTCGGGACCTAAAGACCGAGGGTTCATGGATTCGATATATTTTCGAGATCCGTTGGGGCTCCTTATTGAAATAGCATCTTATCGATTTATTCCACCGATTGGGTCCACACATTCGGATGTATTAAGGCAGGCTCATTTAATGAGATTGGATCTTGGAGACTACAATATTAGCCAAAAACACCTTGCACTCGCGATAGAAAAATTAAGCAAAAGTATGAGACCCAGCCTCTCAAAATAATGGCAATTTACCGAGCATCTTCAAAAGTCAGTACAGGCTTTGTACCAAACTCGTTTCGCCATACAACGTAAGCCATTATTGGATTTTCCAAAGTCTCCATAGAATGGGGTTGGTTGGCTGAATGTTCCATTATTCCACCCGACTCAAGTCTAATATCAGAACAATTTTCCCGACGAAAAACCGCTTCCCCAGCCAAACAGAGATACATCTCTTCGGCTGGATGATGATGCCAAGGGTAATAAAAATGCTTTGGCATGTACACGACCCATGCGCGAATTTTTTCACTTTGAAAAGGACTTTCGGGTCCAATCAAACCATAACAGCCGAACTGATCGAGAAACTTTTGGTCAATAATTGTTCCTTTATAAGTTTGACGCCAATGCGCATATGGGCTTGCTGAAATAAATGCATCTCGCAGCTCAGCATAATCATCTGTTAGCAAGCCAGTTTCGTTTTGCATTAAATAACTTGCAGGAATATGAAAGGGCTTAAAGTTTTGCTTTTTTATATCTTTAGGAAAAGGGCAAAAGTCTTGTAATTCACTGTTTTCTAAATGCACTTTTTTAGCTGTTTCAAGCAGATTTTCCCAGACATCATCCATAAGTAACCTTTAAATAAGTTTCACTATTGAAGTACAAAATTTTTACCTTAATATTTTTGCATCGATCCACGACAATAATGTCGTTTCTAACGAAATTATTTTTCTGCTGCACTCATCAGTTTTTCAATTGAAACGAGGCTGCCATATTGATCCAAAAATTTAAAGGATTTCTGTATTTCCATTCTGAAGGTTGAGCTATCTCTTAAATTTGCCGGGAAAACTTTACTTAAATCCAAAATAGAGTTGACGTAATGTTCACTTGTTTTTGATTTTTTGGCAATTATTGCAAGATCCTTTGCCAGAGGATCACGAACATCTATAACCTCACCATTTAAATCTATCCCAGTTACATATTTTATCCAGGCAGCAATAGCCAAAGCCAAACCCTGAAAATTCCTTTCATGTTTAATAAGATCAGAAACTGTCTCAAGTATTCTCTGCGGTAATTTCTGGCTTCCGTCCATCGCGATCTGCCATGTTCTATGCTCTATTGCGGGGTTTTGATAGCGCACTAACAACTCGCTACAATAATTATTTAAATCTTCGCCCTCAGGCGTTTCCAAAGTTGGGATAATTTCTTTTTCCCACAAATATTGAATATAATTGACCATGCTATCATCAGAAACACATTCAGCTATTGTATTGCATCCCGCTAAGTACCCCAGATAGGCTAATGCAGAGTGGGTTCCATTTAGACAGCGCAATTTCATTTTTTCATGAAGCTCAACGTTTGAAACCATCTGAATTCCAGCTAATTCAAATTTTGGCCTTCTTGAGGAAAATTTGTCTTCAATAACCCACTGAAAAAACTCTTCATGGACAACAAGAGCAGGATCATACATACCATATTCCTCAGCAAAATTTATAATATCTTGTTCATTGGTTGCAGGTGTAATTCGATCAATCATAGAGGATGGGAAACTTACTTCTTTTGATATCCATTTTGCTAAAGCGGGATCAATTTTCTGGGCAAAATCTAGAGTGATTTTGTTAACAACGGCACCATTATTTGGTAGGTTGTCACAACTCAAAACTGTAAATGGCGCTTTCCCACTTAAATAGCGATCCCTAAGTCCAGCTACTAAAAAGCCAACGGCTGTTTTGGGGTTTTCTGGATTTTCAAGATCATCAATTATATTTTGGTTGCTAAAGTCTAGTTCTTTTTTATCCGCATTGTAGTGATATCCCTTTTCCGTAATTGTCAGTGAAACAATTTCTATATGTTCGTCTGATAAAGTCTTTCTAACACGCTGCCCCTCTTTTTTAGCAATAATAAAATCACTGATTGATAAAACCTTTTGAGCTCGTTTTTTTGTGTTCGACATGGACATAGCATTAAATGCTAAGTCTTGGCCTGCTAATTTATTAAAGGTGGTTTCGCTATTCAAAGAAACGGCAACTATACCCCATTTTCTAACGTCTTTTTTATTAACGCAATCTATTAAATTAGCCACGAACGAACGAAAGAAAGCCCCAGGTCCAAAGTGAAGAATTCTGGGAGTGATTGCTGGCTCTTCACGAGTCGGCCTTGGAAGTTTTTTTAATTTAACTTCACTTAACGTTGAATGCATAATTTATACGCGCTTTTTGCCAAACCATAGGCCAAATCATAAGCCACTTCATGAGCCTCATTCTCCCGCAAACGTCCAGAAGAAACTAATTCTGCCAAGTAAGTACAATCCACTCTGCGTGCAACATCATGACGAGCAGGTATTGAGCAGAAAGCTCGGGTATCATCATTAAATCCCACAGTGTTATAAAATCCGCAAGTCTCAGTGGTGCTTTCACGAAAACGCTTCATACCTTCATAGCTATCAAAGAACCACCAAGGCGGGCCAAGCTTTAGAGCTGGATAAACACCAGCCAAAGGAGCTAGTTCTCTTGAATAGCTGGTTTCGTCAAGAGTGAAGAGAATTATAGTAAGGTCTGTCCTCAAACCTACTGCGTCCAAAAGTGGTTTCAGTGCCGAAACATAATCCGTGGGCCCTGGGATATCAAAACCTTTATCCAAACCAAACTGGTTAAAAATCTTTTTGGAATGGTTTCTTTGAGAGCCAGGATGAATTTGCATAACCAATCCATCTTCACAGCTCATTTTAGCCATCTCTGTTAACATTTGGCCCCTGAACTGATCAGCTTCTTCTGAGTTAAATTCCTCTTCTATAACCCGTTTATATAATTGTTCCGCCTCATTATGTGATAAATTTTCTGTTCTTGCAGAGGGGTGTCCATGGTCGGTAGCCGTGGCACCCATCTCTTTAAAGAACAATCTTCTGGATCGGTGCGCCTTTAAGTACCCATCCCAAGAATTAGTATCTTCATTGGTCAATTCACCAAGCTTTGTCAGATTTTTTTTAAATTCACTTGAGTCAGGATCGATGACACTATCAGGGCGATAAGTGGGAATAATTCTCCCATCCCAACTACTGTTTTTTATCTCAATATGTTGGTTTAAATCGCTAATTGCTGAATCTGTCGTGGATAAAACCTCAATATTAAATCTATCAAAAAGCGCCCGTGGCAAGTATTCAGGTTGCGATAATTTTTCTTCAATTTGGCTGTAATAAAAGTCACTGCTGGCAGGTGTGAGAAGCTCTGTAATTCCAAAAACCTTTTCGAAGGAATAATCAAGCCACATCGCTGTTGGAGTTCCTCGAAACAGATAATAATTTTCGCTAAACTTTTTCCATATTTTTTGTGGATCGTTTTCAAAAAAACTACCATCCAGGGTCTCAACTCCAATCTCATTTAATGTGAGTCCTTGGCTAACCAACATACGAAAAACATAATGATCAGGTACAACAAAAAGCTGAGCAGGATCTGGAAACCTTTTATTTTCAGAAAACCAACTTGGGTCACAATGGCCGTGAGGAGATATTATGGGGAGTTCTTCTATATTTTCAAAAAGTTCTTGTGCCAAACCTCGAGAAAAAGTCTCGGAGGGTAATAGTCTATTGGGATTACTAAGTATCATCAGGTTTAGAACTAAGGCAAAATTTAATGCTCATAAGAGATAATAGCAGAAACAACAAAAATGTCTCTATCGAAGAGTAGTTTTGAGACTAAAGTAAAATTTAAAATGTAATCTGATCACCTCCTTGAGAAAAAACAACATTAGCGAAAGGTTTTAACTGTACGCGAAACATCAGCGACTTTACTGGTTCCGATGATCCAATATCTTGATAGCGGTTCTCAAAAGAAAAAGTTAATCGAGTACATTCATCTTCAAAAATTGCAGACATGGAAAATTTCTCAGAATCTTGTTTCAAATACTCTTGAGTAAAATTATACTCCCATGAACCCAAATCAAAAATAAGCCCAAACGATGTTGTCGCCATCTTTCTATTATTTAAATCATATCGGCCACCAACATTTACTTGAAAATCGTCTGATATTGTATATCCGGATATTAGATCCAATGTTCTTAAATCTTCTGACAAACGAGTGTCATTAGCCTGGTCAATGGTCTCATAATTTAAACCGAGATTTAAATTTTTATGTGAGTAATCTCCTTTAAAATCACTCTGAAGAAGATGGCCTTTTGATGACAAGAGTACATCAGAAGAAAAGGTAAATGCATTTTTTTCTCGAAAAGAAAATTTCCCTAAATAATTTAAGTCTCTAGCTTCTATTCCTAAGTTTTGGCTAGGTGTGTAAGTTAAATTATCAATTTTTGAAGCTGCAAATGAAACTTCCAGATGGCGGCCATTCTCCCAGTAAACCTGCTTCTCAACTCCAATTGAAATTGACAATCCCGTTTCAGTTTCTGTTAAGCTTCTGATTTTTTTACCAGAAAATATATTTCCCCAGTTTAGTTCCTCAGTTCCTATGAAATAATTACCTAAAATATCATTTTCTTGATCATTAACTGACAACAAAAACTTTGGTTTTAATACGACTAATTTGCCCTTTTCTCTGGCGTGGAGAGGCAAAGAAATTAAAGTTGAACCGCCATATTGAAAGGAAAACTCTTCATTCGTTGTACCAGCATCAGCGGAGTTAACGAATGAATTATATTGACCATAAAACTGATGAGATAGTCTTAACGAACCAAGTGAATTCTGCTGATTGTAATTAATTCCTACTTGAGCCGAACTAGGAGGGCGTGAAAAACTATTGTCATCATTAACATTTACAGAAGAATTAAGATTGGTTGATAACCTTAATTTGCCTGGCAAATTTAGTGGAGAAATATCTTTAATATAAGATCCAGACAATGAGTAGTACTCATCTAGAGAGTTATCCTGCTCATTTTCTCGCAAGTAGCTCAAATCTCCATCAAAAAATTGGTGCTTTTCTACAATCGTTTTTTTCAAGGTAATTTCTGAATTGAACTCGCTATCTTCAGAATAAACATAATCTCCCAAATAAGAGGAATCGCCAACCTTACCCACATTGAAATTGAGGCCGATCCCATAACTCAAGTCTAAATTTCCAATCAATTTAGAAAAATATCTTAAATCATTACTGGCCAAATCATCGTCTGAAAAAGCCCCTGTAACAGCCAAATCACCGTTAATAAATTTTTTCCTGTAGCGATACTCCAAAGTTTTAGTTTTAGACGAAAAATAAGGGGTTATTAGGAGATCACTACTTAAGCCCAATGGTATAAAATAGGGCAGTTTTAATCCACTCGCCAAATTGGAAGTTAAAACTGCTTCGGGCACAAGAAAACCTCTCGCTCTTTTAACACTTGGATCTGGCATCCTGAGATAAGGAATGTAGGCAATTGGTAAACCTTTTACTCGGACAGTTACATCTTTATAAATAATATTGGAATTCTCATTATCTCTCTTTGCGGATGAAGCACTTAAATACCAATTGGGTTCTTTGCCCTTGCACTCTTCGCACGAGGTCACTCGGGAAATTTCAGATGCACTTGAAATTTTCCCGTCCTTTAATCGTACTGCGCCTGTTTGAATTTGAATTGAATTATCAATTAGCAAATTGGCAGCTTTAATTATCCCCTCAGATAAATCACTACTAATTACTGCCTCCGTAGCTGAGAGACTGATGGCATTTCCGTCATGTAGATCTTTTATCCCAATAAATTTAATTTTTTTTGTTTTTTGATTAAATTTAAGAGCTTGTGCTCTAATTTTATTGTCCCCATACTGAACAAGAATATTTCCCTCTGCGCGCAAAACCCCATCTCTTTCTACTGTGATGGTATCAGCGAAAATTTGGGTTTCAATTTGCTCTGCAAATGAAAAAAAGGGAATTAAAGAAAATATTATAGTTGTAAAAAACCTTATCATTTTATTGCAAATTCTGGGCTTCAACTAAATAACTCCACACTAGCTTTAGAGAGTAAATCTTGCGGCTTATTTATACAACCTATATGGTGTGTTTTGACTGTTTTTACCTTACATAACCCTTATATTTAACCTATTTGAACCCTAAAGCCCATGATAAACCAACACTTTCTATTTTTGCAGTAATTCTGGTTTTTCTTAACGACTAGTTACTTTTGATCACACAGATCAGTAATCTTACTTAATGCGCCGGTATCGCGACATTTCGCTCACCATCATTGTGATCTTCAACCTGACTGTCTCTATGCTATGGCCCTTACGGGCCGAATTGTTCTGTTGCCTGTTTTCATCGGCGTTTCCGTAGCCTATAAAGTTGTCTCACTCCATCACAAACTCTCTCTTTAATTTCAATTTAAGTCCATTTGGGAAGATTAGGTTGTAAAATCGGTTAAATGCACACCATTACTTCAACAGCTATTTACGCCACGACGGCACCAAGCAAGATTTACTTTTTAGGTATTACCTCCACTCGATCATGCACGCCGGTGGGTGATCAGACCCCAATGCAGTTTCGAAATACTTAGAGTTTTCGCAACATAAAATTTGGAAATTAGACGATCTATTTCATCTGCTCAAAAGAATAATAGACGTGAATTAGTTTTTTCTGTAACCAGCTACATGCATAATAGCATCCAAATATCCTTGAACACTGCCACAATCAAAGCGAAGCCCATCCAGTATAACCGCTTCAACCTCATTATTGCATGCTTGAACGTTGATCGCGTCAGCCAGTTGGATCTCTCCACCAGTACCGAATGGTTGATTACGAATAATATCAAAGATATCTGGTGTCAAAACATAGCGACCAATGTTGGCAAGGTTCGATGGTGCTTTATCCATGTCTGGTTTTTCGACTAGTCCTGCGACCGCACCAGGCTCATTACCTGGTAATACAACACCATATTTAGAAATATCCGGTCCATTTACTTTCATGACGCTCAATTGTGTTTTTCCAGACTTTTCAAAAGATCGCACCAAATCTGCTGTTGTACCATCCCCGTCATGTATGAGAAAATCATCCGCCAGCACTACCACAAAAGGATCGTTGCCAACAGCGCGCTCTGCACAGAGCACGGCATGACCAAGACCCAACTGTTCTGGCTGCCTCACAAAGATACACTCTACTCCCCTAGGCAGAATATTTTTGACCATTTCGGCTTGATCATCTTTGCCCTTAGCACGCAGCGCCATTTCCAGTTCTTGGTTATTGTCAAAATGGTCTTCAATAGCGCGCTTGTTGCGACCGGTAACAAAGATAAGCGTATCAATTCCTGCAGCAATCGCTTCTTCGACAGAATACTGAATGAGAGGTTTGTCTACTATGGGCATCAACTCTTTGGGCATAGCTTTAGTTGCAGGTAAAAACCGTGTACCAAAACCGGCAACAGGAAAAACGGCTTTACGAATCTTTTGCATTATTTAGATCCAAATCAGTTCTATCTATCAATTTAACATCGATTATAATTATTTAACCCTTAATTCAATGTTGCGCTTTAGGTAAAAATGAACTGCTTTACCTTATGATGCCATTGTACGATGTTAATTTCACTCTCTATCAGGTAGTAAATGTAGAAGCTTTGTCGAAATGCGACAAGTTGGAAATATCAAGCAAAAAGCTGTCAGTGCTATTATTACGAAGTAATTATATCCGCACCTATTCGATTTCCACCAAACATCTGGTGCTACTTTGAAGCCAAAATTTTCTGATTATAACGAGTTTCTTGAATATGAACTTATCATTGCCTTTTTCTCCACAGATTAGGGAAACAGTTTCAGCGTCGTCGAGATTAATCTTCTAATATTTATGCTTATCAGAACCCCAAAGCTCCCAGTTTCTCGTAATCCTCTATTTAGGTAATATTCCTCAGTTTTCACTGCGTATGTTGCTTTAAATCACTCTGCCCTATAACCTCTACAAATGCGCCAGCACCTCGACATCCCCCTGACGCTCATTGTAACCCTTACGCTCATCGTAGCGATGCTCTGGCCCCTTGACCAGCCGCCCCCAGTGCCGGAAGGGACTGACCAGGTAGCGCATTTCATCGCCTTCGCCGCCCTCTCCTTTCCCTTGGCTCGAACCGGCCGCTTCGGTCTGCTGCCTGTCTTTATTGGGGCCTCTGCATTTGGAGGTTCCATTGAACTCATACAGCCCATCTTCAACCGAAGCGCTGACATCAATGACTGGGTTGCGGATATCGTGGGCGTCATATTGGGAATTGTCTGCGGCCTGATTTACCGCCAGCTGCGACAGCACTGACGCGCATTTCCCACTGCTACTAAATCTTCGTGTAATTGCAAATGAATACTCGTTTCGGAAATTTTGCTTTTCCTCCAGATTAAGCGCCCACCACGCCTGAATCCCATCATTCACTGGGCCCTAGTCCCGCACAAATATCAAATATATCGGCGCCGCTTTCGGCTAACGCTATTCAAGAAAAGCTCAAAAATGAAACCCGCCTTCTGCACAATCAAAGGCAAGATTAAAATATTTATTTAAGAATATACTTTTCCAGTTTAGATGGAACATCAGGTATAAGTGAGAAAAATGGCCAATTAATTGGTACTTTCTTTGAAATTAATACCCATACAGTTGCAATTATTAATAGAAAGTAAGCCTTCAGAGAATTGTGCCTTACATACCATTCTTCTAATAATCCTTTATATGGCATGATAATCTCATCGTAGAATTGATCAGCGTTACCTGCATCATTTAACATAAGTTCTTCATTTCTAAAAAAGATAGATCCGAGACCCGATAGGCCTGGTCTCACTGAAACAATTATATCCTGTAGGTCTTCAGGAAAAGCCTCAAAACATCTTTTGGCCTGCGGGCGCGGGCCAATGAGGCTCATATCACCGAACAATACATTAAACAGCTGAGGAAGCTCATTTATCTTCGACCTCCTAAGAAATCGCCCGACTGGGAGAACCCTTGGATCATTTTTTAGCGTGACTGTTCCGGTGCCCATGCTAGCACTATTCTTAAGCATAGTGGCAAATTTAAATATTTTTATTGGTTTGCCATATCGCCCAACTCTAGTTTGCACGAAAAACGTTTCACCTTCACCAGTAAAGAGTAAAACTGTATAAGTAGCAAAGAAAATCGGCAATAGAACTAAAATTGATAATGCTGAAAAAATGAGATCAAAAAGTCTTTGCATATCGCTACATCCTATTATCCAAAAATTTTCCTGTGTCTTTGTGTTGGAAATTATATATTGTCTCATTAAACAATTTTATGATGTCAGAACGGTCGTAATGTCCATTACGAATCCAATCTTGCACTACCTTTTCAAAGTTTTCCAAAATTCTACTATCAAAGATTAAACTATTGTTGATCACGCCAACATTGTGAAACCTTTCCAAGTCAAGCTCTTCTTTTTCAGTAAAAAACTCTTCGAAATCTTTTTCTCCAGTCGTATCAGATTTAAAGAAATATACCGGCCACTTTTTCTTAGGTAAAAGCTCAGAAACTCGAGATCGTGCTTCTTCTTCGGTTGAACATTCATAAACGTCATAGCCATTAGCATTCACAAACCTGATGGCGATGTCAGAAAATTTTGATAGCTTAAGTTCCTCAGATAATTTTGGGAAAAAGGTTTCCATATTTTTGCCCAAAAGGGTCGAAATTAAACATAGTTCTCCACTTTCCTTTGGTGTGATAAAGTAACGCCTAACATCATTTGGTGCACTAATAGGTTGCTGGCTCAAAAGACGATTTTTAAATCCATGCAATAGAGATCCATCAGAAAAAGCTACATTTGCAAATCGAGCCATCGATATGTCTATTTCGAGACTTTCACGTGCAAGAAATATCTCCATGATCCTCTTACTAGCACCCATCATATTAACAGGATTAGCCGCTTTATCTGTTGATACACAAAAATATTTAGATGAACCTGATGCCTTGGCACATTGAAGAGTTTTTATTGTGTTGAAAATATTGACCCGTATCATTCGCATTAATGAATATGGATCTTTTTCACTTCGAACATGCTTCAATGCAGATAGATTCAACACAAAATCATAATTTTGACCAGCTTCAATCAAGGCTGAAAATTCCTCACCACCGCAATCAATAGCAAAGGTCTTAAACTCTCCATCCGTATAACCGATTGAACTTCTCAATTGCCTAACTAATTCAACAAGATTATTCTCGCTTATATCGACTGCATGGAGACATTTTGGACCACGCCAAAAAATTTCTTTAGTAACAGCTTGCCCAATTGAACCAGCTGCACCAATAACCAAAAATCTTGACTTTCTGACTAGTTCAAAAATGGTTTGCTCATGATTATTAATATCGTGGTTAAATAATTCTTTTGAGCGACCGATTAATTCTAGAATATTCATTGCTTATCCTTGGTTAGGAACACTTGAAGGTATGTTTACAATACGATCTACAAGCCATTTAGAATTTACAAGCCCATCATTCTCACAGTTTACATACATTGGTAATTCAGACATCAGATCCCATATTGGCCTTGTCATTATACCATTAGTGTTAGTATCTTTGAGGAATTTATCTCTTTCTGATCGATCGTTAAGAATGATCGCGTTGAGCCAATTATTAGCTTTAGTGCCAACAATTGGGCGCACTAGCCTACAAGGCATATCTTTGAAGAATTCTGTATAACTTTCAGCGACCTTTTCTTTTTCTTTTAAAATCAATTGAAGTTGCTCCATTTGAGCAACACCAATAGATGCATTTATATTCGGCATTCTATAATTAAAGCCAATTTCTTGATGATAATATTCAAATGAATGAGGTCTCTTGGCAGTGGTGGTTAAATGTTTCAGCCTGTCAGCAAGCTGCTCATCATCTGTAACTAACATCCCGCCTCCACCAGTAGTGATTATTTTGTTGCCATTAAAACTAAAGGTGCCCAAACGACCCAAACTTCCAGTGTGCTTTTTATTTATATAAGAACCTAAACTCTCAGCTGCGTCCTCCACCAAAGGAATATCATACATCTCACAAATAGAAGAAATCTCTTCGATCCGACAAGGTAATCCAAATGTATGCATAGGCAAACATGCTGCTATTTCTTTACCACTGTTTTTATTGATTAGTTTACCACCTGCTTTCAATGCGTTTTCTTCAAGCCAGTTCCGCAATGAGTTTGCACTCATTCCAAGCGTATCAACATCCACATCAATAAAAACTGGTTCAGCCTGACAAAAAGAAATGGCGTTTGCTGTCGCAACAAAAGTTAAGGCCTGAGTTAATACCTGGACACCAGGTTGGACACCTAGAGCATGTAGTCCCACATGAAGTGCCGAAGTCCCATTTACACAGGCAACTGCTCTTCTACTCCCTACAAAATTAGCAATTAAATCTTCAAATTCATCAACTCGCTTACCCACGGATGAAACAAAATTACTTTTTATGCATTCAGACAAGTAACTATTTTCATTCCCCAAAAATATGGGTCTATGCAAAAGCACCTCATTTTCTCCGTAAATTCCTCGAACAAACTCAATAAATTTATCTGTGTCAATCATGCTGCTGGCCCACATCAATCATTTTAGATATATGCTTGAAGTACTGCTGTGTGACTAAATTTATTTCAAATTTTTGCAATACTAATTCTCTTGATTTAGCACCCATAACTTCGATTTTCTCCTGATCTAAACAGAAATCAATTAGTGCTGATAACAAACTATCCACGTTTTGTGGTTCAATCAAAAAACCATTTTCTTTATCAATCACAGTCTCACGACAGCCTGGTGCATCGGTTGTAATTATTGGTCGGCCCATGGACATAGCCTCCAGTACTGACCTTGGGGTGCCCTCTCTATAAGATGGTAAAACATAAACTGAGGCTGATCTAATCAAAGGGCGCACATCATCAACTTCGTCAAAAATTTTAATATATTTTCCGTAATTTCTTTTAAGTTGAGTTCTATCTAATTGGTCTGGACCATAATCATCATGGCCAGCTAGAACAAAGGTCGCTGCATAACCTCTATCAATTAAATATTTTGCGGCTTCAGCATATTCGATGATACCTTTGCTTTTTACAAACCGAGCTAACATCAAAAAGCTCAGTTTTTCTGGCAAAGGTTCCACAGCAAAAAACTCTGTATCTACTCCAGAACCGTTTACTAGTGCAGCCTCTTTAGCTTTGGAAAGTACCTTCATATCCTGAAGATCTTTTATATCGTCCTGATTTTGAAATATTACAAGCCGATTGAAAAAAATAGCTAATTTAAATACATTTTTAGTCATTAAGAACCTAAAACCCCTTTTAGGATTTGCAAGGTTTGAACCTAAACCAGTCACCATAGAAACCGAGGGTACTCTCAAAATTTTCGCAGCAATTGCTCCATAAACATTTGGTTTTACAGTGTAAGAAACCAGTAAGTGAGGTCTGTGTTTTATGAGCAAAAAAATTAACTGCACCAAATAAATTAAATCTCCAAATATATTAATTTTATTTCGAACGAGTTTTATGCTTTCTGTTTGGCATCCCATATTTTCCAATTTTTTTTGGAGCTCTTTATCGATGTCTGGGGCTATAGCAACAATTTCAATAGATGCGTTAACGAATTTTTCAATTAGTGGACCTCTAAAGTTTATGAGTGATGGAGCGTAAGAGGCTGAAAGCATAATTTTTTTTTGCTTGCTTTTCAATAAATTGCTTTTTTTCTGGAACATCTAACCTACGATTGAATTAATTTTGTCTTGGTTCATTATTGGCTTAAGAATATTCAAGATTGCGTTTATTGTAATAAGGGTTTCCACCAATTCTCATTTTCTATGTACCAATTAATGGTAGATTTTAAACCCTGATCTATTTTTACAGATGGCTCCCAACCTAATTCATTCTGGATCTTGTCAAAATTTATAGCATATCGTTCATCATGTCCCAATCGATCAGGAACAAATTGTATAAGATCCATGTAACTTCCAGACTTACTTGGCTTAACAGCATTTAGAAACTCACAAATTTTTTTTACCAGTTCAATATTAGAGTATTCACTATTACATCCAATCAAATATGTCTCACCCAGTCTGCCTTTCTCTAAAACTTTAAATAACGCGTCCGCATGATCCTCAACATGGAGCCAATCTCTCACATTGCTTCCATCACCATAAACTGGGATCTTTTTACCACGTAGAGCATTCGTGATTACTAAAGGAACGAGTTTTTCAGGAAATTGAAATGGGCCATAATTATTTGAGCAGTTCGTTATAATAACTGGTAGACCATAAGTTGTATGCCACGCTCTGACTAAATGATCAGAGCCAGCTTTTGATGCAGAGTATGGGCTGTTGGGCTGGTAATTTGAAATTTCTGAAAATTTCAGATCACTATCGATATCTAATGAACCAAATACTTCGTCAGTACTGATGTGATGGAACCTTATACTATCTGATCGACCTCTAGTTTCCCAATAGTCTCGCATAACTTCCAATAAATTTAGTGTTCCTTTAATGTTGGTATCCACGAATAGCCCTGGACCTGAAATCGACCGGTCAACATGAGATTCAGCGGCAAGATGCATGACTGCGTCTGGTTGATATTCTTGGAATATCTTTATTAAAATTTCTTTCTCACAGATGTCTGCCTGTACAAAAGAATAATCTGGATGACTTTCCACTTTTGATAAATTCATAAGATTTGAAGCATACGTAAGCTTGTCAAGGTTCAGTACTGAATGCCCTAATTCAAGTGCTAACCTAACAACAGCTGAACCAATAAAACCAGCTCCACCTGTTACTATAAGCCTCATTTGCTCCAGCCCGCAAAGTTAAAAATCATATTATATCGTCACCATTTAAATTATTATGATTTAGCCACTGGACAAGCATCAAAATCGACCATAGTTCATGATGGAAACGCCTCCTTCCACTAACATGTTCGTTGTATAACTCATGCACTTTTTCGACATTAAAGATATTTAGGTCGTGTAACCTATCTTTATCGAGAAGATTAGTTGCCCAAGGCATTAAATCACCTCGCAACCATTTATCTATAGGCACTCCAAAACCCATTTTTGGTCTTTCAATTAATTTTTTTTCAACAAACTTATATAATATTTGCCTTAATGGAAATTTCGACTTACCGTTTCTAACCTTTAAATCAGTAGTCATAGAATTAGCTAAAACTACGACGTCAGGATAAAGAAACGGAACTCTAGCTTCAATATGATTATACATTGTTGCTCTATCAACTTTAACTAAAATATCGTCAGGAAGATAGCCCGTTTGATCACGTAACATCATCAACTTTATCAAATCAGCATCTTCAGGGTTAATCGCTGGATTTTTATTTTTTTCAGAAGTGTAGAAATTTAGAACATTTTGATGCGATACAGTAATCAATTTTTGATAATACGTTTCAAAATCATCTGACAGTAAAACTCGTTCAAGCTTCGATAGTTTATCGCTCAGGAAATTTACTTTGTATTGTCCGGGCAAGCTATTACCAACATAATTCATAAATCTTGGGCCAAGGGATTTAGCACCCATAAATAAAAATCTCTTAATTCGGGGGTTAAGTCGACCAAACTTATTCCACATCTGAAATCCCAGATTATATCTATTGTACCCGGCAAAGAGCTCGTCACCCCCATCGCCTGATAGCACAACTTTCACTTGCTCACTGGCCATTTTAGATACTAAATAAGTCGGTATTTGAGATGAGTCTGCAAACGGCTCGTCCCAAATTTTTGGTATATCTGGAATTACTCCTAACATATCATCTTCAGTCACAATTTTTGTAAAATGATCAGACTTAATTTGCTTGGCTATCTTCTCTGCAAACACTGCCTCATCATACTCTTTTTCAGTGAAACCAATAGAAAATGTTTTCAAATCACTCTTGATGTTGCATGCTATTGCAGACACAAGTGATGAATCGATACCCCCCGATAAAAATGTGCCCACTGGAACATCAGCTTCTAACATTAATTCTACCGTCTCAAATAGAAGCGCCTCAAGATTATCAATGGATGGTTTAACTGATAAATCCGTTGCATAAGAAAATGCACTCCAATATCTAGACTCTTCGCAAGTTAGATCGTTAGCAATCTCGAGATATGTTCCTGGAAGGACTTTATTTATTTCATTATAAATTGATAGTTCTTTACCGATGTAACTATGGCTTAAAAAGCTATGAATTGCATGTTTATTAATTGAAAGTCGCCTTTTTGACATTTGAGCGATTGTCTGAGGCGTAGAGGCAAAAATTATCTCATTATCAAATGAACCCCAATAAAGAGGCTTTTCACCGATCCGATCTCGGCACAGAATTAAACTACCAGTATCAGAATTATGCAAGGCAAATGAAAACATGCCTTGTATTACCTTCAAAACTTCTTTGATACTTAAATATGAAAACAAATTTACCAATGTTTCACTATCAGAGTGGCCTGACCAGTGGTTGAATTGATATTTTGTTTTTAGAAGCTTACGAAGATATTTATGATTATAAATCTCCCCATTAAACGTGATAGTATATCGACCACAATAAGACTGAATAGGCTGAAGTCCGTTATCACTCAAATCAATTATTGACAGCCGAGTGTGTCCAAAACCTGTCGTCTTACAGTCAGAAACCCAAATTCCGTTTTGATCTGGACCGCGGTAAGCAATCCGGGGCAGTGCGTCTTTTAGTAACGTTTCGAGTTGCTGCCTATTTGTGTGGTTTAGTTTTTTTATACCACAAATTCCACACATTAGTTTTTCCTCACTTTATTAGATCGCCACAAAGGTTACAGCATATTATAGTATCTTTATGATACTTTTTTCAAACAGAAATCGATCTGTAGTAAATCACCCATTCACAGAGTTATCCGAAAAGAAACTAACATCATTCTCTACTTGCGGTAATTGCTATTTCTGAGTAAGTCAAAAACTAAGAGACCGTCTTTATAGTTATATGAATGTATCCCGTGAATACCTTTGAAGAAAGTTGGCGAGATCAAAAAGTCTGTAGTTTCGTTATATTCTTGCAAACTTATATTTTCAATTTTTGCTACTCCCAAAGATTGTCCATATAAATCGAAACCTTGCCGCTGAAAAACTCTAAATTGCTCTGACTGATCCACAATAAATCCACCATTCCTTGCTTTAGATGAGTCAAAAATAACAGGATTTTTTTCGTGCGCTTCCCAACACTTACTCAGTGGATTATTAGACGAAAAAATATGTAGCTCAGAACTATGATCGCCTATTCGGCTAGACGAAATATTAGTCATCATCCACCATTTATTTTCTCGGTAAAAAATATTAGTATCAACAGCGGAGATGTCGCTCATTAAAGTCGTACATAACTCCCAATTCAATGGAAATTGTACACATTTATAAAGCCTAATCTCGTTTATTTCCGAGGTATCCGGACACATATATAACTCATTTTCATATTCGAATATAAAAGGGTATGAGAGATGGAAGGTTTCTTTCAGAGCAGTTCCCAACTCGCAAAAACCTTTATTAGAAATCAAATAGGCACATATTGTTCCCTTACCTGAGTCAAAATCAAACTCTTCCATAAAACAGTAATGCTTATTATCATTTTTAACAATGAACGGGTCGGCTAGTCCTCTCCTGGGTGGATTTGGTATTTCAATAGATTTAGCCAAGTTTATGTTATTTAAGCTATCCGAATACTGATATGCTACGCTCCAACGCCACTTGCGACCTAAAAACTTTCTATAAATTTTCAACGAAAGCGATCTAAGTGCATGAATTAGATAGGCGAACTGGTGTTCTAATGTTGGAATTGTGTAAAGGGTAAAAGAGAAGGGCTTTTTATTATGAATTTGTAATTTGGGGAGGTTTGAAGTTAAATCGTCAATCACTAGGGCCATGACTGGATTGGACATTTCATATAGTTTAGCCAAGTTTAAAGTATAAAGCCAAGAAGATTGTATAAAACCCTTGAATAAGACATCACCTCCGTCCAACTCTTCCGAAAGTATTTGTATTATAAAACCTATTTTTGGCTCTTTAAACCTGGTTTCCCAAAAAGCAGCAGGCCCACCTCTATATTTTTCATTATCGCCATGATGGAATGATATTATACCAAGTTTACAAACACTTAATATTTCTCCTTTTAATATTCCACTACAGCAGCGAACAAGCAAATCGAGATTGCAAGACCGGACTTTTTCTAATTGATCCTCTTCGTACCTATATACCAACCCATTACTCGATATTTTTGGGTTTATCTCCACTATATTGAAACTTAAGTCAGACAAATTATAGGTTTGAAAAAAATTACTAAAATTTGGAATTTGTTTAATAATAAGCTTTTCGACAGAACTGATTATTTCAAAAAAAATTCTGTTAACGAGCTTAACAGTTCCTTTCCGCCTCCAATAATCAAAAACTCGCAGTATAAATTTTTGGTCCGTTTTCTTTGTTTTTTGAACAAGTAAATGGGTAATTCTATAATTTTTTGATAATTGAGAAAGTTTTATAAAATCATATACCTGCTTAGATACAACATAGTCATCTATTATTATGCCAATATTTTTTTACCCACGTTGCAATCCTTTGAACATGCAACTGAAAAAAAATAATTGGGTTTCTTCAAGAAATTTTAGAGTTTTTGAGTTATATTGTATTAGTTTTATTTCCAGGGCCATTTTAAAAACTTTGTTATGATATCTATTGAGTTTATTTGCCAAAGTTATCTATTTCAGGGTCGAAAGAATATATTCTTCATATTTCGAAACAGTTAAATCGACATTATATAAGCTATAGGCATTTTTGTAATTCGTTTCCACTTTATGTTTAACAGCATCATCACCAATATTTATCATCTCAACAAATTTTTCCGCCATTTGATTTGGGTTTTGCACCTCAACTACATCGTCTGTATCATTTAATAACTCTTTGGCGCATCCAACATCAGTCGTTACACAAAGCTTTTTGAAAGCTATAGCTTCAAGTAAAACATTTGGAAAAGACTCGCTTCTTGAGTGCAGGACAAATAAGTCAATTTGGTCAAAAAATTCTTTTTTTTCCAATACAGGCCCAATAAGGCGACATTTCATGTCTGGGATACCATATTTATTTAATATTGAGACTAATTCATGGTTGTGTTTATCTATTCCATAACCACCCAATATAAACGAAATATTGCATTTACTGGACAAACAAAGCGCCATCGATCTGCAAAGAGTTTCATAATCCTTATATTCATTAAACCTTCCAAGTGATCCCACAACAAATTCATTTTTCTCTTTTTTATAATTTTTATTCGATAAGGTGGGAATAGACTCAAAGTCTAAACCATTAGCGATTATATTACCCCGGAACTTTGCGTATCCTATTCTTTCGTGTTCTAAGCGGCTAGCTTGTGAATTATATAAAATAAGATCACAGGCCTTTATACTTAATCGAGGCATTGCCTTTGCACAAAAAACTGTAATTGGATTTATGCCTTTTTTAACAAAATCCGTGCTTCTAATATTCCAAACAACCGAGCCTTTGTAGAAATGTAAATATTTTAGGACTGAAGCTAAAGTACACGAAAGATACATCCAAGCAGAGATGGTCGAGGGCCGAACTTGTATTATTTGAAATACCAATAAAACAATATTTAGTAACCATAATTTTCTGAACGAAAAAAGAAAATGTACATTTTCTGGCAAATCAAAATCTGGTATTGATATTACATTCTCTAACAAGAAAACATAGTGAACTATATCTTTATTTTTATTATGCTTTAATAAACGAAATAATTGGTTCTCTGCACCACCGTTACGGAAGGATCTAATTACGTGGAGGAGCTTCAACCTGTTTTCCATTTAGCTTTTTCTTGTATGAATAACACATTTAGATACATGAATAATAAATAAATTAGCCAATAGTTAGAGAAGCTAAATTTTCCTGCACTTAATGCTGCCACAAAACATAAAAAAGATATTTTTCGTTTTATTTTAAAAAATATAACTAAAATGATTGTATAAAATAAAATGTGACGAAAAGCACCCATTCTAACCAATTCATAAAGAACAAATGAACCATCGCTCAATACGATGTCTGAAATAGCACGCAAATCCTTAAAGTGAGTAAGGCCTAGTGTAAGTTGAAGGAAGTCCAAAGATCTTATTAATTCGAACAGACCTACTATCTGCGCCAATGCGGCCAGCGCTAAAACTGGGTCGGAAAGCCTGAATAAAGCATAGTTAAATATTGGAATAAATAGAATACTAGCAGTGGCAAAAATCAAAACCCGCACTAGTTTTGGCATCTTAATGTTGATAATATCATCGATTAAATGGATAACCATCCAAGCTACTGTAAATAGTGAAAAAGTTAAAAGAAAAGTAATATAAACTAAAGCGCTAGTTGTTAGAATCGATTGTTTATATCGACCGTCATGATTGGTTAATTTAAATATAAAATAGAGAAATGATAACGTTGTTCCTAGATTTCCAGGCTCACTAAAAATTCCAGATGCTCGAAAACCAGCTAAGTGTGAAGAAATAAAATTAGCACCAGGAGCAATATTTCGGGACATTTCACCAGTAAAAGGAGCGATATAATCTATTTTTATCCCAAAGAGTATATACGCCAGCGATTGCAAAATGGCAGACAAACAAACAAAGTTAATAACTAATTTTAGTATTCTGGAAAGTTTATTGCTCGATATAGTATATAAAAAACTTGATGCTAGAGCACATAAGAATATCATCGTCGGCCATATAATTATACGGGAAACTATTAACTCTTCAGAAGTTCTAAATATTATTATTAAACAGTCAGTAATGACTATAAACATAAGAAAATAAAATATGTTAAGGCTGAATGGTGATATTCTCAAATTGCGATATAAAAGCGCTAGGAAAGCTTGAAAAGTAATGGATACCAAACCTATTGCTGGAGCGGATATCTGATAAAAGTAAAATGAGAAGGTCAATGAACCTAAAATAAGAAATGCCGTTAAAAAAAACATTTTACACCATAAAAAACGAAACGGAGCAGGTGACGGAATAAAAACATTATTTCGCCGTGCTTTAAACTTAAATAAACTAACTCCATATGTCCGTTTCGCATCTCGATGAGACGTTTCTTTGAATTTTTTGAACTGGAAATTGAATCAACACCTGACACGGTGTATTTACGAAGAACACAATTACTTAAAAATATTTTTTTCCCAGAAAATAGATGACTTACATAAAGTAAGCCTTCGAAACCCCGAAGTTGAGCAGGATATTCTAAGGAATCAAAAACTGCCTTGTGAACCACCGGTAAGCATTCTGGAAAGGGATCTATTTTTCTATAACTCCCAGCATCAAGAACTTTATTTTCAACAAAATATGCTCCTACCAATTTTCCTGATAAAGCTGAAACTGACCTAAAAAATCCAATGCCAAATTGTTTTATTTTATCCGAAGCCTGTAACAGTTCTTCTAAATTGCCGGTCAGAGTGTCATCAGAGTCTAGAAACACAAAGAATTCATTATAAGCTTCTCTGGCACCAAAATTTTTGGCACCTGTAACCCCAATATTTTTTTCTAAAAAATAATATCGTATAATGCCTCTTTCTAGCTCTTTTTTATAGGTTTGCTTTATTAAACCTGCTGTCTCGTCATTTGAACAATCATCTATTATTACTATCTCGAACTGAGCAGCTCCCTGGGAAAAAAATTCAATGGCCGAATTTATACTATTGATAATCAAGTTTCTGCGGTTGTAGGTAGGTATTATTACTGAGTATGACATAATTTTTATTCAGAAACACATTTTTAAATTCTATTTAAAAGCCAATAAGAATTTATTCACTCGCCTCATGTTTCCTACGACTGTTTTAGAACGAAATTTCAATTTTCTTTGTTGAAACAAATGGACTAAACCAAGAAACTTTATTACCACTTTTGGGAGCATATTATGCTTAGATATGAAACGCCTCATTATTCTGTGATTAATTTCATTCTTCATGGCAGTTTCAAATTGAGTTTTATGATTAAGATCAGATATTTTAAGAGCATCACAAACAGTATTGATTAATGATTTAAAAGCACTGTGAAAGTTCTCCTCGAATACAAGGTCTATAAAAGCCTCTTTGTCAACTAAAGTGCTTGCGTGACCCCCATTTGTAGCATCACGGAAAAGAAATGGTTTCATAAGGGTTTTTTGCTTTATATGGGATGAAAGCACGCACGTTATTGCAAACTCCATGAATATCCAATAATTTAAGCGATATTTTGTCATTGTTTGAAAAACAGACGCAATCAATTCCTTGCCCATAATACCGTAGTAGATATAATCAGATGGGAATACTTTCACACTCTTTATTACTTTTTCAAAGTCACTCAAATCGTGTGGGATTGGCATTTTATCCAACTTGCGAAACTCAATGCCAGCTTTGTACTTTTTAAATCTATAGCTTTCACAGATTGCAAAAGAAAGTTGGTTTTTTGATAAATATTTAGCATTTCCTATCAAAGTTCTTTCATCTATAAAATCATCATTATCCGCAAAAATAATATACTGTCCTTCCGCAGCATTAATAGATTTTTGTAACTTTACTAGAAAATCCTGAACTCCGGCGTCCTTTTTAATCCAAATATGTTTTATATTTAAATTTGGAAAACTTTTTACCTCATGCTCAACCTGTTTAGGAGATTCATTACCATCAGCAATAATTATTTGAGATCCAAGATAGTCGTCATTTAAGAAAGCTAGCCATCGATGCGTATACTCGTCTCGGCCAAAAATTGTTAAGATTATTGTAACATTAGAATTCATTTTTTAGACCTTTAAAAATACCAACAATCTCGTCAATACCTTGCTCTATCTTGCCTTTATATTCGACACCCATTTTTAGTGACTTTGCATTGCAAACATCATAAGATAATTGGTTCATTATAGGACTATCAACAAACTTTGTTTTCAAATTGGGATAATGTTTTCTCAATTCTTCTAAAATATCATTTACTGTCATATTCTGACTTACGATATTAACAACTTCGTTTGTAAAATTTCTTTTTTGACACAATTTTATCAAGCAATTTATTGCATCACCAAGGTATAAGTATGGCCTTACCTGATTAAGAGCTGTCCTCCAAACAGTTATTTCTTCATTGTGCGCTGCCTGCCAAGCAAATTTGTTAACTGCTGTGTGAAACCGCATACCAGTCGAAAATCCATAAATTGTTCCAAATCTCAGGATACAGTATGTCAAACCTTGGCTCCCTAATTCTTTTAAAAGAGCCTCCTCCTTCAGTTTTGTCTCCGCATAAGGGCTTTGCGGCTTCAAATCACTAATAGAACAATTTTCATCAACTAAATTTTTTTGAGAACCGTAAACACTTGTTGAGGAAATATGTATTAAAGGCCGCCCTAGTTTGCTGCAAGCATTTGCAATATTTTTGGTCGACAAAAAGTTATTATGTTCTACACCCAACGGATCACTAGCACTGCCAGCTGCATCAGTACGTGCAGCCAAATGAATTACTGTGTCCACCAGGCCAACTAAAGTTGCCAACTTATCTGAGTTCTTTTCTTCTGAAATATCTAAAGCATAGAATTGGTGGCTTACACCTAGATTGAATAGACTAGGAAATCTTTGAGTAAGAAGATTATCCACCAGTATCAACTCCTCAACATCGATCTTGATTTTTTTTACAAGTGCGGAACCGATATGCCCCATAGAACCAGTAATAAGCACTTTCATTTGATCACCTCTTTTAGAAAATTATCATAATTTCTTAAATAGTCATCTTCATCATATGGATATTCAGCCAAGACTAGAACTTTAGAGTTTTCTAAGAATTTAATTGTAAGCCAAAACCATATATCGTGATAGTAATAACCCTTTTCTGGAGTCAGTATTGTGGTTTCTAACTCATTTCCATTATCCGATACTAACTCTACACTTCCCTCTAAACACAGGAGTAATTGGCGACATTCTCTGTGAGCATGTTCTCCTCTTATAGTGCCAGCCTTTTCTTCCATAATGAAGAAACGTCTCACGGGAAAAAGTAATTGATCATATATACGCAGACCACCCTTCACGGCGCCGAGATGTATCTTATCTTCTTTCATCGTAAATACTGCCTTTATTTTTCTTTTAAAGGTCTCGTAACCTACAAGATGGTTCCCAACCACTAATTCCAACAAATTCTTCAATGTCAGCTTGAAAATGTCTTAAGTGGATTTGGTTTATATTTTTTGGAATTCTTGTCGAGTTAATTTTACTAAAGTTCCCAGATTTCTTAAATGCTATATCTCGTATTGTTTCAAAGGCTTCCCTAAGATGAATAGCACTTCCACTTCCGATATAAAACACCCTACCATCTATTTTATCTTGGTTCTTTAAGGTGCAGTAAACGGCCTTCACCACGTCTTCCACATGAATATAGTCCCGGAAAAACTTTCCGTCACCAAGTACTTCAATAGTTTCACCTTTCAAGGATTTCGCATAAATTTTGTCCAAGACACCACGATCAGATTTAATACTAGACGTAAGCTCCCCATAGACATTACAAAGCCTCAATGAACAACCTTTTATGCTTCCTATATTTATGAGGTTAAATAGTAACTGCTCGCCGGCTAGTTTTCCTAGGTCATACAAAGTCGTAGGGCTATCAGGAGGCAGATTATCTGAGCTGTATAACTTACGTGTGTATCCCAACTGAGTAGCTGTACCGATATAAATAAAAAAAGGTCTTTTTTTCAAATCTAAGCTAGCTTTCAATAATTGGCCCGTACCAATAGAATTTACACTTAGATCATCCAAAAAACTTTTTTCGGTCACAATTGCACTTGTTTGTGCAGCAAAATGCACAATCGCATCCACACTTGGAATACTCAAATTTCTATCTTTACTAAAGTCAAACTTAATATTCTCAAATTGCGTATCACAACCTATATCTCTGGATAGGGTGAATATTTTTTCAAATTTCTTTGCATAATTTTTTATGAAACTTGAACCTATAAGTCCTGTTGAACCTGTAATCAGAAGTTTCATAATATATCTACCAATTAGAACAATGTATGATATTTTGCAAGTTTAGCATCCGTATCCTTCTTACTACGAACAAAGTCAAAACTAGCTCGGAACTGAATATTAATTTCTGGATCGAAAATTTGTATCGTGCGGTCAAATTCTGGATCATAGTATGTGTCCGTTTTGTAGTGAAGGACAACATCATTACTCATTGCCAGAAAACCATGGGCGCAGTAACTTGGAATATAAATCTGATTAATTTCATCATAATTCATATTTGTTTCGAGATAATTTAAAAAAGTTTTAGAGTCCCTTCGCAGATCAACAATATAATCAATAATTGAACCATTAATCACCGTCAAAACTTGATTTTGACCATCCCTTGCAACAAAATGGAGGCCTCGTAGAACGCCTTTTTGTGAAAAAGAGTAATTATCTTGAAGTGGAACAAAATCTGGATAGTTAGTTTTTCTAAAAACTTCACTAAACCTTCCTCTTTCATCTCCATAAACTTTTAGCTGAAAAGAAGAAACTCCACCAATAGAACTTGTTTGCATTACACTACATCCCCAATTAAGCTAACAATCTTTTGTATGCTTTTGCGTTCCAATCCAGGATATATTGGCAGCGACAAAATCATAGAAACTTGCTTTTCTGTTTGAGGTAGCTTGCAATTTTTTTTCCTGAAATTTGGCTGTTCATGTACTGGAAATTCATAATGCAACCCACAAAAAATCTTATGATCTTGCAAATGTTCTTTAATTTTTTCTCTACTGCTCGAAGAAATAACAAACTGATGAAAAACACCTCGATTTCCCAGCTTTTCTTCTGGTAGTCCAATATTCATCGACTCAAGACCATTAAAGTAAAGTTGAGCTATTTTACGCCTTTGTTCATTAAATTCATCAAGGTATCTAAGCTTTAAATTTAAAAAACTTGCTTGCAATTCGTCCAATCGTGAGTTGCGCCCGTTTTCTGAAACGGAAATCCTATTTACCCAGCCATATTGATGAAGCTCTGTGCATTTTTCAAATATATACTTTTTATTGGTAAGGATGGCGCCACCATCGCCAAGGGCCGCAAGGTTCTTGGTAGGATAAAAACTGAAACACGAAGCATGTCCAAACGAACCAACTTTTTTTCCACCAACTGTTGCTCCGTGTGCTTGAGAACAGTCTTCTATCAGAAATATATTATTATCATCACAAGTTTTTCTAATCTGGTTTATATCGCACGGATGTCCGTGCAGATGAACAGCTATAACCGCTTTAGTTTTACCGGTAATTTTTCTCTCTACATCTAAGGGGTCGATATTGTA
Source organism: Paracoccaceae bacterium (assembly GCA_902632125.1). Taxonomy (GTDB): domain Bacteria; phylum Pseudomonadota; class Alphaproteobacteria; order Rhodobacterales; family Rhodobacteraceae; genus Salinivivens. Next base: position 9,479 of record CACPBQ010000003.1, on the reverse strand, counting down.
CCCATCAACTTCTATATCACAAAAAACTACTTCGGCACCTACATTCTTTATAGCACAAGCTGTTGCAACAGCCGTCAAAGAAGTAGTAATAACTTCGTCGCCTTGACCGATATCAATTGCTCTGAGAGCAATCTCCAAAGCATCCGTTGCATTTGCTACGCCCAAAGCAAATTTCACCCCATTATATTGAGCAAAGTTTTTCTCAAACTGGCTGCAGTTTGGACCTTTAATATAACTACCACTCTTAATAAAGCTGTTGAACAGTTCGTTTAACTCATTTTTTAACTTTTCATTTTGCGGATAAGGATCTGAACAAAAAATCATTCTATAACCTGTATATCTGGCAAAATTGTGAGCCACTTCTTATTAGTTAACTCGAAGTATTCATGCTCCTTCTCAAAAATTTCCTGCCTATGATTCCAGGCAAATAGTATAACATATTCAGCTGTTTCTTGAACAAAATCCGAATAGTCAATTATTGGAATATCTGTACCGGGCGTAAATTTTCCAATTTTTGTTGGTGTTGTGTCATATATACAGTCGATTGTTCGATGATCTAAGCCAAAGAAGTTTAAAATGGTGGTGCTTTTTGAGGTTGCACCATACCCAACAATTCTATTGCCCTCTTCTTTCAATTTCTTGATTAGGAGATTGAACTTTCTTTTTTTGTCTTCGACAATGCCTGAAAATTCAACAAAGGTTTCGAACTTATCAATTGGAAGGCTGTTTTCTAAGTCCAGTTGCTTGTTTAGTCTATCAGTAACTTGATAGGTTCCAGGTTTGCAAAAGTAATAGCGTGCAGAGCCTCCATGAGTTGGTACCAACTCCACGTCAAATAGTTCCAAGCCATTTTTTTTGGCTATTTGTTTTTGTGAAAAGCATGAGAACAGAAAAACATGCTCATCGTAAATCTGATCGAATGTACCTTGGTTTAGAATATCCACTAAATATGGGTCTTCATGTACAAAAATCCCATTAGCCGATAGAACTTTTTCAACTCCAGAAAAAATATCATTAATGTAGGGTATATGACAAATTACGTTCGCACTCACAACTATTTCAAAAGATTTTTTTTCCTCCTGTAGAATTTTCACACAATCGTCATCGAAAAATGTGTTTCTAACGTTTAAATCTTTAGATTGAGCTATAGCCGCGACATTTGAAGATGGTTCAATACCTAATGCTTCTGATTTCGAATGTAAGTATTTAAGCAAAATCCCATCATTGCACCCAATTTCCAAAGAATTCAATTTCTCGTTACTCCTTTCAAATTTTGCAACTAGCTTATCACTTAGCTGCTTGAAGTGTTCATCCATGGCTTTCGATGTGGAAGAAAAAAATGCATAGTTTTCATGAAACATTTGTTCTCTATCTGGCTGCTCAACAAGTTGCACAGTAGCACAGGCTTCACAAGCTGCTACTCGCATTTCAAAGGTATACTGATCCGCTCCCAATTTTTTATCAGAGAAGTTATTGGCAATAGGCATGGGCCCAAAGTTTATGAATTCATTTAGTTTATTTCCACAGACTAAACATGTCATAGCCCTTAACTCCTCAAATACATTTTCTTTAAAATTTCTTCCAAATCACCAATTTGAAGTGAGTGTCGCTCTTCAGCAAATTTTATAAATTGTGTAGCATTTGCTAAATCATCAAAAGTACCGCAATCATACCAAATATCACCCCTTTGTAGCTCCACCACATTTAGATGTGAATTCTTAACGATTAAATTGTTGACGTCGGTGATTTCAAGCTCGCCTCTTTCACTAAATTCTATTCTATCACTTAGTTTTATATCGTGATCTTTGTAGAAGTATAATCCTGTAACAATTAAGTCAGATATAAAAGCTTTGGGCTTCTCAACAATTTCTATAACTCTGTTTTTATGCATTTTTATTACGCCAAATGCATTTGGGTCTTTGACTCTATATGAAAAAACCGCTGAATTTTTCTTTGAAATTGTTGATATAATCCTGGTCGTAAAATCATGACCAAAAAATAAATTATCACCTAAGTGCAGCAATACATCACGCCTATTTCGCGACTCCTCAATAAGTCTGAAAACTTCTGCAATTCCATTTGGTTTTTCTTGCTTAATAACTGTAAGTTTATGATCTGACTTACTAAAGATTGGATCTAGTAAAGTTTTGAAATTGAGAACGTCATTTGGGTTAGTAACTATAATGATCTCTTTTATTCCAGCTAAAATTAAATTACTCAAAGAATAATAAATCATAGGCTTTTGGTAAATTGGTAAAAGGTGCTTGTTAATTATTCTAGTCAGTGGATCCAATCGTGTACCACGACCACCTGCCATTATTACTCCAATTACGTTTTTCATTTCTTTAGGCTCAGGCAAACAGTGCGTGATCCTTTCCAGTTACTAACAATATCAACTGCTAAACTTTCTTTAAGATCACTATAAATTCCGCGTGATACCGTCCACTCATGAATAACTTTATCTGGGAGCAGACCGCGTCGCCTAAATGAAGCCCCATCCATAGATAACTCATCATCCGAAGTTACATAAGAGAACTCATAACCACAAGTGACAAGTATTTTGAGTATCTCTGCTGCTTTCTCAACATCCTTATACTGATGTGTTTCAAAAATTATTATTCTTGGTGCCTTGACCACCTGCGATAGAACACCTTCTGCGAGCCGTTTAAGAACAACAAGCTCATGACCTTCAATATCCATGCGAATTACGTCAACAGGATTTCGAGATTTTAGATACGATAAAATGTCATGGCAAGGTACACTTGATGTATTTTTATTACTGCCATGTTGAAATTCGACTGAGTTGAGATTTGTTAGCTCATCGAAGTTAAATGAAATATCTCCATCAAAATCCGATATCGCTCCTAAGGTTACCTCAGCTCTTTGATTTATGTTGTGCAATTTAAGATTTTTCTCTAAATAAGTAATATTTCTAGGGTCAGGCTCAATACAATAGAAAGTAGCGTTCCCATTTAAAATATTATTTTCTAAAGCAACATAATATCCAATATTACTGCCAAGATCTAAAATTGTGTCTCCTGAACGTAGAACCTTTTCAAGCAGATACTTATGATCTAACTCACGGCCTCTAAATATAGACAAAACTTTGGTCAAACCACCCTGCTGCAAAGGCAATATCATTTCAAAGTCGTAAACCGCTGATACCGTGTGCTCTCGTTTCATCAGCTTTGATAATATCTCAAGTCTTATAAATCGATATAATATAACTAAAGAATATACCCCATGAAATTTTATGAGCGAGATAAGCTTATTAATCATCTTTTTCGTGTATCCTTATTTTCTGAGTAGCATACTCAAACATCGTAGTATCATGAGACACCACAAGTAGTGTGAAATTCCCATCAGACCTAAAGCGTTTAAAAATGTCTTTGATGCTCTCAACGTCTAAAGCCGAGAAGCTCTCATCAAAAATCAAAGCTCCTTTTGAATGATAAATACTTCGCGCTATCATTATTCGCTGGCGTTGCCCACCTGAAATTTCATGTCCGCCTGAAGAAAGTATCGCATCAAACTTCAAGACTTTACTATCAATAAGAATATTTAATCCTGAAATATAAAGTGCTTGCTCCAATCTAGGGAGATCAATATCTTTTTGTTCACTCAAAGTAATGTTCTGCCATAGCGGAAATGCAAAAATTCGTGCCGTCTGAGGAGTATAGGTAAATGATTGGTTCATGATTTGTACGTCATATGGCGATTTTTCGTCTTTGTTTGCATTTAGTTCACGGACACCAAGAATGGTTTCAAACAGTGTTGTTTTCCCAATACCTGAAGGTCCTGTAAACAAAATTACCTCCCCCCGATCTAATTTGATCTTAGAGGGAGTTGCCTTAAGAGTGATACCAAGATGATTTTTCCATTCTTCAAATATAATAGATTTCTGAGACCTGCTCTGACCTCTATTGAATTCTATAAATGAATTATCTGGTGAATTATTTTCTAACACTTTTTGAACATCGTTATAAATTTCACGATTCCCTTTTATAACAGTCAAATTTCCAAATAACTGTTGAGCTTGCGGCAAAATGCGGACCGCAGCGAAAATGAAAAATATCAAAATTGTTAATTTTTCGGGATTATTTTCCATATCAAAAAATATGAACATGGAAGCCAAAGCTATTATAAGAATTAATTCCAAAAAGTAACGCGGCATACTCGCGAGCATTGATATAGATGCCTGAGCGTATCGAAGTTTATATGATAAGAATATCAAAGGTTTTCGGAAAAACTTTGTTAACGATAAATTGTATATTTGTTTCCAATTTTCCATAACATCATCAGATAGTGTTACTAGATCAACTCTGACTTCTGACTGCTCTTGACCATAACGTTGAATCCTCTTGTTGATTATTACACTGTTGAGGAAATAAAAAACGCAAACAACGAATGTAAAATAAAAAGTAAATAATGGGTTCAATAAAATTAAAAAAATAATTGTGAGGCATATTACTAAAATATTTCCGACTATATTCAGAGCAGGGGTTATTGTCCGCAAAATTATTTCATCAATTTTTACAGCAATAATTGATAGTAATTCGGATTTGCTTACACCTAAATCTTTATAAGTACTTGTGATAAATAAAGACTCGAAAAAGGCCTCATCAAGACGGCGCGCGTTATCTATAATAAAAGATCTAATAGCAAATATTTTAGAAAGCTGGACGATAAGATTTAAACAATTAATGCAGGCAAAAATTACGATTAGCGTAGATGTATTAGGGGTTTGATCATACCCAAAAATATTTTCTATGGTCCATGAAAAAAAGTTGTTTTGTTGGTTACCCGAAAACGATGTCAAAACAGGCCCTAAGCTGACTATAGATAAAACTTCGCTTATTGAGGCGATAACAAAAATAACTGATATTTTTATTAGACTATACGGACTGAAAAGCTTCATTTAAAATCTTCAGTTAATAATTTTTCTATATACCATTCCATAGAGACGCCCAAACCGTCTCTTAGGTCATATGTTGGATTATACCCAAGTTTTTTCTTAGCTTTAGAAATATTAGCTTGAGAATGCATAACATCGCCCGGTCTAAATTCTCGATGCATGGCAGGCTTAAGGTTTGAAACTCCGTGTTTCGATAGTTCAAGTTGAATGGCTGCATGAAGTTGACTAAGCGAAGTTCTGTTTCCAACGGCTACATTATAAATTTCATTTCTGGCACTTTTAGGCGAGGTAGCAGCTAAAATATTAATCTGAACAACATTATCAACAAAACAAAAATCTCTAGAAGTAGTACCATCGCCATTTATGAAAGTATCTGCCCCAGCCAACATTGCAGCCGTCCATCTAGGTATTACAGCAGCGTAATCCCCGTCTGGGTTCTGCCGTTTTCCAAAAACATTGAAATATCTTAACCCTATGCAGTCAAAACCATAGACCCTAGAATACACATCTGCATATAATTCGTTAATATACTTTGTCACAGCATAAGGAGATAAAGGATTCCCTATTTTTCCTTCAATCTTTGGCAATGCAGGGTGATCACCATAAGTTGAACTGCTTGCAGCATAAGTAAAGCTCTGCACCTTTTCATCTTTTGCTGCGTCTAGAATATTTAAAAATCCTGAGACATTCACTTCATTTGTTTTAATAGGATTTTGAATAGACCGTGGTACAGATCCAAGAGCGGCTTGGTGAAGAACGTAATCAACATTTTTAACTGCTTTTTCACATTGGAGCCGGTCAATTATGTCTCCCTCATAAAAAATAAAGTTATTCCACTCTTGCTTTGTAACTTTTTCTTTAACTTCAATTAAATTATCTTTGAAGCCAGTACTATAATTGTCTAGACCAATGACGGTTTGATTTAATTTCAATAAGGTTTCTAATAAATTTGAACCTATAAAGCCTGCAACACCAGTAATTAACCAAGTCTTAGGTTCGGACCAAAGACTGTTAGTAATCGTAGAAAATACACTGCTCATTATCGAAACAACTTTTAATTCATAATCGAATGTCTGATTCTGACTGCTTAAATGTACTTTTCAAATCAAAAAATACATGTTTTTCTTTACACTGTTGTTTAATATTCGTTGAACCCATTTCTTGAAACTCGTCGTGATTTACTGCTAAAATGACAGCATCGTAATAGTTTTTTTTTGCTTCCGAAAGTAACTTGATATCGTGCTCTTTTTGCAATTCAGTCGGAGAACACCTAGGGTCCATAACATCGACACGCATGCCATAATCTTCCATCTCTTTTATAAGGTCCACAACTTTGGTATTGCGGATATCAGGGCAATTTTCTTTAAAAGTTACTCCCATAACTAAAATCTCTGCAGAGGGAACATCAATATCTTTTGATATTAAAGTTTTAGCTAAAAGCGATGCTACGTAATGCGCCATGCCATCGTTCATACGCCTACCTGCTAATATAATTTCTGGTTCATACCCAAGATCTTGGGCTTTGTAAGTGAGATAATAAGGGTCTACGCCAATGCAATGGCCGCCAACTAAACCTGGACTAAACTGCAAAAAGTTCCATTTTGTAGCTGCGGCTTTCAAAACCTCCGCTGTATCAAGGCCAAGCTTTTGAAAAATAATCGATAACTCGTTAACAAGCGCTATGTTTAGATCTCGCTGTGTGTTTTCAATTACTTTAGCGGCTTCTGCAACTTTGATACTGGGTGCCTGATATGTGCCGGCTCGAATTATCTTTCGGTATAAGTTATCAACAAAGTTTGCTATCTCTATTGTGGATCCAGAAGTTACCTTAACTATATCTACCAAGCGGTGCGATTTATCACCTGGATTTATTCGCTCAGGAGAGTAACCAACGTAAAAATCTTTATTGAATAGAAGGCCCGACATTTGCTCCAAAATAGGAACGCATTTTTCTTCGGTTGCACCTGGATATACAGTCGATTCATAGATGACGACGTCATTTTTTTTCAGATAACGTCCAATTGTCTCAGAAGCCAGAGTCAACGGTAATAAATCAGGCTGTTTAAGATTATCTATAGGAGTAGGTACAGTCACAATATAGACATTGCATTCACTCAAATTAGACAGATCACAGCTAAAGGTTAGCTTAGTAGCAGCTTTGAGTTCCAAGCTTGAAACTTCGCCCGTAGAATCCCTTCCTTCAAGTAATTGAGCTACCCTGTCTTTGTTTATATCAAACCCAACCACATTATGAATTTTTCCAAATTCAACAGCTAATGGTAAGCCCACATAGCCCAAACCGATAATAGCTATTTTATGCATCAATTTTTTACCTAATCATTTTGTTTAAACGCGAATTAAATTTTCATTTATAAATTAGTAGGTACATTGTTTTTTATGCTACTAAAAGTATGGGGTAAATCATGTTTTAACTTAAACTGAGCTTTGTGATTTTTCTCACGCAAAAATCAAACCCAACTAACAATAATACTCCAAAATCAGATGTCCCAAGCCCCTCAAATCATGGGTAATCTTATGCATTTCTGTTGCGCCCTCTTTTTGCAAGCCCTATTCCGATTAGATAGAGCGCTACAAATACTACTGCAACCACCAGAGTGCTCCAAACCGTCGCCCCAAAGTCATCCCAAAATAAAACAGCCAACACCTGGGGTGCTGAGATTAAGGGTATGAGTATAAGGGTCGCCAACGGATTAGCAATTTCTCTTCTTTCACGACCAAAAAATCGAATTTCTAGAAACCGCATAGCAAGCTGGTGAAAATGGAGCCGGTCGGGTCGGTCGGCGGGATTGCCCAACTTCCATCGGCGCCATATGGCCAGGCCCGTGTCCGCCACAGGCCAGAAGAACACAAGTAGTATGGCAAAGGCACTGGTTTCGCTTGCGCTGTTGATCAGAATAATCGAAGACCAGACGAGTAGGTGGCCTAGTGCGTAGGCGCCGCCGTCTCCCAGGAATATCTTTCCCATAGGAAAATTTAAGACCATAAACCCCATTACAGCAGCGACAACCAAGACCAAATAAATCGAAGTCTGTATTTTCCCGGCCTGGAAAGCGATGACTGACAATGATACGGCGACAGAAACTGTGACATAGCTCGACAAGCCGTTGAGGCCGTCAATTAGGTTGAAGGCGTTAACCACTCCAACCGTGGCAAAAATCGTAAACAGAATGCCCAAAGGCGCAAACATAAGCAGCGTATCTAAGCCAGGAACACCCAGATTTTCTAGCCAGGTCCCAAATAATAAAATCGCCACAATACTGGAAACCGCAGAGGCAACCAGCCTGGCCCTGGGCGACATATCATAACCCAAATCCTCTGCCAGTCCTACAGAAAACACCGGAATTGCTGATAAAATTAATAACGTAATTTGAACTGCGTCGAGCTCAAAGACCACAGAGAGAGGAATAAAGCCAAACGAAAGTAGGGGTATCAATACAAGGATGCTTATGTAGACCGCAAGGCCACCAACCCTGGGGACAAAGCCACTGTGGGCGCTTTGGATAGCCACCTCATCGACTTCGCCGCGACGAGAGAAGCCGTAGCCGCTAGATAGAATGATAATAAGGCACAAAATAAAACTCACGAAAAACAAAGTCACGTAGCTCTGCATCAATAGCGGCTCCGTTATATGATCAAGATATTGGTTCATTTTTGGGTATAGTTTTTCACTTGGCGAGTATGCTCCTCAGATAGATGCTACAGCGTAGCTGTTTATGACATTTGGACATAATTAGCAATTTAAGTTACGGCTGCTCAATCAAACGCTTCAATTTACTTGTTTTTTGTTTTAGTAACCCATGGTCACCTCTAGTCTCAACGTTAAGGCGGACAAGCGGCTCAGTATTGGATTTGCGAAGATTAAAGCGCCAATGGTCAAAGGTCATCGATAGGCCATCAACTCCGTCTATCGATGCGGTACTGGACGCAAAATATTTTTGAATTTTCTCTATGCATTTTGTAGCATTGGCGACCGTAAAATTTATCTCTCCGCTAGAGGGAAATTGATTTCTTCTCTCTGAGATTACTTCTGACAGTGAAAGATTAGAAGTTGATAGGTATTCCCAGACTAGAAGCCATGGAATGACTCCGCTGTCGCAATATGCGAAATCTCTGAAGTAGTGATGAGCTGACATTTCTCCACCGTAAATAGCATCACTCTTTCTCATGGCGGCTTTTACAAATGCGTGCCCTGTCTTTGAAGCAACCGCCTTACCGCCGCATTTGCCAACGACGTCGATTGTATTCCAAATGACGCGGGGGTCGTGTATAATGGTGGCCCCATTTTCTTTACTTAAGAATACTTCTGCGAGCAGTCCTACCAAATACTCACCGGGAATAAACTTGCCAAAGTGATCAAAGAAAAAGCAGCGATCGAAGTCGCCGTCGAAGGCCACGCCAAAGCCAGCCTTTTCTTCGATAACGGCATTCGCAGTCGATGCCCGATTTTCCTCAAGCAGGGGGTTAGGGATACCGTTGGGGAAGGATGGATCAGGTTTGTGGTTTACAAACACAAAATTTGTTATAATACCCTTTTCTTTCAACT
>CACPBQ010000002.1:140000-158522 GCA_902632125.1 Paracoccaceae bacterium | reverse complement strand
GAAAAATAAAGCGTTAGGTGCTTACGAAATTCTAGATTTATTGCGTGAATCAGGATTTAAAAATCAACCGCCTGTCGCCTATAGGGCACTCGATTTTCTTGTAAAAAACGGCTTTGCGCATAAAATTGAGCAACTTAACAGCTTTGTCGGATGCATGCATCCAGGGAAAGATCACTCACCAGCGTTCATGATCTGTAGAAATTGCGACTTTGTGTCTGAGGAAGAAGCTATTAACTCTAGTTTTTCAGTTTCCAAGATTGCGTCAAAGGCAGGCTTTAAAGTTGAAAAAGCTGTAATTGAAGCGCAGGGCCTTTGTCACTCGTGCGCGAGTGTGGCGTAGGATTGATATGAACCTAGTTACCATTGAAGGCCTGACCGTAACTTACGGTGGCGTTACTGCCTTAAAAAATGTAAGCCTTGACGTAAACGCCGCTGAAGTCGTTACCATTGTTGGACCCAATGGTTCTGGAAAAACAAGTCTTCTAAAAGCAATAATAGGTGCCGTCACGCCTCTTGAAGGCAGCGTTAAAACAAAGCAAGGGTTAAAAATTGGCTATGTGCCCCAGAGACTAAATTTAGATCCAACTCTCCCAATAAGTGTTGGAAAATTTATGCGTCTCTCAAATAAAATAAATAAAAAGTCATGTTTGTTTGCCCTGGAGAAGGCTGGCGTACCAGAGCTTATTGCGAAACAGATGTCTGAACTCTCCGGTGGCCAATTACAGCGTGTGCTTCTAGCTCGAGCATTATTAGGTGATCCAGATATTTTAATTCTGGATGAAGCGACCCAGGGTCTTGACCAACCTGGATCGGCAGAATTTTATCGACAGATAGAAAAATTAAGACAAGAAACTGGCTGTGCAGTTTTGATGATTAGTCATGATTTGCACGTTGTAATGAGCACGTCTGATCGAGTGATTTGTTTAAACGGTCATATCTGTTGTTCTGGAGCACCAGAGACAGTTGTGGCAGCTCCCGAGTACCAAGAATTATTTGGAACTGAAACAAATGGAGCACTGGCACTCTACCGACATAGTCACGATCATAAACATGATCATTCTTCTTCTGAAAACACTGAGGCTGTCAATTAATGCTGGACGATTTTATGACCCGAGCTTTTATTGCTGGTCTGGGTTTAGCTCTTGTTTGTGCACCTTTAGGATGCTTTGTGGTCTGGCGACGCATGGCTTATTTCGGCGATGCAACTGCCCATGCTGCGATGCTTGGGGTCGCACTGTCGCTCGCGGTGCAAACAGACGTATTTTATGGTGCGCTAATATTTGCCATTATAATGGCGTGGGCGACAACCCAACTGTCCGGTCGTAACTACGCAATGGATACCTTATTAGGTGTATTTGCTCATTCTTTTTTAGCACTTGGACTTGTTATTGTTTCGTTTCTAAGTGGTGTACGCATAGATCTTATGGCCTATCTGTTTGGTGATATCCTTGCAGTCTCCGTATCTGATTTAAGTATTATTTGGACAGGCACGTTAATTGTCATGGGCCTTGTAGCATGGCGCTGGAAGCCGTTGTTTCTTTCAACGCTCAATGAGGAATTGTCTTATGCCAGTGGATATAATCCAAAACGAGAGCAGCTATTTTTAACTATCGCTCTAGGCATAACTGTTGCGGTATCAATTAAAGTTGTGGGCGTGCTCCTCATAACAGCCATGTTAATTATCCCAGCTGCAGCGGCAAGAAATCTAGCCCGTGACCCAGAATTAATGGTATTTGCTGCAGGTTTAGTAAGTTGCATATCAGTAATTGCTGGACTTAGATCTTCATACATCTTTGATACTCCACCTGGTCCAACGATCGTATGTGTTGCCCTTTTTATCTTCATCGTTCTAAATATATTTAAAACTTTGAGAAGGTTAGCCCGTTAATAAAATAAACTTGAAGGGTAATTACTCATGAACGATAAACGCATCCCTCTAACTTTACTCACCGGATTTCTTGGGGCAGGAAAAACAACTTTATTAAATGAAGTTTTAGCGGATGCGAGTGCTGGCCGTGTCGCAGTAATTGTAAATGAGTTTGGTGAGGCCGGTCTTGATCATGACCTAATGGAACAAAGCAGTGAAGAAGTAATTTTAATGCAATCTGGATGCCTGTGCTGTTCTATTAGAGGAGATTTATCAAACACGATATCAAGTCTAGTCGGTCGCAAAAACAGAAAAGAAATTGAATTTGATCGTTTATTAATTGAAACGACCGGTTTAGCCGATCCTGGCCCCATTACTCAAACGCTGCTGGTGGACGCAATATTAGCAAGAACGACTGTCTTAGACGGAATTATTACTGTGGCTGACGCCGCGAATGGTCCTAAAACTCTGGATGCTCAGTTCGAAGCGGTATCACAAGTAGCAATGGCCGACTTAATTATAGTCAGCAAAACAGATCTCATTACAGCAGCTGAGGCAGAAAGTTTTCAAAGTCGGCTTCGCACCATAAACCCGAGTGCAAGGCTTATTCAGTCACATAAAGGAAAAGGAACTAGCAAGCATCTTTGGAACCTTAATGCACTTAAGCCAAAATCAACAAAACCAGATGTGGTAAAATGGACTTTAGGTGAAGCCCCTAAACTCGACCCACTAGAAAATATCTCCGGTTTCGCACCAGCACAGAAACTTTCTCTTCCAACTTCCAATCACGATAATCGAATTGGATCAGCCTCTATTGTTTTGGATAGCCCAATTAAAGATACGACTTTTGATTTGTGGCTAGACACACTCATCGCAATGAGAGGCAAAGATATTTTGAGAGTAAAGGGTGTTGTATTTATTGAAGGTGTTGAGAAACCTTTTGTTTTTCACGGGGTTCAAGATATCTTTGACCCTCCAGTACTTTTAGAGGATTGGCCCAAAACTGACACTCAATCACGGATTGTAATTATAGGACGTGATTTATCAGATTCTCAGTTGCAACGTACTCTAGATATGCTAAGGGCTCCACCTGACGATAAAGCGCCAAATTTTAAATTCATAAATCCCTGAAATTCTTTTATTTTCTATGGAAATGTAAGGATTAAACTATGTTCCAACATGGTTCCTAAGCGTTCCTATTCTGTCCACGGAGACTTCGACACAGTCGCCAGAATTAAGAAAGGCCGTAGGATTGCGACTGCCGCCCGTGCCGTCCGGTGAACCCGTAGCAATTATATCCCCTGGATTAAGCGGGAGTAGGTTCGAGATATAAGCAATCAATTCCGGTAGGTTAAAAATCATCTCACCAGCCAATGCAGACTGCATCAACTTTCCGTTCACATGAGTTTCCAGCTTTAAAGAGGAAAAATCATCAATCTCATCAACTGTAGTAATCCAAGGCCCCCAGCTTCCAGAGGCATGAAAATTTTTACCAGCATGAACGGAATGCTTCATCCAACCACGAACTGAACCTTCATTCATGATAGAATACCCAATAACGTGTTTTAGAGCATCATCCTTAGAAATAAATCTCCCTGACTTTCCAATCACAGCAACAATCTCGCCTTCAAAATCGAAAGTCTCTGCTGCTTTTCCTGAAGGGAGTTCTAAATCAGCGCCATGCCCAACCAGAGTTTCGGTATGCCGAGCGAAAATCACTATGTTACCGGGATCAGGAGGCGCCACCCCATCAACTGGATAAGGCTTTCGATAATTCATACCCGCACAAATAATTTTACCAGGGTTGGGAATAGGAGGTAGTAAAGAGACGTCGGATAGTGGTAAAGGAATTTCTTCACAAAATGACTGCAAATCCATAGTTTTTTGTTCAGAAAAAACTGACATGAGATTAGGCGTGTGATCTTTAAAATTTGCCTGAACCGGATAAACACCTTCGTTAGTTACGATCCCAAAACTCTCACTTCCATTGAGTACAAAAGATGCCAGCCTCACAAGTTGTCCTTTTCATAAAAATCTTCAAAAATTCTATAATATGGATAAGTATGGAAAGATGACAAAGCAAGATCTTCCAGTATCAGCAATCCAAGTTAGCCAGGAAAGCCTTCTATAAAATGAAAATAACCAAAATTCATCTATTCCATGTTGCAATGCCGCTTATTGAACCCTGGGTTACTGCGTATGGAAACCAGGCTAATATTGAGAGCCTTTTTGTTGGCGTCGAGGCCAATGGTCTTATTGGTTGGGGAGAATGTGCGCCTGCTCCGTTGCCATTTTACAATAGCGAATATACCGCCGGAGCTTTTTATCTAGCACGTGACGGATTAGGCCCAAAAATTATTAACCAAAGCATCACCTCAGCAGATCAACTCACCAGTCTCTTTGCTCAGTTTAAAGGAAACGAGTTTGCAAAATCAGCATTTGATACTGCATGGTGGGATCTTTATGCGAAAAAAATGGAAGTGCCGCTTTGGAAGCTTATTGGAGGCAATAATCCAGAGATAGATGTTGGCGCAGACATCCCAGTTCAAACTGACGTTAATAAATTAATAGATCGCACCGCCGAAGCAATTGAACTGGGGTACGGAAGGGTAAAGTTCAAATTTAATCGGCAGTGTAGTTTCGAAATGATGGAGGCAGTGCGCAATTCTTTTCCTGATCTAGTGATGCATATTGATTGCAATAGTGGCTTTACACTTGATGACTTGGGCCTGTTTCAGAAATTAGATGGATTAAACCTGAGAATGATTGAGCAGCCACTTGCATATGATGATCTGGTTGATCATGCAAAACTTCAAAAGGAATTATCGACACCCATTTGCCTTGATGAGAGTATCAGTTCACCTGCTCGAGCAAAAAAAGCTATCGAGATTAAAGCCTGTAGATGGATAAATATTAAGACAAGCAGGGTTGGAGGTTTGACCAACGCATTGGAAATACAAAAGTTGTGCAGTTATAACAAAATTCCAGTTTGGGTTGGCGGGATGTTAGAGTCTGCCACCGGCCAAGCTCCTTCCATCGCTTTGGCTACAAAGGGAAGCATGGCTTATCCTTGTGATATTTTCCCTAGCAATAGGTTCTACACGGAAGATTTCTCTGAGCCCGAAATTGTGCATAGTGGACCCGGAAAAATTATTGCTCCAACGGGATCAGGAGCAGGCTTTACTCCAAAGCTTAGTCTATTGAAAAAGCATGCAAGTAGATCAGCTACCCTTTAACTAGGATTTTGGGCCAACCATATTCTCAGGTCGGACTACTTCATCAAAAGTCTTTTCATCCACAAAGCCCAAGGAAATCGCCTCTTCTTTAAGGGTAGTGCCATTCTTATGCGCTGTTTTTGCCACTTTTGTCGCGTTATCATACCCTATTTTTGGCGCAAGCGCCGTAACAAGCATTAGGCTTTCTCGCATTAACTTATCAATACGGGTATCATCGGCTTTTAAACCATCAACTAAGTTATCGGTAAAAGCCGAACAGGCGTCGCCCAAAAGCTGTATGGATTGTAAGACATTATAGGCGATCATTGGCTTATAAACATTGAGCTCAAAATGGCCCTGGCTACCTGCGAAGCCAACCGCTGCATCATTCCCAATCACATGAGCACAAACTTGCGTCATAGATTCACACTGGGTTGGGTTTACCTTTCCAGGCATAATTGAGCTTCCAGGTTCATTTTCGGGTAAGATTAATTCTCCCAATCCGCAACGTGGTCCAGAGCCCAAAAGCCGAATATCATTTGCAATCTTAAATAAACTGGCCGCTACGGTTTTAAGACTACCAGAAATTTCAACCATTGCATCATGAGCTGCCAAGGCTTCAAATTTATTTGGTGCGGTTACGAAAGGTAACCCTGTTATCCTTGAGATATTTTTTGCAACTGTCGTATCCCACCCCTGAAAAGTGTTAAGCCCAGTTCCAACAGCAGTGCCGCCTTGCGCCAGTTCGTATATATCCTCAAGGGACTTGTTTATACGCTTGATGCCCATATGCACTTGATGAGCATAGCCTGAAAATTCCTGCGAAAGCCTAATCGGTGTTGCGTCCTGCGTATGAGTTCGACCAATTTTGATAATACCATCAAATTCTTCTATCTTGCTTCGCAAAGCTTTCTCTAGCTTTTCTAGTCCAGGTATAAGCACATCGCTGGAAGCCATTGCTGTCGCAATATGCATGGCAGTGGGGAAGGTATCATTTGAAGATTGAGCCATATTGCAATGGTCATTTGGATGAACTGGATCTTTCGAGCCAATGGTGCCTCCAAGTATTTCTATAGCGCGGTTTGCAATTACCTCGTTAGCGTTCATGTTTGACTGAGTACCAGAACCAGTTTGCCAAACTACGAGAGGAAAATTGTCGTCAAATTGACCTTCAACAACTTCGGCTGCTGCTTTGATAATAGCATCAGCAATTTTTTCATCCAAATTACCAGCAGATTTATTTGCTTCAGCACAAGCCTGTTTAATAACACCCAACGCACGGATAACAGCCACTGGCTGCTTTTCCCACCCTATGGGAAAGTTTATAATTGATCGCTGAGTTTGTGCCCCCCAGTATTTTTCGGAAGGTACCTCTAAAGGGCCAAAACTATCAGTCTCTGTCCGCGTTTGCGACATAATTAACTCCGCCGTTGTAATTCACAAAACAGACTATAGAGCGCCTAGAAGTTTGAGTAAACAAGGGGCTAAGTAATTGTTAATCAACCTGTGCTAAATAATATCACCGAATAGATTATACCAGATATAACTGCGGCAGATGGAACCGTAATTATCCATGCCGCAATAATCGACATAAAGTGTGACCTACGAACCAGTTTTCGACGAGCTCTTTCTTCCTTGGCCACAACTAGCTGGTTTTTATCACTTGAAAGTTTTGCAAGTTTCATACGTCGGGCACTATCCCATTCCCGAAAAAAACCAACACCAAAAACAGAACCCACTGCGATGTGAGTTGAGCTCACGGGCAAACCAAGCCAACTAGCAACTATCACTGTGATAGCAGCAGATAGCGCGACGCAATAAGCACGCATTTGGTTTAACTTTGTAATTTGACTTCCAACTACTCGAACAAGTTTGGGGCCAAATAAAAATAAGCCAAATGATATTCCTGCAGCGCCAATAACCATTACCCATAAGGGTATTGAAATAGCAGTAATATATTCGCCTGAAGATGAAGCTTGAACAATTGCAGCAAGTGGCCCAACGGCGTTCGCCACGTCATTTGCACCATGTGCAAAACTAAGTAGTGCTGCAGAAACTATCAGTGGAATGTTAAAAAGTTGCTTTAGAGATTTATTACGGTTTTCCATACCAACTGATTGCTTTGCAATTATTGGCTTAGTGATTGCCCAGGTAGCCACACCCATCAGAATACCTATTATAATGGCCGTCTGGATATCAATTTTAATAATCTTCTTTATGCCTTTAAGCGCAAGATAGCTAGCGAATGCGCCTGACATAATTGCAATAAGAATAGGAACCCACCTTCTTGCAGCAGCTATTTTGTCCGGCTGATAAATTATCCGAGACTTAATTAACCAAAGGAAAAGCGCTGCTATAACGCCTCCAAGTACAGGTGAAATAACCCAACTGGCCGCAATTTTACTCATAGTCATCCAATTGACCGCACTAAAACCCGCCGCGGCAATTCCAGCGCCCATTACGCCTCCCACAATCGAATGTGTGG
The DNA here is from genome assembly GCA_902632125.1 of Paracoccaceae bacterium. GTDB lineage: Bacteria > Pseudomonadota > Alphaproteobacteria > Rhodobacterales > Rhodobacteraceae > Salinivivens. The sequence continues at coordinate 150,955 of CACPBQ010000002.1, read as the reverse complement.
TCGACACAGGTGCTCCCACCCAAGTAGCTAAATTTATCCATAAGGCAGCTGAAAGCAACGCGGCCATCATAGCCCAAATAAACTCATCAACTGACTGCATACTTGTTGGAGCGATGATCCCTTTGGCAATAGTCGAAACCACGTCGCCACCAGCAATTAGTGCTCCAGCACTTTCAAATATAGCGGCAATTAATATAGCTCCCGCCATAGTCAGCGCATTAGCACCTACGGCAGGGCCCATGTTATTGGCCACATCATTTGCGCCAATGTTTAAAGCCATATAAGCGCCGAGTACTGCTGCAATGACAATTATAATAGTGTTGCTAACCCCGCTCAAAGTTGTGGCAGCCAAAATTCCTACTATGATGATAAATATTAGCGCCAGAGCTGGCGCCACTAATGGTTTTGCTACGTACGATGTTGCCTTTTCAAGAGAGGAGAAACGTCCCAAATCTCGATCAAGCGTTTCTAAATGTTTAGTCTCTAAATCATTACTTGCCATGAAACACCCCGATTTTTGCGGCTCATCTATTTGAGTTTTTCATAATACACAAGAGGTTTTTTTGGAGAGTATTTCTGTGGCTATTTAGTCTTATTGGTAGCCCGTCATCTCGAGATAACCACGCCCAAAATGACTACCCGAAATGCCCACTGGTCCCTCCCAATAAGGGATAGACACATCCATCCAAGCCTTTGGCGTCAAAGCTAGTACTTCAGCATCTAAATCTCTATCAGGCAGACGTACCCGCCAACGTATTGGGATATCACGCCCTGCTACTCTTGTCTCTTCTAGCGGCTCAGCCATGAATGCACCATCTGGATAGCTTTGTGTTTCGCCATTAACGTCAATCCACGTAGCAGATGTATAGTGGCTACCGTCTGACTGTCTTAGTTGAAAACCCATCATCTTCTCTCCATCTTCAAAAGATAGCGAAAACCAATCCCAACCTTTTTGATCATCGGATAATGGCTGTGAAGACCACTCGCGGTCTAACCAGGCGGACCCAGTAACTGATATATCTCCCTCAGGTAAATTTAAGGTTCCAGAAATATTGTAAAATGGCTGAGAGTAGTAATAGCTGGCTTGCCCCTCTGCTGATTTTTGAGAAAAGCCATTCTCACCATGAAAAACCAACGGCCCATTTGCAAGCAAGTCCATGTCAAAAGCAAAATCTGGGCTCACAGCCTGAACTGAAAGACTATTCATATCTGGACCTTCCAATTTCCATTCATCAATCCAGGCACGAAAGGGCTCCACCGTAACACCAGCTTGACCTATTCCACCGCGAGCAAAGCGCTCGGTTGAAAAATGTGCCTCAGGGGTAGTCACCGCTGCATGGGCAAACCAAACTTGAGGCGATGACCAACCCTCTTCTTCTCCAGGTGCAACCGCTGTTCGAAATAATGTCCACTGCATTCCGTATTGCAGTCCTGCTGGATCTTCTAAATTTGCAGTAAGATACCACCACTCGATCCGGTAATCTGGATGAGGGCCGTGGTCAGTTGGAAAATCAAACACGAAATTTCGCTGAGGCGTTGCAAACTCATCGGCAGCTTTTGAACCCAGGCCGCCAAAACTCTGCGCCCAGGCGATAACGGGCAAAAAGCAAGCAATGAGAAATACTCTACCGTTCATTTGAGAACACTTTAAGCAGAGCCGCAGGAGGTTTACGAACCATTTGCATTGCAGGCCAGGCAGCTGCTATCAGCGTTGCCAATATCGCCAAACCACCAAGAAATGCATAGTCAGCTGGAAAGAAAAACATCGGCAACTGCCAGCCGAAGGCTTCAACATTTACAAAGTTTAAAAGTGCCCAGGCCAACGCTAGACCGAGGGGTACTGCACATATAAATACGATGACACTCAACCCTAAAGCACGGGCCAATTCCAAGACCCCAAGCCGAGTGCGCGTCAGTCCTAAGGCCCAAACGGGTGCAAGCTGAGGTGTTCGCATACCCGCAAGGGTCAACAGGCTCATCAGCATAGCAAACCCGGCAACCCCAAGCGTAAGTATATTCAGTGCGGCAGTAACGGCAAAAGTTCTCTCGAACACTTCTAGTGACATACTTTTAATAGACGCTTGATTGATAATACCACTGTCAGGTACTTCCAAATCCGCCTGTATCGCTTTGCGCAAATTCGCTGTATCCGTAGCTCTAATACCGAAAGAAGTCGCAACTGCGTTAGGATATAATTTACGAAAAAGTAGTTCGCCCATAACCACCTGCCCTTGCGGGTTACCGTAATCTCCAACGACAGCAACAATGGGAATATTGAGCCCTGGTGCTATATCAACTTCATCTCTAACCCACAAGTTATTCCGGCGCGCAAGTTGCTCATTCACAATAACCGCCTCACCTTTAGCAACTTGATCCCAAACATCTGGATCAGCACCTAAAAACTGCCAACTTTCCCTATAAGTCCGACCGACCCGCACTCCATAAAGTTTGGCAGGTTGACCAACCACAGGGCGCTCCACTGTCAAAAGCGGTAGCACTTCAAGCTCCCGCTCCAGCAGATATTTTTCCAACGCTGATGCAGTCTTCTCTTCTTCTACTCTTACAAAAAGTTCTGGAGCTAGCCGCTGGTCTAAAAATGATACGAAAGTAACTCTAAAAGACGAGACCATTGTAGAGACGCCAATGTTTGCACTGACAGCCAGAAGCAACGCGATAAGTGCTAGACTAAGCCCAGGCATCTGTTGACGGGTATCCGCCCAGAACCAGGAAGTGACAACTCCCTTACCAGGCGCAAAGTCTAATAGCTTTAAAGTTAACCAGGGTAGCACAAGGGCTGAGCCAATAAGAAGAAAACCTATTAGTGCAAAGGCCTGCCCCAGACCGGTTCCAATTAGAGCCAAAAGGCCAGAAAACCCGAGCAAAATCATACCAAGTATTGCAATGCCACGGATCCGCTTAGCGCTAGCGATAGCCCAGGCTCGTGGCTGAACTGCAGAAAGCAAAGGCATCTGTATAATCTGCCAAATACGGACAGCAAGGGCCATCCCTGCCCCCAAAAAGGCAAGTCCAATTCCAGACAACCACCACTCTGATCGCAAGCTTAAAGTTCCCGATACACGTGCACCATAAAGTCCTTCAACCGTCGCCGCTACATCAGGAAGTAGCAGGGCCGCTATGGTATACCCCATTACGATACCCAAAACGGCTCCAACCAATACCAGCAAAACCATCTCAATTATTATTAATGAAAGTAAATTGCTTAATGGAACACCAAGAGAGCGAAGGGTCCGGATCATTCCACGCCTTTGTTCAAAGGCCAAACCAATTGTTGAATGTACAATAAAAAGACCGACAGCAAAGCTCAGAAACCCAAAAGCTGTGAGGTTTAAGTGAAAACTATCAGTCAAAGCCGCCACATCTGCAACTTGCTGACTTGGTTGCACCACCAATTCAGGGGCTATCTTAACCGGATCAGGACGCCGGATTGGCTGCTCCGGTAAAATCATCAGACGGCTCAAGTCATCACGTTTAAACAAACGTTGGACGACACCTATATCGGCAATAGCAATTCCAGGGGGGATAGATTTATCTATAGTAACATCCACAAAGTCTACCAATACTGAAGCTACTTCAGCATTACCAAAAATTAAATCTGTGTCTTCGAGGGAGAAACCTGACTCGGAGGAAAAACTCATTTGGGTAGGCGTTGTAAGCGGGTCAATTCCTACAAACCGCACCCCTTTAAATGTAACATCCAGTACTGGCGAAACTAACCAACCAGCCCGTCGCAAATCAACATAAACGGACTGAAGTATACGATCCCCAGCCCGTGGCACGAACTGATCAAATTGTCCTTCCCCTAGCGTAGCCGCTGCTGCATCATAACTTGCACGGGCCTCAGAATTTATAGCTTGTACCCCTGACCACAGCCCAGTAGCCAACGCCAATCCCATTAAAAAGGTAAATAATTGCAATGGACTGCGCCACCAGTAGCTCAACAGAGCCCGCAAAATTGTATTGGTCACAGGAGAACTCCACCCTTCAATCGTACCCGCCGATCCATTTTCTCAGCTAAAGCAACAGAATGCGTCACGACCATAAGTGCTGCTCCAGTGCGCCCAACTAAGTCCAGCATAGCAGTTAGCACTGCAGACGCAGTGCTTTCGTCGAGGTTGCCGGTTGGCTCATCTGCCAATAGTAACTTTGGGCGCACCGCAAGTGCCCGCGCAATTGCAACTCTCTGTTGCTGACCACCAGACAAAGACTCAGGGTATTGTTTAAGTTGACCAGAAAGCCCTAATTCTTCTACTAGCTCACTTTCAAATGTCTTATCCCGCCGCCCAGCTAAGGACGCCTGAAACCCAATATTTGCTTCCACAGTAAGTGACGGTATTAAATTGAATTGTTGAAAAACAATCCCTATCTCAGACCGGCGTAAGTTGGCTCTTTCAGCCTCGCCAAGCCCATTAATCTCAACGCCCTCTAGCTGAAGACTGCCACCATCAGGAACTTCTAGCCCAGCTGATATGTGTAAAATTGTACTTTTACCACTTCCACTCTCACCAGTTAAAGCTAAAGTTTGACCAGCATCTAGTCCAAGTGAAACGCCACGCAGAACTTCCACATCTCCATCTACTCCGGAAAAGGACTTCGTTATATCTTTTAACTCGAGCAGCAATTGTGTGCCTCCACTTAAATTGATATAGGCCGGACTCTATATGGCACAAGGTTGGAAACCTTCCCACGGCGTGTGGATTATTCAGAAAACATGTAGTAATAATAAATTTAGATCTTTCAAGTTAAACTGCGCATTGTTTAATGGAGACATTGCCGCTGCATTCGCCAGATATCAAAAAAACTAACCCAATTTTATTTGAAAATAATGTTGGTCGCAGGATGGAGGCGGTTTATGTCTAAAATAATAAATAAGAAACAAAACTTAGAATATTTAGGCAATTTATCCAGAAAATTGAAGCTACTCTTACCAGGCATATTGATTGCTGCGATTATAGCGTTGGCTAGCCAATTTATCGCTAATCATTATGGTGCCCCCGCAATGCTACTGGCTTTATTGTTTGGTATCTCCTTGAATTTTCTAGGTGACGAACCTCATAGTAAGTCAGGTATTGCTTTCGGTTCTCAGCAGCTATTGCGTTTGGGAGTTGCATTACTAGGCGTCCGGATTAGTAGCGAAGTTATTACACTACTTGGATGGCCTATCATATTGTTAGTAGTGCTATCCGTCATTGCAACCATTGGATTTGGGTTAAGTGTTTCCCGTCTTTTTGGCTTTAGAGCACGGTTTGCATTTCTCTCTGCCGGGGCGGTAGCAATTTGTGGCGCCTCTGCTGCAATGGCAATTGCCGCAATACTTCCTAAAGATGATCGATCAGAAGAGCGCTTGATCTTTACTGTAGTCGGGGTCACTTTATTATCGACAGTCTCAATGATAATTTATCCAATAGTGAGCGTATTGATTGGATTTGATGAGCGAGCCACTGGTATTTTCATTGGAGCAACTGTTCACGATGTAGCACAAGTCGTTGGTGCAGGCTTTTCTGTTTCTGATGAAACTGGCAATATAGCGACACTGGTAAAACTTCTTAGAGTGGTAATGCTAGCACCAATTATTGTTATTGCTGCAGTAGCAATTAGAAGGTTAGCAGATACGAAGCATGAAAAGGAGAGTCGCCCACCCATAATACCAATGTTTGTTTTTGGATTTGTTGCATTAGCAATCTTACGCTCAACTAATCTAATACCAGATATTTTTATCCACGTAGCATCGGAGAGCTCTCGCTGGCTCCTTTTAATAGCAATTGCTTCTGTCGGGCTTAAAACAGTTCCAAAAGATATTCTGAGTGTAGGTTTGGCTGCCGTTGCACTTCTTGTGGTTGAGACAGCTTTTTTAGCCAGCTTGGTAGGTTTTGCCTTGAAAATCCTTTAATGTTTTTAACTCTCTCGCGATAAAATCAAATTTTCTATATCAATCCTTTTAATCGGTTAAATACAGGGATGAATTCGATTTAGAGATACAATTATTGGTTTATTTTATTTGTGAGTAGGGCTCCATTTATCGAGCGCCTCTAAAAACTTATCTCTCTCCCCATCATGCATTGAAATGTTAGTCTGGGGATATGGAAAGTTTCCCTTGATGACTTCGCTGTGGAACTTACCTAGAGCAGCCACGCGCTCTTCATGAATTTGTTTGTGAAGACGACCTACGTTTCCAAAAGCATAAGCGTGTTTTGGTGGTTTTTCCTCTTCACTATCCTCTCCACATATATCAGCAACGAAAGACATTATTACGTCACCTGCCAATCCTGACCCTAATGAGAAGGTTACAATTGACGTTTTTTTATTGACGGCTTCCAGAACTTCTTCAGCAATACATTCTGCTTCCACCGCAACGACACCAACATCTTCCATCCTTTTGAGGTTTTCATATATTTTCATGGCCTCATCAGCTTTGCGACCCCATCCTCGCAGTCCCCCACAATATTGACTAAAAGTAGGTATAAGTCCGATATGGCTTTGTACCGGTATACCTTCGCGTGTCATCTTTTCGACCGCATCAAGGGATCTTAATGTGTAATACATATCTGCACCGCGGCGCATCGCTTCAAAGGCATCGGCCATAAGCTCTTCATTTGAATCAAACTGAGCCCATTTTGAGCCCACACGGCAGAAATGAGTTGGAGCAATTGAACGAACATCATCTATCTGATCCATGCCGCAAACAAACAAATCGATACCAGCATCTCTACAGGCCCTGATTTCATTGGCAGTAAGAGGATTTGCCATAGATAGTTTTTTTCCTGTTATTTTAAGATCCTGAAGGTCCGAAATTGTGTAATTTCGTTTTGAAGGTTTTCGTGAGAAATCATATATGCGTTTCATTTTTAGATTACTCCTTTAAGCAGTTTTTAAAAGGCTTCTTATAATTGATACAAGAGCATAGAAACCAAGTCTTTTCTAGAATCTGATCACATAAAAGCGCTTTTTGCTCCCCCAGACTTTTGGGTCTGAAATATGGATGAGGCGTCTTTTGCGGGCGGCAACGGCATACGGACAGGCACATTTTCAACACGCGGTTCAACGCAGGGCGTGCCAATGATAGTGCGATCTTGCAAATCATCCCAAAATTTACTTTGGCCCAGACCATGATAGTAAGAAGTCGCTCCCAAAATTGGCCAAGCGTCTGCCTTGGCAATTTCATAGAATAGAATTAATCGAGGGCGATCACTTTGGTTTGGCGCTGATCCATGTAGAGTACGCGCATGATGCACCGTCATACTCCCCGCCTTACCCGTGAGCGTAACTATTTTTTCACGTTGGAAATCTGGATCATCGGGATCAATCGCACCACAGAAAATGCCATTGTTATGATGACTTAAAACTGGACCCTTATGCGATCCTGGTATTACTTGAAGAGGCCCATTTTCTAGATTTACATCTTCCAACATTAAACCGAACGCTAACAAGCTATCGTTTGTATGGGGGTAAAATGCCCAGTCTTGATGCCACTCAACCGCCATACCACCACCGGGTGCCTTTGTATTCAATTTAGAGGTTAATAGCGTTGCATGATCACCTAAGAGATCTCTTAAAACTTCAGTCACACCAGATTTCTTAAGGATATCATCAAAATATTTGTTTTGTTTATGTGGTAGCTTAATACGCGTAAGACGAGGAGTTGCCGAACTGTGTCCTTCATCTAAATCGAAAACGTCATTGTTCTCAGTAACTTGCCGAGAACTTTCAATGAAATCATACGTAATATCCTGAAGTTTATTTAATTGCTCTTTGGTAATAACATCCTCAACCATCAGGTAGCCATTCTGTTCGTAAAATTCCGTTTGTTGTAATGTAAGCATCTTAACTTCCCCTAACCATCTCTTCGAATGGTATCGAAAATTAATCATTTCTCAACAAGGAAACTTACGCAGAAGAGCACCACTAATAAAACGTGTTGTTATTATTTGGTATTTTGGTTGCGGGAGTAGGATTTGAACCTACGACCTTCAGGTTATGAGCCTGACGAGCTACCGGGCTGCTCCATCCCGCGCCATTTGGTATTTCGATCAGAGAGATCTTATCTACTTATTAGGTTTGGCAGTGACTTACTCTCCCACACCTTAAGATGCAGTACCATCAGCGCTTCGGTGCTTAACGGCCGGGTTCGGGAAGGGACCGGGTGTTTCACTCGTGCTATAGCCACCAAACCAAATAAATAGATAAGTATCAACACTGCCTTCATCAAAGGCAGAATGTCCAAAGTGCGTGTTTGTATGACTTTTGGATATGATTAGTAATCTGATTGTTACTGGATCAAACCAAGCCTATCGAGCCATTAGTACCGGTCAACTGAACATGTTACCATGCTTACATCTCCGGCCTATCGACGTGGTGGTCTTCCACGGCTCTCAGGGATACCTTGTTTTGAGGGGGGCTTCCCGCTTAGATGCCTTCAGCGGTTATCCTGTCCGATCATAGCTACCCTGCACTGCTGCTGGCGCAACAACAGGTCCACCAGTGGATCGTTCACCCCGGTCCTCTCGTACTAGGGGCAACTCCTCTCAAGTATCCTACACCCACGGCAGATAGGGACCGAACTGTCTCACGACGTTCTAAACCCAGCTCACGTACCTCTTTAAACGGCGAACAGCCGTACCCTTGGGACCTGCTCCAGCCCCAGGATGAGATGAGCCGACATCGAGGTGCCAAACACTGCCGTCGATATGGACTCTTGGGCAGTATCAGCCTGTTATCCCCGGCGTACCTTTTATCCGTTGAGCGATGGCCCTTCCACGCGGGACCACCGGATCACTATGGCCGTCTTTCGACTCTGCTCGACTTGTCAGTCTCGCAGTCAGGCTGGCTTCTGCCATTGCACTCAACGAGCGATGTCCGACCGCTCTGAGCCAACCTTCGCGCGCCTCCGTTACTCTTTAGGAGGCGACCGCCCCAGTCAAACTACCCACCACGCAGGGTCCTGGATCCAGATAATGGACCGCAGTTAGACATCAAGCAGAACAAGGGTGGTATCTCAAGGGAGGCTCCACAATAACTGGCGTTACTGCTTCAAAGCCCACCACCTATCCTGCACATGTTGTGCCTGATGCCAGTGCGAAGTTGTAGTAAAGGTGCACGGGGTCTTTCCGTCTAACCGCGGGAAGCCTGCATCTTGACAGGCAATTCAATTTCGCTGAGTCTATGTTGGAGACAGTGGGGAAGTCGTTACGCCATTCGTGCAGGTCGGAACTTACCCGACAAGGAATTTCGCTACCTTAGGACCGTTATAGTTACGGCCGCCGTTTACCTGGGCTTCAATTCGATGCTCTCACATCTCCTTTTAACCTTCAGGCACCGGGCAGGCGTCAGACCCTATACGTCGTCTTGCGACTTCGCAGAGCCCTGTGTTTTTAGTAAACAGTCGCCACCCCCTAGTTTGTGCCCCCAGTCAATACTTGCGTAGAAACTGGGCCTCCTTCTCGCGAACTTACGGAGGTATTTTGCCGAGTTCCTTCAACATAGTTCTCTCAAGCGCCTTGGTATTCTCTACCAGTCCACCTGTGTCGGTTTAGGGTACGATCTTATGGAAGGCTATTTCCAGGAACCGATTAGCGGCCCACCCAATCCAATAAGGGTGAACAACCTTCACGATCCGTCACATCTTCCTGGCCCAGGAATATTAACCTGGTTCCCATCGTCTACGCCTTTCGGCCTCGACTTAGGGGTCGGCTTACCCTGCTCAGATTAGCTTTAAGCAGGAACCCTTGGACTTTCGGCGAGAGTGTCTCTCACACTCTTTGTCGCTACTCATGTCATCATTCTCACTAGTGATCTCTCCACCGGATGCCTTACAGCCCGGCTTCACAGAAAGATTCTTACTCCTCCAAGGCCGTCAACGACGACTAAAGAGGATAGAATCTATGTCACACTACGCTCCGCTACCACATCTTACGATGTCCTCAGCTTCGGCTCATGGCTTGAGCCCCGTTACATCTTCGCCGCAAGACAGCTTATTTAGACCAGTGAGCTGTTACGCTATCTTTAAAGGATGGCTGCTTCTAAGCCAACCTCCTGGTTGTTTTGGCCGTCTCACCTGCTTTCCCACTTAGCCATGAATTAGGGGCCTTAGCTGGAGGTCAGGGTTGTTTCCCTCTCCACTACGGGCGTTAGCACCCGCAGTGTGTCTGCCATCTAGTACTCCCGGGTATTCGGAGTTTGGTTAGGATCAGTAAGCCTGTGGGGCCCCATTACCCATCCAGTGCTCTACCCCCCGGGGTATTCGGATGACGCTCTACCTAAATAGATTTCGCGGAGAACCAGCTATCTCCGAGTTTGATTGGCCTTTCACCCCTAGGCACAACTCATCCCGACCTTTTTCAACAGGTGTGGGTTCGGACCTCCAGTAAGTGTTACCTTACCTTCATCCTGGTCATGCCTAGATCACTCGGTTTCGGGTCTGATCCATCTAACTCAACGCCCTATTAAGACTCGCTTTCGCTGCGCATACACCTAACGGCTTAAGCTTGCTAGATAGACCAAGTCGATGACCCATTATACAAAAGGTACGCTGTCAGGGCTTATGCCCCTCCAACTGATTGTAGGCATTCGGTTTCAGGTACTGTTTCACTCCCCTCGTCGGGGTGCTTTTCACCTTTCCCTCACGGTACTGGTTCGCTATCGGTCAGTAAGGAGTACTTAGCCTTCGGGGGTGGTCCCCCGATCTTCAAACAGGATTTCACGTGTCCCGCCCTACTTAATACGTCCAATCATGCTTCCTATACGGGGCTGTCACCCACTATGGCCATCCTTTCCAGGATGTTCTAGTCACAATCTCGGCTCGGCTGGTTCGCGTTCGCTCGCCACTACTAACGAAGTATCTATTGATTTCCTTTCCTCCGGGTACTTAGATGTTTCAGTTCCCCGGGTTTGCTCTTAAAACCCTATGTATTCGGGTTAAAAGTACCTATCTTACCCAACTA
>CACPBQ010000002.1:0-137500 GCA_902632125.1 Paracoccaceae bacterium | reverse complement strand
CTCTTCTGTGTTCCAAATTTTCAAACAACGTTACAAAGACACAAATCAAGCCGCAGCGCATTTCTAGTTCGCGCCTACCGCCGACCATCACCTCTGAATTTATTGAGTCAAACTAATTCTAAACCAATTTAACCAAACCAGCAAAGAAAAAATCTACGCCAGTGAAGGGGCTTCTAACCATAAGAACAGTATCTCGCAACCCCTTTTTTAATAAAAAAAAAAGATTTTCACTAAAATCTTATTTTAAGTCCATTTTTTCCATATTTATATAAGGATTTTAAGATTAAAAATAATAATTTAAGAGAAAAACATTACGAAATAAAATAACTAATTTTCAACTCAGTTTTCAATAAAGTTACAATGCCACCACAGTTAGTCGGAAATCAGTAAACTATCACTACATGTTGTGTTGAAAAATTTCTTTGTAGATTCTCATAACGCATCTCATTTCTATTCTAAACAGAACTTTTATAAAACTTTCAGTGAACAACAATATCTTCAGGAGGAGAAATACCCGATTTACCTAATCGATCACCTACGATTAACCCATCTGCACCCGCTGTCACATTTACTATATCGTTATCATTGATATCGCCTGACAACAACATTTCAGCTATAGGGTTCTGTATTGCATTCTGGATTACCCTTTTTAATGGCCGAGCACCGAAAACGGGATCATAACCCTCATTTGCCAACCAAAATTTAGCACTCTGATCCAATTCTATTTTAATACTTCTAGAATTCAAACGTCTTGCCAATCTACTAAGCTGAATATCAACAATAGCAGACATTTCCTCTCTCATTAGCCTGTCAAAAACTAATATTTCGTCAAGTCGATTCAGAAATTCTGGCCTAAAATGGGCCCTAACCGCATCCATCACATCTCTTTTTGCATCAGATGAATTTGATCCTTCAGGTAATTGACTAAGTGCTTGAGCCCCAAGATTAGAAGTCAAAATAATGAGTGTTTGCTTAAAATCGACGACGCGCCCATGACTATCTGTAAGGACCCCATCATCAAGAACCTGTAGCAAGATATTAAAGACATCGGGATGTGCCTTTTCAACTTCATCAAATAATACAACTTGATAAGGTCTACGCCGAACCGCTTCTGTTAGAACTCCACCTTCGTCATATCCCACATAACCAGGCGGGGCCCCTATCAAACGCGCAACCGCGTGTTTTTCCATAAATTCAGACATATCCACTCGCATCATTGCAGATTCATCCTCAAACAAAAACTCAGCTACTGCTTTGGTTAACTCGGTTTTGCCAACACCTGTGGGGCCCAAAAATAAAAATGATCCCAAAGGTCGATTTTCATCATTCAGGCCTGCGCGCGCTCGTCGCACTGCACTAGCAAGTGCACGAACAGCTTTTCTCTGGCCTATTACTCTGTTTTCTAAAGCATCTTCCATGCGCAGTAGCTTTTCACGTTCGCTTTCTAAGATTTTGGTTGTTGGAATACCAGTCCAGCGCTCAACAACAGAAGCTATCTGGTCAGGAAGAACTGTCTCTTCCACCATTTTACCATCAGCTTCTTTATCCTCCGCATTTGATAATTGTTTTTCAAGTTTAGGAATAATGCTATACGAAAGTTCGCCAGCTTTTACCAAATCACCAGAACGCTTCGCTCCATCAAGATCTGCACGAGCTTTTTCTAACTGTTCCTTTAGATCACGCGCGCCAGCCAATTCATCCCTTTCAGCCTGCCACTTTGCAGTCAATTCAGTACTGCGCTCTTGTAAGTCGTTTAGATCTTTTTCCAAAAATGATAGGCGCTTCTTAGAAGAAGCATCTTCTTCTAATCGCAAAGCTTCTGCCTCAATTTGCTTTTGCAAAATTTCCCGGTCCAATGCATCCAACTCTTCTGGCTTACTGTCCACTTGCATTCTTAGGCGGCTTGCTGCCTCATCGATTAGATCGATTGCTTTATCTGGCAAAAATCGATCGGTAATATACCGATTTGACAGTGTTGCAGAGGTTACCAAGCTAGCATCAGAAATCCTTACCCCATGATGCAATTCATATTTTTCCTTGATTCCTCTAAGTATTGATATTGTATCTTCTACCGTTGGCTCCAAAACCATAACAGGCTGGAATCGCCTAGCTAAAGCCGCATCTTTTTCCACATATTTGCGATATTCGTTCAAAGTCGTAGCTCCGATACAGTGGAGCTCGCCTCGAGCCAGTGCTGGTTTAATCAGATTTGCCGCATCCATCGCACCTTCGGTTTTTCCAGCCCCCACTAAGGTATGCATTTCATCAACAAACAAAATTATCTCACCCGCAGCAGCAGAAATTTCAACTAAAATTGATTTTAGTCTTTCTTCGAACTCACCTCGATACTTTGTGCCAGCAATTAAAGATCCCATATCAAGAGCCATTAATTTTTTATTTTTCAACGACTCTGGAACATCACCATTCACGATTCTCAATGCCATTCCTTCAGCAATAGCTGTTTTGCCAACACCTGGCTCTCCGATTAAAACAGGATTGTTTTTTGTTCTACGCGAAAGAACTTGCATAGCTCGTCTTATTTCTTCATCACGACCGATAATGGGATCAATTTTACCTTGACGAGCATAACTCGTAAGGTCCTGTGCATATTTCTCAAGAGCTTGATAATTATCTTCAGCACTAGCACTATCTGCTGTCCGACCTTTCCGCATCTCGTTAATAGAATTATCGATTTTTTGAGGAGTCATTCCTGCTGTGAGCAAAGCTTCTTTAGCTCCAGACTTTACTATAGCAAGTGCCGTTAGTAATCGTTCTGTAGCAACAAACTGATCACCAGATTTTTGCGCAAGTGTTTTTGCTTCATCCAAAACTTTTAAAAACGAAGGATCGGCAAATGGCTGCACATTACCTTTCACTTTAACCTGCTTTTCTAAAATTGAGTTTAATAAAATTTTGATTTCACTGACGTTTCCTTTTGAATTGGAGATTAAGCTCGCTGCAAGACCTTGATCATCGTCAATTAAAGACTTCAGTAAATGTTCTGGCACAAGCCTTTGGTGATTTTCGCGAATTGCTATTGTTTGGGCACTTTGGACAAAACCCTTTGCTCGCTCCGTGAACTTATTCAAGTCCATGGTTTTTCTCCTTCTTCAAAAGCGCTGTATAGAATATCTAAGCTAAGCATATTCATTTCAGCCTTATTGTTGAGTTGGGTATCGACTGAGTTAATTTCAAGACCATGCGCAGATAACCTCACAATTTAAAATCGCCAGAAATATTTATGATACAAGCTTGACGTCAAAAAAGTTCACTGAAACAAGCAATGTAGTGTAGCTAAATTTGAGGGAAGTATGCCGGACGAACGCTTAATAGTTGCCTTAGATGTTCCAAATATAATTACAGGCATGGATATTGTTAATAAGTTGGGTAAAACTGTTTCATTTTATAAAATAGGCCTCGGCATGTTAACTGGAGGCGGTTTAGCTCTTGCAGATGAACTTAAACAGGAACACAGCAAACGAATTTTTTTAGATCTAAAACTTTATGACATTGGAGCCACAGTTGAGGCTGCTGTGAAAGGTATAGCCAAATATGAACTGGACTTTTTGACTGTCCACGGTGACCCCAATGTCGTCAGAGCTGCGAAAGAAGGGGCCTCAGGTTCAAATCTAAAAATTCTTGCTGTAACAATATTAACTTCGCTAGATCGAGAAGACTTGACCGCAATTATGTACAAACCTGGAAACATCAGTGATTTAGTAGTTGAGAGAGCAGACCGTGCGTTTCAGGCGGGAGCTGACGGTGTGATTGCGTCTCCCTTGGAAAGCAAGAAAATTAGAAATCTGATTAGTTCTGCAGGAAAATTGATTGTAACTCCCGGTGTTCGTCCAAACGGTGCTGAATTAGGAGATCAGAAAAGATTTTCTACACCAGGTTTTGCTATTAAAAATGGATCAAATCATATCGTAGTAGGTCGACCAATAACACAATCCTCTGACCCGAAGGCGTCGGCCCAGAATATTTTGAACGAAATTAATAGATAATTGCTTAACCTTGCCGAGCTTTAAAACGTCTCTGGGTTTTGTTAATCACATATACACGTCCACGTCGTCGAACAATTCGGCAGTCACGGTGGCGCTGCTTTAGCGAACGGAGTGAATTTTTAACCTTCATAAGGTTCTCCTTTTTTCCGCGGTGCAAGTATGCACCTTTACTTTGCTCAAACGAGCCCAAATGGTGGGCGGTACTGGGATCGAACCAGTGACCCCTACGATGTCAACGTAGTGCTCTACCGCTGAGCTAACCGCCCAAACCGACGAACTAAACACCCCAACAAAAGGGGCGCGGGACTACCGCGCCGATGGGCGGTCTATAATATTACATTGATCAGACATCAAGAGCTTTTGATTTTTTATCTTTTAAGCTAAGAATAAGTTATGAACAGTATTTTTACCGATATTAGGCAGCATTCAATAGTTGAGCCAACTCCACTTTCCTCCGGAGTTGTTTTTGCTTTACCACACTCTGGGCGAGACTATGGTGTATCATTTTTAAATCAATCAATATTAGGTGAAACATCGATTCGATCTTCAGAGGACGCTTATTTAGACCAATTGATAGATGGAATTGAAAAATACGGCGCCCCCAAAATAATAGCGAATGCACCAAGGGCTTTTATAGACCTAAATCGCTCACCAGATGAATTAGATCCTGCTTTAATAAGCGGAATCTCAAATAATGTAATAAACCCGAGAGTTTCATGTGGCTTAGGTGTTATTCCACGAGTTGTTTCCCATGGAAAAGAAATCTATCGAGGCAAACTAAGTTTGGAACAAGCAGAATTTAGAATAAATTATTATTGGCGTCCTTATCATAAAGATCTTTCAAATATATTAAAGA
The DNA here is from genome assembly GCA_902632125.1 of Paracoccaceae bacterium. Taxonomy (GTDB): domain Bacteria; phylum Pseudomonadota; class Alphaproteobacteria; order Rhodobacterales; family Rhodobacteraceae; genus Salinivivens. The sequence goes on along the minus strand of CACPBQ010000002.1, from coordinate 132,640 downwards.
GAGCACAGTCTATATTCGGTCAAAGTCTACTAGTAGATATACATTCAATGCCACACGAAGCTGTTTCAACATCTTCTTCACTTAAACTTGCACCCGAAATTGTTGTTGGAGATAGGTTCGGCATGTCTAGTGATCCTGAATATACAAATCTCGTAATTTCGATATTAAAACAACACGGTTTTAGAGTGGCAAAAAACACACCTTTTGCTGGTGCTTTTATAACCAAACATCATGGCAAAATCAAAGAACGAATTCACGCTATTCAATTGGAAATAGATCGCTCCTTATATATGGATGAAGAGAAAATTTTACCAAACTCTAATTTTGGAAAATTAAAATCTAGGCTTCTTCCTGCGCTCATTCAAATTTCATCATTAATCTGCAAGTCTGACAAAATTGCTGCAGAGTGATTAAAGTAGAGATCTACCTTTAATCATTGCTTCATCTCCAAATTTTTCTCTAATTTCGTCAGTCACTCGCTCTACTTTTATTCGGTTGACCGCTCCATCGTCTATCAGTTCTGGCTCGCGTTCAGTTTGAGATGCCAAACAAAGACCGGACATACCTGCGCCCACAAGTCTAAATGGCCCGTTTACTATCGATGATTTCAATAAAGGAAAAGTTGAACGAAATAGAATATCTGCCAGTTGTGTTGGATCACGTAAAGTTACGCGTCTTGTAATTAATTTATGCTTTGACGATTTTAATTTTAAAATCATAATCGTGCCAGCCAGTCCTTTAGCCTTAGCCCTAGATGAAACCTTTTCGCACAATCTCCATAAATTTCCTTCTAATACCCGCAAATCATTTGTGTTTTCGATTAAGGTCATCTCATTAGAAATTGATTTTATGCGGTCGCTATTCGATACAACGCGACGATCTTGACCTCTTGCGAGAAACCATAAACGGTCACCCATAGATCCAAATTTCTTAACCAATTCTTTTCGATCCCATCTCAGCAAATCGCAGAAAGTTCTTATACCAGCTTTTTCTAATGACTGTTGCATTGAAACTCCTACGCCCCAGATCAATCGAATGGATTTGTCCCTTAAAAAAGAGTCCGTCTCTGCCTCACCAATTATTGAATATCCATTAGGTTTATCCAAATCTGAGGCAATCTTTGCTAAAAATTTGTTATGAGAAAGTCCAATTGAACCTGTTAAACCTAGTTTTTCATAGATCCTATCCATCAACTTCGCCAGCATTACAGCCGGTGGGACACCATGTAACTTTTGAGTACCAGACAAATCCATAAAAGCTTCATCAAGAGACAAAGGTTCGACTAAGGGCGTGATGTCGTTCATCATTTCTCTAATCTGGTGACTTATATCAGCATATAATTTCATCCTCGGCCTGATAACAACTGCATCTGGACATTTTTCAAGGGCTTTAAACATGGGCATTGCTGATTTAATACCACGTATTCTGGCTATATAGCAGGCTGTGGAAACGACACCGCGTTTCCCGCCCCCAATAATTACAGGCTTATCTGCTAATTCTGGGTTATTACGCTTTTCAACGCTTGCATAGAATGCATCACAATCCATATGAGCAATGTTAAGATTAAATAATTCATTGTGTGATACTACAAAAGGTGAACTGCATCTTGGGCATCGCCCTTTTTCATTGAAAGTATTAAAACATTTTCTACATAACGAGGGCATACACTTGTTTCATCACATTAGGTGGATGAACAAAATAACTATTCACTCCACCGGTTTACTATTGGATAGCGCCTATCAAGCCAAAAAGCACGCTTACTCAACCGCGTTCCCGGTGCAGACTGATAGCGCTTATATTCGTTTATGAAGAGTAGTCTTTGAACGCGCTGTGCATCCTCCTTCGTGAACCCTGAATTAGTACAATCCTCAACAGTTCCGTCTTCATCAACAAGAATTTTTAATATTCCATCCAATACAAAATAGTCTGGCAAACTGTCACTATCTTTTTGATCAGGACGCAATTCAGCACTCGGTGGTTTTTCAATTATGTTAACTGGAATGACATCCAGACCAGAAACCTTCATCCAAGGCCTATTATTTTCATTACGCCATCTGCAGATATCAAACACCCGTGTTTTATAGAGATCTTTGATTGGATTATATCCACCGGCCATATCTCCATATATGGTAGCATAACCCACTGAAACCTCCGATTTATTACCCGTGGTTAGTAGCATTTCACCAAACTTGTTGGATATTGCCATTAATAATAACCCTCTCAATCGAGATTGGATGTTTTCTTCTGTTAAATCAGGCTTTGTTCCCTTAAATAAATCTGAAAGTGTTTCAGAAATTGCAACTCTACCGTCTTCTATTGAAAGATGATCGTATCGGCATTTTAAATTTTTAGATAACTCAGCAGCATCATCAAGAGAACCTCTACTAGTATACTCAGATGGAAGCATCACAGCTCTTACAGACTCTGGACCCAATGCATCCGCAGCAATAGTTGCTACTAAAGCACTGTCAACGCCTCCCGAAAGGCCTATAACGACTTTATCAAATCCTGCTTTTTTGCAATAGTCACGTAATCCAATTACCATGGCGAAATAATCCGACTCTAAAGCGTCAAGAATACGAGATTTATGCCCAGTCTCAGCCTTCCAACTGCCATTAGATTTATTGAAGACACAAGTTGCAATGTTTTCTTCAAATTGAGGCATTTGCAAAACAAGTTCGCCACCCGGGTTCAAGACAAAAGATCCACCATCAAAAACCTGATCATCTTGGCCTCCTACTAAATTTAGATAAACAAGAGGGAGACCGCTTTCTACAACTCTAGAAACCATAACATTTTGTCTTACATCCGTTTTACCTCGGTAATATGGACTTCCATTTGGTACTAAAAGTGTTTGAGCCCCGGTCTCTGCTAGAGTTTCAACAATATCGGTATGCCATGCGTCCTCACATATTGGGCTTCCTATTCGCATTTGATCAACCTGAAATGGTCCATCTACTGTACCAGATGAAAATAAGCGCACCTCATCAAAAACTTCTTGATTAGGAAGATGATGTTTTCTGATAATTGCTTGTATTTTACCTTGGGCCAATATGTAATAAGCGTTATAAAGTTTTCCTGCTTCACAAAACGGTCCACCAAGTGCTATGGCTGGTCCCTCCACACAATCGTCTGCTATTTTTTTAATGATATCATAAGAAGCTTTTTGGAAGGCAGGCTTTAGTATTAGGTCTTGTGGATTGTAGCCAGTTATAAATAGTTCAGGAAATGCTATGATATTACTATACTCATCACGGGCTTTTACCCATGCTTTCATTACTTTATCGGCGTTACCTTTTAGATCACCAACTGTTGCATTGAGTTGTGCCAAAGTAATTTTGAATTGATCGCTCATGCATTGCCCCTTACGGCTGAACACTTAGCAGAAATTTTATTGGTGGAAAGTTTTTACTCGAACTGAAATAAATAATATCTATATTTCCTCAATTTCCACAACACCACTCAGACTTTTAATCGCTCCTCTAACTTGCGGATTTATGGGAAAATTTTCACCTAAATCAATTTCAACTTCTCCGGGCAAAGTTGAATTTAGGAGACGTAAGTATATCGGACCCATAGCCCCTATCTTGGCTTTATCTTTCGATTGATCCAATACTGAAGCAACAGAACTTATAACTTTTTCATCATTAACAAAAATTCGCATTCCTTCTGGATCAATATTAGAAATACCCATATCCAAAGGACTAATTGATCTGGCTAATAACTTAATTTGATCTGAATCTAGAGACGCTTCTACAGTGATTAAAACCTTGGAACCCGTTTCTATGTATTCCCTCGACTTTTCTAGAACTTCTGAGAAAAGTGTTGCTTCATAAGAACCGGTTTTATCGCTCAGTTGTAAAAATGCAAATCGATTGCCTCTCGCTGATTTTCGTTCTTGACGGTTGGCTACTACACCCGCCATTTTTGCGATAAAGGGACCTTTTTCAGCCTTGCTGATTACTTCATCTAAAGTCAAGATTCCACTGCGTTTTAAGGCAGTGGCATAATCACCTAAGGGATGGTCTGACAAATAAAAGCCTATAGCAGTATACTCCTCAGCTAGTCGTTCAGCTGGAAGCCAGTCTTGACAATCCTTAATACGAGGCTCAGGCAAATCATCACCAGTTTCACCAAATAAAGAAACTTGATTTGACGATTTTTGTTCATTAACAGCCACTGAGTAATTAACCAAATCATCAAGAGCGGAGAAAACCCTTTTTCTGTTACAATCAAGCTGATCAAAAGCACCTGCCCTTACCAACATCTCCAACGGTCTTTTACCTATACGTTTTAAATCAATTCTTCTGGCGAAATCAAAAAGAGTTGAAAAAGGCTTCGAACCTCTCGCATCTGTAATAAGTTGCATGGCTTCAAGCCCAACATTCTTGAGAGCACCTAAACCGTAAACTAGCGATCCATTAACTACTGAAAATTTTGCATGAGATTTAATTACACACGGTGGTGAATATGGAAGCTCTAATTCTTTTTTAACAACTTTCTCAAAATATATCGCCAGTTTTTCTGTTAAGTGAATATCACAATTCATTACACCCGCCATAAATTCTAATGGGTGATTAGTTTTCAACCAAGCAGTTTGATAGCTTACAACCGCGTAAGCAGCTGCGTGCGATTTGTTAAATCCATAATTTGCAAATTTTGATAATAAATCAAATATTTCCGAAGCCTTTTTTTTCGCCACTCCGGCTTCTGCTGCACCTTTTTCAAATTTCGGTCGCTCGGCATCCATTGCCTCTTTAATCTTTTTACCCATTGCTCTCCGCAACAAGTCTGCTTCACCCAAACTGTATCCAGCCATAACTTGAGCAATTTGCATAACCTGCTCTTGATAAACAATTATACCTTGTGTCTCTTGCAATATATCGTCAATTAACGGGTGTATTGAGGTCCGCTCTTTTAAACCATTTTTCACCTCACAATAAGCTGGGATATTTTCCATTGGCCCTGGGCGATATAAAGCAACCAACGCCACAATATCTTCAATGCAATTTGGCTTCATTCTCTTGAGAGCATCCATCATGCCCTGGCTTTCAACCTGAAAAACCGCATGTGTCTTAGCAGATGAATAGAGCTGGTAGGTTCCCTCATCATCCAAAGGGATAGCATTAATTTCATTTTCAGCACCGCTTTTAGGTGCATATAGTTGATTTCCATTGGCATCTACATGAAGGGGACGACCAGACTTTAATATTAATTCCACAGCATTCTGAATAACTGTCAAAGTTTTTAAGCCTAAAAAGTCAAACTTAACCAATCCTGATTCTTCAACCCATTTCATGTTATATTGAGTTGCCGGCATATCGGATTTTTGATCTTTATATAATGGAACCAGTGAGTCTAGCGGCCTATCGCCGATTACTACTCCAGCAGCATGCGTTGCAGCATTTCTTAAAAGACCTTCAACTTCTTTTCCATAATGCAAAAGCCTCTCCACAACCTCTTCATTTTTTGCCGCCTCTTTTAGTCTAGGTTCCTCTTCGATAGCTTTTTCGATTGATACAGGTTTGACACCTTCAACTGGGATCATCTTTGCAAGACGATCAACCTGACCGTATGGCATTTGTAAGACACGACCAATATCTCGAATGGCCGCTTTAGACAGTAGTGCTCCAAAAGTAATTATTTGACCAACACGATCATGACCATATTTTTCTTGTACATATCTTATCACTTCCTCTCTTCGATCCATACAGAAATCAATATCAAAGTCAGGCATTGAGACTCTATCTGGATTTAAGAAACGCTCGAAAAGAAGTGAATATCTAATTGGATCTAAATCAGTTATTGTCAGTGAATAAGCCACGAGTGATCCAGCTCCTGATCCCCGGCCAGGGCCTACAGGAATTTTATTTTTTTTTGACCATTGAATAAAATCAGCAACAATCAAAAAGTAACCAGGAAAGCCCATATTGATTATGACATTAAGCTCAAAATCTAATCTTTTTTGATAATCTTCAATTGAAACAGCATGTGGAATTACCGCGAGCCTCTTCTGTAAGCCCTCATTAGCTTGTCTTCGCAACTCAGTGACTTCATCGTCAGCAAATTTTGGTAAAATTGGATCGCGGCGTGAAACCATGAACGAGCATCGTTTAGCAATTTCAATGGTATTTTCTATTGCTTCAGGTATATCAGCAAAAAGAGCCAACATTTCCGATGCTGTCTTGAAATAATGTTGTCGTGTCAATCTTCTTCTGGGTTCTTGTTGATCAACATAAGCACCATCAGCGATGCACAGCAAAGCATCATGAGACTCAAAAGCCTCTGAGTTTAAAAAATGTACGTCATTTGTTGCGACAACTGGAATATCCATATCATATGCAATTTTTAGTAAAAAAGGCTCTGTTTTTTGCTCAAGAACAGGTAATCCGCCCTCCTCTGGATGTCGCTGTAATTCAATGTAAAAACGATCTTGAAAAATTTCTGAAAGCCTAGAAGCATAATTTATTGCTTTATCCAGTTGACCATCTGCTATCAACGAACCTATTGGACCACTTGGACCACCCGAAAGGCAAATCAGATCGTTTGAATATTTTTCTAATTCAAGTAGATCAACGCGAGGTACACCTCTCTTATCTTCGTCAAGGTAAAGGCATGAATTAAGTTTCATCAGGTTTTGAAAACCCTTTTCATTCTGAGCAATCAAAACAAGTGAAGCTACTTTTGGCAAAGTTTCACCAACTTTGAGATCTGAGTATAGGGTATCTATTTGACATCCAATGATTGGCTGAATGCCCTTGCTACTTGCAGCAACAGAAAATTCTAAAGCGCAAAACAAATTATTCTTATCCGTTACGGCCACAGCAGGCATATTTTCTTCAATACAGAGGTCGGGCAGCGATTTTAGTCGCATTGCTCCCTGTAAAAGCGAGTACTCTGAATGAAGTCGTAGGTGTATAAATTGTGCAGCCGAGGACATAAAACTTCCAAAAAATTGATGCTGCCTCTAGGTGTGCCCCAAATTTTATTTTTAAACAACGCGTATTTCTAAAAATTTTGGGCTTGAGCAAGAAATTAATGTCCGTAAAGTGAAACACTCGTAACATCGTTAACTTAAAGTTTATGGAGGAATGTCGCGTGGCCGAAGTTTTGCTACAAATGGACGGCATATCCAAATCGTTTCCAGGCGTGAAAGCTAACGACAAAGTAAGTTTTCATATCAATTCAGGTGAAATCCACGCATTACTAGGAGAAAACGGTGCGGGCAAATCAACGCTTGTTAAGATGGTATACGGCTTAATGCAGCCAGATTCTGGCAGTATGAAGCTGAGTTCAGAAAATTTCAGACCCTCAGAACCAAGTAAGGCCCGGCAAAGTGGCATAGCAATGGTCTTCCAACATTTTTCCTTGTTTGATGCTTTAAATGTTGCCGAAAACATTGCTTTGGGAATGGAAAATCCACCAAGATTAGAAGACTTGTCAGAAAAAATTGAAACTGTGTCAAAATCATATGGTCTTCCACTGGGCCCTAAAAGATTGGTTGGCCAATTATCGGCTGGGGAGCGTCAACGAGTTGAAATAATTCGATGCCTTCTCCAAAATCCTAAATTACTTATAATGGATGAGCCCACTTCTGTTCTGACACCAAATGAAGTCAAAACACTTTTTGAGACGCTCTTACGTTTAAAGGGTGAAGGCAAGTCAATCTTATACATCTCACATAAATTGGAAGAAATTCGCGAAATTTGTGATTATGCAACAATTCTTCGAAACGGAAAAAAAGTAGGATCCTGTATACCAAAAGACACTAGCGCAAAGCAAATAGGAGAAATGATGGTTGGTAAGTCTTTCTCCAGCCCTTCCAGAAAAAGTCAAGAATTTGGTGAGGAATTATTGCAAGTTTCAAATCTTTCTATTCGAACTAAAGACTTTTTCGGGACCTCATTATCAAACATCAATTTTTCTGTTCGTGTCGGTGAAATATTAGGAATCGGGGGTGTAGCAGGCAACGGCCAAGATGAGCTTCTTTCAGCACTTTCTGGTGAAGAGAAAACAAGTCCGTCAACAATTAAAGTATTTAACCAACCTATTGGTAAGTTAGCTCCAGATGAGCGTAGAGCTATAGGAATGCGAGCAGCTCCAGAAGAGAGGCTGGGTCATGCAGCTGCACCTGCAATGACGTTAATCGAGAATACGCTTATCACCTCTCATTCTGAAGACGTAATAAACCAATGGGGAATTATTAATTTTGATAGTGTCAAAGAAAAAACAAGGGATATTGTTTCTGAGTTTGATGTCAGAACCCCAACTTTAGATAATGCAGCTACTTCTTTATCAGGTGGCAATTTACAAAAGTTTGTTATCGGCAGAGAAATTTTGCAAAGACCGCGTGTTTTCGTTGTTAATCAACCAACTTGGGGTGTTGATGCAGCAGCAGCAGCATTCATAAGACAATCAATATTAAACTTGGCTTCCAATGAATCTGCCGTCGTTGTGATTAGTCAGGATTTGGACGAACTCTTCGAAATTTGCGATACTTTTGCCGTTTTAACAAATGGGCGTATGTCAAAATCACACGATATAAGCAGCTTGTCACCAGAAGATGTGGGATTATTGATGGGAGGATCTGATTTGGATCTTAAAAACCGTGATAAGGCTTGAGAAGCGTCGCAGTATTTCTAAGTTCTGGACAACCGTAACTCCAGTTATTGCAGTTTTTTTGACCATGTTATTTGGAGGATTAATGTTTGGCCTCTTGCTGGGCGATTTTTCTTCTGCATTTGGTGCAATTAAATTAATATTCTGGGATCCTTTATTTGATGAAAATTTTGCCTCGTATGCCAGACCTCAACTTCTCGTAAAAGCAGGACCAATTATTCTAATTGCTATTGGACTCTCGATTGGATTCAAGGCTGGCATATGGAATATTGGTGCTGAGGGACAATATATTTTGGGAGCAATCTTTGGTGCGTCTGTTGCTCTTAGCCTTTACCCTCAAGAGAGTGTACTTATTTTTCCAGCTATGATTTTAGCGGGTGCTTTTGGAGGCTTTATTTGGGCACTAATACCGGCTCTTTTGAAAGTATATTTTAAAACAAACGAAATATTGGTTTCGTTAATGCTTGTATATGTTGCAGAAAACATTCTTGCTTCCGTCAGCCAAGGCCTTTTACGAAATCCAGAGGGCATGGGACTGCCAGGAAGTAGGAATTTAAAAGATTACCCAAGCGCTCATAATTCTGAAATAATTGCAAACTCTGGAATGCACTGGGGCGTTCTAACAGCAATTCTAGCTGTAATTTTAGCTTATTTTTTATTTCTGAAACATCAAAAGGGCTTCGAAATAAAAATAGCCGGTGAAGCCCCAAAAGCGGCTTTTTTTGCCGGTATTAATCCATCAAAAACAATTATTTTTTGTATGGGCATGTCTGGGCTCTTGGCCGGAATGGCTGGCCTCTTTGAAGTGGCAGGGCCTGCAGGGCAAATTACAATGTCTTTCAATTCAGGCTATGGTTTCACTGCAATCATCGTCGCATTCTTGGGCCGTTTAAATCCCTGGGGTATATTATTGGCAGGTCTTCTAATGGCATTAACTTATATCGGCGGTGAAATTGCACAGCTCATGCTTGGATTACCAGGAGCTTCAATTCAGCTATTGCAAGGAATGCTTCTCTTCTTTCTGTTGGCTACAGACATTTTAACCAATTACAGATTTAAATCCAGGAGTTCTTAAAATGGTGATTTTTGGTATAGACCTAGTACTACTTATTTCTGCATTAATGATCTCTGCAACTCCTGTCTTACTAGCCGCTGTTGGTGAAGCTGTTGTTGAAAAGTCAGGCGTCTTAAATCTTGGAGTTGAAGGAATGATGATAACAGGTGCCGTCATCGGTTTTATTTTCGCAGTAAATACGCAAATACCGATCTACGGCTTTATTTGCGCCGCTATTGCTGGCGCTTTACTATCAGTCCTGTTTGCAGTTTTGACCCAATACATTATGTCTAATCAAGTTGCTACGGGCTTAGGATTAACAATGGTAGGCCTTGGCTTATCTGCTTTAATTGGCAAACCTTACGAAGGAATAAAAAGCCCGACTTTGTCCAAAATAGAAATTCCCATTCTTTCAGACATTCCTATTTTAGGACCTATGATTTTTTCTCACGACGCTATCGTTTATTTTTCGGTTATTCTTGTTGCTACGGTAGCATATGTTATCAATAGAACCCATGTTGGCTTGGTCCTAAGGGCTGTTGGAGAAAACCAAGAGGCCGCTCATGCCCTAGGTTATAAAGTAGTCAGGATACGTTTTCTTGCAATCATGTTTGGAGGCGCAGCTGCAGGTATCGGAGGTGCTTATATAAGTCTAGCCCGTGTTCCACAATGGACAGAAGGTATGACGGCTGGGGCCGGCTGGATTGCACTCGCCATTGTTGTATTTGCTAGTTGGAAACCTTGGCGAGTTCTTTTAGGTGCTTATCTTTTTGGCGGAATTACCGTATTACAGCTCAATCTACAGGCAATAGGCGTAGCGATTCCAGTAGAAATTCTTTCAATGTCACCATATCTCGTGACAATAGTAGTTCTGGTAGGTATATCTTTATTTGGACATCACACCGCGCCCGGCTCGCTGGCGCGACCTTTCCACGCCTCGCAATGAGGGAAAACATTAACAGGAGATATCATGAAATTTAAATCTGTACTATCAGGCGTGCTGCTCGCCTTTGGTTTCGGCACTGTGGCCTTTGCTGCAGATGTCAAGGTTGGTTTTGTATATGTCGGTCCAGTCGGAGACTACGGGTGGACATACGAACATAACGAAGGCCGACTAGCAGTAGAAGAACATTTCGGTGACCGCGTTGAAACAATTTATCAAGAAAGTGTTGCATACGGAGCAGATGCCGAACGCGTCATTAACACAATGGCTATGCAAGGCGCTGACCTAATATTTACTACTTCCTTCGGATATATGGATCCGACACTTAGTGCCGCAAAAAAATTTCCAAACGTAAAATTTGAACATGCGACTGGATTCAAACTAGCTGACAATGTTTCAACGTATTCAGGCCGTTTTTATGAGGGGCGTGCGATTCAAGGCCACATTGCTGGGAAAATGACTAAAACCAACAAAATTGGCTACATTGGCTCCTATCCAATTCCGGAAGTTGTTCGTGGTATAAACTCTGCTTACCTTCATGCTAAAAAAGTTAATCCTGATGTAGAATTCAATATAATTTGGATTTACACATGGTTTGATCCAGCAAAAGAAGCGGACGCCGCAAAAGCTTTAATCGATCAGGGCGCAGATGTTATTCTGCAACATACTGACTCCACTGCACCTCAAGCTGCCGCACAACAAGCTGGAAATGTAATTTCTTTTGGTCAGGCATCAGATATGGCTGATTATAAACCATTTCCAAGAGTATCCTCAATTATCGATGATTGGGCGCCTTACTATATTGCAAGAACGCAAGCCGTTTTGGATGGCACTTGGGAATCCACAGCTACTTGGGATGGTATCGGACCGGGAATGGTTTCCATAGGGGAAATCACAGATGCTGTTCCAGCAGATGTGAAGGCCGAAGCACTTGCAATGCGTGACGCAATTGCTGACGGAAGTTATCACCCATTTACTGGGCCAATCAAAAAACAAGATGGGTCAGATTGGTTAGCTGCTGGTGAAACAGCCGACGACGGTACTCTGCTTGGGATGAAATTTTATGTAGAAGGTATTACTGGAAAAATACCTGAATAGGCATTAAATAGAAGAGCCCCTTTTTAATAGGGGCTCTAATTTAAAATTTGAGCATTCCAAATTGATAGAAAAATTTGACATTGCTGTGGTAGGATGCGGTATTGCAGGTATTTCTGTTGCTGCAAGGCTATCTAAGCGAGCAAAAATTGGGCTTTTTGAACAAGAAGACTTTATAGCCCATCACTCTTCAAGTCGTTCGGCTGCTGTTTTTATATCTGATTATGGGAATAGCAATGTTTGTGAACTTAATCTTATCACTTTTAACGATCTACAATCTAAATATCCAAATATTTTAAAGCAGCGCGGCCTTATTTCTCTAGAAAAAAGTAGTGATATAGAGGAGTTTGACAAGCATGCTAGAAGCCTCGGTTTATCTCTAATTTCGGTAAATGAAGCTAAAGAAAAAGCTCCAATAATAGATTTAAAGTCTACAAGACAAGCGGCTTGGCGTGAAGATGTTTTCGATATTGATACAGATCTTTTAATCCAAACATTGCGAAAAGAATGCCTTAGTAATGGTGTTCAAATTTTTACTAATTCTGCCATTAATAAGATTGAAAGAACCAAAGACAAATGGATTCTAAATTCAAAAATCCAATCAGAGATACTTATTAATGCTAGCGGTGCTTGGGCAGATAGTCTTGCACAACTTGCAAATTTAAAGCCTAAAAATATTCAACCTTTTAAAAGATCAATGGCAAGAGTTGAAATAGATACGAGTAATAGTCTGAGCTCTCTTCCGTTACTGGTTGGTAGTGATGATAGTTGGTACGCTAAACCAGATGCCGGCAGTATGATAGTGTCCCCAGCTGATGTTAATCCTTGTAAACCGCACGACGCCTGGGCAGATTACGAAGATATCGCCCTAGGGATCTATAATTTCGAAAGCATGGTGGAGCCAAAAGTAAAAAAAATAACGTCAAATTGGGCAGGACTAAGAAGTTTTGCACCTGATAAGTCCTTAGTTATCGGCCCAGATCCAGATGAGCCCAATTTCTTCTGGCTTGCAGGGCAAGGGGGATATGGGTTTCAAACATGTCTTGCTGCCAGCCAGATCGCCGAGGATATTTTATTAAATCGAAGCCCACAAACTTCAAACGAGTTAATTGAGAAATTTTTGCCAGATCGCCTCATGTAAGCTGGTTTCAACGGAGCTTTACTTATATAAGAAAATTTAAACCAAAAAGTAGAAGAGTTACCAATGTTTAGCATAGAACATGAATTTGACTGTACAGTAATTACGATACTTGACGAAGGAAGCAAGCAATTAACAGAAGATATTTCTATTACAAATTTTGAAGAATACACAACTTTAGAACAGTATGATCCTGTAAATGATCGTATTAATAAAATCACATTTTCAAACTCACAACTTGGCGACTTAGCAGCAGCAATTAAACTCCCAGAAGGATTCTATTCACGGTCTACTAAAAGAAAAACGATTTAAAATTTCCTTGCAATAAAAGGAAATACCGAGAATGTTTTAAATTCGGCTTAGATTTCATTATAATCCAAAATTCTTTCTAGAAATTTAAGTTCCAAACTATGTTACAGTTGTTTATCTTTTTATGTAGAAAGCGAATGTTCAAATGATGACTTGCAAAAAACGTTGAATCAAAATATATGCTCGAGCAACAGCGGTGTGCACTACGCACTCCACCGAAAAATGACAGCGGGCCGCGGGCCCGTTTTTTTATGTTTGGAAAAATGACAAACGATTTAATTGCTAAATCAGCTATTGAAAAAAAGCTGTTGGAATTGATCAATCCTCTTACAGAAGACATGGGGTTTGAATTAGTTCGTTTGAGGTTAGTGAGAGGTAAAGAGATAACTTTACAAATAATGGTAGCTCGACCCGATGGTTTTATAAATGTTGATGAATGCGCTGAATTGTCCACAGCCATGAGCGCTTTGCTTGATGTGGAGGATCCAATTATAGACACTTACAGCCTGGAAGTCTCCAGCCCAGGTATTGATAGACCTCTAACAAGAATGAAAGATTTCGAAGAGTTTGAAGGATATGACGCAAGACTGGAAACCGTTAAACTTATTGATGGTCGAAAAAGGTTTAAAGGTACTTTGGCTGGAATAAATGGCTCTGAGATAATGATAAATATAGATGAAGGCACTATCGGATTGGAATTCGAATGGCTGGCTGAAGCCAAATTAATATTAACTGATGAGTTAATTAAAGAGATGTTAAAGCAAAGAAAAGTAAACCAAAATTTTGATAAACAAAAATTTGATACAATTGAAACCGAAAGGTTAGAGGAGATTGAATAATGGCCATTACTTCTGCAAATCAACTTGAGCTTTTACAGACAGCAGAAGCTGTTGCTCGAGAGAAAATGATTGATCCAAGTTTAGTAGTAGAAGCGATGGAAGAAAGCCTCGCTCGAGCGGCTAAGTCGCGATACGGTTCAGAAATGGATATACGCGTATCAATCGATAGGAAAACTGGCCGGGCAACGTTTACCCGTGTTCGTACGGTTGTCACTGAAGAAGAAGTAGAGAATTATCAGGCCGAAATGACTGTTGAACAGGCAAAACAGTATATGGAAAACCCGGAAATTGGACAGCAATACATAGAAGAAATCCCACCCGTGGATATGGGAAGAATTGCTGCTCAATCCGCAAAACAGGTTATTTTACAAAAGGTTCGTGAGGCAGAAAGAGATCGTCAGTATGAGGAGTTTCAGGATCGAGCTGGAACTATAATTAATGGCGTCGTTAAACGTGAGGAGTATGGAAACGTAGTTGTCGATGTGGGACGCGGTGAGGCCATACTAAGACGTACTGAAAAAATTGGACGCGAGAGTTATCGGCCTAATGATAGAATTCGCTGCTATATTAAAGATGTAAGAAGAGAAACAAGAGGGCCTCAAATATTTTTGTCTAGAACGGACCCAATGTTTATGGCTGAATTATTTAAAATGGAAGTACCCGAAATTTATGAGGGTATAATTGAAATAAAGTCTGTGGCTCGAGATCCAGGGTCACGCGCTAAAATAGCTGTTTTCACAACTGATACCACAATTGATCCCGTTGGAGCTTGTGTCGGTATGCGCGGCAGCAGAGTTCAGGCTGTAGTTAATGAACTACAAGGAGAAAAAATAGATATTATCCCATGGAATGAGGATCAACCAACGTTTTTAGTGAATGCACTGCAGCCAGCAGAAGTAAGTAAAGTTGTTCTAGATGAAGAAGCAGGAAAAATTGAAGTTGTAGTGCCCGAAGAGCAACTCTCTTTAGCAATAGGCCGTCGAGGGCAAAACGTTCGTTTAGCAAGTCAGTTAACGAATCTAGATATTGATATAATGACTGAAGCTGAAGAAAGTGCTCGCAGACAGAAGGAATTTGAAGATCGTACCCAATTATTTATCGAAACCCTGGATGTTGACGAGTTTTTTGCACAGCTGTTGGTTTCCGAAGGTTTTGCTAGTTTGGAAGAAGTCGCATATGTAGAAATTGAAGAATTACTCGTTATTGACGGCGTTGATGAAGATACTGCCCAAGAGCTACAAACGCGCGCGAGAGAATTTCTTGAAGAGCAAGCGAATAAGGCTTTGGAACATGCCAAAGAGCTTGGAGTTGAAGACAGTCTTGTTAACTTCGAAGGTTTATCACCGCAAATGCTTGAAGCGTTAGGAGAGGATGGAATAAAAACTTTGGAAGAGTTTGCAACCTGTGCTGACTGGGAATTAGCCGGCGGCTGGACTACTGTTGATGGTGAGAGAGTAAAAGACGACGGAATACTTGAAAAGTTTGATGTAAGCTTGGAAGAAGCTCAAGATCTAGTTATGACAGCTCGCGTTATGTTGGGATGGGTTAACCCAGACGATCTGGTTCCAAGTGATGAGCAAATTGAAGAGTAAACGTATATATGATTTCGTATGTGGAAAGATTTAGGAAATCAGAGCGAAAATGCATCGCCACAGGCCAGGTGCTGTCAAAGGGTGAATTGGTTCGATTTGTTGTGGGCCCAAAAAACGTCTTATACCCTGACCCTGAAAATAAGTTGCCGGGTAGAGGTATATGGGTAAAAGCTGATCGCTCTGCAATTGCAAAAGCAGAGAGAGAAAAATTATTTTCTCAATCTGCAAAACGAAGTACCACTTGTGCAGAAAATATTGCTGAACAAGTAGAAAATTTAATTACTAGCCGGATTATAAACCTGATCGGCCTTTCACGAAAATCTGGTAAATGCATTTGTGGATATGAGAAAGTAAGGGATTGGCTAAAAAAAGATATGGTAAAAGTTTTAATTCAATCAAGCGATGGCTCTGATCGAGAAAAATCGAGATTAAAAACGCCTGAAAATGGAAGTTTCATAGGCTGGCTAAACTCAAAAGAACTTGGAAAAGCCTTTGGTCGAGAAAATATTACTCACTGCGCACTAGCATCTGGTGGTTTAACTCAACGTATAGTAGAAGATGCTCAGCGCCTTAGGGGACTGCGGATCGTAACAGACCGAAATTCTTTTCGAAAGGATGAAATGTCGAAATGAGCGAAAATGGTGGAAAAAAAACCTTAGGTGTTCGAAGTGGGCCAAGGGCCAGTAACGTAAAGCAGAGCTTTAGTCATGGTCGCTCTAAAAACGTGGTGGTGGAGACAAAGCGAAAAAGAATAGTTATTCCAAAAGCTGGTACACAAAAAACTAGTATCCAATCATCAAGCAAAGATGGGGGCAAAAACCTTTCTTCTGGTATTACAGACACAGAAATAGAACGGAGATTAAAGGCACTCCAGGCTGCAAAAGCAAGAGAAGCCGATGAGGTTGCTCAACGTGAGGCAAGCGCAAAAGAACGCGAGCAAGAAAGAGAACAAAAGCGGCTTGAACAAGAAAACAAACAGCGTGAGTTAGAAAAAGCGAAAGAAATCGAGACTAAAAAAGAGTCTCAAGCTGAAGCTGAAAGAAGACAAGCAGAAGAGCAAGCAAAAAGGGCTGCGCTAGCAGCAAAGACTGTAGTTAAACCAGACGTCCCACAGCGAAGAGATTTTAGTGACCAAAAAACGGCTCGACCATCATCACCAAACTCTAGAAAAAAAGATCGAGATGGGGATGAAAAGTTTTCTGGGCGAAATCGTAATGATGAAGGTCGACGATCTGGAAAGCTGACACTAAGCCAGGCTCTTGATGGAGGTGAGCGAAATCATCAAAAATCCATGGCTGCAATGAAGCGCAAACAAGAACGAGCTCGACAAAAAGCAATAGGTCAAACACAGGAAAGGGAAAAAGTGGTCAGGGACGTACAAGTACCTGAAACAATTATTGTTTCGGAGCTTGCTAACCGGATGGCAGAAAGATCTGCAGAAGTTGTGAAAGCATTGATGAAAATGGGTATGATGGTCACTCAGAACCAAATTATAGATGCAGATACTGCCGAACTAATAATCGAGGAATTTGGACACAAAATTTTAAGAGTTTCTGCTTCTGATGTTGAAGATGCCATAACAGAAATTGAAGATAAGCCTGAAGAACTCAAGTCTAGACCACCAGTGATAACAATTATGGGGCATGTTGATCATGGTAAAACTTCTCTTTTGGATTCAATAAGAAACGCCAAAGTTGTATCTGGAGAAGCTGGTGGTATTACGCAGCATATTGGCGCTTATCAGGTTAAAACTAAAGAAGGTACTGTTCTATCATTTTTAGACACCCCAGGTCACGCAGCCTTTACCTCAATGCGATCAAGAGGTGCTCAAGTAACTGATATTGTGGTTTTAGTTGTGGCAGCAGATGACAGCGTAATGCCACAAACAGTCGAAGCAATTAACCACGCTAAAGCCGCTGAGGTACCTATGATAGTTGCAATCAACAAGTGTGATAAGCCAGAAGCAAACCCCGACAATGTCCGTACAGAGTTGTTACAACACGAAGTGATCGTCGAAGCTATGTCTGGAGAGGTCCAGGATGTAGAGGTTTCTGCTATTACTGGAAAAGGTCTGGATGAGTTATTAGAAGCAATCGCTTTACAAGCAGAAATTTTAGAACTGAAAGCAAATGACAAAAGAGCGGCGCATGGCGCGGTTATTGAAGCCCAATTAGATGTAGGACGTGGCCCAGTAGCTACTGTTCTCGTTCAAAATGGTACCTTGAAACAAGGCGATATCTTTGTTGTTGGAGAGCAATGGGGAAAAGTTCGTGCACTTATCAATGACAAAAATGAAAGAGTAAAAGAGGCTGGCCCATCGGTTCCAGTTGAAGTGCTAGGATTGAATGGGACACCCGAAGCCGGAGACGTGTTAAATGTAGTTGAAACAGAGGCGCAGGCTCGAGAGATTTCTGAGTATCGTGACAACGCTGCTAAAGAAAAGCGTGCAGCAGCGGGTGCTGGATCTTCACTTGAGCAACTCATGGCTAAAGCAAAAGAGGATGCGAACGTCACCGAAATGCCTATTCTTGTTAAGGCTGATGTGCAAGGATCGGCGGAAGCAATTATTCAAGCTATGGAAAAGATTGGAAACGACGAAGTTCGAATTAGAGTTTTACACTATGGAGTAGGAGCAATAACAGATACAGACGTCGGCCTGGCTGAGGCATCGGGTGCACCTGTTATGGGGTTTAATGTGAGAGCTAATGCTTCCGCAAGAAATTCTGCAAATCAAAAAGGTGTTGAACTTCGCTACTACTCTGTAATTTACGATTTAGTTGACGATGTCAAAGCAGCAGCCTCAGGTCTTCTTTCAGCAGAAATTCGAGAGAATTTTATTGGTTACTCCCACATCAAGGAAGTGTTCAAAGTATCTGGAGTGGGAAAAGTTGCTGGGTGCCTTGTAACAGAGGGAGTAGCAAGACGAAGCGCTGGTGTCCGTTTGCTTCGCGACGACGTTGTAATTCATGAGGGCACATTGAAGACTCTTAAACGGTTTAAAGACGAAGTAGCTGAAGTTCAATCAGGACAAGAATGCGGCATGGCTTTTGAAAATTATGAAGATATTCGCCCCGATGATGTTATAGAGATTTTTGAACGGGAAGAAATTGCCCGAAGACTGGATTAATCTTTACGCTGATAAAAAAGCTAAATCCATTCTCGAAGGATTGGTATCAAAGGGATGTCAGCCGGAGGCATAGGATAACTTTTGAGTTCTTTAGAATAAACCCACTTCAATTCTTGTTTTTCTTTTGGTTGAACAATTCCATCCCACTTTCGACAAACAAATAATGGCATCAATAAATGAAATCGCTCGTATGCGTGGCTTGCAAACGTCAATGGTGCTAGGCAACTATTCCAGGTTTTTATGCCTAACTCCTCTGATAACTCTCGAACCAAAGCTTGCTCTGGCGTTTCACCAAGTTCAACTTTACCGCCAGGAAACTCCCACAAACCAGCCATCGACTTTCCATTAGGACGCTTTGCTATAAGGATCCTGCTATCTTTATCTACCAAAGCGACTGCTGAAACTAAAACTGTTTTCATGAACGATAATCCGAATTGATACTTATATAATCATTCGTCAAATCACAGGTCCAAAAAGTAGTGTTTGCAACTCCCAGCCCCAAATCTACTGATATTTTTATTGTAGTGTTTTTCATATATTCCGCGCCAAGTTCCTCTGAATAACAAGGGGCTACCGATCCGTTTTCTGCTACCAGTATATCACCAAAAAATATTTTTATCTTGTCTCTTTCGGCCAACGCATCGGATTTCCCTATTGCCATAATAATTCTTCCCCAGTTAGGGTCCTCACCCGCTATAGCAGTTTTGACTAATGAGGAGTTAGCGATAGACTTTGCATGGCTTCTTGCATCAAAATTACTTTTTGCATTTAAAATGTTTATTTCTACAAACTTAGTTGCCCCTTCTCCATCCTTGACCACTTGATGTGCAAGGTCAGTCATAAGATAAGTCAAACCTTGTGAAAAACTTTTGTCGTTCTTTTCTATATTTATACCTGACTTTCCTGTGGCTGCCATCAAGACGGTATCAGACGTCGATGTATCACCATCAACTGAAATTGAATTAAAAGTTTTTTCATTTATTTCGGATATATAAGACTGCAACACTTCTTTTTTTACGGATGCGTCTGTAAATAAGTAAACCAACATTGTAGCCATGTTTGGAGCAATCATCCCTGAACCTTTGGCAATACCTGCAATAGTAATTTCACCTTTATTGGTTGTAACTTTTCTAACAGAGCCCTTGGGATAAGTGTCTGTCGTCATAATTGATTTTGCAGCTTCATGAAAACCGTGCTCAGTTTTATCAGCAACCATTCTGTTGACCACATCAATAATTAAATTGTGAGGTAATTCCTCACCAATCACGCCAGTCGAAGAAGAAAACACTCTAGATTTCGGTATATTTAAAACTTCCGACACTGTTGAAGTGATTGCTTCTACAGAAATTTTACCTTTAGCGCCTGTAAACGCATTAGCATTTCCTGCATTTACAACTATGGCTGCCCCCGTGGAGCTATCGTTTAAATGAATTTTTTTTTCACAGTCAATAACTGCAAAAGATCTGGTAGAAGAGGATGTAAAAACACCTGCAATTTCTGTCCCAGGATCTAAAATTGCCAACATTACATCACTTCGACCCTGATATTTTATCCCAGCTGATGCTGTAGAAAAATTTACCCCCTCAATCATCGGAATATATGGAAAATTAGCAGGTGCTAACGGTGAAACCTTTTCTATTTTGGCCATTTATTACTCCTGCAACAAGATTTTGAGTTTTTAAGTTTTAATTTTGTCATAAATTTACCTATAAATTAATGATGTTTTTTTCGCTAGCGTTGACACTACTATGCGAGGACCTTAAATCGCTTACGAGAAGCTTGAATTACTAATTTAGTTCTTATTTTGAGTTCTAATATCAGGCAAGGCTATAAAAACGGTTTATGCAAGTTAAATAATTGGAGAAAAAATGCTGGGATTTGGAAAACTTGCAAGAGCAGCTTTTGGTTCGTCAAACGATCGAAAGATTAAAAGTATCCAGCCAATTATTGACAAAATCAACTCACTTGAAAGTGATTTTGAGGAGTTGGATGACGAAGCACTAATAAAATATACCGATGATCTAAAAGAACGTTACTCAAATGGAGAGACACTAGATTCTTTACTACCTGAAGCTTTTGCTAACTGTCGGGAAGCAGCAAAGCGTTCACTTGGGCTACGGGCATTTGATACCCAATTAATGGGTGGGATTTTTCTTCATCAAGGTAATATTTCAGAAATGAAAACAGGGGAAGGTAAAACTCTGGTTGCAACCTTTCCTGCTTATCTGAATGCCTTAGCAGGCAAAGGTGTTCATATTGTAACAGTAAACGATTATTTAGCAAAACGCGATGCAGAATGGATGTCAAAAGTCTATGGCGCAATCGGTATGTCAACTGGAGTCGTCCACCCACAACAAACAGACGAAGAAAAATTATCCGCTTACAAGTGCGATATAACCTATGCAACAAATAATGAGCTTGGCTTTGATTATCTTAGAGATAACATGAAAAGTGAAATCGACCAGATGAACCAAAAGTATCACCACTTTGCGATAGTTGATGAAGTTGACAGCATTTTAATTGATGAGGCGAGAACTCCTCTTATAATTTCAGGGCCCGCAGAAGATCGAAGTGAGTTATATCAAATTATTGATAAGTTAATTCCATCTTTAGAAGATACTCATTTCACAATTGACGAAAAAACAAGAGCCGTAAACTTTACTGATGAAGGTAACGATTATTTAGAAAAGACACTTCTATCAAAGAGAATATTACCGGATGGACAATCGCTTTACGATCCAGAAAGTACGACTATCGTTCACCATGTTAATCAAGGCCTAAGAGCTCACAAATTATTCACAAAAGATAAAGACTACATAGTTAGATCTGATGAAGTAGTGTTAATCGATGAATTTACTGGGCGTATGATGCCAGGACGTCGCCTTTCTGAGGGGCTTCATCAAGCTATAGAAGCAAAAGAGAGCTGTTCAATACAATCAGAAAACGTGACCTTAGCCAGCGTAACTTTTCAAAATTATTTTCGTCTTTACGATAAATTGTCTGGTATGACCGGGACAGCAGCAACCGAAGCCGAAGAATTTAAAGAAATTTATAAGCTTGGAGTAGTAGAAATTCCTACCAATCGGCCTATCACTCGGATAGACGAAGACGACAAAGTTTATCGAACTACAGCAGAAAAATACTCAGCTATTATTGAAGAGATTAAGGCAGCAAATATCAAAGGACAGCCCGTATTAGTCGGAACAACCTCGATAGAAAAATCTGAACTTTTATCAGACATGCTTACAAAAGAAAAAGTAAAACACAACGTATTAAATGCCAGACAACACGAACAAGAAGCTCAAATTGTTGGTGATGCTGGTAAGTTAGGAGCTGTGACAATAGCAACAAATATGGCGGGGCGAGGAACAGATATCCAACTTGGCGGTAATGTAGATATGAAAGTACTCGATACTTTAGCAAAAAACCCAAACGAAGATCCTGAAAGATTAAGAACTGAAATTGAGTCTTCTCATTCTGGTGAAAGAGAACAAGTTTTACTTGCGGGTGGTCTATTTGTACTTGCAACTGAGCGACACGAAAGCCGTAGAATTGACAATCAGCTTCGTGGCCGTTCAGGTCGTCAGGGTGATGCTGGCCGTTCTTCATTTTTTCTAAGCTTAGAGGACGACTTGATGCGGATTTTCGGATCTGAGCGTTTGGACAAAGTGCTTTCGACTTTAGGCATGGAAGAAGGTGAAGCAATAGTTCACCCCTGGGTCAATAAATCCTTAGAACGAGCACAAGCGAAAGTTGAAGGGCGTAATTTCGACATTAGAAAACAGTTGCTGAAATTTGACGACGTAATGAATGATCAAAGAAAAGCAATTTTTGAGCAACGCCTTGAAATTTTAAGGTCTACCGAGATCGATGAAATAGTTGAAGATATGCGCGAAGAGGTCTTAGACGACGCTGTGGAACTATATATGCCTGACAAAGCGTACGCTGAGCAGTGGGAAACCGAAGAACTAAAGAAATACGTGAACGAAATTTTCAATTTGGATCTCCCAGTTATTGAGTGGGCTAATGAAGATGGTGTTGATAATGAAGTTATTAGAGATCGAATAGGCAATGCATTAGATGAATTTATGGATGGTAAAAATAAATCGTTTGGTACCGAAAATATGAGTAAAATCACCAAACAAATTTTACTTCAAACAATTGATCGCAAATGGCGGGAACACCTACTTAAACTAGAGCATCTTAGAAGTGTTGTCAGTTTTCGCGGTTACGCCCAAAGAGACCCATTAAATGAATATAAAAATGAAGCATTCCAACTTTTTGAAAGTTTACTAGGCTCATTACGTTTAGATGTAACAAAACATATGGGGAAAGTTCGGCCGTTAACAGAGGAAGAGCAGAAGGCCATAGTTGAGCAGATGGTGTCCCAACAGGAGCAACATCAAAAAATTGAACAGCCTAAACCCAATGGATTAGCAATAAATCGTAACCCTGAAAAAGAAATGCCAATAAATTGGCAAAGCACTGGCCGAAATCAAAGGTGCCCTTGCGGATCAGGTAAAAAATTTAAACACTGTCATGGACGCTATATTTAAGTTATAAGAATTTGGCTCACTTTTAACCATTTTGCTTTTCAACTTTTAATACCTTTCCTGCCACTATCGAAAGTATAGCTGCGGCAAAACTAAACAGAGCACCCATCTTTGCAGCGTCCTGAACAGGTCCAGCATCGAAAGCAACGGTTGCGACAAATAGTGAAACTGTAAAGCCAATTGCTGATACAAAGCCTATGATAATTAAATCAATTAAGCGCACTCCTTCTGGCATTCCCAAACGCATCGGCGATGCTGCTAGCCAACCAAACACAAAAATACCAACAGGTTTTCCAATTATTAGACCAGCCAGAACTAACCAAGTTGCATCACCTATTGACGAAAATTCTACACCAGCATTCAATAAGCCAAAGAAAAATAGAACTATTTCGACAGGATGCTTCAGAGCATGTTCTATCATATTTAGTAGATCATGAGCATGCTCTTCAGCCGCATCAAAAAACCCAAATGCACGATCAGCATGCGGAATAGCAGGTACGATAGGCAATAAACCCAATGCTGGGTGTAAACCAGCCTTCATAAAACCGTACCAACTTATGCAACCACCCAACAAATAAGGCCAAAACGTTAAATACTTTCTAACCAAAGTTGTATAGGGCCGATCATCTTTTCCGCCATCCATTCGATGTGGAAGCCAGTTGAAAGCAAGATATGTAAGGTAAGCCGCCGCGAATGAGACTAAGAGCCATTCAGGTGCTAATTCACCTGAAGGATAAAAGATTGCTAAAATAATCAGACCGGCTGCGTCGTCTGCAATAGCTAGGAGGAGCAAAAATCTGACGGCGGGGTGTCCAGCGCCAAATACTATACGTCCAACTAAATAACTGAATGCAATATCAGTTGCCGTGGGTATAGCCCAACCATTTTGAACAGCATTATAAGTATCAGAACCAAGAAAAGCTGCTAATCCTAAATATACTGCAATTGGACCAAACATTCCACCAGCAGTTGCGACTAACGGTGTGGCCGCCTTTTTTCCACGAAGGCTACCATCTTTTAAAATAATCGCTTCCCAAACCTCTTTTGCAGCAATAGCAAAAAAGAATGCCATACCAATATCATTTACCAAATAATGAAAACTCAAGACATTGGTTGCCCCTCCTGATGAAAAGGTATCATACCCATCCCCATAAGCTTTAGCCCAATACTTGTAGCTTGGTCCAAGAAAATCATTAAACCAAAGCGGATATTCCACGAGATGATGATAACTGTAAGGATCAGTATTAGCCCATATCAAAGCAATCAATGCCCCAAAGATCAAAAGAAGGGAATAGTTAGTCAAAAAGTTCCAAACGCTATACATAAAATCCTCAAAAACCTTTGTTATTTTCTCAACCAATAAATAAAAAAATATAGAACGGCAATTCGTACAGGCAAAATAAAAAACTATTGTTCTAATTTTACTCTCAATCCTCGCAAAATTGGTAATGTTTGCTTCAAGTGCTCCTTTCCTAAATCAGATACCACTTCGTTCAAAATAGGGGCAACTGCAGAAATAGCATTATTGCGTGCCATTCGTCCTGATTGGCTTATTGCCACCTTTTTCTTTCGGGCATCATCCCAATCAGGGCGAATGTGTACATAGCCTGACACTTCCAGGCGTCTCAGAGTATTGGTCATTGCGCCTCTAGTGACGTGAAAACTTTTTGCAAGTTGGGCAGGTGTTCTTTCGACGTTTATGTTAGCTAAATGGTTTAAAACAGAGAAGTGTGATAATTCCATCCCTTTGGGTAATACTTTTGCCAATTGCAATCTTAATAACTGGTCGACTGTTAAAATTTCACTGAACAGCGAGATGGCAAGGGTGCTATTATCATCATTCATTTACATGAACCTTCAAGCATGGCTTTATGTAATTCGATAGTCATTTTTTTGTATGATTTGATCCAAAATACCATCTTGATCTAATTCGACCAATTGCTCCAATCCACCGATATACTGTTTATTTATAAAAATCTGAGGTACTGTTTTCGATCCGTTTGATCGCTCAACCATAGTCGACTTTAAGGACGGATTCTTTAATATATCGAACTCACTAAACTCTACACCTTTTTTGATAAGTAGTTTTTTTGCAATCGTGCAATAGCCACATAGAGGAGAAGTGTAGATATCAATTTCCATAATGTAATAATTTTTCTATTTAAAATTTAATCTCGAGAATAATAAATAAGCCATAAATTTACATAAAACAATTAGTGCCAGGATTAGAGCGAAGAAACTTACACTTTGAATATTAAATAGAATCTCTTTATTCAAACATTATGAAAAATATTGAAGAAATTATTGATAAAAAAGCTTTAGAAAGCAGAAGGCAGCGATCAGATCATGAAGACAATTTTCTCCAAAAACTAGCTGTTCAGGAAATACAAGACAGATTACAATTTATTAAAAAACGTTTTGAAAAAATTTTGGTCATTAGTGGTTGTCCTTACTATTGGCAAAAAACTTTTACTGGCGCTCATATCATTTCTGATAACGAAACATTAAAATTTTCGCAAAAAGGTTATGATCTAGTAATTCATGGTATGTCGTTACATTACTCTAACGATCCTATTGGCCAATTAATTCAGTGTCGATCAGTAATGGAAAAAGGTGGTCTTCTGCTTGGTATTTTCTTAGGTGGACAGACACTAAATGAACTCAGAGAGTCAATTACAGCAGCAGAAATAGAATTAACTGGCGGTATTTCACCCAGAGTGCTACCGATGGTTGATATCAGAGACGCCGGCTCCTTCTTAATGCGCGCAGGCTTTGCTTTACCAGTCGCAGACATTAGCGCTCATAAGAAAATTTATAATAGGCCCGAAAACCTTTTACATGATCTTCGTAAAATGGGCGAAACAAACGTTTTAAATCATCGGCTGAAAAGCTTTACTCATCCAAAGCTATTTTCCTTAACCTCTAACAAATATATGGCAAGCCAAAATTTAAAAGATCAAAAAATTGAAGCAACCTTCGAATTTATTACCATAACCGGCTGGGTACCAGCGGAAGATCAACCAAAACCCCTTAAACGTGGCTCAGCAAAAATGAAACTTTCTGATGCACTAAAAGTGAAAGATTGACCATTTAGCACAACGACTTACTTTTCTGTTAAAAGTGATAGATAAGAGATAGCAAACAATGTTTGATCAAACAATGCCAATTAAAATCAACACAATCCCCTCAGGGCATCCAAATGTTCCAACAAAAAAAGTAGGAATTCTACTTGCTAATTTAGGTACACCGGACAATTATGACTACTGGTCAATGCGACGCTATTTATCAGAGTTTTTGTCAGATAGGCGTGTCATCGATTACTCACCCTGGCTATGGCAGCCTTTGTTACAAATGGTTATATTATCAATTAGACCGTCAAGATCTGGCGCAGCCTATAAATCTATCTGGAATAATGAGGATAATGAAAGTCCATTATTGACTATAACGCGAAATCAGACGCTAAAAATAAATAGTATTATGGAGCGGCAATACGGAGACAAGGTAAAAGTGGACTTCTGCATGCGTTACGGAAATCCCTCGACTCAATCTAAAGTGAGAGAAATGGTTCAAGCAGGGTGCTCAAAAATTTTATTTTTTCCACTTTACCCTCACTATGCTGGCGCAACTTCAGCCACAGCAACAGACCAGTTTTTTAGATCACTGATGAAAGAAAAATGGCAACCTACCGTTAGAGTTGTCGAGCCTTATTTTGACCAACCCCTATACATAGAAGCTCTAGCAAAATCTGTAGAAGAAGCCTATGCAGCGAAAAAGACTAAACCTGAAATTCTTGTTTGCAGTTATCACGGAGTGCCAAAAAGATATCTCATGCAGGGTGATCCATATCATTGCCAGTGTCAAAAAACTACTAGGCTGTTAAAAGAGCGTCTTGGTTGGAAAGACACAGATATTGTTACCACTTTTCAATCTAAGTTTGGACCAGAAGAGTGGTTGAAACCTTACACAGTTGGAGAAGTCGCCAGACTTGTTGAAGAGGACAATAAAAAATCTATAGCCGTTATTGCCCCAGCTTTCTCATCCGACTGTATCGAAACTTTGGAAGAGATAAATGAAGAAATAAAGGACAGTTTTGAAGAAGCCGGAGGAGAAGAATTTACATACATACCTTGTTTAAATGACAGCGCTGCTCACATCAGCGCCCTTTCTTCTTTGATTGATCAAAATTTAAGAGGTTGGATAGACTAGCTCAAAAACCTTTATTTTCTTCTAAAAAAGCAATTCCTTTTTCGGAAAACAGTTTGACCAAATTTCCAAGTTTAATAGCTTTTTCTGGATTAGACGCATTACCTTCAAGCGCTCGCTTCTTAACCCCTTGAAGAATAGCGGCCATTCTAAAAAAAGCGAATGCCATATAGAATTCAAATTTATTAATACCATTTAAACCCATTCTTCTACAATAAGAATCAACGAATTGATCATCTTCCATAAGGCCAACTTCTTTTCTATTTACATCTTGCAAACCCCGTCCCTCCAAGCCAGTTGGCATTGACCACTGCATAAGTACACTGGCTAGATCTGCAAAAGGGTGCCCAATAGTTGAAAGTTCCCAATCTAATACTGCCACACAATTATTTTTTTTAGGGTCAAAAAGTAGGTTATCCAACCGAAAATCTCCATGAACTAAACATCGCTTTCCATCATCTGTAGGAATATTTTCTTTCAACCAAAGAATAAGATGATCCATACTCTTAATTTGATCTGTTTCAGAAGATCGATATTGCTTCGTCCAACGAGTAATTTGCCTAGTGAAATAGTCACCACTTGGGCCGTAGTCAGAGAGACCAGACTTTAATAAATCAACTTTATGTATCTTGGCTAAAATATTACTCATTTCTTCAAAGATTGAATAACGGCGATGCTGGGCGACCACATCTAACCGTGGATCCTCAAAACAAATACCTTCTAAATGTTCCATTATATAGAATTCTGTTCCCAAAATACTTTCATCATCACAGTAAGCATACATTCGTGGAACTGGGATTGGACTATTTTGTAGAGCCAATTGAACTCTATACTCCCTATCCACTGCATGTGCCGATTTTAATAAAATACCTTCTGGTTTTTTTCTAAGAACATATTTCTTTTTGGCGGTTTCAATCAAGTAAGTCGGGTTAGACTGACCAGAATTAAACTTTGTATACTTTGCGGGACTATAAAAATTTTCAACATTAGATTCAGCCCAATCTGATGCTGCTTTAAAATCAATTTGCGTTTTAGCCATCTCGACGATGGCCTTCTAACAAATACTGCCTACCAATCCATTGAGCAACTAAAGCTGGCTTCTCAAAGTCTTCTATCTCAACTTCAACATGCCATAACGTGGAAACTTCAAAGGGCCTAACTTCTCGAATATCAGACAGCTTAAAACGCCCTCGAATCTTTGATCCAACTTTCACCGGGGATAAAAACCTTAGCTTATCAAAGCCATAGTTCACTCCTAATTTAGATCCCTCTAACACGGGGACTGCATCGTAATACATAGCAGAAAGTAGTGACACCGTTAAAAATCCATGTGCTATAGTTCCATTAAAAATTGTTTTTTTAGCTGCAACTGGATCTACATGTATATATTGCCAATCTTCTGTTAAGTCAGCAAATTTATCTACCCTTTGTTGGTCAATGGTAAACCATCTCGAAACACCCACTTCTAAACCTAGTTTTTCTTTAAGATCCTTAAAGCTCAGCAAATCAGTCCTCACCAAATATACTTGGTCCTGTTGAAACATTTATCCCACCCGATATGGGTAGTATAGCGCCAGTGACATATGAGCCGCCTTTTCCACATAAAAATTGAATGGATGCAGCAATGTCGTCAGTTTGGCCTAGACGGCTTAATGGGACTCTTTTTGAAACGCGCATTGCGCCCTTTGAATCTCCTATCGCAAAATCAGTCATGTTGGATTGAAATGGCCCTGGAGCAAGCGCGTTAACCGTTATGTTTTTTTCAGCCAATTCCTTTGCTAGAATTCTAGTGATATGATGAACAGCAGATTTAGAGGCAGCATACGAGTAAGCACCATCACCCATTGGGACTTCACCCATAACACTGCCTATATTCACAACACGCGATGGAAAGTCTGATTTTGAAGAAGATGCTAGCAACGGCACCAGTTTCTGAGTTAAATAGAAGATAGCAGAGACATTTAAATTTAGAACTTTCGCCCAGGCATCGTAAGGAAAACTACTAAGATCCGAGCCCCATGTTCTGCCAGCGTTATTAATTAAAATATGTAATTCTGAGTTTTTGGAATAGACCTCTTCAATTATTTTATTAATACCAGTCTCACTACTCAAATCACCCCCAAAAGGTATAACCTCACCCTCAAAGCCATGATTATTCAATTCATGAGCTGCGTTTTGACAATTTTCTAATTTTCTAGAAACAATAAACACTTTTGCACCAGCTGAAATTAAACCTGCCGTCGCCATAAGACCAATGCCGGTTGACCCTCCAGTAACTAGTGCAGTCTTTCCTTTAAGGGAAAACAAATTATCAGAAATCATTGCTTATCAATTTTAAAGTTCTCTTTTTAGTTTATTCTTAAATTTTTTATAGTTAAATAAAAATTTTCTATGGTTGCTTGATCGCAAGCTAATAGCTATTTGAATATTTAGAAATTGCGAACAAGGAAGACTAGTGACAAATTTTACTTACAGAAAAGATTTACCTGATGACCTAGATCTGGGCAAAATAGTTGCTATTGATTGTGAGTCCATGGGATTGAACCCCGGTCGCGATAGGCTTTGTGTCGTACAACTTTCTTCTGGTGACGGGAATACCCATATTGTTCAAATAGAAAAAGATCAAAAGAAGGCACAGAATCTGGCAAGGCTATTGGAGAATAAAAATATACTAAAGTTATTTCATTTTGGACGTTACGATATTGCTATTTTATATTCTACTTTTGGACTTCTTGCCTCACCTGTTTACTGTACGAAAATAGCTAGTAAGATTGCCAGAACATATACTGATCGCCACGGTTTAAAAAATCTAGTTACAGAACTCTTAGATATTGAAATTTCTAAACAACAGCAATCAAGCGACTGGGGAGCCAAAACTTTGAGCCAAGACCAGATAGAGTATGCGGCAGCTGACGTTTTATATTTGCACCGATTGCGGGAAAAACTGGATGAAATGCTGGAACGAGAAAATAGAATAAATTTAGCTAGAGAATGTTTCAATTTTCTTCCATTTCGCGCTGTTTTAGACATTAAGGGTTGGGACGGTATCGATATATTCGAGCATTAAAATGGTTTTATAAATGGCCACATTTCAAATTAGTTATTCAAACACAGTTTTTTATCTAAAACTTACTTTATTTTTTCTGGGTCTTTTCGCTCTTGTGTTGATTTTTTTATCAGCTAAAAAAACAGATCAAAGTTCAGAAATTCCTTTCGCCAAGGATATGGATTTTGCCACACTAGATGATGGTCTAACCAAACCAATTTACTCTTCAATGACAAACTCAGGAGATGAGCTTCGCATAGCGGCAGAGCAAATTATCTCAACCAACCAAAAAGACACGGCTCTTATAAAATCTGCCATATTGAGAATATTTTCTGAAAGTGGGTCTAATATCTTTCTAACGTCGGACATGGCTCTAATCAACAATGGAGAAAAAAGCTTAACTTTATCAAAAAATGTAATTTTAAAAACCAGTGATAAAATGGAAATTACTGCTCCAAAAATATTTATATCACTTGACAAAACTCTGATCCAGGCAGACGGGCCGATAAAAGGATTTTTTGGAACTAGCAACATAGAGGCAGGAAAATTAAATATATTTAAGGAAGATAACTCAGCTAATCTAGTTATCAGTTTTACTAAGGGCGCTAAGATGGTATACGACGTTAACCGATCTTTTTAAGAGTAGAGACTTGGCGAAACTTGTAAAAATTCTGTTATTTGTGATGCTATTATCGAGTATGGCATTATCCCAAAACAATAGTTTTGGTTCTTTAGTAACTGATCGAACCGAACCTATTGAATTTAACTCAGAACGTTTAATTTTTAACCAAGAGAAGAACTTGGCCGAATTATTTGATGAAGTGAAAATCACTCAAGGTAAGACAACATTGAGTGCCGATTACGTGAAAGCTATATATTCTAAAGACAGCAGTTTAGAAACAGTTCATGCAAAAGGAAATATAAAATTAAAAAGTGACCAGGACATCGCTCAGGCAGACGAGGCTATTTATTCATTATCGAATAACTCAATATCGTTAACTGGAAACGCCAAGCTAATCCAGGGGAAAAACAACATTATGGCTAATCAGATATTAATCAATACGAAAACAGGTTTAACTCAATTGCTGGGTAGCGTAAAAACAATTATATCGCCGAGTATTAATTAAATGACTTCTTTCCAAATATTAGAAACCGAAACAGGGTTACAAGTAGCTGGTCTTCGGAAAAGTTTTAAAAAACGGATAGTTATCCATGATGTTTCCTTAGAACTAAAAAGAGGAGAAGTAGTTGCCCTTTTAGGACCAAATGGATCTGGGAAAACAACTACTTTTTATTCTATAGCTGGACTAACTTCATCGGATGGAGGACAAGTAAAAATAGATGGATTAGACGTAACGACTATGCCTATGTATCGTCGCGCTAGAATGGGTTTATCATACTTGCCACAGGAAACTTCTATATTCAGAGGATTAAATGTCGAAGATAACATAAAATCGATACTTGATATTTCAACGCCTGTAAAATCAGATCGCCAGGCAAAATTAGAAAAGTTATTGTCGGATTTCCGCATTGGGCATTTAAGAAGAACTCCTGCGATAGCCCTATCGGGCGGTGAACGTCGAAGAGTAGAAATTGCTCGAGCTTTAGCAACAGACCCAAAATATATTTTATTAGATGAACCTTTCGCTGGGGTTGATCCTATCTCTATAAATGATGTTCGAAACCTCGTTTCCGAATTGAAAAGTAAAGGTATAGGCGTGCTTATAACTGATCATAACGTGCGAGATACGCTTAAGATTGTTGATAGAGCCTACATTTTACATGATGGCAGGGTTATTATTTCTGGATCACCAAAGGATGTGGTGAATAATGATAATGTACGTAGAGTTTATTTGGGAAAGGACTTTAATATCCAATAAAAATTTAAATTTCTTGGTTCATTTTTGTTGACATAGTTACTCTAAAGTTTTTCAATTATTCTATAGAGCGATTAAGGTGTTAAATTTTTTTATTGCGAAAAATTAAGTGCACAAACCTCAAGCGCTGGTAAGTGTATCCCTTGAATTGCAATTTAACTTAACTTCGCCTTCAATGGCTAATGTAAGGATACTTAAATGCAATACCAAATTTCAGGAATTCATATTGATATTGGTGATGCTCTTCAAACTCATGTTACAGGAGAGCTAAATAGTGCTATAAGCAAATATGCTGAGCGGCCAACAGACGCACAAATAATTTTTTCAAGAAGCGGCCACGAATTTGTTTGTGATGCCATTATTCACTTATCAACTGGATTGACTGCGCAAGCTAAAGCTTCCAAGGTTGAAATTTATGATGCTTTTGATGCATGTGCTGAAAAAGTAAAGAAGCAACTACGCCGATATAAAAGAAAACTCAAATCACATCACAAAAACAGAAATCAACTGGTTGAATTTGTTAATATAGCATCGTATACGGACAAAATAAAAGAAGGGCAAAAAGATTCGGCTAGTGGTTCAAAGGCTATAATAATTGCAGACTCGACTAAAGACTTTCCAAAGTTTTCCGTTAAAGAGGCAGCCGAAGAATTAGAAAAGTCAAACTTGTCCTTTCTTTTGTTCAAAAATGTTGAAAACAAAGGCGTAAACATATTGTTTCGGCGCCAGGACGGTAATTTAGGTTGGGTCCAGCCAAGTTGAAATAAGCGCTTTAAAGGGTGATAAAAAGAGCTAATTTAAATGGAATTTTCAAACCTGTTAAAACCAGAAGCAATTCGTGTTTTTTCGTCTGTATCGAGTAAAAAAAGATTAATGCATGACTTGGCTGGAATTGCTGAAACATGTTATCAAACTGATTATTCAAATACAATTGATGCATTAATTGAACGAGAGGCCTTAGGGCCTACTGGAGTAGGTGCTGGCATTGCACTTCCTCACGCACGTTTGGATAAATTAGACCACGTGGTAGGAGCTTTCATCCTTTTGGAAAGCCCTGTTGAATTTGAAGCTATCGATAAACAACCTGTAGACATTGTATTTAGTTTATTTGCACCAAAAACAGCAGGTGTGGAGCATCTAAAAGCCTTAGCCCTCGTATCACGTACCCTTCGGGAACAACATATTGTCGCAAAACTGCGTTCGAACCCTGACCCAGCAACCCTCTACACCATTTTAACAGAGCCGGATAATGTACAGGCAGCTTAAAGTATTTTAAAGGAAGCCTAATAAATAAACACTATTGGTTTATTTAAATTATCTATTTTAGTATGACGCTTGCAGAATCTGCTATAAAATGTGGGTTCTTGAAACCTGGTTTTCCGTATTTTAACGGTTTCTTATTTTCAGCTTGCAATACCCTTCCACCAGCCGCCAATAAAACTGCGTGTCCCGCAGCAGTATCCCATTCCATAGTTGGTCCAAAACGTGGGTAGAGATCGGCCTCACCTGCAGCTATTAAACAGAATTTAAGAGATGATCCCGCACTAATAAATTCTGTACAGCTATACTTAGAAATATATTCATCAGTTTTTTTATCACGGTGTGATTTAGAGGCAACAACTTTTAAGGCTATGTTATCAGACAATGCAGTTTTTATTTTTTTTATTGAACCCATTTTGGAGACACTAGAAAAACCTGTTTCCTCAACCGCTTCACCGTTTTCATTATTATAAAATAATCTTTGGCGTGCCGGCGCGTAAACAATACCCCTTATTGGATCTCCATAAGAAACTAATGCTATATTTACTGTAAAATCTCTTCTGCCTTCGATAAATTCTTTGGTTCCGTCCAGAGGGTCCACGATAAAAAAGACTGGGTGATTCAAGATATGTGATTTGACTTGCTCTTCCGTAATGATTGGTATTTCTGGA
Organism: Paracoccaceae bacterium; assembly: GCA_902632125.1. Lineage (GTDB taxonomy): Bacteria > Pseudomonadota > Alphaproteobacteria > Rhodobacterales > Rhodobacteraceae > Salinivivens. The sequence goes on along the minus strand of CACPBQ010000002.1, from coordinate 98,314 downwards.
AAATAATTTTTAAGACCCTTTGTAATAACTTCGTCTGCTTTTTTATCAGCTATTGTGACTGGACTATTATCAGATTTCGTTAAGACTTCGACATTATTACTATTGTATACATCCATAATAATTTTGCCGCTTTTGAGAGCTAAATACCTCAATATATCGCAAATTGCCTTATAATTCATGTGAAGAACCATTCACTCTAAGCCCTTGATATTTTCAATAAAAACTATAATTTCTCCATACTTACACTGTTTTTTGTAAAATTTTATAAAAATTTTCTGATGTAAGCTTGCAGGTCGCTTAAAGCCTACCTATATACCGCCTGTCAGAGTCTATGGCCTGGTCCCCAAATTTTTAATTTAGGCAGTTAAAGGGATCTCGCCATATTAGTTATGAGAATGTAAGTAAAAGGATTACAAAATGGGTAAGGTTATTGGTATAGATTTAGGCACCACAAATAGCTGTGTAGCAATAATGGACGGGTCCCAGCCGAGGGTTATTGAAAACGCAGAGGGTGCCCGAACCACGCCATCAATTGTTGGCTTTACTGACGAGGAGCGCCTTGTAGGTCAACCTGCCAAAAGACAAGCTGTAACTAACCCTAGTAACACTGTCTTTGGTGCTAAACGCTTGATTGGACGGAGAATAGACGACCCTGACTTAGCAAAAGATAAGAAAAATTTACCGTTCGCCGTCGTAGATGGTGGAAATGGTGATGCTTGGGTGGAAGCGAAAGATGAAAAATATAGTCCCTCTCAAATCTCTGCTTTTACCTTACAAAAAATGAAAGAAACGGCAGAAAGCTATCTCGGTGAAGATGTTGCAGAAGCCGTGATAACTGTACCAGCTTATTTTAACGACGCTCAAAGACAGGCCACAAAAGATGCTGGTAAAATCGCTGGATTGGATGTTCTGCGAATTATCAATGAACCTACAGCTGCAGCACTAGCATATGGCTTAGACAAAAAGGAATCCAAAACTATCGCTGTTTATGACCTAGGCGGAGGTACATTTGACGTAACAGTATTAGAAATAGATGATGGATTGTTCGAGGTCAAATCCACAAACGGTGATACTTTTCTTGGCGGTGAAGATTTTGATATGCGAATTGTTAACTACCTAGCCGAGGAATTTAAAAAGGAAAACGGCGTTGATTTAACTGCAGATAAAATGGCTCTTCAGCGTTTGAAAGAAGCTGCTGAAAAAGCAAAAATAGAATTATCTTCAGCAAATCAAACAGAGATAAATCAGCCTTTTATTTCTATGGACGGTAAAACAGGTCAACCTCTTCACATGGTCATGAAGTTAACCCGCGCTAAACTCGAGTCGTTGGTGAGTGATCTTATTAAGGCTTCCATTAAACCTTGCCAAGCGGCACTCAAAGATGCCGGAATTTCCACAGATGATATTGATGAGATCGTTCTAGTCGGTGGTATGACAAGAATGCCGAAAGTAATTGAAGAGGTTACTAAATTCTTCGGCAATGAGCCACATAAAGGCGTAAATCCAGATGAAGTTGTTGCCATGGGAGCAGCTATTCAAGCCGGTGTTCTTCAAGGTGATGTTAAAGACGTAGTATTGCTAGACGTAACACCGCTATCACTGGGAATCGAAACGTTGGGAGGTGTTTTTACAAGACTAATCGAGAGAAATACAACTATTCCAACCAAAAAGTCACAGGTGTTTTCAACAGCTGAGGACAATCAAAATGCTGTTACAATTCGGGTCTTTCAAGGTGAACGTGAGCTTGCCGCTGACAACAAAATACTTGGGCAATTTAACTTGGAAGAAATTGCACCGGCTCCACGTGGAATGCCACAAATAGAAGTTACGTTTGATATAGACGCAAACGGAATTGTTTCAGTTTCTGCAAAAGATAAAGGCACTGGTAAAGAGCAAAAAATTACAATTCAAGCTTCAGGCGGCCTTTCGGATGAAGACATAGAACAAATGGTGAAGGACGCAGAAGACAATGCGGAGTCGGATAAAGAGCGTCGTGAACTCATAGAAGCCAAAAATCAGGCCGAAAGCTTGATACATTCAACTGAGAAATCGATGGAAGATCATTCCGACAAAGTGGATCCAACTACGATTGAAGCAATCGAATTGGCAATCTCTGCTCTTAAAGATGATCTTGAGACTGAAAATGCAGGTAAAATTAAGTCTGGTATCCAAAACGTTACCGATGCCGCTATGAAACTAGGCGAAGCTATTTACAAAGCTAACCAAGAAAGCGAAGAAGACGCTGCTCCTTTCGATGCCAGCGATAATGCAGCGGCAAATGCTGAAGATGATATTCTTGATGCTGATTTCGAAGATCTTGGCGATGAAAAGAAATAATAGGCTTTTTAAGCAAATAAACCGAACTTAAAATTTAGGTTTGTAATTTTATAAGAGGGACACCCACTATGTCAAAACGCGATTACTATGAAGTGTTGGGCATATCTAAAGGTGCGTCGTCAGAAGAAATAAAAAAGGCATTTAGAAGTAAAGCCAAAAAACTACATCCGGATCGAAATTCAGATAATCCCAATGCCGAGGCTCAATTTAAAGAAGCTAACGAAGCATATGATGTTTTAAAAGATGGTGAAAAAAAGGCAGCATACGATAGGTACGGTCATGCTGCTTTTGAAGGCGGCATGGGAAGTGGAGGGAGTAGTGGCTTTGGTGGCGGAGACTTCTCCAGTGCTTTTTCTGATGTTTTTGATGATCTGTTTGGCGACATGATGGGGGGTAGAACCAGTAAAAACCGTTCCACACGAGGTTCTGATCTACGATATAACCTTAGAGTAACACTTGAAGAAGCTTATTCAGGTTTGCAAAAAACAATTAACGTTCCATCAACAGTTCAATGTACTTCCTGCAATGGATCGGGAGCAGAGAGTGGCACAGAACCTGTGTCTTGTCCTACCTGTTCAGGTATGGGAAAAGTGCGAGCCTCACAGGGATTTTTTACTGTTGAACGCTCTTGTCCGTCTTGTTCGGGTCTAGGCCAAGTAATAAAAAATCCATGTAAATCATGCGGTGGACAGGGCCGAACAAAAAAAGATAGGGCATTATCTGTAAATATTCCACCTGGTGTAGAAACAGGAACCAGAATAAGACTTTCTGGTGAAGGCGAAGCTGGAGCACGTGGAGGCACTCAAGGTGATCTCTATATTTTTATAGATGTTTCACAGCACAAAATTTTTGAACGTGATGGTCATAATTTGTTCTGCCGCGTACCCGTTTCAATGGCTCGTGCAGCTCTTGGAGGAGATATAGAGGTGCCCACCATGGACGGTGGAAGAAGTAGAGTAAAAGTTCCACCTGGAAGCCAATCTGGCAGACAAATGCGACTAAGATCAAAGGGCATGCCAGCAATTAAATCAACTCAGTATGGTGATATGTTTATAGAGCTGGCCGTAGAAACACCGGTAAATTTAACAGCACGGCAAAAAGAACTTTTAGCAGAGTTTGAAGACCTTTCGGAAGACAATAACCCAGAAACCAACAGTTTCTTTTCTTCGGTTAAGTCATTTTGGGATCAAATGAAAGGTTGAAAATAAAATCGTAAATTTAGGTTCTTTCGATAGCTAGAGCAATTCCCTGACCACCTCCAATACACATCGTAATCAAAGCCCGTTTTCCATTTATATTTTCGAGCTGATATAAAGCCTTTAGCGTTATTATTGCTCCTGTAGCACCTACAGGGTGACCTAATGCTATAGCTCCGCCGTTCGGGTTCACAATAGAAGGATCTAAATTTAGCCCCCTATTAACCGCGATTGCTTGCGCCGCAAAGGCCTCATTGCTTTCGATTACATCAAAATCCGACACAACAAGACCGATTTTTTTTAATAAATTTTGCACTGCTGGAATTGGCCCAATACCCATGACCTCGGGTCTAACGCCAGCATGTCCATAACCTAAAATCTTAGCCTTAGATTTTAAACCATATTTTTCAACAGCTTCTGCAGATGACAAAACTATTGCAGCAGCACCATCATTTATTCCAGATGCATTTCCTGCTGTTACCGTTCCGTCCTTCTCAAAAACTGGGCGCAAAGAAGCTAAATCTTCCAAAGTTGTAGATTTAGGGTGCTCATCCTTTTCGAATGGAACCAAGTCCCTTTTAACTTTTATTTCTATTGGATTAATTTGACTATCAAATAAGTTATTTGATGCGGCCAATGCAGCTCTTTTTTGACTTTCTAAAGCAAACTCATCCTGCTCATGACGAGAAACATTTTGTTCGCGCGCAACATTCTCAGCCGTTACACCCATATGACCGGTACCAAAAGGACAATTTAATGCGCCAAGCATCATGTCCAATGTCTTAACATCGCCCATTTTTGCTCCCCATCTCTGACCCTGCACTGAATAAGGGGATCGGCTCATATTCTCAGAGCCACCAGCGATCCCAAAATCCGCATCGCCCAGTGCAATAGACTGTATGACGGAAACAATAGCTTGAACTCCTGAGCCACATAAACGATTGACATTCATAGCAGGTGTTTCTTCAGATATCCCTGCATCCAATGCAGCCACGCGGCTGAGGTACATATCCCGAGGTTCTGTATTTATAACGTGACCAAATGCAACATGCCCAATCTGTTGCCCTTCCACACCTGAACGCTCCATAGCAACTTTTGTTACAGAAGAAGCTAAGTCTATCGGCGTGGTATTAGCCAAAGACCCCCCAAATGTTCCAATTGGCGTTCTCGCTCCATCTAGAATTACAATATCACGCATTTTGATCCCCTTGCTAAAAGTAGTGTGTAAGCCTATTTCAAAAAATAATAAACAATTACAAAAATCCTTACTAAAACTTTTAAATCTTTGATCGACTTTTGTGTTAAAATTTACCTGTTTTTTTAACTTTATATTGTATTAATAAGGCATTCAATGAGTCACCGTTTTAAATAAGAAAGAAATTATACATGGACCTGACGTTTTTATCTTTTGGTCATGGATATACGGCACAGGCTTTAACGCCATATCTTAATGATAAGGGGTGGAGAGTATTTGGGACATCAAGGACCAAAGATAATTTTTCTAATATTGAAAAGTCAGGAGCTATTCCAATTTTGTGGGGAAGCGGTGAATTAAGATCCGTAATCAATGAGACGTCATTATTGCTTAGTTCCGTCTCACCCGCAAACGGAAGTGATCCCGTTCTTCAAATGTATGGAGAAGATCTCAAAGAAAATTCTAGTCAAATTAAATGGGCAGGTTATCTATCGACAATCGGTGTTTATGGCGACACCAAAGGTGAATGGGTCGACGAAAGCTCACCACTCAAACCGTCAACAAACCGCGGAATTGCCAGAGAAAACGCTGAGAAAAACTGGCTTAAATATAAATTTTTGCCTACTCATATATTTAGACTGGGGGGAATTTATGGGCCAAATCGAGGTCCATTCCAGAAAGTTTTGCAAGGAAAGGCCGTTAAGATCGTCAAGCCAGGACAGGTTTTCAGCAGAATTCATATTCATGATATTGTACAAACACTTCTAGCTTCAATTTCCCAACCTAAACCATACTCAATCTATAATCTCTGCGATGATAATCCAGCGCCTCCACAGGACGTACTTTCATATGCAGCTAAGCTCTTGAGTGTTGAGCAACCACCAACAGTTAGCTTTGAAGACGCTGATCTTTCGGAAATGGCGAGGAGTTTTTACGCTGAAAATAAACGGGTATCTAATAAATTGATTAAGTCTGAACTTGGTATAAAATTAATGTACCCAGATTACAAAGCAGGTTTAGACAACCTTTTGAAGGAAGCTCAATAAAAGTTCCTACAAATTTGCCCGCTTAAAATTTTCGAGCCCAAGCACTGAAAGTACTAAATTTTCTATATCATGAGCATTTAAACCTGCTTGTTTATACATGTCTTCTGGGCTCGACTGATCGATAAAAAAATCAGGTAAAACCATAGATCTGAATTTAAACCCTTTATCAAATACACCATTTTCTAACAAAAACTGTTGAACATGGCTGCCAAAACCACCTATTGAACCCTCTTCGATAGTGATAACAGCTTCATGGTCTTCCACTAAACTTAAAATCAGTTGCTCGTCTAAAGGTTTTGCAAACCTACCGTCAACTATTGTGGGCTCTATACCCTTTAACTTTAAAATCTCTGATGCCATTAAAACTTCGGAAAGTCTCGTTCCGAAAGAAAGTAACGCTACTGTATTTCCAGTGGCAACAATTCTTCCTTTACCAATTTCAAGTGGTTTTCCAATTGATGGTAAATCACATCCCACACCATTCCCACGAGGATAACGAAAGGCGATTGGGCCAGCACTGTAGTTTACTGCAGTTGCAACCATATGTACTAATTCAGCCTCGTCAGCTGCCGCCATAACAACCATATTGGGCAGGTTAGCCATGAAAGCTATATCAAAACTACCGGCATGCGTTGGGCCATCTGCACCAACTAATCCTGCACGATCTATTGCAAATCTCACTGGTAGGTTTTGCAAAGCAACGTCATGAACGATCTGATCATAACCTCTTTGCAAAAAAGTTGAGTATAGTGCACAGAACGGCTTCATTCCGCCTGCAGCTAAAGCTGCAGAAAATGTAACAGCATGTTGTTCGGCTATCCCAACATCAAAACATCTACTTGGATATCTATCTCCAAATAAGTTCAACCCAGTTCCATCTGGCATTGCCGCCGTCACAGCGCATATTTTTGTATCGTGGGCCGCATGATTTAACAGACTATCGGCGAACACCTTAGTATAACTGGGTGCATTTGACTTGCTAACTTTCTGCTTTCCCGTTAGCACATCAAATTTTCCAGTAGCATGGCCTTTATCCCTAGCAGTTTCGGCGGGCACATAGCCTTTTCCTTTTTTGGTAATGACGTGCAATAAGATGGGGCCATCTAATCTTTTTTGAACTGTTCGAAAAATAGGTAATAATTGATTTAAATCGTGACCATCGATTGGCCCAAGATACGAGAACCCCAGAGCTTCGAAAATGGTATTTCCTACAGCCATTGACTTCAATAAACGTTTTGCCCTCTTAGCCCCTTCTTTAAAGGGTTCGGGCAAAAAACCTATAGCTCCCTTTGCTATTTGTCTAAAATCTTGAAAAGGTTCTTCCGCATAAAGCTTAGACAGGTATGAGGACAAAGCTCCAACAGGCGGCGCAATAGACATTTCATTGTCATTCAAAATAACTAATAGTCTCTTTTTCAAATGACCAGCATTATTCATAGCCTCATAAGCCATTCCTGCACTCATAGATCCATCACCAATCACTGCAATCGTTTCACCCAAACCGGTATCACATGAACCGCCTAGATCTCTCGCGGTTGCAAAACCCAAAGCAGCAGAAATTGAAGTTGAAGAATGTGCAGCACCAAAAGGATCATATTCACTTTCAGATCTTTTTGTAAAACCACTCAATCCATCTTTTTGTCGAAGTGTTCGAATGCGGTTTCGTCTTCCAGTCAAAATTTTATGTGGGTAACTTTGATGTGACACATCCCATATTATTTTATCTTTTGGCGCATCAAATACCGCATGCAATGCTACAGTCAGCTCAACCACCCCAAGACCTGCACCTAGGTGCCCTCCAGTTTCAGAAACAGCGGCAATAGTTTCATGCCTTAACTCGCTAGCGACTTGAAAAAGTTGCTCATCAGAAAATGACTTTAAATCATATGGGTAGCTAATCTTATCAAGAAAAGGTGTGGAAGAATTATTAGACATGTTTCTCTTTCAAACTAATAATCTCGCGAAATAACGAATTCAGCTGCTTGTTTCAAGACCTGCGAACGCTGACCGTAAATTGAAACTGAGTCGCAGGCTTCTTCGATTAAATCTCGAGCCTTTTTTTGAGCGCCTTCGACACCTAGTAGTGATACAAAAGTCGCTTTGTTGGCTGATGCATCTTTCATCAGTTTTTTTCCTGCTTTGATTTGATTTCCAGTCGCATCTAATAAGTCATCAGCTATTTGAAAAGCTAGTCCTACTGCTTTTGCATAATTTTCTAAAGGTCTCACATCTTCACCTGCCATATGCGCACCTACCGTTATGGCCCATAGAATAAGTGCACCTGTTTTACCTTGTTGCATCTTTACAATATCATCTAAACTTAATGCGGCACTAGATTTCTCAGCAGAAATATCTAAAGCTTGCCCCATTACCATACCCTTCGCACCTGCCGCTTTGGCTAAATTGTAGGCAAGCTTATTTGAATTAGGCACCTGACTATTTAGTGTCAGCTCAAAAGATAACGCTTGTAAGGCGTCTCCAACTAAAATTGCTGTCGCTACATCCCATTTTTTATGAACGGTTGGACGTCCACGCCGCAAGTCATCGTTATCCATAGCTGGCAAATCATCGTGGACTAAAGAGTATGTATGCATAGCCTCGATACCCGAAGCTGGCCATTTTGCTAAATCTGGATCTATGTCAAATAGAGAAGAACTTTCTAGCACAAAAAATGCTCTGAGTTTTTTGCCCCCTTGAAGCGAATATCGCATCGCATCAACTATTTCAATTTTACCAAAATCTTTCAAATAATTAATTATTGTTTTTTCTACAATTTCGGCAGAAAAATTGAGACGATCTCTAAACATCAAAGTCCTTCTAGCGGCTTCGTTCCTGTCACTGATCCATCTTCATCCAAAGTTATAGCGGCAACCTTCTGCTCAGCCTCTTTTAACTTGGTCTCACATCGTTTTTTTAACTCTGCACCTTTTTCATAAAGAGATATACTATCTTCAAGAGGAACATCACCTCTTTCTAGCTCTGTGACAATTCTTTCAAGTTCACTCATCGCCTGTTCAAAAGTCATTTCTGAAATAGGTGTGTCATTCATATCAGGCCTCACATAATTTCTTAACATGGACTTTGACAGAATCTGCCAAAGCTTCTAAATCATAACCGCCCTCTAGCGTAGATACCAGCCGCCCTTCGCAGCATTCTTCTGCAATTTTACAAAGCCTTTCCGTCAACCAAGAGAAATCTTCCGTCGACCAATTTAGCTCTGCTAGAGGATCTTCTTCATGCGCGTCAAAACCCGCCGATATTAATATCAGCTCGGGCTCAAAGTTTTGTAATACTGGAAAGACTAGTGCTTCGTATTTCTGACGCATAAGTGCACCGGTACTCCTCGGTGGCAACGGTATATTAACAATATTGTTATAATTCCCTTGCTCTTCCTCGGTTCCAGTTCCTGGCCAAAGGGGTATTTGCTGTGAGGTAAAAGTTAAACAGCGGCTTTCGTCCCATAGTATCTCTTGCGTTCCATTTCCATGGTGGACATCGAAGTCAATAACCGCAACTTTTTTTAAACCATGAAAATCAAGTGCATGCTTCACACCAAGGGCAATGTTCCCAAAAAGACAAAACCCCATAGCGCTCAATGTTTCAGCATGATGACCCGGAGGCCTGACAGCAACAAAAGCATTTTTAGCTTCGCCAGATAAAACTAAATCTACAGCATGTAAAACGCCTCCAGCAGCCCGGTAGGCAGCAGTCAGAGAACCAGAAGAGATATGAGTGTCTCCATCTAAAGATTTAAAACCAGTCTCAGGTACTGAATCTTGCAAGTATTTGATATGCTCCCGAGGATGAATTCTAAGAATGTCATCATCTGCTGCCATAGGTGCACCGACCCGTAATAAATTCAAGTCTTTTAATGCTTCTAAAATATATTCCAACCTGGCTACTTGCTCTGGATGACCTGGCGGTGTTAAATGTTGTAGACATTCTTCATGTGTTACAAGTGCTGTTTTCTTCATTAAGAAATTAAGCCTTCATTCATTAATTTTTCAAATGTCTCATCTAAAGCTTTTTTCGCTCGCTTCATCAGTAAATCAATTTCTGATTTTGTGATTATTAGCGGAGGTGAAATAATCATTCGGTCGCCCACGTGCCGCATTATAAGATTGTTTGCGAAGCATCTTTCTCTGCAGATATATCCAACTTTACCGGCATCTGATTGGAATGGGGAACGATTTTCTTTATTTGGAGTTAATGCTATAGAACCCATCATACCTACTATTTTTGCTTCCCCAACAAGTGGGTGCATGCATAAGCCCTCCCACTCTTTTTTCAAATATGGTGCAACATCATTTTTTACATGCTCAATTATATTTTCGTCTTCAATTATGCGTAGATTTTCAAGCGCCACAGCGGCGGCTACAGGATGGCTTGAATAAGTATAGCCATGGTTAAATTCATCCCTAGCAATTACGCTTTCAATTTCATCAGATACTATTGAACCGCCAATTGGTTGATACCCACTGCTTAAACCCTTCGCTATTGTCATTATATCAGGTTTTATATCTAGGGTCTGGCTTCCAAACCAATTACCCGTTCGACCAAAGCCACAGATTACTTCATCTGCAATTAAAAGTATTCCATAATAATCGCAAATGCGTTGGACTTCCGGCCAATATGAATCCGGAGCAACAATTACACCTCCAGCACCTTGAACAGGTTCAGCTATGAAAGCTGCCACGCGGTCTACTCCCAAAGATTTAATTTTTTTTTCCAGTTCTCGGGCGCAAGCCAAACCAAAATCTTCGGGTGACAATTCACCACCTTCAGACCACCAATTAGGTTGATTGATATGATGTATGTCAGGTATTGGCATGCCACCTTGATCATGCATTGCTGACATACCACCTAATGATCCAGAGCCAACACTTGAGCCGTGATATGCATTTTTTCGACTAATAATAATTGATTTATTTGGCTTGCCTTTTAAAGCCCAGTAATGCCGAACCAATCTTATATTCGTATCATTGGCCTCTGACCCTGAACTAGCAAAAAACAAATGGTTTAAATCAAATGGAGCCAATTCAGCCAACTTTTCGGCCAACTCTATAGCTGGAAGATGTGTCGTTTGAAAAAATGTATTGTAATACGATAGCTCTTTCATCTGACGCGCAGCGACTTCCGCAAGTTCATGACGCCCATAACCTATATTAACACACCATAGACCAGACATGGCATCTAATATTTCTTCTCCTTCTGAGTCATATACAAAAACACCATTAGCACGCGTTATTACACGCGCGCCTTTTTCACCCAATTCTGCTTGTGCTGTGAACGGGTGCATATGATGAGCAGCATCACGCATTTGAAGTTCTTTAGTTGGAAACTTATTTGATAGTAGATTCATAGGGTTGCCTCATAAGCTTTTAATTTAAATTTTGTAAAGAAACTTCTTTTAACTAGCATTGACAGAGCTTTTACCGACTGTAATTGTAAAAATTCATAAAACAATAAAGAAGTGGCATATGAGCTTACAAAATTTTGATGGAAAAAATGACACCATTACTCCAGAGCAAGTACAATACTGGGATCATAAACATCTGATCCATCCGTGGAGTGAATTCTCAGAAGATAGCTTTGATATGACGCAGGTCTCAAGAGCCGATGGCATATATCTTTATGATGCGCATGGAAATAAGTTAATTGACGGTCCAGGTGGCATGTGGTGCGTTAATATAGGATATGGGCGGAAAGAAATGGCCGATGCTATTTCTGAACAGATTATGAATATGACATATTCAAGTCCGTGGTTTACTACCAATGAACCCGCTGCAATGTTAGCTAAAGTTATAACTGAAAAAACACCTGGCGACCTGAACCGTGTCTTTTTTTCCAATGGGGGTTCTGACGCCGTCGATACCGCTTTGAGATTTGTGCAATATCGAAATAACGTTCTTAATCAACCAGATAAAAAGAAAATATTATGTAGGGAAAGAGGTTACCATGGATCGTCTTATCTGGCAGCGACAGTATCCGGAACCAGTCGAGAGCATGATCGGCGATATATGGATACCCAACACGATCTTGCAATTATGCTACCTAATATAAATCCTTACATACGTCCAAGTGGAACATCGCTAGATGAATGGTGCGATGAGAAAATATCAGAAATGGAGGAAACAATTTTATCAATTGGACCTGACCAAATTGGATGCTTTATCGCCGAACCTATCCTGGCTTCAGGAGGGGTAATCGTACCACCTCCTAATTACCACCAACGCTCGCTTGAGCTATGTAAAAAACACGATATTGTTTATATTTCAGATGAAACAGTCACTGGTTTTGGCCGCTTGGGTCATTGGTTTGCATCAAAAGAAGTTTTTGGAATTCAACCAGATATTATCACATGCGCAAAGGGATTGACGTCAGGCTACCTTCCCATGGGCGCTGCTATAATCTCTGAAAGTCTTATTGATGGCATAAAAAATACAGACGGATCTCAACCCTTTACGAATGGTTATACATATTCGTGCCACCCAGTTGCCGCCAAGGCCGCTCTCACCAATATAGATATAATGTCAAAAGACAGAATCTTAGAACATGTGCGAAAAGTATCACCCCATTTTCAAAACAGACTACGCGATTTAGGCAAGAAATATGATATAATAGGGGACGCTCGGGGAGTAGGGCTTCTTGGATGCCTGGAAGGTTTGGGCTCTAAAGACTCATCGGAAGAAGCGCGCCTTAAAATTGACACCGAATTTGGTCAAATGATGGATAAAGCTTGCGAGAAACGCGGTTTATTGGTTAGACCAATAATTAACATGTGTGTATTTTCGCCGCCACTTATCATTACGCAAAGCGAAATAGATGATATGTTTGATATCCTTGAGGAAGCGATATTAGAGGTTCAAAAAAACTATAGTTAGATACCTGTTTTATTACTTTTTTGACGCAAAAGAAGTATTTATATAGAGCCAAACAACTTAACAACAAATTTACTCAGTAATGATTTCAAACGGATTTAACCGACATAAAAACTGCTGTATTTGGGCTTTTAAATAGTCCAATCAGCTCTTGGAAAATGACAAGTATAGCCATTTGGATTTTTAACTAAGTAATCTTGGTGATAAGACTCAGCTTCCCAAAACTCTTCCGCAGGAGTTACTTTCGTAACAACCTTGCCTGGCCATTTTTTTGAACTTTCAATATCAGAAATCATTTTAAAAGCTTCTTCCCGTTGCTCTGACGACGTGGTAAAAATATGTGATCGATAACTATCCCCAATATCGTTTCCCTGCCTATCAATGGTTGTGGGGTCATGAATTTGAAAAAAACATTCTAGCAAGCGGCGATATGATACGCTCGATGGGTCAAAAAGAATTTCAATTGCCTCCGCATGTCCAGTAGTTTCTGTGCAGACATCTTTGTAAGTTGGGTTTTTTAAGTGTCCACCCGTGTAACCAACACGCGTTTTCTTTACACCAGGAATCTTCCTCATCAAATCCTCCATACCCCAAAAACAACCACCAGCTAAAATTGCTATTTCCATTTTATTCTCCTATTAGCTCCACAAACTTGCCATAGCCCTCAGCCTCCATGTCATTTAAATGTATAAATCTTAAGCTTGCCGAATTTATACAGTATCGGAGGCCTCCTCGATCTTTGGGTCCATCTGGAAAAACATGGCCTAAGTGGCTGTCCCCATTTGTGGAACGTACTTCGGTTCTGATCATCCCATGAGAAGTATCCGAAATCTCAGTTACATAAGATGCTTCAACAGGTTTTGTAAAACTGGGCCATCCACAGCCACTTTCGTACTTATCATCCGATAGAAAAAGTGGCTCACCAGAAACGATATCGACATAAATGCCGGGCTCTTTATTGTGCAAAAGTTTCCCAGTCCCAGGTCTTTCAGTACCATTTTCTTGAGTGACCCAATATTCCTCTGGGCTTAAAAGTGCGATTGCCTCTGAATTCTTGTGATAGTTCATTGTAAACTCTCCACTTATTATTATAAAATTTGGGGTAAATTTAATTAATTTCAATCCTTGAAAGATAGTATATTTAAATTTGTTACAAATTGTATTTAGCTCTCGGGCCTATTATAACTCAGCACTAATGTATTTTTTTATAAGGAAGAGATATGAAAACAGCTAAAGACTATCTAGACGAAGCAAATTCTGTTGTTCAAAAAATATCACCAGCTGAAGGGATCGAACGACACAACTCGGGTAATTTAGTAGTTGTAGACGTAAGAGACTCTTCGGAGTTCCCAAAAACAGGTACTGTACAAGGCGCTCTAAGAATTCCTCGGGGTCTAATAGAGTTCATCGCAGATGATACCCATCCAATGCATAACAGCGCACTGAAAAAAGATGCCGAAATTGGAATTATTTGTGCCGTCGGAGGCCAAGCCGCTCTTACAGCTAAAACAATGAAGGATATGGGTTTTGAAAATGTCGTTAACCTTGGTGGAGTAAGCGGTTGGGCTGAAGCTGGCGGGCCAATGGAAGATTAAAATACAAAATTCTCTTTTGAATAGCCTTGTATGAATAAGAGCGCCGTTAAATCCCCAAAATTTATTCGGATATCGCATTGTTCTGCAACCGATGGTTTGGCGTGAAGAGCTACACCTGTACCAGCTTTACTCAACATGTCCAAGTCATTGGCTCCATCACCAACCGCGATTACCTGTCTTGCAGATAGATTAAACTTGCTCGCGATACGGTCTAATTGTTCAACTTTAGCCTTTTTGCCCAATATTGGTTTTTGTACTTTTCCAGTGAGCTTATTTTCATTTGTAAGCAAGACGTTTGCATGATTTTCATCAAAGCCAAGGTAGGCAGAAACTTTCTCTGTAAACAAAGTAAATCCGCCCGAAACAAGAGCACTGTAGGAACCATTTGCTTTCATTGTTGATAAGAGAGTTAATGCACCTGGCATATAAGTTATTCGTTCCTTAAGAACTTTATCAATAATCTGCGTGGACAAGCCCTTCAGCAGTGCGACTCTTTCAGTTAAAGCTTCTTCAAAGTCTAATTTACCGTTCATCGCTTCAGCTGTAATAAGCTTCACCCGTTCTCCAATTCCAATTTCACTAGCCAGCTCATCTATGCATTCCTGCTCAATTATAGTGCTATCCATATCTGCAAGCAGAATAGATTTTTTACGCATTTTGTCTTCCTGAATCACCAAATCAATTTCTAGTTCTTGAAATTTTGACCACATAGACCAACGGTCATTAGGAATTTTGGGTATGATAAATTCAGCAGCTTCGTCACTTGCAAGATAAACATAGTCTTTAGCTTCCCAAGCCTCACACAGATTTTTAACGAGTTTTGATTTCAATAGGCCAGAATTTGGAGGTGCAATTAGTGTAACTGCATACATGATTAAACTTTCATAGCGCCAAAGAGCGAAGCCCTTCCATATCTCTGCCTATAACTAGATTTTTATTGTTGTGAAAGGCACGAATATCAATTAACGCAATAGTTGGGACACCTCTCCCCAACGAGAGGCAATTATCTGGAAGGGTAAAAGACATGGATACTAAAAAACCGGTTACGCGGCCGGATAACGCGTGTTTTTCTTCCGGCCCCTGTGCCAAAAACCCCTCTTTTGACGTAACTAAGCTTGCAAGCGCACCACTTGGAAGATCCCACCGTGCTGCGGTTGGTAAAGCAAGGTTGAAATTAGCAATCGAAGAAACAAGAAAGATTCTCGAAATTCCGAGTGATTATAGAATTGCTATAGTCCCCGCTTCGGATACAGGTGCTGTTGAGATGGCAATGTGGTCTATGCTAGGAGCTAGAGATGTCACCATGGTAGCCTGGGAAAGTTTTGGGGATGGGTGGATCAACGATGCCGTTAAACAACTTAAACTAGATGTTAAAATCTTTAACGCCGACTATGGTGACATCGTAGACATGGAAAGCCTGGATTATGATACTGACATTGTATTTACCTGGAATGGCACCACCTCAGGCGTATGCCTCAAGGATGGAAACGCAATACCGCATGATAGGTTAGGTCTCACAATTTGTGATGCAACCTCAGCTGCGTTTGCTATGGATTTACCTTGGAAAAAATTGGACGTAACAACCTTTAGTTGGCAAAAAGTCTTAGGTGGAGAAGCTGCACATGGAATGCTTATCCTTTCTCCAAGAGCGGCCCAAAGATTGGAGAACTACACACCTTCCTGGCCCGTTCCAAAGATATTTCGACTTACAAAAAACGGAAAACTTATTGAAAGTATTTTTGAAGGTGCAACAATTAATACACCCTCAATGCTTGCCGTAGAAGACTATCTACTTTCATTAGAATGGGCAAAAAGCGTTGGTGGAAAAAGTGAGCTCATCACTAGAGCAAAAAGAAATGCCAAAGCCATTTGGGATTTTTGTGATAGTCGGGATTGGATAGAAAATCTTGCCATTAATCCTTCCACACGATCTACGACTTCTGTCTGTCTGAAATTCAAAGACAACAGAATTACTGACGGTCATTCCTTTGCAAATAAAATAGCAAAGCGGCTAGAAACTGAGAAAGTGGCTTTTGATATTGGAGCTTATAGAGATGCTCCACCGGGTCTTAGAATTTGGTGCGGAAGTACGGTAGAGACCTATGATATAGAAAAAATGTTGCCTTGGATAGATTGGGCTTTTCATGAAGAAATTCAGGCCAGCTGTTAAACCCCCAAAATCACTAGTTTTCACGAATTTAATTTCATAATTTAGTAGGAAAGACCCATTAAATGGCACCTAAAGTGTTAGTATCAGACAAGTTAAGCGAAACAGCAGTTCAAATATTTATCGATCGCGGTATCGAAGTGGATTTTATGCCAGACTTAGGTAAAGACAAAGAAGCTTTGGCTAAAGCAATTGGTAACTACGACGGTTTGGCAATCCGGTCTGCAACAAAAGTAACTCCAACTATTTTAAAAAATGCTCATAAACTGAAAGTGATAGGTCGGGCTGGCATAGGAACCGATAACATTGATAAACAGGCGGCCTCCAAGCAGGGTATAGTCGTTATGAATACACCATTTGGAAACATGATAACTACTGCTGAACACACGATAGCTATGATGTTCGCTGTTGCCAGGCAGATTCCACAAGCAAGTGCATCAACTCATGCGGGCAAATGGGAAAAATCAAAATTTATGGGTGTCGAAGTAACGGGAAAAACCTTGGGCGTAATTGGAGCAGGTAACATCGGAGGAATTGTTTGCGAGCGCGCCCGAAATTTAAAAATGAAAATATTGGCATATGATCCCTTTTTGTCCAATGAAAAAGCGCTTGAAATGGGTGTTGAAAAAATAGAAGGACTAGAAGATTTACTGCCAAAAGCAGACTTCATAACCTTACATGTCCCGCTTACTGATATGACCAAAAATATTTTAAGCCGCAAAAATTTGGAAAAGACTAAAAAAGGTGTACGTATTATTAATTGTGCTAGGGGAGGACTGATAGACGAAAGCGCTTTAGCAGATTTTTTAAAAAGCGGTCACGTGTCTGGGGCCGCTTTAGACGTTTTTGAAGAAGAACCTGCAAACAACAATCCTCTTTTTAATTTACCTAATGTCGTTTGCACTCCCCACTTAGGCGCAGCAACAATTGAGGCCCAAGAAAACGTAGCCCTTCAAGTTGCCGAACAAATGTCTAATTATCTGCTTGAAGGTGCTGTAGAAAATGCCCTCAACGTGCCCTCTATGAGCGCAGAAGAAGCAAAGGTTATGGGACCTTGGGTTAAATTATCACAATATTTAGGAAGTTTTGCTGGTCAAATGACTGATGAACCCATCAAAGAAATTAATATATTATATGACGGAATTGTTTCTAAAATGAATTTGCCTGCACTGAATAGTAGCTTAATTTCTGGGATTATGAGTAAAGCCAACCCAGACGTTAATATGGTTTCAGCACCTATTATTGCAAAAGAACGTGGCATCAAAATTAGCACTACTACTCAAGAAAAAGCGGGGGTATTTGAGGGTTATATCAAGGTAACAGTAGTAACAGAAAGAAGAGAACGCTCAGTGGCTGGCACTGTCTTTAGCGATGGCAAACCTCGTTTTATTCAAATTAAAGGCATCAATATCGATGCTGAAGTTGGGCCTCACATGCTGTACACAACAAATGAGGACGTTCCTGGTATAATTGGTGTTCTAGGAAAAACACTTGGTGATAACGATGTTAATATTGCAAACTTTACTCTTGGGAGATCGCAAGCCGGTGGCCAAGCGATTGCTTTGTTGTATGTAGATAATCCAATTTCGGATACAGTTATTGGAGCTTTAAAAGCGACAGGTGTTTTTGGACAAGCGAAAGCATTAAATTTTGCAGTTGAAAACTCAAACAGTTAGCGGCTTCGAAGCGGCGTAACCTATATAAATGAAATTAAAATTCAATCTGGGTTCGACCTTTTAGCTTTTTAAGTTCATCTGAAAATTTATGAATTAGTATTGGCCATCTTGCATTTTTTCATAAATTTATCCTAAAACTTATTAATGTTTACGATTGCTGCCCTCTACCATTTTACGCGATTTAAAAATCATTTAGAATTGCGTGAACCTCTGCAAAAAAAATGCGAAGAATTAAGCATAAGTGGATCTCTATTGCTCGCCTCAGAGGGAATAAACGGTACGGTTGCTGGTACCGGCGATAGTATAGAAAAAATACTTATCTATATAAAAAAAATGCCAGGCTGTGCTGATTTAGAATATAAGACCAGTGTGTCAAAACTGCCGCCATTTCCCAGAATGAAGGTAAAGTTAAAAAAGGAAATAGTCACGATGGGTCAACCAAATATTGACCCCAAAGCCAGGGTCGGACATTATGTCGATCCATCTGAATGGAATAAAGTACTACATGATCCCGATGTTGTTGTGATCGATACCCGTAACGAGTATGAGGTCGACATAGGTACTTTTAAAGGTGCTATAAACCCTCACACTAGTTCTTTTAGAGAATTCCCAGCTTGGTGGGAAAAAAATAAAGAGAAATTCCAAAATAAACGTATCGCGATGTTTTGTACTGGAGGAATTCGCTGCGAGAAATCAACAAACTACCTTATTGGCCAAGGTGTTGAGAATGTCTCTCATTTAAAAGGTGGAATATTAAAATATTTAGAAGAGATGCCCAAAGAGCAAAGCGAATGGGAGGGCGACTGCTTTGTGTTTGATGCGCGAGTATCCGTTGGGCATGAACTAAAAGAGGGGCCCCACAAATTATGTTATGCCTGTAGGCAACCCATACTGCCCAAAGATAAAGAACGTTCCGAGTATGAACATGGTGTTTCTTGTCATAAGTGCAAAAGTAAAACGACTGAAACTGATAAAAGCCGATTTCGGGAAAGGCAAAAACAAATCCAATTATCTAGAAAACGCGGACAAAAGCATATGGCTGGTTATGACGGGAATTAACTTTTAGATATTCTTGGACGCCCAGATGCTTCTACAAATACAGTAGCCTCAACAAAAACTGTACGGCTCTCTATATTGGCCGTTTTTATCTCTCGATCAATATTCACAGTGACATTCTCTGCACCAGCTTCTTTTGCTTTCTGAATACTTTTCTCCGTCAATTTTTCTTCTAAAATTTTCAAGGCTTCTTTCTCACTTTTAAAATTAACAGGTTCTCCATCAAGATGAGCAAGATATTTCCCCTCTGAAGGAGAAGAAATAACCCCAGACTCCCTCATAACTATTTTCCCAACAACGGCCCCGATTGCATTTGCCACGCCAGCATATTCAGGTAAAATAACTTCACAATTTAATTTATCACCAACAGCAGGATAATAGGTTGGTGCAGAAGCCCCCAGGCCTATAATTTTTTTACTAATCCCAACTTCGACTTTTATTAAATCACTATACCCCTCAAGTCCAAACCGAGTCATAGGATGCTTAGCTAAGACATCTGGCTCGTCTCCAAAATCAACCTTTTCTTCCGAGAAGGCCATTTCTAAAATAGAGCTGCTCGTTTGCTCAGTAAGTTGACGAACTATTTTTTGAGCCATTTGTTCAGTTGAGCTAGCCAAAAGCTCTCCAGATCCACCACGCCGCCGAGAAAAAAGATCGATCGCTTTAGTCGCTGCCTCTTTATTCCAGACGTTTGTTTTTCCAAGTACATGACTGGCATCGGAAGGTGTCAAAGCTGATATTTGTGCAACACCCATGGAAACTAATTTTATTACAGACTGCAAATCTAGGCGGGATTTAACTACATCACTCATGGGAGAAAATTGATTGCCTACTCTTTTATAAACTTTATGATCGCGCTCTGATAAAATTGGTTCTTTTGAGCTCATAGTTCTACGCACAAATCGCGCATCAAAATCATTTGGCGTTTCACTTTTGAGCTGGCTATCCAATGTTTGATGGATCAAGTCTGGTTCAATTGATGCAGCCAAAGAAATTGGTACTACTCTTTTAGGACCCAAAGAAATATCTCCACCCAAACCCCCAAGTTTCAATGTTACCTCACTGTCGCCACCTAATCCAAAGGTATACATAGCTACTGCTTCTACCATGGTTCTATAGGGCCCAACGCTTGCTCCTCTGGGATCAATAGCAGGTTTCCCTCCCATCAGAACAGCTATGTCTGTTGTTGTCCCTCCAATATCTGAAACAATTGCTTCATTTTCGCCTGTTAACCATCTTGCCCCTACTATAGAAGCAGCTGGCCCACTTAAAATGGTTTCAATTGGTTTTTCGCGTGCTTGTGCGGCACTAATTAAAGCGCCGTCTCCTCTTACGACCATCAAAGGTGCCAAAATCCCGAGGTTTTCTAAGACATATTCAGCTTTTATAATTAGCAAATCAATAAGAGCGATTAATCTCGCATTTAAAATTGCTGTTAGAGCTCTCTTTGGGCCATTGAGTTTAGCCGAGAGTTGATGAGATAGACTGACCGGCTTATCTGTTAATTTTCGAATAATTTCCGCGGCCTCTAATTCATGCTCTGGATTTCTTACCGCAAATTGCGAACATACTGCGTAAGCGGAAATGCCAGTAACTTTGGATACCCAACTAGACAGTTCTATTTTATCAAGCGGGTTTTTCTCAAATCCAGCATAATTATGACCGCCCTCAATAACTAAAAAAGGGTCCCCTCTTAAAGCATCAAAAATTAAATGTTTTTCTAGATCGCTGTCCTTAAAACCAATCATAATTAATGCAACCCTATCTCCTTGTTCCTCGACTAAAGCATTTGTTGCTAAGGTAGTTGACAAGGAAACTAAAGAAATTTTTTCTGGTTTTATATTTTTCTGGTTTATCGCTTGTTTTATTGCTGACCCAATCCCTAAAGATAAATCGCTGTGAGTTGTCAGCGATTTAGAAAAAGCAATAACGCGTTCCTCATTTTCTAAAATGACCGCATCAGTATAGGTTCCACCAGTGTCAACACCTAAGATAAACGACATTTTTATTCCTTAAGCTTATTCAAATTCACTTAATTTGTTATTTTGGAAATGCCTGTCCATTTGCGGCAAATTTTATCCGTTTAGTTCCCTTTTCGCCCATTGCGCTGCATCTGCAACCATAGGGTTGGGATCATTCAAGAGATGCTTAATTTTATCTATATATTTTTTATCGTTAGAATTGCCGATTGCATACAGAACGTTTCTGATAAATCTATCGCGACCTATCCTTTTTATTGGGCTCCCAGAAAATTTTGCTCGAAAGGACAAATCGTCTAAAACAACCAATTGATCTAGATCTGGCTCCAATAAATCTTCACGTGCATGATATTTATTATCAGCGGCTTCTTTTGCAAACTTGTTCCAAGGACATACGGCCAGACAGTCATCACAACCATATATACGATTTCCAATTTTAGGCCGTAAATGCTCTGGAATAGGGGTCTTACTTTCTATTGTAAGGTATGAAATACAAAGTCGCGCATCTAACTTGTATGGTTTTGGAAATGCATTTGTCGGACAGACGTCTAAACAGGAAGTACATGTCCCACAATTGCTTATCTCCATGTTGTCTTCTTCGATATTAAGCGTAGTGAATATCGAACCAATAAAGAACCAACTGCCGAGTTCCCTGCTTACCAAATTTGTATGCTTGCCTTGCCAACCCAACCCAGCTGCCTGGCCTAGAGCTTTTTCAGGTACAGGCGCTGTATCAACAAAAACTTTCACTTCACATTCAAACTCTTTTATTAGCCATCGAGCTAAGCGTTTTAGCCGCTTTTTGACTACATCATGATAATCTTTGTTTTGCGCATAAACGGAAATTGCACCTTTTTCAGGTTTTTTTAAGATTTCTAGTGGATCATGCTGTGGGGAATAACTTTCTCCTAACATTACGCATGACTGAGCACTAGGCCATAAACTGCTCGGGTCCGATCTCCACTCTACCTTTTCATTCATCCACGACATTTCACCATGCCGATTTTTATCCAAAAACTCTTTAAGCCTAATTGAATGCTCTTTTAAACTCCAAGGTCGGCAAATTTTCATAAGGCTAAAACCCTCCAACTGGGCTCGCTCCTTGAGTTTATGTTTCATAGCTTCATTCGTCATCTAAACACATCAAAATAGCTACATTTCATCACAATAAATATAATTTCTAAGCAAAAAGAAAATAGATCATAGGAAATTTTAAAAATCTAAATCGTTATAATGATCTGCGGGAGGAAACCCAGAAATTTGATCTGCTAAAATACTACGGAAGGCCGGACGTGATTTTATTTTTGCATACCAATCTTTGACTGTGTTCGATTCAAACCAATCAACATCTTTTGTATAATCCAATGTTGAGAAATGGGCTGCAGCTGTAAAATCTGCTAAAGTCATGGAATTTCCAGCTAACCATCTGCGGCGCTCAAGTAGATAGGTCATGTAGTCTAAATGATATTTAATTTTACGTTTCCCATGCATAACATTTTTACTATCAGGAGCGCCCTGTTTCATAATCTTCTTATTTATTCGCTCGTGTAAGAGTTTTGATGTGACTTCATAATGAAACTTATCATCGAACCAGTTTACCAATCTCCTAACTTCATACCGATCTTCAGCACTGTCCGGCATTAATTTAGGCTGTGGAAACAAATCTTCCAAGAATTCACATATAGGGGTACTTTCAGTAAGGTTCATGCCGTCCACTTGCAAAATAGGTATTTTACCGCTTGGACTTTTTTTTAAAAACTCAGGTGATTGCTCCCAGTACCTCTCCTCGATAAGTTCCACTTCAACTTTTTTTTCCGCTAATACAAGGCGAATTTTTCTACAAAATGGTGACAAAGGTACATGATAAAGTTTTAGCATTTCAAAATTCAATTTTAATTTTCAAAAACACATGCACGGATTTGAATCAATTTTCAATCAGTAAAACAATCTGAGCGGTCATCCTTTAATATTGTTGCAGCGCCATCAGCGATTGAAAGCGCACGTTTTCGAATATATTTACTGGGATCTATGACCGAGCGCTGTTTAGGGTTAGGTAAAACAGCAGACAGCAAACTCGCTTGCTGTAAACTTAGTTTGCTGGACGGCACTCCAAATAGCTTTTGACTAGCCTGTTCAATTCCAAAGATACCCTTATCAAATTCAGCAATATTTAAATAAACCTCAAGAATGCGTTTTTTGGACCAAGAAATTTCTACGACTGGAGTCAAAATTGCTTCAAAAATTTTTCTAATCCAACTTCTTTGGTGCCAAAGAAATAAATTTTTTACAACTTGCTGACTTATTGTAGATGCGCCTCTTTTGGATCCCTGATCTATGGCTGACCGAATTGCTGCCAAATCAAAACCCCAGTGATTGCAAAAATTCACATCCTCTGCGGCCACAACACTTAAAGGCACATTCTCCGACATATCCTCCAAATAAACCCAAGAATAGAAAATTGAACCATGATTTGACCTCTCTGCAAGCATATAAGGCGTAGTAGGAATAGGAACAAATCGAAAAATTAGCACAATTCCAAATACTAAAAGAAAAAGCATTATCAACACTATCTTCAAAATTTTTTTCAATTTCGGAAGCATAAAAATTTTCCAATGGGTCTATTTTTACAGACAGTTCTTTCTATCTAAAGCAAACCCTCAGATTAAAACATCATTTTTTGGCAAAATAATTCTAGCTTAAATTCAGGTTTTCAAAGTTATTCAGCCGGAATTGCCCCTTTATCAAAAGAAATTGGATGCGGAATTTTATTTAGCATTTCTTTTGGGCAAATCTGGGTAAAATTATTTACCTCAGTATCCCAATTACGTAAAATTTCCTGAGCTATTCTACTTTCCGTTTCAACAGCATGTTTTTCTACTAATCTTCTCAGCTCTTTTTTCCAGTGATCAACTTGAACTCTTGTTGTGACAATCGACTCCATATTCATAACTTCTTCTGCTTTGTTTTCTGGGTCATAGATATAAGCCATTCCACCTGTCATGCCCGCACCAAAATTAGCGCCAATACTTCCAAGAATAACTGCCACTCCTCCAGTCATATATTCACATCCGTTCGAACCACACCCTTCGACAACAACATTTGCGCCTGAATTCCTCACTGCGAAACGCTCCCCGGCGCGACCAGAAGCGAACAAAAATCCATCCGTTGCTCCGTATAAAACCGTGTTACCAATTATAGTATTATTAGCTGCAATTAATGGACTGACCATGGGAGGTCTAATGACTATTGTACCACCAGATAGGCCCTTTCCCACGTAGTCGTTTGCATCACCCGAAACTTCTAGCTTTAATCCTGGAGCAGCAAAAGCGCCTAATGCTTGACCGGCAGATCCTGTCAACTTAACAACAAGGTGATCTTCCTGAAGCGAATTTCGCATTCCAAATCTTTGCACAATCTCACTAGATGTCCGAGTTCCCACCGTCCTGTGCGTGTTTTGAATTGCATAAGATAGCTGCATTTTTTCACCATCTTTTAAAAATCTCTCTGCATCGCGCACAATTTCTTTGTCTAATGTTTCGGGTACCTCATTTCTTGCCCTAGACCTATCGTATAGAATACTTTCAGCCCCATCCACAGTTATCAGCAAAGGATTCAAGTCGAGATCATCAAGATGATCGGAACCCCTACTAACTTGGCCGAGCAGATCAGCACGACCAATGATCTCATCCACACTTCGCGCCCCGATTTCTGCTAAAATTTCTCTGACTTCCTGAGCATAGAAAGTAATGAGGTTAACTACTTTGTCAGCATTGCCGGTAAATTTTTCACGCAAACTTTCATCTTGCGTACAAACTCCCACCGGGCAAGTATTTGACTGACACTGACGCACCATAATGCATCCCATAGCTATTAAAGCTGCCGTACCTATTCCGAACTCCTCTGCACCCATCATGGCAGCCATGACTATGTCGCGTCCTGTACGCAAACCACCATCAGTTCTGAGGGTGATCCTTTCTCTGAGGTTATTCATGGCTAAGACTTGATGAGCTTCTGTAAGACCCATTTCCCAGGGCAAACCTGCGAATTTTATTGATGTTGCAGGCGAGGCTCCGGTTCCTCCATTGTGACCTGAAATTAAAATTACGTCAGCTTCAGCCTTAGCCACACCAGCGGCTATTGTGCCAACGCCAGAAGCAGCAACCAATTTAACTGTAACTTTACATCTTGGATTAATTTGCTTTAGATCATAAATCAGTTGTGCAAGATCTTCGATCGAATAGATATCATGATGCGGTGGCGGCGAAATCAAAGTCACCCCTTTAGTTGAGTGTCTTAATCGAGCTATCAAATCTGTAACCTTCATCCCTGGAAGTTGGCCACCTTCACCTGGTTTGGCACCTTGGGCTACTTTTATTTCCAATTCCTCGCACTGATTTAGGTATTCTGCAGTAACACCGAAACGACCAGATGCGACTTGCTTAATTTTTGCCGATGGGTTGTCACCGTTGGGCTCTGGATGGAAGTGCGCCGGATCTTCACCACCCTCACCACTATCCGATTTTGCTCCAATTCTATTCATGGCAACATTAAGCGTTTTATGAGCTTCTGGGCTTAAGGCGCCCAAAGACATACCAGGTGTCACAAACCGCTTTCGAATGGATGTTATGCTTTCAACTTCTTCTAACGGTATAGGCTCACCTACTGGCTTTATCGCTAAAAGATCACGCAAATGTATGGGTGGATTTGATTGCATGCGATTTGAATACTGCTTCCACAAATCATAACTTGCTCTGTTGCAGGCTGTTTGCATCATATGCATAGTTTGGGCTTCCCAGGCATGCGACTCACCTGTTTTTCTTGATTTATAAAATCCACCAATCGGTAAAATATCTTGCCCAAACCAACCGAGTTTATGAATTTCGATTGCTTTTTGTTGGATTCCGTGAACACCAATACCAGATATTCTACTCATTAGACCAGGAAAGTATTCGGCACACATGGCGCGAGACAGACCGACGGCCTCAAAATTCAACCCACCTCTATATGAGGAAACGACAGAAATTCCCATTTTTGCCATTATTTTTAACAAGCCTTGGTCAATAGCCTCCTGATAACGTCGTGTAGCCTCCGTTAAAGGACCCCTCAGCAATCCACGTTCAATTCGATCTGCTATCGTATCTTCTGCTAAATATGCATTTACAACAGTTGCACCTGATCCGATTAAAACAGCGAAATAGTGTGGGTCAATACATTCAGCAGATCTCACGTTTAACGAACAAAAAGTTCGCAAGCCTTTTCTAGTCAAATGGCTATGAACTGCCGAGGTGGCCAGTATCATGGGAACGGCAACTTTTGTTTCACAGGAAAGATGATCTGACAGAACTAAGTGCCCTGCACCCGATCTCACAGCATCCTCTGCTTCCGATCGTATGCGCTCCAACTCAGCCTGCAAAACACCTGTCCCTGCGCTTACATCAAATGTGCAATCTATTTCAATTAAGTCAGCTTTAAATTGTTTCTTTAATGCTTCCCACTGAGAATTCCCCACAAAAGGACTATCCAAAACCAGTATTTCCGTTTGGGTGCTGCTTTCATCCAAAACGTTCTTCAAGTTACCAAAACGTGTCTTTAATGACATAACTCGATATTCGCGCAAACTATCAATTGGGGGGTTAGTCACTTGTGAAAAGTTTTGGCGAAAATAGTGACTGAGCGGCCTATACTTCTTAGATAAAACCGCACTTGGTGTGTCATCACCCATCGACGCTAAAGTCTCTTTTGCATCTTCAACCATTGGAGCTAATATTTGCTCAATTTCTTCGATTGAATAACCTGCTGCTATTTGTCTTTTTCTAAGCTCATTTCCGGAAAAAATGGCTTTTTCAGTAACTTTTGATAGCACTTTATCAAGATCAGTTATCTTGCTAACCCAGTCGCCAAAAGGTTGGCTTTCTGCCAACTTATTTTTTATTTCGGTGTCATGGAATAAACGACCCTCTTCCATATCAACCGCCAAGAGTTGTCCAGGACCGAGAGCTCCCTTTTCTCTTATTGTCGCTTCATCAGTCGGCACCATACCAACCTCAGAACCAGCAATCAAAAGATCGTCACCAGTCACGACATAACGCATTGGCCTTAAACCGTTTCGATCTAATCCAGCACACACCCATCGTCCATCAGTCATAGCCAAAGCGGCGGGGCCATCCCAGGGTTCCATAATAGAATTACAATAGGAATACATATCACGCCATTTTTTAGGCAGCTCTTTGGCTTGATTTGACCAACTCTCGGGTACTAACATTGTCTTAGCCATTGGCGCATTACGGCCAGCACGAACAAGAACTTCAAAAACCGCATCCAGCGCCGCTGAGTCGGATGCCCCACCAGGGATAATTGGTTTTATGTCGTCGGCAAGTGGTCCAAAGGCACTCGAAGCCATACGAATTTCATGACTTTTCATCCAGTTTGTATTTCCCTTTAACGTATTTATCTCACCGTTATGGGCAAGCATTCTAAAGGGTTGAGCCAACCACCATTGCGGAAAAGTATTTGTAGAATACCGCTGATGATAGATAGCAAAAGCACTTTCAAACCGTTCATCCATCAAATCAGGATAAAACACTGCGACTTGTTCTGCTAACATCATTCCTTTGTATATGATGGACCTACACGACAGCGAAGCTAAGTATAGGTCAGTAATACCTGCTTCGGCTGCTGATTTTTCTATTCTACGTCGAAGAACATACAGTTCTCTCTCAAAGGTTATTTCATCTACACCCTTTGAGTTCGAAATGAGAATTTGCTCAATCTCGGGCCGTGTAGCATTAGCTTTTTCACCCAAGCAACCGACTTCAACGGGGACGTGCCTCCATCCATAAATATAATATCCCATTCGAAGAACTTCAGACTCGACGATTGTTCTACATGTTTCCTGTGCCCCAAAATCAGTTCGAGGTAAAAAGACCTGACCAACAGCAATTAATTCGTCAAGTCTTGGTTCATGTCCGGTACGCCTAACTTGATCGTAAAAAAATGGTACTGGAATTTGTACATGAATGCCGGCTCCATCCCCAGTTTTTCCGTCAGCATCTACCGCGCCTCGGTGCCAAATAGCTTTGAGTGCATCAATGCCGTTTTCAACTACTTTTCTGCTGGGCTTTCCGTCTAATGAAACGACTAATCCGACACCACATGATGCATGCTCCATATCTTCGCGATACAGGCTGTTTTTCGACATCCAGTTTCGTTTTTCAGTTTCAGCTCTCACCCATTTTTCATCACAGGTAATTTTTTCCAAGCTTTTTAAATTGCTTTTTTCTGATTTCATTACTTGTTATTCCGGTGTTTCTCTTTTTTTTTCAGTGACCTTATTCAGCCGCGATTACGTTGGTGACCGATATTTCGTTCAGAATTGCATTAGCCGCTTCCCGACCATCTTTAATTGCCCAAACTACTAAAGACGCACCACGAACAATGTCGCCTACAGCGTATACATTTTCTAGATTTGTTCTTCCTGTACCGTACTCGACTTTTATCGTTCCCCAACGTGAAACAGGAAGCTCCGGTTGGTCCCAAAGTGTCGGAAGGTCTTCCGGCTCAAAACCCAACGCTTCAATAACTAAATCTGCTTCCTCAAGGTATTCAGATCCCGCAATTTCCTCTGGAGTTCTACGGCCTGTCGCATCGGGATCTCCAAGCCGCATTTTCTTAACTATTATACCTTTTAGATCACCTTCTTGGGCTTCAAAATTTGACAAATCATTAATTTTTAGGTTGTTGGATAAACTCCTGGGTGAAGTGAGCCACTCAAAAATAACTCCTTCTTCCTCAGCGTTTTGAACCTCCCTTTGTGAACCAGGCATGTTTGCTCGGTCACGCCTATATAAACATTTTACTGAAGTTGCTCCCTGTCTCACAGCAGTACGAACACAATCCATAGCCGTATCACCGCCTCCAATTACTACAACTTTTTTCCCATCTGCATTATATGCTCCTGCTTCAAACTCTTTCACTCTATCGCCAAAACTTAATTTGTTTGAGGCAGTCAAATAATCCAGAGCTGCTACTTTTCCATTTAAATTGCCATTTGGAATATCTAGCTCACGCGCTTTGTAGACGCCAGTTGCTAATATAACAAAATCATGCTTTTCTCGAATTTCGTCAAAGGTAATATCTACTCCAACATTTGTATTCAAAACGAATTTTACACCACTCTTTACAAGTTGCTCGTTCCGTCGCACAACAATATCTTTTTCTAATTTAAATCCCGGAATTCCATACGTCAAAAGTCCGCCGGCTCTATCGTAGCGGTCATAAATAGTTACCTCTAACCCTTCTTGCCTAAGTATGTCTGCTGCGGCAAGACCGCCGGGACCGGCACCAATTATCCCAACGCTTCGATCGATACTTTTAGTGGGCTTTTTCACTTTAACCCAACCCTCTTCCCATGCGGTATCTGTTATATATTTTTCCAGAGCTCCTATTGTCACTGTCTCATGACCCGATTGCTCAATAACGCAGTTGCCTTCACACAATCGATCCTGAGGACAAATTCTTCCGCATATCTCTGGAAAAGTGTTTGTTGCTTGGCTTGCTTCATAAGCCTCCTGCAACCGCCCTTCTGCTGTAAGTTTAAGCCAGTCGGGGATATTATTGTGAAGAGGACAATGGGACTGACAGTAAGGTACTCCGCATTGACTGCATCGGCTTGCTTGTTCTTCTGCTTTAACGCCTGCAAACTCTGAATAGATTTCTAAAAAATCCTTATTGCGTATTCCAGCTATACGCTTTTCAGGCATCTGCCTTTCAAACTTTACAAATTTCAACATTGGTTGCTTTGCCACTGTTGGCCTCCGTTTCCCATAAACTGCCGTTTTATACTAGTTTTTTTCAAAAGAAAAGTAAGTATTTATGACCTATTTAATAAAAAAAATCAACCTAAAGAAATTTAATTTATAAAAATAATGAAATTTAGGTCCGTTTCGGTTATAATTTAGGAAATGCCATCCACCATTTTTTAGTGTATAGGTCTCAATATTCAGAATGGGTTTTAGAAATGGAACTTCTCAACGTACTTTTTTTATCGTTGATTCAAGGTATTACCGAGTTTTTACCGGTATCTTCGAGCGCCCATCTTATTTTATTTCCAACATTCAGTGGAAATAAAGACCAAGGCCTTCTAATAGATATTTCAGTTCACCTCGGCAGTCTATTTGCTGTAATAGCATTTTTCTGGATTGATATAAAAGTGGTTTTGGCAAGCGCAGTAAAATTCTTTTATGGAAATAAAAATGGTCACGATAGCAATTTATTTATCTGCTTAATAGTGGCAACGATTCCCACAGCAATTTTAGGCGCTACATTAAAATATTTAGGCTTATACGATTACATTAGAGAAAGCACCCTTATAATTGGTATAGCTATGATAGGTTTTGGTATTTTGCTTTGGTTTTCCGACAAAAACGAACAAGTAAATGTAAAAGTATCTGATTGGACGATTAGACACGCTCTACTACTAGGATTTTGGCAGATGCTCGCATTGATTCCTGGCACTTCGAGATCTGGAATAACAATAACAGGTGCACGCTTTTTAAATTATGATAGGTCAAGCGCGATAAAAATTTCTATGCTCATGTCGATACCCACAATTATTGCAGCCGCTACTTTGGAGTTTTTTTCTTTAGGCTTTGAAAATATTTCAATAAACTGGTTTGAGATTGTCTTAGCCATAACTATCTCTGCACTGGCGGCTTTTGGGGCCCTTAGTTTAATGATGCGGTTATTAACGACTGTTAATTTTACTCCGTATGTTTTATATAGAGTGTTGCTCGGAAGTTTTTTAGTAATATGGGCTGTTAAGTAATATTGCATCAATCAAAATCAACCCAATGATCAAAGGACTAAAAAGGATAAGCAAATGACTGACACGATATATGTCCTCAATGGCCCCAATATGAACCTTTTGGGAAAGAGGCAGCCGGAGCTCTATGGATACGAAACATTAAATGATGTGGAAAAATTATGCAGTAAAATAGTTAGCAATGAAGGTTTAAAAATTGACCTACGGCAGTCAAATAACGAAGCAGATTTAATTGATTGGATACATGAGGCAAGAGAGTCTGGCGCTGGTATTGTCATAAATCCAGCTGCTTTTTCACATACGTCTATTGCAATTATGGATGCACTTATAGCTTTTGAAGGGCCAGTGATCGAAGTTCACGTATCTAATATCCATAAACGGGAAACATTTCGTCATCAATCATATGTTTCTTTACGAGCCGATGGCGTTATAGCAGGCCTCGGAGTTCGAGGCTACGAATTCGCTGTTATGAAAATATTGGAAATCCTCAAAAAAAATGACTAGCGAATTAATATGAACCAATAAATTGATCAAAAGCTCATAAATTATAAGAATTCAAAATGTGGACAACACCCAACATACTAACGGTTATGAGATTAATCGCAGCGCCAGCTTTGGCAGTAATGTTTTTATACTTTAACAGACCATATGCAGATTGGTTTGCACTTTTGCTATTTATCGGGGCAGCTGTTACGGACTGGTTTGACGGTTTTCTCGCAAGAGCTTGGGCTCAAGAAACTAAACTTGGCTCAATGCTTGATCCAATAGCGGACAAAGCAATGGTTGTAATAGCTTTGATGGTCATTGTCGGCTATTCAAGTATGTCACCTTGGCTAGTATTACCAGCGACAGTTATAATGTTTAGGGAAGTATTTATATCGGGACTGCGAGAATACTTGGGCGATAAGACAAAGCTTCTTAAGGTCACGAAAATCGCCAAGTTAAAAACTTCTGCACAAATGGTGGCTATAGCTATTTTGTTCTCACATGGCGTGTTCGAACATTATCACATTACCCTGTCAGCAAAAGATAAGATAAACGCAAAAAATCTGGAGTTTTTGTCCGATTGTATGTTTTATGCCAGTAATTTTGGTCTTATTTTCCTTTGGCTTGCTGCGGCACTAACGCTAATGTCAGGCTTTGAATACCTAAAAAAGGCTTGGCCGTATTTAAAAGGTTAAAATGGTAGACTTAATTTATTTTTCCTGGATACGAGAAAGGATTGGAAAATCTGGTGAGAGTATTGAAACAAGTGCCACTACCGTTTTAGAACTTATTGAAGAGCTTAAGAAAAAGGATATTCGTTATTCTGAAGTGTTTTCGGATTTAGGCTCTTTTCGAGTTGCTATCAACCAAGAATTAGCAGATTTTGATGCGTCGATAGTAGAAGCAACGGAAATAGCTTTTTTTCCGCCTATGACGGGAGGTTAACCCACTTGCGTATTTCGGTTCAAAATGAATTTTTTGATTTTTCTACAGAGATAAAAAATTTCAGTGCAACATTAGAGAACATTGGAGCTTTGGTAACCTTTACAGGAATTGTTAGGGGACAAAAATCACAAACACTTGATTACATGGTAATCGAGCATTATCCAGGTATGACCGAAAAGCAAATACATTTGATCGTAGAAGAAGCTTTTAAACGTTGGAAAATAAGTGATGCACTTGTAATACATCGCTATGGGAAACTGGATCCAGGCGAACCAATTATGATGGTTGCGACAGCAGCTGAGCACAGGATAGAAGCCTTCGAAGCAGCCGAATATCTAATGGATTATCTTAAAAGCAAGGCTCCTTTTTGGAAAAAAGAAGTTTTAAACGGTGAAGAAAATTGGGTGGAGTCTGCAAGCGAGGATGAGACAGCTTTAAGCCGTTGGCAATGATTTTACATAAAAAATTTCACTTTAACGCTTTTTTTCCACTAGAGACGACTCTAATTCCTCTGTTTCTAGGCGTGCGGCTCGCAACCCGTCCATGGCTGCTTCTAACTCAGCCTCTAGCTGCGAGATTTTTTTATTAAGTTCTAACTCTATATTTCTTGCTTTTTCATTGCCTTTCTCTGCTTCAAGTAAAGCCGCAGAAATCTTATTTAGGTCTTTTAAATCCTTTTCTGAGACCATGTTAAGACGCTGCAGAAACCAACGTGAAAGCCAGCCCAGTAAAAAAGCAAGAAACAACACTAATGCAGCGCTTATTATAAACTCTTCTCTATTCATTTAATCACTCTTATTTCTTTCCGCTTCTTTGTTTGGCGCTAATTTAAATTCAATTCGTCTATTAATTTCGCGACCCTCTTCGGTATCATTATCAGCAATAGGTTGTAGTTCACCATATCCTTTGGCGAGATAATTAGTTGTGAGTACCTTTCTTCTCTGAAGCTCTATTAAAACTGCACTTGCACGCGACTGCGATAGTTGCAGATTCATCTGCTCTCGACCTTGGCTATCTGTATGACCTGCTATTTCTAGTGATAATTCATCACAACTACGAAGAACATCTGCTATTTCGTCCAACAATTGTTGACCATCTAAATTTATGCGATCCGAGCTAGGTTCAAAAGTTATTTTCCTTTCAACAAGTAGGCTATCAACACTTTCTAAACACTCTTCATCAGTTGGACCGTCAGGC
This sequence comes from Paracoccaceae bacterium, assembly GCA_902632125.1. GTDB lineage: Bacteria > Pseudomonadota > Alphaproteobacteria > Rhodobacterales > Rhodobacteraceae > Salinivivens. The sequence goes on along the minus strand of CACPBQ010000002.1, from coordinate 64,738 downwards.
TCGACAAGCTTAGGAGGTTCAACATAACTAACCTTTGTTTTTAAAGGTTGATTTGAAGCTAAATTTCCATAAAAAGTTTGCGCAATCTTAACTGCAATATTTGGTTCATTTGCTTCACCAGAAACGGAAACTTCAGAATTATTGATCAAAATAAATCCATTTTTAAGGAACGAAATCGCTTCGATACCAAACATTATTAAATCACTCAAATCTTGAGGCATGGAGGCATCAATTTTGAGTTTGTTGTTTACAAAATCTTTGCCGAACTTGGCTTCCGCCAAACTGGTAAGAGTAATTTTAGTAGTCTTAAAACGAACTGTGCCATTCATCTGGAACAAACCCTCTGGGCTCAGGGTAAGGACAACCGATCCACCAATATCTTCTTCTCCGTCGCTATTTGTTATAAGTTTAGCATTCAACAAATAATCGTTTGGCAAAGCGTCTTCAAATATTTTTAACACCTTCTGAAATTCTTGCTCTGACTCCATTTTCTGTACAACAAATGAAATTTCATCATTTATAACGGTTACTGACCCTTCATCTATTTGCGACAATGCATTTAGTGAACTCAAAACAACTTCAAACCAATTATCCGAGGGCTGCCCAAGGCCTATTTCACATTTCAAGCCTTTTTTCCCAGACAGTTTTACAACTTCGTTTAAAATTTCAGATGCCGTTTCTTTATTGTCAGCACTGCAAGCGTCTAAACGCAAAAAACCTTCACCTTTTGTAGCCCTGAAAGAAAATGGTATGATTAACGGACGGGGAGATTTTATATTTATTTTCTGCCTAAGTCCTTTGGGAATATCTTTCCTCCACTGTTTTATTAAAAAATCTTTCTGCTGTAAATTTTTAACGATGACTTCTCCCTGAATGACACTGGGTTTTATTTCCAGCCTAGCTAGGTCGACTGTCTCTAAAATAGATAAGCCAAAACGAACAGCTTTTGACCAATTTTGATCTTCTTTATTACTCGAATACTCTATAAAATCTTTAAGCTTCCCAGACGATCCATTTTGCCTTTGCAACGAGCCTATCAGAGCCAATTTGTTAAAATTCTCTGGTACAATTCCAAATACAAAAACATCGTTTCCATTTTTTATAATTTCTAATTTCAGTTTTGGAGGTTCTATGCTTGAATTATCAATAATGTTCATTTGATCGATCAAACGCTCTGCATCGACCACATTACCTGCAATACTCAAAGCTCTAAATCTGTCGGCTTCGTCAGGAGCGTTGCCTATTAGAAAAACTTGCAAACCCATTGTTTCCACTCTTGCCCAGTCAACTCCAGAAGAAAGCAGTTCTTTTTTTATTTCATCACGCGAGCTTTTTTCAATGAAGTTTATAGCCGAAGTCGCGACAAGTACTGATATTACAGCCGCAAAGAAAAAGGAAAAATAATTCCAAAATATCCTTGGTAAGCGCATTGTATCTCACGAAATAATTAAGTCCGCTAATTTAATACGCCGAAGTGATGATTTGTGCAATCAAACCCAAATGGCCAAAAAAAGAAAGATCGCAAAAACCAAGCCTGCATTTCGGTTGGAGCGAAATAGAATTAACAGAACGTGAGAGTTTTTTGCATCAAACCTTTTCAATTGAAAAAACAAATGAGTTGAGAAACCCAACACTCCAAAAGAGGATACAAATTTCGAAAGAGGTGTTCTTTCTTGAGTAATAACAAATATAGAAACCGCCATAAAAAAAACGCAAAATAATACAAAAATAACTAACCATTTTTTTGCATTCTCTCCAAATAAAATAGCTGTTGATTTTACACCTACAAGCAAGTCATCTTGTCTGTCTTGATAAGCGTAAATTGTATCATAAAAAAGGGTCCAAAAAATTCCAGAAGCGTACAGAGCGAGTATTGGCCAGTTTAAGCTTCCAATATGAGCCACAAATAACAAAAGTATTCCCCAATTGAATGCAAGACCTAAAAATATCTGTGGCCACCAAGTGAACCTTTTTGCCAATGGATAAATCGCAACCAAAAACAGTGAACTCAAGCCCAATATTATTGCATTAAGATTATAGCTTAGTAAAATAATGCTTGCTAAACCAACTTGAACGATCATCCAAATAATTGCTTGAATTAAGGTGACTTGCCCAGAAGGAAGTGGCCTTGATCTTGTTCTTTCAACTGCACCATCAATTTTTCTGTCCAAAATATCGTTCCATGTACATCCAGCACCACGCATTAAAAAGGCACCTATAGAGCACGAAATAAAAAGCCAAAAATCACTTGCAGAAGCTTTTTCATCCTCCAAAATTCCAATCAATAACCCCCACCAACAAGGTATTAATAATAACCAAGTTCCAATTGGACGATCTGCCCGAGACAGTCTTAAGTATGGTCTGAGTTTAATTGGAGCTAAATTATCCACCCAGTTACCCGTTATAGCGTCAGCAACTTGACCTGGTTTATCTAGCTTTGTTGAATTTTGCGACATATGGTGCCTCTATGAATGTGAAAATAAGACTATATGTGAAAAATCAAATTTGCTCAGGTCAAATCATTTCTTTGGGGCGTGATCAAGCAAATTACTTATTTTCTGTTATGCGACAAACTGTTAGTGATCAAATTCATATTTTTAATAACTTTGATGGTGAATGGCTTGCAGAAATTATCAATATAAATAAACGAATTGTTGAATTGAAATGCTTAAATAAAGTCAGACCATCCATAGTTCCACCTAATGTTTGGTTATTTTTTTCACCAATCAAAAAGTCTCGCACCGATTTCATTGTCGAAAAAGCGACCGAACTTGGAGTGGCAGAGATATTTCCAACACGTAGTGAATTCACTAATTCTGCAAGAATCAATCAGGATCGTCTACAAACTCACGCGATAGAAGCCGCAGAACAGTGTGGGGGAACCTATGTTCCTAAAGTACACAAAATTTGTAAACTAAGTGACACCTTGGAAAAATGGCCAGACGATCGAAACATTTTTTTTTGTAATGAAGATAATTTAAAACCAGCATGCAAATTATCCGAGCTTCCAAAAGGGGCTTGGGCAATATTTATTGGCCCTGAAGGTGGTTTTTCGAAAGGAGAAAAAAAACGATTTACTCAGCATTCAAAGACTTTCTCTATCAGTCTAGGGCCACGCATTTTGCGAGCCGATACAGCCGCTATTTCAGCCTTAACACTTTGGCAATCAAATTTTGGTGATTGGGCATAAAATGCCATTTGAGCTAAAATCAAAAATATTCCATATAGAAAAAATAGATTGATTGACCTTAAATAGAAAATAAAGCAAGGCTCTCTAAGGTGGAAATTTGGAGATCTTGATGTCTATCCCACAATCAGTTGGCGGTCGAGTAGAAAACCAAAATCAGCTTACTGAGTACTTAGCTTCTGGCTGTAAGCTAAAATCAGATTGGCGAATTGGAACGGAGCATGAAAAATTTGGCTACTGTAAAGAGACCCTTCTTCCTATTCCATATAGTGGAAAACGATCAATACTGGCAATTCTAAAGGGATTAGAGAACGAATATGGTTGGAAACCAGTAAAAGAAAAAAATAACACCATAGGCCTTTCTAAAAATGGAGCAAATGTTTCATTAGAACCTGGAGGAGCACTGGAACTTTCGGGCGCTCAACTCCAAACAGTATTTCAAACATGCGATGAAGTTAACGAACATTTGTTAGAAGTAAAATCTATTGCTGATAAACTTAATATTGGGTTCATCGGTCTAGGCGCTGCCCCACATTGGAAGCACGATGAAATGCCAATGATGCCTAAAGGACGATACAAGTTGATGAGTGAATACATGGACAAAGTTGGCACTATGGGCAAGTCCATGATGTTTCGAACGTGCACTGTCCAAGTAAATTTAGACTATTCTTCTGAGTCCGATATGGTACAGAAAATGCGTGTTGCTTTGGCACTACAGCCTATCGTGACAGCACTTTTTTCGAATTCACCCTTTTTTGATGGGAAAGTAACGGGGCATAAAAGCTGGCGAAGTAGAATTTGGAGAAATTTAGACCCACAAAGGACCGGCTTACTGCCATTTGTTTTTAATGAAGGCTTTGGCTTCGAAGAATGGACAGAATATGCGTTAGATGTCCCAATGTACTTCGTTTATCGAAACGGAAATTATATTAATGCGCTTGGACAATCATTTAGGGATTTTTTGAAAGGACAGCTTCCTTCTTTGCCAGGTGAATTACCAAAAATTAGTGATTGGGCAGACCATTTGACGACAATTTTTCCTGAAGCTCGACTTAAAAAATTTATAGAAATGAGGGGCGCAGACGCAGGACAGTGGCACCGCCTGTGTGCATTACCAGCTTTATGGGTTGGTATATGCTATGATCAAGGTTCCCTCGATGCAGCATGGGATATAGTTAAAAGTTGGGACGAAAGTGAACGCGAAAATTTGAGAGTCGCTGCTGCAAGAGACGGACTTAATGGATCTGTGGGAAACATCAGATTAATTGATCTAGCCAAAGAGACAATTCAAATTTCAGAAAACGGTTTAAAAAAAAGAGCTCAAGCAAGTTCAAACGGGCTATATTCTAACGAGTCCCTTTTTTTAGACTCCCTTAAAGAAAATATAGAAAAAAGAAAAAGCTCTGCGGACGAGCTGCTCGAAAAATATTATGGTTCTTGGAACAGAGATTTAACTAAAATATTTGAAGAATATAGCTATTAAAGATAAAATATTAAGCCTGCTAATAAAGCCCCTAAAAATGCCGACACTATTGAAAGAGAAGCACAGGAAAACTTAGAAAACCTGTTTGCCTTTTTTTCCTGTTTTTTGGAATGGTCAAGTAAGATATCTTCAACCAGTTTTGGAAGCCTCGGCCCAAAGCGGGCCACAACGCTCACAGTATGTGCTATATCTTTAACAATTGCTTTTGGCCCAATACTTTGTCTTATATAATTTTCAACAATCGGTTGGGCTGTTTTCCAAATATTTATGGTTGGATTTAAAGAGCGAGCAACACCTTCAACTACAACCATTGTACGTTGCAATAAAATTAATTCTGTGCGCGTTTCCATTCCAAATCTCTCAGTCACCTCAAAAAGGTAAGCAAGTAGTTTGCCCATAGAAATATTAGCTGCATCCATTCCAAAAATTGGCTCACCTACCGCGCGCAAAGCATTAGAAAAATCGTCAACATTTCTATCCATAGGGACGTAACCTGCTTCGAAATGCACTTCTGCTACCCTTTTGTAATCCCTCTTAATGAAACCATATAAAATTTCTGCATAAACGCGCCTAGTGTATTCGTCTATGTAGCCCATTATACCAAAATCATAGGCAATTATTTCTCCTTCTGGGCTCACCTTTAAGTTTCCTTGGTGCATATCAGCGTGGAAATAACCATCTCGAAGAGCGTGGTTTAAAAACAGCTGCAATACACGTTCTCCTAGAGCAAGCTTGTCATGCCCATAATTTTCAAGAGACTTTATGTCACCAAGGGCAATGCCCTCAACCCAAGACATTGTCATAACCCTTTTAGCAGACAATTTCCAATTTACTGACGGAACATTGAAACCATTGTCAGCTTTTGTAGTATCTTTAAACTTTGAAGCATAAGAACTTTCCAGCCGTAGGTCCAATTCGCTTAAAACTATCCCCTCGAAATGCTCAATAACCTCAACTGGACGCAAACGTCTCGCGAAAGGTGCAAAAAAATCTACTAGTCCTGCGAGCAAGTAAAAAGCGTCTACATCTTTTCGAAATGCTTTTTCTATTCCCGGCCTTAGCACCTTAACAGCCAGCTCTTCCTTAGTTTCACGAAGGCGGACCTTATGAACTTGAGCTATAGAAGCTGCAGCGATAGCTTCACTAAATTGATCAAAAGTTTCATCAGCCGATAAACCTGTTTCAATTAAAAACGTTTCTTTTGCTTCTTGTATTGAAAATGGAGGCAATCTATCTTGAAGAACGCGCAACTGATTGGCCAACTCCTCTCCAACTAAATCAGGTCGGGTCGATAATATCTGACCAAATTTTATATAGGCTGGTCCTAATGCAGACAAGGCTCTGGTAACTGGAGGCATGGTATCATTGCCTCGCAGGCCAAACCATTTTATTGGCCAACATAATAAGCGCGCTAATATCCGGAGTGGTCTAGGAGCATTCAGCGCTTGAAGAACAATGGACATAGCTCCGGTTCTTTCTAAAGTTGCCCCGGTTCGAATCAACCTAAAAATATTGTGTGGGCCGCGCATGTTTCAAATCTTCCAACCTGAGTGCAAGCAGGCTATCCCTAGTGTTAGGTTCCGGTAATTCGTGTTTCCAAACCCAGCACTCTCTATCATTCCTAGAAAGGTCTCCTGGTCGGGAAATTTTCTTATAGATTCAACCAAATATTGGTAGCTTGGACGATCATTGGCTATTATCTCGCCCATCTTTGGTATCAAATTGAACGAATATAGGTCATAAAACCATTGGCCTAAAGGTACTGGGATTTGTGAAAATTCTAAAACCATAATACGTCCGCCGGGCCTTAATACTCTATATGCTTCTTTTAAAGCTTCTTGCGGTCTGGTAACATTTCGGATGCCAAAACTTATCGTGTATACATCAAAAACATTGTCTTCAAATGGCAACTTCATAGCATCTCCAACAACCCAATTGATCTGCTGCGCCATCTGTTGTGCTTCTGCTCGACTTCGGCCTTCAGCTAACATCGATGAAGTCAAATCTAAAACTGTCGCACTGCCAGAACCTGAACGTTCTAGAAATTTGAATGCTATATCACCTGTTCCGCCTGCTACATCTAAGAGTTTTTGATCAGCTCGAGGCGCAAGCCAATCCATCATCATATCTTTCCAAATACGGTGAACCCCGAGTGACATTACGTCGTTCATGACATCATATTTTGATGATACTGAATTAAAAACTCTTTGGACACGACCAGCTTTTTCTTTTTCATTTATCGTTTCAAAGCCAAAATGAGTTTCTTTATTAAGAGTTTTTGACATGTGTGCCTTTCTAAAACGAGTAATACACTTATAGTAACACATCACTGAGTTACAATGCATCCTATTCTGCAAAATGAAAAAATGATTAAAAAAAAGAAATGAGAGGTGGAACAATCGATGCCAGAACTACCTGAAGTGGAAACAATAATTCGTGGTATTTCTCCATATTTAGAAGGCGAAAAGATAAAAAAAATAAAACTCAATAGAGCAGATTTACGTTGGCCATTTCCAGAAAATTTTGCACGCCGTTTAGAAGGAGCTAAAGTTCTGAATTTAAAAAGACGCTCAAAGTATATTTTGATCGATTTAAGTACTGATGAAACGCTATTAATCCATTTGGGAATGTCTGGAAAAATTCTAGTTTCTGGGTCAAAGATGGGTGACTATTTTTATGAATCTTCCAAATCTAATAATCACGATCACGTTATTTTTTGGTTGGGTGATGGAACAGTAATTACATACAACGACCCAAGACGATTTGGAGCTATGGATTTAACCAAGACCGCGGATTTGAACTATCACAAATTTCTTCAAAAATTAGGTCCAGAGCCACTCGGAAATAATTTCGATTCATCTTATCTCAAAAAAAAGCTATCGAAAAAAGAATCGTCAATCAAAAATGTTTTGTTAGATCAATCTTTGGTTGCGGGTTTGGGAAATATATATGTCTGTGAAGCTTTGTTCATGAGCGGTATTTCGCCGAAGAAAAAAGCCTCAAAGATTTCCAAAAATAAATGTGAAGAGCTTGTGCAAAACATTCGCACAGTTTTAATATCAGCAATTGAAGCGGGAGGCTCATCATTAAAAGATTTTACCGATATACAAGGTAATTCAGGTTATTTTCAATTTGAATTTTTTGTATACGGTCGAGAAAACGAAAGTTGTAAAAAAACAAGTTGCGACAGCAAAATCAAAAAGATTTCTCAGTCTGGAAGGTCTTCTTTCTATTGTCCAAGCTGCCAAAGATAACTTGAACCCTGAGAATTTCACGATTAAAATAAATTGGTGTTTTAACTGATGATGGTGCACCTTATGGCCTACGAAACAATAATCGTCGATGTCGAAGACCACATATGCGTTGTTAGTCTGAATAGACCTGACGCGTTAAATGCATTAAACGATACCCTTTTAGGCGAGCTAGCCGACGCATTAGAAGATGCTCAAAAAAATGAAAAAGTCCGCTGTATAATTTTAACCGGATCGGAAAAAGCTTTTGCTGCAGGCGCGGACATATCAGTAATGGCAAATAAAAATTTCGTTGAGGCTTTTATGGGGGATATGTTTACCGAAGCATCCAATAGAATCCTCGCGATTAGAAAACCAATAATTGCTGCGGTTTCAGGCTATGCCCTTGGTGGAGGCTGCGAGTTGGCTATGATGTGTGATTTTATTATTTGCTCTGATACGGCAAAGTTTGGCCAGCCTGAGATAAATCTTGGAGTTTCTGCAGGTCTTGGTGGAACCCAAAGACTTACGAGGTTTATAGGAAAATCGAAATCTATGGATATGAACTTAACTGGTCGCTTTATGGAGGCAGATGAAGCTGAGCGATGCGGCTTGGTAAGTCGAGTTGTACCAGCAAAAAAATTAAGAGATGAGGCAATAACGGCTGCAACAAGGGTTGCAGAAAAATCAATGGTCGCTGTTGCTATGGTTAAAGAAATGGTTAACCGTTCATATGAAACATCACTTGATGAAGGGTTACTTTTCGAACGGAGAGGGTTTCATTCGCTGTTTGCTACGGAAGATCAAAAAGAAGGTATGGCAGCGTTCTTGGAAAAACGCGAAGCTCAGTTTAGGGATAAGTAGTTAATCAGATTTACTTAAAACAGTTTACTTGTTGACAGCAATGCGAGTCGGATTTAAAGAGCGATCTCTAACAGGAAATATCCGCAAAGGGTGATAGAAATGGCAAACACTGCTCAATCAAAAAAAAGGGCTCGTCAAAACGAGAAGCGTGCAGCAGTAAATAAGTCAAGACGATCGCGCATTCGGACATTTTTACGAAAAGTTGAAGAAGCAATATCAAAAGGTGACAAAAACGCTGCTAGTGCTGCACTTAAAACAGTGCAACCTGAATTAATGAGAGGCGTGTCAAAAGGAATATTTCATAAAAATACCGCTGCTCGAAAAATGTCTAGGCTTTCAACAAGAATTAAAAAAATAGTTTAGTCCAGCTTCTAACCGCTGTTGCGCCTCTATTTCGAGGCGTTTTTTATTTTTATAGAGATTCTTTTTAACTTTTTTCCGAGTCAAGTAATAAGTTGTGTTGAAACTACTTGTATCAAGTTGTTACCGTACATTAGCGATTCACTGCGTCTGGGGGGACAATTTTTTTTAAGCTTTAAAAAAAAGCGGAAAATATGTCTTTCATGAACCGGTCAAAAAAATATTTATGACCTAAAACATGTTTCTTAGCAGATGTGAGCCAGGGAAATTTCAGGTCATTAAATTGAACTGATGGTTGTTACGAATTTAGGACTTTACAATGGACGAAAGAAAATGGACCAAATTAAAAATTTCCCTCAAAAAATCAATCGGTGAAAACAACTTTAAAAACTGGCTATCTCCAGTTGATTTTAGTCATATTGACGAAGACGTAGCCGTGTTTTCTGTTCCAACAAATTTTCTTGGCAATTATGTATCTCAAAACTTCGGTGAAATAATTATTGCACAAATTTCCTCAGATAATGATAAAATTAATCGCATAAGATTTGAAGTAGATTCTGACCTGAGCAACTTTGGCGAACCACAATCATCTAAGCCTACTCATAGTAGTGTTTCAAAAGATAATGAATTAGTTAGCGCACAATTAGACAAAAGATTTACATTTGATGCCTTTGTTGTTGGAAAGCCAAATGAACTAGCTCATGCAGCAGCGCGAAGAGTCGCTGAAGGCGCTGAAGTAAGTTTTAATCCACTTTTTCTTTATGGAGGTGTTGGTCTGGGGAAAACACATCTCATGCATGCTATAGCTTGGGAGCTGAGCAACCGACGGCCAGATATAAATGTTCTGTATTTATCCGCAGAACAATTCATGTACAGATTTGTTCAAGCTTTGAGAGAGCGCAAAATGATGGATTTCAAACAACTATTTCGATCTGTAGATATTTTAATGGTTGACGATGTTCAATTTATTGCAGGGAAAGGAAGCACTCAAGAAGAGTTTTTTCATACTTTTAATGCGTTGGTCGATCAAAATAAACAGATAATTATCTCGGGCGATCGTGCACCTGGTGAAATAAAAGATTTAGAAGATAGAATTAAAAGTAGGCTGCAGTCTGGATTAGTGGTAGATCTACATCCAACGGATTATGAATTACGCTTAGGTATTTTACAATCAAAAGTTGAACGTCAAAAACTGCAATACCCAGAGCTAAGCATAGATAATAACGTTTTAGAATTTCTTGCTCTCCGAATATCAACGAATGTGCGAGTCTTGGAGGGAGCTCTGACGAGGTTATTTGCATTTGCCTCACTTATAGGACGGCACATTACTTTGGAGGTCGCGCAGGACTGTCTTGCCGATGTGCTTCGAGCATCTGAAAGAAAGATAACAGTTGAAGAAATTCAGCGAAAAGTGTCAGAGCATTATAACATTAGGCTATCGGATATGATAGGACCTAAGCGTCTTCGGACTTATGCCAGACCTAGACAAATTGCTATGTTTCTAAGCAAGCAACTAACAAGTCGTAGCCTACCAGAAATTGGTCGTAGGTTTGGTGGAAGAGATCACACAACTGTAATGCATGGTGTAAAACGCATAGAAGAGCTAAGAGCTCAGGACGGGCAGATAGCTGAAGATTTGGAGATGCTTAGAAGGGCACTAGAAGCATAAATCTAAACCAAATAAACACATTAAATTTAAGACAAATTCAGATATGTAAGATATATAAAAATTATCTATAGTGAAAACTTGCGTTGACTGGATGTTTAAGTACATTATCCTTCGTCTCAGCGAGAGGAGCAACATGATGAAGTTGAGCGTAGAACGAAGTTATTTATTGAAAGCAATTTCACAGGCTCAATCTGTTGTTGAGCGGAGAAATACAATCCCCATTTTATCAAATGTGTTAATTGAAGCAGATGGGGATTTTGCCAAATTTCGTGCTACCGATTTAGATATTGAAGTTATTGATAAAGCACCAGCTCAAATTGAACAGCCAGGATCAACAACTGTTTCAGCCATAACTTTACATGATATTGTTCGCAAATTACCAGATGGGGCCCTAATAACTCTTACAGGTGACACTGAAAAAGGACGTTTGATTGTTGAGGCTGGCCGATCAAATTTTTCACTAGCTACATTGCCTAAAGAAGATTTTCCAATAATGGCTAGTTCCGAATATTCATCAAATTTTTCTGCAAAAGCCTCTATTTTAAGGCGGCTATTTGATAAATCAAAATTTGCTATCTCCACAGAAGAAACAAGATATTACCTGAACGGTGTATACATGCACATTGCGTCCTCCGATGGTGGTGAAGTCCTCCGATGTGTAGCTACTGACGGTCATAGGCTTGCAAGAATTGACTCAAATTTACCAGACGGCGCTTCAGATATGCCCGGCGTGATAGTTCCAAGGAAAACTGTTGGCGAATTACGCAAGTTACTTGATGATGATGATCTAAAAATTGCTGTTTCCGTATCAGAAACTAAAATTAGATTTGCCACTTCAGAAATAACATTAACTTCAAAAGTCATAGATGGAACTTTCCCAGACTACACTAGAGTCATACCGAATGAAAACATAAGGCGACTTGAAGTTGATGCCAGTGACTTTGCTAAAGCGGTAGATAGGGTTGCAACTGTTTCCTCAGAGCGATCGAGAGCTGTAAAGCTATCAATGGATGAAGATAGATTGATATTATCAGTTAATGCTCCAGATAGTGGCGCTGCAGAAGAGGAGCTTGCCGTTGCATATGGTGACGACCCTTTAGAGATAGGATTTAATGCTAAATACCTTTTGGAAATTGCAAGTCAAGTTGATCGAGAAAATGCTGTATTTTTATTTAACTCCTCGGGTGACCCTACCTTAATGCGAGAAGGAAACGACACCAGTGCCGTGTACGTCGTTATGCCAATGCGCGTTTAATAAAAGTTTTTTAGTTATTTAATAAAAGGTTCGAGAAGGTCGTGGAATATATATCAAACCTGACCCTTTCCCATTTTCGCTCCCACAAAATTTCTAAGCTGTCACTTGATGGAAGGCCTGTTGTTGTTTTTGGAAAAAATGGAACAGGTAAAACAAATATTTTAGAAGCTATTTCATTATTTTCACCAGGGCGGGGACTAAGGCGTGCAACTGCTGAAGATATTACACGCAACCCTGAAGCGATAGGCTGGAAAATTGAAGGTAAAGTAAAAAATAAAATATCAGAATATGAGGTGGTTATAAGCTCTGAGAATGGAGAATCCCGCCGTCTTTTTTTAGACGGAAAAAAAGCTTCTATTATGAAGCTCAGCCAAATCTTACGAATTGTATGGCTTGTTCCCTCTATGGATAGAATATGGGTAGATGGTTCGAGCGGGCGAAGGCAATTTTTAGATAGGTTAACTTTAACTTATTTTCCAAAACACGGCGAAATTAGCCTTTTATATGAAAAAGCAATGAGAGAAAGAAACCGCCTGCTAAAAGAAAAAGTATATGACGATCACTGGTATAATGCTCTTGAAATTGAAATGGCCAAAAGCGCAGTTTCAATCCAAAAAGCAAGAATAGAGGCAATAAAACATTTAAGCGAAGCACAAAATAATCTGACGGGAAAATTTCCCAAAGCTCTGTTACTTTTGATTGATCCAGGACAAAAAATAATAACCAACGAAGAAGAAGCTATACAGGTTCTGAGAAGTTCGCGTACAACTGATTTTATGCTAGGTCGGACCAGCGTTGGGCCTCACAAGTCTGATCTTCAAGCTATTTATGAGGACAAATTAACTTTAGCAAAGGATTGCTCAACAGGAGAACAAAAAGCCATCTTGATATCAATAATATTAGCAAATGCTAAGTCCCTAGCAAAAATTAGTGATGTTTCTCCAATTGTTTTGCTGGATGAAGTTTCTGCACATCTCGACAAAAATAGCCAAGCAGCATTGTACGATGAAATATGCGGGCTTGGAGTTCAAGCTTGGATGACAGGAACAGGACCCGAATTGTTTTCAGAACTTAAAAATAAAGCTCAATTTATCGAAGTTTCAACAAATGATGGTATTTCAGAACTCTCGACCCCTAATTGAGAGGCCAAAACACCTGGAGAAATTCATTTATTACATATTTTTGGTCTATTGAATGTACCAAATCTAGTGAAATGCGTGACATTTACTACCACAAATCGTATAATATTAGAAAATTAAAGGATCGAGTTAATGTCCGAATTCGAGCAAGAACAGGAAGAATATAGCGCTGATTCTATTAAAGTTCTAAAAGGTTTGGAAGCTGTAAGAAAACGACCAGGCATGTACATCGGAGATACCGACGATGGAAGTGGGCTGCATCACATGGTTTATGAGGTCGTTGATAATGGTATAGATGAAGCGTTAGCCAAGCATGCAGATTACGTTCATGTAAAAATTCATGCAGATAGTAGTATTTCTGTTCGAGATAATGGAAGAGGAATACCCGTAGATATACACGAAGAAGAGGGCGTTTCTGCAGCTGAAGTAATTATGACGCAACTCCATGCAGGCGGAAAATTTGATAGCAATTCCTATAAGGTATCTGGCGGTTTACATGGCGTCGGAGTATCAGTTGTTAATGCACTATCAGTTTGGCTGGAGCTTCGAATTTGGCGAGATGGAAGTGAATATTTTGCTAAATTCGCTCATGGAGAGACAACAGAACACTTAAAAAAAATAAAAGATGCAACTGAAGACCGCGGGACCGAAGTTAGGTTTTTAGCCTCTACTGAAACTTTTTCTAATCTTGATTATTCTTTTGAAGTGCTTGAGAAGCGGCTTCGCGAGTTAGCCTTTTTAAACTCTGGTGTCAAAATTATTCTTGAGGACGAAAGACCAGCTGAAACACTTCGAACAGAACTGATCTATGAAGGTGGGGTAAAAGAGTTTGTAAAATATCTTGATCGTTCCAAAGCTCCTCTGATCCCAGTACCTATATTTATCACCGGTGAAAAGGATGAAATTGGTATTGAAGTGGCCATGTGGTGGAATGATAGTTACCACGAAAATGTACTCCCTTTTACAAATAATATTCCTCAAAAGGATGGAGGCACTCACACTGCAGGTTTCCGAGGTGCACTCACAAGAACAATTAACAGTTATGCGCAAGACAGCGGCATTGCAAAAAAAGAAAAGGTAAATTTTACTGGCGACGACGCCCGAGAAGGCTTGACATGCGTGCTATCCATAAAAGTACCAGACCCAAAGTTTTCAAGCCAAACTAAAGATAAGTTAGTAAGCTCCGAAGTTAGGCCAGCAGTAGAAAGCTTAATGAATGAAAAGTTAGGTGAATGGTTTGAAGAAAACCCTAACGAAGCAAAGTTAATAGTAGGAAAAATAATTGAAGCAGCCCTTGCTCGGGAAGCTGCAAGAAAAGCCAGGGAACTCACTCGCAGAAAAACGGCTTTAGATGTTAATTATCTTGCAGGAAAACTAAAAGATTGTGCAGAAAAAGATCCATCAAAAACTGAAGTTTTTCTAGTGGAAGGAGACTCTGCAGGAGGCTCTGCACAAACGGGACGCGATCGCAGAACACAGGCCATTTTACCCCTTAGAGGAAAAATATTGAATGTGGAAAGGGCTCGATTTGACCGTATGTTAAATAGTCAAGAAATTGGCAACTTGGTTATGGCACTTGGGACTGGAATTGGAAGAGACGAGTTTGATATCAGTAAGCTGCGATATCATAAAATTGTTATAATGACCGATGCTGATGTTGATGGTGCTCATATCAGAACGCTTCTTCTAACATTTTTTTACAGGCAGATGCCAGAGCTAGTTGAAGGCGGCCACCTATATATTGCTCAGCCGCCGCTTTACAAAGTTAGCAGGGGAAAGTCAGAGGTTTACTTAAAAGATCAATCAGCACTCGATGATTATCTTGTCCAACAGGGAATTGAAGGTGCAGTACTTAAAGTTGGGGCGAATGCTGATATTGCCGGTCAAGACTTAGCGAGAATATTAGATGAAGCCCGTCAACTTGAGAGAGTTTTAGATACATTCCCAACACAATATCCGAGACACATACTCGAGCAAGCAGCAATAGCTGGTGCCTTTGTTCCAGGGGCAGTAGACAAAGATTTACAAGGTACTGCTGATAATATTGCAAAAAGATTAAACCAAGTTTCTTTAGAGTTTGAACGTGGTTGGTCTGGGAGAATTACTCAGGACCAAGGTATTCGTTTAGCAAGAGTATTAAGAGGTGTTGAAGAGTTGCGAACATTAGATGGGCCTATGCTGAGATCTGGAGAGGCAAGAAAAGCTGGTACATTTACCGAAAACCTAAAAGAAGTCTATGATAGTCCTGCCACCTTAACTCGAAAAGACGAAAGCCTAACAATCCATGGCCCACTAGAGTTACTAACCTCAATATTAAAAGAAGGAGAAAAAGGCCTAACCTTACAACGCTATAAAGGCCTTGGTGAAATGAACCCTGATCAACTTTGGGAAACTACTCTCGATCCAGATGCTAGAACGCTATTACAAGTCAAAATAACAGACGCAGCAGAGGCTGATGATTTATTTACAAAGCTGATGGGTGATGTTGTAGAACCTAGGAGAGAGTTTATTCAAAACAATGCCCTAACGGTAGCTAATTTAGATTTTTAAATCTCCAATTTATTTTTTAGCTACGCTCCTCATAATTTCTAAAAATTTGTCGATGTCATTTAATGATCGGCTCCAGTCTACCACAAAACGCGCCAGTACAGGCGCATCATCACTGACGCCCTCTAATTGAGACCAAGTATAATACACTAGTCCTTCTGAAAATGCTTTTCTATGCATGTATGCGGGCATAAATGCAAAAATTAAATTTGCCTTTGGCTCAACTAAAAATTCAACATTTTCAATTTCCCTCAATCCCTCAATTAGCCTGGAGGCTGCATTGTTAGCTTTTCTTGCTAGTTCGATCCACAAGTCATGCTCCAAATATGCCAACATTTGAGCAGAAAGATAACGATGCTTTGAAAATAGATGAGCCGCTCTTTTTCTCCTTAATTCAAACTCCCAAGCTTTTTGAGGATCAAAAAATATAACTCCTTCAACACCCATCAAGCCATTTTTTGTACCACCAAAGCTTACTACGTCCACTCCTGCCTTCCAGGTCATTTCTGCAGCAGTACAGCCGAGTGAAACTAATGCATTTGCAAACCGCGCACCGTCCATGTGAACTGGAAGATTGAATTCCTTAGCAATACGGGTAATTTCATTAATTTCACTTAATGTATAAACTTGCCCTTTTTCAGTAATTTGTGTGATTGATATAGGGCCTCTTTGTGGACCATGAACGCCCCTCGACTCCTCGGCTCTTATTGATTTTTTTAGTTCTGATGGATCAATTTTATCACCATCTCCAACTAGGGTAAGTTTTGCTCCAGAAAAAAACTCAGGTGCATTACATTCGTCCTCATGTATATGTGATACAGGACTACAAAAAATAGTCTGCCAGGGCTCACACAAAGTAGAAAGAGCAAGTGAATTAGCTGCTGTTCCAGTTGCAACTAAATAAACTGCAGCCTCTGGGGCTTCAAACTTCTTTTGGATCAAATGACGAACTCTCGTCATTTGACTATCTTCACCATAGCTAGGTTGGTAACCTTTATTTGCTTCGGCTAGTGCATCCAAAACCTGTTGAGGAACAGGACTATAATTGTCAGATGAAAAAATCATCTAAACCTCTTCTTCCCATAAATAATCTTCCCATTCATCATCGTTTACCTCAAATTCTGCAATAGTTTTATTCTGTACTGAAACATTTTCTTCATGAACAGTATTTGAAGTACCGGAAACAAGTGGGTGCCAATCATATAGTTCTTTTCCTTTCCACACGAGATAGTAAGCACAGGTTTTAGGTAGCCAGTATGCATGTTCAGCGATATTTTTTGGTGTCAGCACTATACATTCTGGAACAAATTGATGACGAGCTGAATACTGGCTACATTTACAACTTTCGTTATCAAGTAATCTACATGCTATCGACGTATAATGAACTTTACCAGTTTCATCGTCTTCCAGTTTATTTAGGCAACATTTTCCACAACCGTCACAAAGGGCCTCCCATTCCACTTTGGACATTTCAGACATTGGTTTATTTTGCCAAAACCCATGCTTAAGCTTCTCTTTTCGTGAATAATTTTTCATTTCATGTTATTGAATATTTCTCTTGCTTTTAGACTATCCTGATCCATCTGCGCGATAAGTTCTTTTAATGTATCAAATTTTATCTCAGGTCGCATAAATTCTACCAGTGCAACCGAAAGAGTAGCACCATATAGATCTCCAGAAAAGTCGAAGATAAATGTCTCTAAATTTGGTGTATTTTCACCGAACATTGGTCGAACACCAAGACTTGCTACCCCATTATAAGAACCAATATGCTCGCCATTTAAGACATCGACTAAGACAGCATATACCCCTAAATGAGGTAAATGTAAGCTATCTAAAGACATATTAGCAGTGGGATATCCAAGTTCCCGCCCGCGTTGCTCGCCTCCGATAACGGGACCTTCTATTCTATGCCAATGTCCCAATTGCTTAGCTGCGTCCTTAGGACGTCCTTCAGTTAAAGCGTTTCTTATCGAAGTACTGGAAACTTGGCCTATTTCAGTTTCCATTAACTCAGCTATTGTTACCTCAAAGCCCATAGAATTACCCAATGATACTAAATCTTTAGCTGTGCCTGACCGTCCTTTACCAAAACAAAAATCCTTGCCAACTACTAGATGGCGCAAACCTAATCCTTTACTTATAACTTGGTCAGCAAATTCAATTGGTGTTAAAGAAGATAAAGTTTTATTAAAGTTCAACTCATATAACTTTTCGACATTTAACTTATTCAAACGTGTTACTTTTGCGTCAGAGCTCATTAAACGAAAATTCGCTCCATCTGGAAAGAAGTATGATCGCGGATGGGGTTCAAAAGTCAAAACACCCAATGGGGATTTATTACCTCTACCCCATACCCGCGCTATTTCTATAACATGTTGGTGGCCTAGGTGCACACCATCAAAGTTTCCGACAGCGACACTAGCTCCTTTATCACTTGATTTCACAAATTGATAATCACGAATAATTTTCATGATTTTCACGTATCTCGCAAATCACTGTAAAACAAGTTTGAATTTATTTAATCAGCAGAATTCAATCAAACTTTCTACTAGGAGCTAATACCATTGCTTCCCCAACAAGAACGTTTTTCCCATTTACTTCACAACGACAATCCAACTTAACTCGGCGCTTATCAATTACCATATCTACAACCTTAACTTCGGCATGAACTAGATCCCCAGGTCTTACAGGAGCTAAAAATTTTAAGTTCTGGCTCATATATACAGTGCCATGGCCAGGAAGCTGCTCTCCTATTACTGCAGAAACCAGTCCCGCAGTTAACATACCATGAGCTATTCTTCCTTCAAAAATTGTATCTCTTGCATAATCATCGTCTAGATGAACTGGGTTATGATCTGTTGATATTTCTGCAAATTGTTCAATATCTCTATCAGTTATGATTTTTCGAATATACCGAGTCATACCCATTTCGATATCTTCTATACATATTGTTCCTCGCGGATTGTTATCTAGCATTAGAATTTCACCAATAAGTAATTTTAGTTAATAAAAGAGCTTTTAAATGAAATATAATTACTTGGCAACCGCAGTATTTTGCTTTTGTTTAATGTTATCTTAAATACCCAATAGAATAGGCTGGGTTAAGTTTTTGCTCTTTTAGATAATGCTCTAGTAGCCCTTGGTCTGGTTGGTCTTTTGTCCCAGTTTCTAATGCAGCTAAACCTCCAGTAATAAATAAACTATCAATACCTTCTTTTACAGCACCGAGAATATCTGTTTTTATTCCATCGCCAATAGCCAGAATACGGTCATCGTTTATTTGGAACCCGCTAGAAAAAAGTCGCTGTCTAGCTAAGTCGTATATAGGTTGAAATGGTTTTCCAAAATATAAACTCTCTCCCCCTAGATCAGTATACATTTCAGCCAAAGCGCCAGCACACCATTCTCTAACGCTTCCTCTATCAACGATAATATCTGGATTTGCACAAAGAAGCTTTAAACCTCGCTTTTTGGCAAACTCAAAGTCGGGAAAATAAACATCGAGATTTTCTAGACTGTTAAAAGGTCCAGTACAAACAATTCCCTCTGCTTCATCTATTGGTACGCGCTCAATATTGACCGGGTTTTTTACAACTTTAAGTGGCTCAAAAAAATTTTCTTCATATGGCGTTCCAATAAAATAAATTTTATTTCCAACAACACCCTGAAACATTGCCATTCTTGCACTGTCACCAGATGTAGCTATTAGATCCCAAGCCTCAGGATCAACTCCAAATTTTATTAACTGCTTTTCAACGCCAGACCGCGGTCGAGGAGAGTTTGTTACCAAAACGACTTTACCACCTTTGGCCCTATATCTTTTTAAAGAGTCGTTAGCATTATTATATGCTTTAACGCCATTATGTACACACCCCCATAAATCGACGAACAAAGCATCGTACCTATCAGATACGTCATCTAATGATTTTATCACCACTGTCAAAGAACTGTCCTAAAAAGTTCTAGATCTTTAAATTCGGTATTATCTGCTTTTTACGGCTTACCACGCCAGGCAGTAGCACCGAATCATCAGACACACTCACACCAAAAGATTTTTCAGCCACTTTTTTAACATTTTCATTAGGTACAAATAGGGTAGATTCTTCTTTCAGTATATCAACAACAAAAAATAACACATGGTCGACGGAGTCTTCTGCACAAACGGTTTCCATTGTCTCTATTAAAGTTCTTTTTCTTTTAAATATCATATCTGGCTCTGTTGTTTCCAGAACTGATACACGAAAAGTCAAATCGGCTATCGGGTATTTTTTCGAGTCCATTCTGAGCAGCTCTGAGTCTGAAAAATCGGAAACGTCTGATTTTGCCCGAAATAATTCGGACGCGTAATTTGATACATCAATTTTTAATCCTTTAGCTAGCCACTCCGCAACTTGACGATCTCTACTGGTAGTAGTTGGACTTCGGAATTCTAACGTATCCGATATTATACAGGATAAAGCCAAGCCCTTTATGGGGTCTGGCAAGTCTGCTACATCGTCACCCATCAGATCAAACATTATTGTCGCCGTACAAGCTACAGGCCTAATCGTTATATCAATAGGACCCGATGTTTCTAATCCACCAACTAATTTATGATGATCAATTATTCCCTGAATATCTGCATCATTGATATTTTCTGGTAGTTCGGCAGGGTTGTTGGTATCTACAATGATTACCCTTTCGCCTTTATTAATATTGTTTATTATCGCTGGTTTATCGAAACCCCAGTAATCTAGCACAAACAAAGCTTCTTTATTTGGCTCACCCAACAATTTGGGGACTGCAGACAATCCTTTTTTTTCCTTTAAATACCATGACCATATTATTGGCGACCCGGTTGAGTCAGTGTCTGGAGACTGGTGTCCAAAAACCTGCAAGTCCATTATTATACCTTTTTAAAAACTAATCCGTCTTTCTAAAAAAAACTGGCGAAGATCGAGATGACTCTTTCGAATTATAACTATAGCCAGCAAGATTAAACTGAATTAAACCTTCTATCGTAGCAATTCTATTCTCCACCACATACCTAGCCATCGCACCTCTCGCTTTTTTTGCATAAAAGCTTATTTGCTTAGGGCCTTTCGAGGTCAGCTCAAAAAATTGAGGCGTAATAACTTCTAATTCCAATGACTTGTTATCTACTGCCTTAAAGTATTCCTGGCTTGCACAATTTAAAAGAAATGTGGACTCAGTACTTTTTGCTTGAAGGTTTATTTCATTAGATAATCGACTTCCCCAATAGGCATACAAATCAGAGGTATTTTCAACTTTCAATCGACTACCCATTTCTAGGCGATAAGGTTCAATTTCATCCAGAGGCCTTAAAAGCCCATAAAGACCTGATAAAATCCTCATGTGGTCCTGAGCCCATCTTAAAGCATCTTCATCTAGTGATTTAGCATCAAAGCCAGTATAGGTATCACCTGCAAAAGCAAACGCTGCAGGCTTTCGTTCTTGATTTCCAAAATTGTTAAATCTTTCCTTGTTCAAACGTGCCAAGGCAGGGCTAATTTTCATTAGGGACTGCAAGTTTTTCTCCGATAGCTGACTTGCAGCTTTGACTAACCTATCGGTATCATCAGAAAATAGTGGTTTTGATGTTTTTATTTTTTCGACTTCAGGGCTCATGTCTAATTTCTTAGCCGGAGAAACAACAACAAGCATTTAATTAATTCCTTTTATCTTTCATCTTACAACAATAATTCAAATTTAAATTCAAACAAGATTATAACCAAACCAAGAATATAGTTTATCAATTTTTACCTAAATATCGGTAATTACTTTATTTAACTCTTTACGTTAGACTACCTGAGTCCAAATAATTCAGGAAGAATATAATCGCGCAAAGAAATTAAAATAATAAACGCTACTAGCGGCGATAAATCTAAAGGCTGGGTATTTGGTAAAACTCTACGAATTGGACCGTATATTGGTTCCAAAAGCCGGTTCAATCCCGTCCAGATTTGAGCAACAAAGGGTTGATAAAGATTTAAAACCTGGAAACTTATTAGCCAACTCATAATTATATGAGCGATCATAATAAAAAACGCGACATCTAATATCAAAAAGACAGGACCGTATATAGCTGACATTAAAACTTTTCCCTAAATATTCTGATAAAGTAAATCTTGCTTACCAATTTAACAAGAAAAGTAAAATCAACTTTTTGAGCTATCATCTTCAATTTCGATATTATCTAGTTCGATTGGGCTCTGTTCTACCTCTAGGTCAAATTGAGCAGTTTGATTGTCATTGCTATTTAATACATCTAATACAAAGGGAGCTCGCGTGCTTCCAGAAATAAGCTCAGCATTTGTCTCGGGAACATCCATCCATGTTAAAGTATCTAATGCATTACAATTAAAACATGTTGGTCGCCAAACAGAGTGAACCGTAGAGCAATTTTCGCAAACCCATTGTGGGCCACGCGGTGCTGAAACTGCTTTTGTTAGCCATTTTCGAATTACACTATCATCTGCACCTTCGCCTTTTTCGATGGCTGCAATAATTGTTAATGTGCGAACGTTAGGCACTGTCTCATAAGTATCTCCAAGTGATCTACGCGCATTGGGAAAATCTTCAGCCTGCAGATACATTTCTGCCATCATTATTTTCGTTTCAACATGCTTGGGATTCATTTTAGCGAGTAACTTGAACCCCTTTTCTCTATCCTCTGAATTTTCCCCCTCATAAATTTCTGAATAGATCGCAGCCAAATCAGGATGAGGTTGAGACTCCCATGCCTTTTTAATTACTTTTATTGCATTTTTTTTCTTATCATCTGTCAAATATTCTTTAGCAACTAGAGCGGCAGCCGGCACTAAATCAGGAGACATACGATTTGCCTCTATAGCCGTTACTTGAGCCTCAATTCTTTTATCAGTCTCAATTATTTCGGCCGCTTCTGATAGTGCTAAAACAGCATCTCTTCTTTTGTGGATATCTTTAGGTAGACTTCCATATTTCAATTTTGCACTGAGTGTTTTTCGAGCTCCACGCCAATCAGATCCACGAGTCTGAAGGCCTATCAGAACATCCTGTGTTTCTTCATGTTTTGGTTTTAAGGAAAAAGCTTTTTTAGCTAATTTTAGGGCAGTGTCATTGTCGCCTTCCGACAGTCGCTTTTTCATAATGCCCCTTACTCCAACAAATCTTGTGGTAGGATCTAAAATAAGCTCTTTATATATTTCTTCTGCATGCTCAGCCTCACCTGCCATTTCTGCCGCCTGCGCAGCTAATAAATTAGTAAGTGATGGTTGCTTTAAATACTTCTCAGCTTTTTTTGCCTTGGATAAAGCGGTGGACCCTTCGCCAGAAGCTAGGGCCATCATCCCTTCCGATAAAGCTCTAAATCCCTTTCTTTCTCTGTTGCGATCAAAATATCTAGAAACTGCAGTTTCATCACCGTTTATGAATCTAAAAATAGCAAGAATAAGCGAAACTATTTTAAGGACAAGCCAAGCGGCTAGTATAATCAAACCCAAAAGTATCAACAATTGTATTGGACTAATTAAATACTCAAAACCTGAAATTTCAATAATTGTACTTCCTAAGATTTTATTTTGGTCGCTAGCTAAATAACTAGCGCCCCAAGCAAAAACCATTACAATCATGAAGAAAAAAGACAGTCTAAAAAGCGATATCAACATGCCATGATCTTCCTATTTCTCAGTACTTTTTAAAAGTTGCTCGACAGCCAAGAGAGATTCAATCCTACTTTCCGCGGAAATGCGCCACGGCTCCATAACCTTCGAGGCAATGCCATCAAGTTGCGTCAACTCAAAAAGAGATTTTTCAAGATCATTTGATTTTAAAAATGCTTCTGACCTGGACAAAACCGCGTCGGGGTCAGAGCCTTGACGAGGTATAGTAGATCGAGCTTGAAATTGTGATTTTAAAAAGGTTAAGAATTTAAAATCTTTTGTTTCTTTTTCATTTCTATAAGCTGATAAAGCCAAACGAGAGAACTTCGGAAAAGATTCCTTAAGGTTTTTCATGGTAGGAATGCCGGTCTCTGCTAAATTTCTTAAGATATCTGGGGCTTTCGAGCCCAAAATACGCTCAATATTATCTAAACTCGTTTTATAAGGGGTCCCATGGATTGTTGATTTCTGAATTTCCCTAAAGTTTTCTTGTATTGACTGGTCAATTGGTATGCTTTTTTCAGTATTGTCTTTAGCCTTGTCAAATATTTCTTTCTTAGGAACATCTTTTTCCTGTTTTTTCTCTAAAGGCATCAACATAATGGACTGAATTTCTGTTTCTAAACTATCAATGTGCACAGAATTAGTTTCTAATTGTTTTTTGATACTTCCAAGTTCCAAAAATTTGAGATCAAATTCCTCTTTGTTACTTACGATTTGACTTTCAAGTTTGGTTAAACTGGTGGCTAACTCTCTTTCGCTAATAAAGTTTTCTATTTTTTTGCTTGCGTTTGTAAGATCAATTTCAAGTTTTTTTATTGAAGTTGACAGCTCTTTTAGTCTGAACTGAATATTCTGCTCAAATACAATTTGTGAATTATTTTTAAAAAAATTAGGGTTATAACTATTTATTATTAAAACACCTAAAAGACCAAAACTTGCTGCTGCCAAGCCAGATAAGCCAATAAGCAAAAAGGAATTAAGTTTATTTTTTGGCTCTTTTATATGATTAACGCTAAGCGATTTCTCTATCACCAAGTCTTCTTTTTTAGTTTCATTTTTTTCATCATTTAATGATGAATCGGCTTTCCTTAAATCAGTTCCGTCACTTTCTTTTTTTTTAGACTTAGGCTTTGGCATTTTTCCTCAATTCTCCAGCCAATTGCTAACTAGTACTACCATCAAACTTTATCAATCGTCTCAAAATAGCAAGAGTAGCTTCTTGCATACTGTTTAAATCAGGTTTTTTCGAAATCACTAGTTCCCCCAATTCGACCCCTTTAACTATTTTTGCAACAGCTTCGCTGATTGCAATTACATTAAACCCCGTCAAATCTAGATTACTTTGTAACAATTCAGCAGACCTTGATGAGAAAATTGGCAAAATCACTGACCTACCACTTTGAATCTTGAGCATATTTTGTTTTTTTATTTTCAGTGGCTCTTGATTATATCCAATTATGTCCAAGCAACTGAACTGGCTTCTTTTCAGTGCGTCGCATAGATTTCCAACAGTATGTTTGCCTCTAATATGAACCATGCTTTCGGTAGGTTTCTTTGATTTAATTAACTTCAATAAATTTTCCTGATCTTTCGAAACCCCCAAAACGTCATATCCAAAACTAACCGCTATTTTTTTGGTATTTGCTCCAACTACAAAACATTTTTTATTAATCAAATTATGTTTTTTTGCTGCTCGGAGCCCATTTGCTGAGGTGAAGATTAAAACCGAATTCTTGTTGACCTTACTGAGGCTTGGTAGAAAATCTATTTTTTGAATTGGGTTATCTAGGATCTCGCAGCCATATAACAGATGTTTTATTTTTAAACAAAACCGTTCATTTCCACCTAATGGCCGCGTTAAAAGCAATATTACATTTTCTTGGTTGGGATTGTTTGTCATATGCTGAAATGCTACTCCGATGCTGCCTGCGATACAATGGAACATAATATGGATTTACACAAAGCCCTTATTTTAGGAATTGAAAGTAGCTGTGATGATACCGCTGCTTCAGTTTTGGAAGTAAACCCTAAAGGCTCAAAAATTAAATCTTCTATCGTATATAATCAATTTAATCTCCACAAAGAATATGGGGGCGTTGTCCCAGAGATAGCAGCTCGGGCTCATGCTGAATTAATTGATGTTGTTGTCGAGAAATCGTTAAAGACAGCAAAAGTTGCCATGACAGATATAAATGCTATTGGGGTAACCGCTGGTCCTGGGCTTATCGGTGGCGTGCTGTCAGGACTAATGTTTGCAAAAGGGCTATCGGTCTCAACTAATAAGCCGCTTCTTGGCGTAAATCATCTTGCAGGGCATGCGCTTACCCCTAGACTGACCAATAAAGTTATTTTTCCTTATCTTGTGCTGTTGGTTTCAGGCGGGCATTGTCAATTTCTCATAGTTCATAATTACAATAAATATGAAAGATTAGGTGGAACGATAGATGATGCTCCTGGCGAAGCCTTCGATAAGGCAGCGCGTCTTTTAGGTTTGCAACAGCCTGGAGGACCCGCAATTGAAGAAGCTGCCAAAAACGGTGATGCGAACCGCTTTGATTTACCACGTCCCTTGCTTGATAGAGAGGACTGTAATTTTTCTTTTTCTGGCCTCAAAACAGCTTTAATGCGAAAACAAGCTGGGCTTATGAATAAACAGGGTGGCTTATTCGAAAAAGATGTAAGCGATTTGAGTGCGAGCTTCCAGCAAGCAATGCACGATGTTATTATTGAAAAGTCAATTCGAGCTATTGACCTATATTCAAAACTTACTAACGAAAACCAGACTTTTGCTATTGCAGGTGGAGTAGCCGCAAACGAAAAAATTCGCCACTCACTAAAAAATATGTGTAAAATAAAAAAGATAGAATTTTTAGCACCACCTTTAGAATTATGCACCGATAATGCAGCGATTATTGCTTATGCTGCAGCAGAAAGGTTTTTGCATGGCGATTATGATGATACCACAATATCAGCTCGGCCAAGATGGCCGCTGGACAATAAAAAGCCTGCAATTTTAGGTAGCGGTAAAAAAGGATCAAAAGCATGAAAATATCTATTGCTGGCGCGGGTGCGTTTGGCTCTGCAATAGCATCAGTTTTCGCTAAGGGTGGGCACTCGACTAAGCTTTTTTCACCAACTAACTTTAAAGAATTATGCGCCACAAGGGTTCCCAGGGCGCTCGGTAACATAAAATTACCTGCGGAAATTGATATCGTAAGTTCGTTAGAAAAAACTGAAAAAGACGAGTATTTATTCCTGGCAGTGCCAACGCAAAATTTAGCCTCTTTTTGCAAAGAAAATAAATCTTTTTTAACTGACAGACCGCTAATTGCTTGTTGTAAAGGTGTGGATCAAGAAACCGGGCTGAGACCATCAGAAATTTTAAGTGCGCACTCTTCAAAAGTTGCCGTAATGTCTGGCCCAAGCTTTGCAGTTGATATTTCCAAAGGTATGCCAACCGCCTTAGTTTTAGCTTCAGGTGAGCCAGGCTTTTTGAAAAAATTACAATCAGATATTTCAATGCACAACTTTAGACTTTACCGCACATCAGATGTTGTAGGTGTAGAACTTGGCGGCGCACTAAAGAATATAATTGCTATAGCATGTGGTATAGCAATCGGCGCCAAGCAAGGTGATAGTGCAAGAGCAGCACTGATGACACGTGGTTTTTCAGAAATGATTGCTTTTGCGAAAGCACACGGAGCTAAAGAAAAAACACTGGCGGGTTTGTCAGGTTTAGGGGATTTAAGCCTTACTTGTAATTCAGAAAAGTCTCGTAATTTTGTTTTTGGCATATCGCTTGGTTGCCAAAAACCTTTTAATAAAAACAAAACCGTAGAAGGCGTTGCCACCGCATTTGCCGTAAGCCAAAAAGCAAGATCTCTAGGTTTGGAAATGCCCATAACCTCTTCTGTCAGCGCTTTAGTTGAAGGTACGGCTTCCACTGAAGAGGTAATTAACTCGCTGTTAACCAGGCCAACCAAAGAAGAATAAAGTTTGAAGACCTACTACATTTTCAACCATGCAGCAGTGCGCCCTCAGTATCTCAATAACGATAATGTTCTGGCTTAAAAGGTCCGTCAGGTGTTACGCCAATATACTCTGCCTGGTCTTTAGCTAATGTTGTCAATTTCACGCCAATACGTTCCAAATGAAGTCGGGCAACCTTTTCATCTAAATGCTTAGGTAGAATATAAACATCGTTTTTATACTCGCCGCCTTTTTTCCATAGCTCAATCTGCGCAAGAACTTGGTTTGTAAATGAAGCTGACATAACAAAGGACGGATGGCCTGTTGCATTTCCAAGATTTAGTAAACGGCCCTCTGAAAGTAATATCAATCGATTTCCAGATGGCATTTCTATCATATCTACTTGATCTTTAATATTCGTCCACTTGTGATTTTTAAGATGGGCAACTTGAATTTCGTTGTCAAAGTGACCAATATTACCAACGATTGCCATGTCTTTCATTTCACGCATATGTTCTATTCTAATGACATCTTTATTACCTGTTGTTGTAATAAAAATATCAGCGCTTTCCAAAGTATCCTCTAAAGTTACAACTTCAAAACCATCCATTGCAGCCTGTAGGGCGCAAATTGGATCAACCTCCGTCACCTTAACGCGTGCGCCAGCACCACGAAGAGATGCTGCAGATCCTTTACCAACGTCGCCGTATCCACATACGACTGCCGTCTTACCTGCCATCATTGTATCTGTTGCACGGCGGATACCGTCTACTAAAGATTCTTTACAACCATACTTATTGTCAAACTTTGATTTAGTCACAGAGTCATTAACGTTAATAGCTGGAAAAGGAAGTTGACCATTTTTAACCAACTCGTAAAGACGGTGAACACCAGTGGTTGTTTCTTCAGAAACACCTTTTATGGCATCACGGGTTTTCGTAAACCACCCAGGTGACTGCTCCATACGCTTTTTAATTTGCAACTTTATGACTTCTTCTTCCTCTGATTGGGGAACCGGAATGATGTCTTCACCTGCTTCAGCGCGCGCACCAAGAAGCACATACAAAGTTGCATCACCACCATCATCTAAAATCATATTTGGGCCATCAGAAAACATAAAAGATTTATCCAAGTAATCCCAATGCTCTTCTAAAGACTGGCCCTTGACCGCAAATACAGGAATATTCGCTGCAGCAATTGCTGCGGCTGCATGATCTTGGGTGGAAAAAATGTTGCAGGACGCCCAGCGCACATCAGCACCTAAAGCCACAAGCGTTTCAATTAAAACTGCTGTTTGAATGGTCATGTGAAGTGAGCCAACAATACGCGCCCCTTTTAATGGTTTGCTCTCACCATATTCAGAGCGCAGCGCCATTAAACCAGGCATTTCCGTTTCAGCTATACTTAACTCCTTACGACCAAAACCAGATAAAGAAATATCTTTTACGATGTATTGTTGGCTCATTGTTTTTCCTCATAAAATTTCTCGGTTCAACTACCAGTAAATAAAAAGTGGTTCAATCACTTAAATCCAAAAATGACTTTTATTAACTTTCCTAATAATATAATTTGCAAAATCGAAATTTAAACTAAACAGAAAGTTCAGCAACAAAATGAAGAAAAATCGCGCTTGGCAACGAATGCTTTCAGGACGCCGGCTTGACCTTTTGGACCCCACCCCCCTCGACATTGAAATTGAAGATATAGCACACGGTTTGTCTTTCGTCGCCAGATGGAATGGGCAAACTCTTGGAGATTTTCCATACAGTGTTGCAGAACATTCGCTCTTGGTTGAAAAAATTTATTCAAATTCTTTCAAGCACCCCGAAAAAAAATGGTGTTTGGCAGCGTTGCTTCATGATGCACCCGAATATGTAATTGGGGATATGATTTCGCCAGTAAAATCAGCTATTGGAAGTGATTATCGGTCACTGGAAAGTCGCCTAAATTCTGCAATTAATCTTAGGTTTGGTCTGCCCACAAAAATACCTGACAAAATTAAAAAACAAATTAAAAAAGCAGATAAAATTAGCGCTTGGATCGAAGCAATACAAATCGCTGGCTTTACAAAAGCTGAAGCAAATAAGTTATTTGGAGCTGTAAAAAATAACAATATAGATCAATTTTCTATACGATTACGGCCACCTTTAGAGGTTCGAGAAAACTATATTGCGAGATTTAACGAATTAGCTATTTAGGACTTCTTTTTGCCAAAATACGCTGAAGAGTTCTACGATGCATATTCAAACGACGAGCGGTCTCACTTACATTCCTATCGCAAAGTTCGTAAACTCGCTGAATGTGTTCCCACCTTACTCTATCAGCACTCATTGGATTTTCTGGAGGCGGGGGTAGATCATCGCCACAGGCAAGTAGCGCATTCGTTATATCTGATGCATCCGCAGGCTTTGATAAATAGTCGGTCGCACCGATTTTTACGGCAGCAACAGCAGTCGCTATAGCTCCATAACCTGTCAAAACAACAACACGGCAGTCTGGCCGCTTATCGTTAAGAACCTCTACAACATCTAAACCATTTCCATCTGTAAGTCTTAAATCGACAACAGCATAAGCTGGTGGCCTAGCCGTTGCGATTGCTCGTCCCGCAGCAACTGAACCAGCAGACTCGACTCTAAAACCTCTTTTCTCCATAGCTTTGGTCAATCTACGTAAAAAAGGCTCATCGTCGTCCACCAATAACAACGTTTTATCTACACCAATTTCTTCTATTTTTCTTTGTAGCAAGTCGACTAAATCCCTTCTCCCACCGTTATTTAGTGCGACAACAAGTAAGGGTCAAATTCTGCGTTTAACTATTTCTTATAAAACAAGCTGAGATACTGGCAATTTCATCAGCTGATTTATCTCTTCTAAAAAATTCAACAAAGCCATATTCGGGTAGAATTAGATAAGTCAGGGTTGAGTGATCCACTAAATACAAGTCATCATTAGACTTATGCGCTCTGTAATATGTTTTATATAATTTTGACATATGATCGATTTGATCCTTACTGCCCGTAAGGCCTATCATTTTAGGGTGATGATATTTTACGAAATTGCCAATTACTTCTGGCGTGTCTCGTTCTGGATCAATACTTACAAAAATAGGCGTGGCAGATATTCCATTCTCATTAAGTAAATTAACTGCCTCAGCATTTCGATATACATCTAAGGGACATATATCAGGGCAAAATGTGTAACCAAAATATAAAATGGCAGGCTCATTGAAAATATCTTTGTTTGTAACGGTCTGCCCATCCTGATTTATAAGTTCAAATTCACCACCAATATTTGAACCTCCTAAAGCTTTGCTCATTCTACACTCTGAAAATTGATCATCACTCTTTTTAAAATTCAATTGGCCGTTCGATAGAATCCAGGCGATAGATACGCTTAACAGCAGCGAAATGACAACAGAGAGGCTAATAAACAAACCTAATGGTCGCGACATTTAAATTCCCTTTGAATAATGAAGCACTAATTTAATAATACCAAATATATTATACTATGACTAAATGACACAAAGTAACGCGATTATGATAGAGTCAAATCAAGATCTATTCCCGGAAAGTAAACGGGGAGAATGGATAAGGCTTCGCACTATGATTTTTATCAGGTGGGTAGCAATTAGTGGCCAATTGGCTGCAATAATTATAGCTTATCAATATTTCGATCTAGCATTAGACATAAGCCTTTGTTTTTTTGCTGTGGGCATATCTGCATTAGCAAATATCACAGCAAGCCTTTCTTTCCCGGAAAGCAAAAGATTAAGCGAATTAGAAAATGTATTTATGATCTTATTTGATTTGTTCCAATTAGCTTTTTTACTTTATTTGACTGGTGGATTAAACAATCCTTTTTCTTTCCTCCTCGTGGCACCTGTTGTCGTTTCCGCTGCAGCCCTGAAAAGACAATCCACCATTATTATAGGGTCAGCAGCTATTTTAATCGTAACGTTACTTTCAAGTTTTTATGTACCTCTAGAAAACCAAACAGGAAAACTATTATCAATACCTGATATTTTCTTATTTGGAAATTGGATTGCAATTATAACTGGAGTTGTGTTTTTAGCTTTCTATTCAACCCGAGTTACATCAGAGCTAAATACTATGAGCGATGCGCTATTTGCAACGCAAACAGCACTATCACGAGAGCAAAAGTTAACTGACCTAGGAGGAATTGTGGCAGCAGCTGCCCACGAACTAGGAACACCTCTAGCAACGATTAAACTCACAAGTTCAGAACTAATAGAAGAACTAAGAGATTTCCCCGAACTGCTGGAAGACGCCTTGTTAATTCGTGATCAGGCTGATCGCTGTGGTAACATTTTAAATAGTATGGGTAGCACTGAAAAAGACGATTTACAAATGCACCAAGCTTTACTAGCCGAAATAATTAGAGAAGCGGCTGAACCACATTCAAAGCGAGGAATTACGATAGAGACAAAAATATCAGATGACCACAAAGGCGGAATAGATGAACCGCATTTAATTCGAAGGCCAGAAATTATCCATGGACTTAGAAATATGATTCAAAACGCTGTCGACTTTGCAACGTCAAAAGTTTGGGTAGAAAGCTCTTGGACCAAGGAAAAAATTACTATCATTATTGCGGATGACGGTTATGGCTATCCCGTTAACCTGCTGGGACGATTAGGTGATCCGTTTTTAACAGCGAAAATAGGAAAACAAAATAGACAAGGCTATGAGGGTATGGGGTTAGGCTTGTTTATTGCAAAAACTCTGCTTGAGAGAACGGGCGCAAAGATTAGCTTTATGAATGGACACAGAAATCAGGCCTCTAATCAATCAAAAGTTGAACCATCTGGAGCCATCGTTGAAATAAATTGGCCCAGAAACAAAGTTGAATCAAATGCAAACCTTTTTGGTGAAAACCAAAATTTTTTTATATAGGTTTTTTGTGATCCGTTTTTATCAATCGTTTTGTTAGCCAATATCAACAAAGCTATCATTAATTTTTGTAGTAAAGTTTTATGAAGAAGACATTTGTATCAAATGGACCCCTCGAAACCGAAGAGCTCGCCAGTGCACTCAAAGGAAATTTGCAAAACGGCGATATAATATTACTAAAGGGGGAAATAGGAGCAGGTAAAAGCCTCTTTGCTAGATCCCTAATACAATCCGCAATGGATCAAGTAGAAGAAGTGCCGTCTCCAACGTTTACCATAGTACAAACCTATGAGACAAAACTTGGTTCTATTTGGCATGCCGATTTATATAGATTGACTGATCAGAGCGAAATATTTGAATTAGGTTTAATTGATGCCTTTGTTAGCGAAATTGTTATAGTAGAATGGCCAGAACGACTTGGCCATCTTGAACCGCAAGAGGCACTTACAGTTGAAATAATTATTCTTGAAAATGATAAACGGGAAATAATTTTTTCAACAAATTCTTATATGTGGAAGGCGCGACTTGAAAAAACCCTGCAACAATAAAATCTGGATTAATTTGTTTTTTGGAAATCAAATAGAAAAAAGTCCCACAAATGATTTTTCCTAATATCTCTGGAATATTTGGCATCAGCCCGGGAGTGAATTTTCCTCGTGAACTTGCAATTGGTATATTGGACCGTTTTGCATCATCAGAGCCCGAAGTTCTAGCAAATTTACATGTAATAGTTAATTCGACAAGAATGCGTCACCGATTAACAGAAGAATTGATTGATTTAGGCGCAATGCTTCACCCTCAAATATTAACTTTGCCCGAAGTATCACAGTTTATTCCTAACAGTTACCAACCAATTCCTAATTATTCTTTAGTTCATAAATTTGAACTGATGGCATTAGTTCAAAAACTGATTGAGGCACAGCCAGATATTGCTGCTCAATCGTCTGTCTACGCACTTACAAAAAGTCTTTCCGAATTAATTGACGAAATGCAGGGAGAGGCCGTACCCGTGGAGAATATTTTAAACCTTGATATTTCAGATCTATCCGGACACTGGAAAAGAACTCAACTTTTTTTGAATATTGTAAAAAAATATCTAGAAAATAGAAAAAATGACCCTGATGAAGAGGCTTGGTTAAGACAGATTATAAACGTTCTTACTGGTTATTGGTTAGAGAATAGTCCGAAAAACCCAGTACTTATTGCTGGCTCCTCTGGCTCACGGGCATCGACAAGAAAATTAATAAAGGGGATTATAAATTTGCCTAATGGCGCGGTAGTTTTGCCAGGCTTTGATTTTACTTTACCTAAAAAATTATGGGGTAAAAAAGAGCGTGTTGGGGTGCCAGAAGACCATCCACAATTTAGAAATCTAAAAACATTTTTTGAATTAGATCTACCGAAATCAAATTTACAGAAATGGCACCTTAAAGAGAAATCAAATACACAGTTACAAAATTTGATTAGTCTATCTTTAAGGCCGGCACCTATTACAGACTGCTGGTTGGATGAAGGTCCAAAATTGGGCAATGTTTCAAAAATTACCGAAAGTATTACCCTTGTTGAAGCTGACAGCATAAGAGATGAATCTCTAGCTATAGCTTTCCGAATGATTTTGGCCATCAAAGAAAACAAAAGTCTGATTTTGGTATCGCCAAATCGAAAGCTCACAAGAATGGTTTCTGCCTATCTTTCTAATCGAAATATTATTCCTGATGATAGTGCGGGCGTTCCTTTACAACTTACACCTTCCGGTAGGTTTTTACGTTTGGTAGTTTCTCTTTTTGCAGGACCTGTGACAATAACAAAAATTTTCGCTTTATTAAAACATCCCTTAACTCACAGTGGTGGAAATTTTAGAACTGAGCATTTAGAATTTGTTCGGAGTCTGGAACTGTTTTTCAGAACCACCAATATCAACATATTTTCTGCAAAGAATATTTCTGCTTGGTTAGAGCAAAGTGAAGGTCAATATGCATCAAAGTGGGCATCCTGGATTTGTAATCTTTTAGAACAGTGTAGGTTGCAAGACTCTTATATTTTTGAAGATGTTTTTAATAAACACATTGAACTGGCAAAAATCGTGGCTTCCGGCCCGAATCAAAATGAGTCAAACACTTCTGGAGATTTGTGGAAACAAAATAATGGCCGCCATTGTTTAAAAATAATTGAAAAAATAAGGGAAGCTTCTCCAACTGCTAGATCAATATCGGCATCAAAATATGCAGACATTTTTAATTCAATACTGGCCGATGAACATGTACCAGAAATAAACCCAACTCATCCCAATATTATGATTTGGGGCACTTTAGAAGCTAGAGCGCACAATGCCCAGGTTTTGATTTTAGCGGGTATGAATGAGGGATCCTGGCCGGTTCCCGCTGCAATAGATCCATGGCTGAACAGAAAAATGAGAAAAGAATGTGGATTGCTCTCACCTGAAAGACGGATAGGCCTTTCAGCACACGATTATCAACAGTCAGTCTGTAGCCCTACCGTTTTTATAACAAGAAGTACCAAAGACAACGAAGCAGAGACGATACCATCTAGGTGGCTAAATAGACTTTTAAATCTGTTGAGTGGACTTTCCGAAAATAATGGCCCCGAAGCAATTGAAAACATGAGAAGTCGAGGCGCAAAGTGGCTAGACTGGGCTAATGAAACAAAAAATACTACTCCACGAAAATCGGCAAAAAGACCTTCTCCTAAGCCGCCGAAAGACACAAGACCAAAAAAACTATCTGTGACAGAAATTAAAACTCTTATCAGAGATCCTTACGCTATCTATGCAAAACATATTTTAAAATTAACACCTCTTCTGTCACTACATCGATCAGATGATCCTCTATTAAGAGGAGTTGTAATCCACCAAATTTTTGAACAGTTTGTTAAAAATTGGCATCAAGATGCTTCATTCGTGGATCAAAAAAACCATTTATTAGATCTAACAAAGAAACAATTGAAAGAAAAAGTTGCTTCGCCTGCGACACGACTTTTTTGGTTTTCTAGAGTAGAGAAAATAGCAGACTGGTTTGTTTCTGAAGAAGCCAAAAGAAGAAATTTTTGCAAGCCCGTAGCTTTAGAAAAAAAGGGCCAGATTATTATTCCGAGTTTGAATTTTAAGCTCACTGCCCAAATTGACCGAGTCGATGTGAACGAGGACGGTAAGGCAATAATATACGATTATAAAACAGGTGCAGTGCCAAGTAAAAGTGTTCAATTGCATTTTGATAAGCAACTTTTCTTACTTGCTTTAATTATTGAAGGTGGTGGTTTTTTAGATCTTGCGCCTATGCGTGTTTTAGAGGCTTCCTTTCTTGATCTCAGCAATAAAAAGGCAGTTTTTGCTCCGTTTGATCAAGAATCTTTGGACGCACACCGCAGAAAATTCCAGTTGCTTATTGCAAGATACCTTAACCCAGACCAGGGCTATACAGCAAGACGGGCCATGTTTCGAATTGAAGACAACTCTGATTATGATGGCATATCCCGTTTTGGCGAATGGTCTATCGAGGATAAGGCCCAATGAAAAACCGTGATAAGGCAACTCATGCTCAGGTACTTGCATCTAATCCGGATGAATCTACCTGGCTTTCTGCTAATGCTGGTTCAGGTAAAACACGTGTTCTAACAGATAGGGTTGCCAGATTACTGCTTGATGGCGTGTCACCAGAAAATATTTTATGCTTAACGTATACAAAAGCAGCCGCATCAGAAATGCAAAACCGCTTATTCGAGCGGTTGGGTAAGTGGGCAATGCTAGACGACAGGACGCTTAGCAAAAGCCTAACTGAGCTTGGATTAGAGCAGGGATTAAACAAAGAAAAATTTAAGCAAGCTAGAACCTTATTCGCTAGAGCGATTGAAGTGCCTGGAAGCTTAAAGATACAAACTATTCACTCCTTTTGCTCATCGCTGCTCAGACGCTTCCCGCTTGAGGCGGGTGTTTCTCCTAATTTTACCGAAATAGATGAGTGGACAGCTCAAGCTCTTTGTAAAGAAATTTTAGACCAAATATCAACTGATCAGAAGGACTCGGTTACTTTGGCTAATATTTCGAAATTTCTTAGTGATTTTAATTTCACAGAACTACTAGAAGATATTTTAAAGTATCGTACTGTCTTATCAAAATTTAAGGATCACTCTGAAATCCGTTTAGAGTTTGGATTAAGAGGTGACGAGTCTTTCGAACAATGCTTAAATAAACACTTCGACAGTATAGACCTAAAGCTTATAAAATCCTTAAGCGAGAAAATGAAAAATGGCGGCGTCCGGGATAAAACTGCTGCCAAAAAACTTTCAGCTATCGAGTCAATAAATTCAAAATTTATAAGCATTTTAGAAGATGTTTTATTGTACAAAGGCAACACTACAAAAAAGCAAGGATATAGTGCAAAAATCGATAATTTTGCCTCTAAACCAGTTCTGAACAAATTATTAAATTCGCAAACAGAACAGATAAACAAATTGGCAAAAAAAATAGAAGGGTTCCGGCAAACAAGAATTTCATTTCAGGCAGCAGAGAAGATCTGTGCGATTTACGATTTCTCAAAAGCTTTTCTTGATCAATATGAGAAAGAAAAATTACTCCGCGGTTGGTTGGATTTCGATGACCTCATTTTAAAAACTCAAAACCTCTTGATAGATCCTACAATAGCGTCATGGATATTATATCGATTAGATGGAGGTATCGATCATATCCTTATTGATGAGGCACAAGATACAAGCCCTTCACAATGGCAAATTATAAAAAAAATATCACAAGAATTTTATGCTGGCGAAGGATCTAAAGATAGAACAAATAGGACTTTATTTGTTGTTGGTGACAAAAAACAATCAATTTATTCTTTTCAGGGCGCAGATACTTTTGAGCTAAACCGAATTCAAAAAGATTTTAAAAAACGATTTGAAGAAGCAGCTAAACCTCTTAAAGAATTATCTTTACAATATTCTTTCAGATCGTCACCCACAATTCTTAAATTTGTTGATACCATTTTAGAAAAGCCAGAAACAGGGCAAACAAACTCAGAAAAGCATATATCATTTTATTCTAAACTACCGGGCCGAGTTGACCTTTGGCCTGCTGTAGAAAAATCTGAACAACCACAAGATACAGAATGGCAAAACCCTGTAGATATGCCTGGGAAAGAAGATGAGAGGGTAAGATTAGCACGCTTAATAGCAGATCAAATTCACAACTTAATATTTTCTAAAAGCTTAATTCCTGAGAGAGCTGGTAATAGTTATGCTATGCGTACAATTAGACCTGGAGATTTCTTAATATTGGTCCAACGCCGATCAGTTTTGTTTCATGAAATAATAAAAGCATGTAAAAAAAGAGGCCTACCTATTTCGGGGGCTGACAGATTGAAACTCATGGAGGAGATTGCTGTTAAAGATCTTATAGCTTTGCTTTCATTTTTATCTTCTCCACAAGATGATTTATCCTTGGCAACTGTGTTAAAATCACCCCTGTTTTACTGGAGTGAAAGAAAGCTTTTTGACTTAGCTCATGATCGAAAAAATAAATGTTTATGGGAAGAGCTAAAAAAAAGGTCGGACATTTTTACGCACGAATATTCGATTTTGAATAATTTACTCGCCAGCATTGATTATCTAAGACCTTATGAACTTCTTGAAAAGATACTTAACAAATATGACGGTAGGGCCAACCTTATATCCCGCTTAGGGACTGAAGCAGAAGACGCTATAGATGGTTTGCTGTCATTATCACTTGATTATGAAAAACAAGAAACGCCTAGCCTGACGGGCTTTTTAGCGTGGGTTTCAACTTCTGGTTTTGAGATAAAAAGACAATTAGCAAACCAAAAAAATCAAATACGTGTAATGACCATACATGGCGCAAAAGGCCTTGAATCCCCAATTGTTATACTACCAGAAACTCAAAAGAGGAAAATTGAGGTTCGCGATAAGATTCTAGCAGGGGGAAAAATCGCTGTATGGAATAATAAAAGAGGTGAAGCTCCTTATTATGAAGAGGAAATTAAGTCGAAAAAAATACAAGTGTTAGAAGCCGAAAGAAACAGGCTTCTCTACGTTGCGATCACAAGAGCTGAAACCTGGTTCATTGCAATGGCTGCCGGTGAGCTAGACGAAATATGTTGGTACGAGCAAATAAAAAATAGTTTGGAAGCCTCTAAAGCAAAAAAACAAAATTTTCCTACTGGGGAAGGACTAAGGCTCGAAGAAGGAAACTGGTCAACTGAAATAAGGGAAAAAGAGTATCGATCACTAAAAACAAAAATCAGATTACCAGGTTGGCTCAAAGACGAAAGTTTTGAAAATAAGATGCAACCAAAGTACCTTATCCCATCAGACTTGGGAGGTTCGAAAACATTATCAATAGGAAATGGGTTAAATGAAGAGGAAGCAGCGCTTCATGGATCGCGTGTACATAAATTACTTGAGTTACTCCCAAAATATCCCTCTCAAGATTTGCATGAGAATTCTTTAAAGATGTTAAAAGCCAATGGGCTATTTGAAGGACCGCCAAATGTTGAAAATGCTATTCAAGAAGCTCAATTGATTTTGACTGATCCAAAATTTTCATATCTTTTTGGCAAAAACACCCTAAGCGAAGTGCCTTTCTCAGCTCATTTACCAAATTCACAAAATCAGAAAATCTATGGCATCATCGATCGACTTATAATTGGAATTAACAGTGTCCGAATTATAGATTTCAAAACTAATTCAAGCATTCCAGAAACGGTAGATCACATTCCAAAAGGTATTTTAAAGCAAATGGCAGCATACAAATTAGCTATTGAGGAGATATTCCCAGATAAGGAGGTAAGCTGTTACATACTATGGACTGCAATCAGAAAACTGGATTCTCTAAAAAACGATTTGTTAGATTTTAACAGTCTAGACGTTTCCTGATCTTGACGTTCTGCGTTGCACTTCCTACTTTAAACCTAACTTATATTAGGAGTAAATAAATGGGTACAGTAGCAGTCACAGATGATACATTTGAGTCAGAGGTCCGCAATTCGACGATACCAGTTGTTGTAGATTTTTGGGCTGAATGGTGCGGACCATGTAAACAAATCGGGCCTGCATTAGAAGAATTATCGGCCGAATACGAAGGCAAAGTAAAAATTGCAAAGGTTGATGTAGATAACAACCCAAATGCGGCCGCATCTATGGGTGTAAGGGGAATACCCGCCTTGTTTATTTTTAAGGATGGTGAAGTCGTATCTAATAGAGCGGGCGCCGCCCCAAAAGCAGCGCTTCAAAGTTGGATAGACGATAGCATTTAGCAAACTAATTTTGATTTTGAGGACAGGTTATGTCATCAAGTAATTTCCCTAAATGGCATGGAACGACAATAATCGGCGTAAAAAAAGAAGATGAAGTAGTTATTGCTGGGGATGGACAGGTCAGCCTGGGTCAAACCGTTATTAAAGGTAGTGCTAAAAAAGTTCGGAAACTATCGCCTGGTGGTTTTGACGTAATTTGTGGATTTGCTGGATCGACTGCAGACGCCTTCACTCTTTTAGAACGTTTAGAGGCTAAACTGGAAGCAATGCCAGGACAGCTTGCAAGAGCATCTGTTGAGCTTGCAAAAGATTGGAGGACTGACAAATATTTACAGAAATTAGAGGCAATGCTTATTGTCACCGATGGTAATAGTCTGTTGGTAATAACTGGCGCAGGCGACGTTCTCGAGCCTGAGCATAATGTAGCTGCAATTGGATCAGGTGGAAACTATGCCTTGGCAGCTGCAAGAGGAATGATGAATAGTAAAAAATCAGCAGAGTCTATTGCTCGTGAAGCGATGTCGATAGCGGCGGATATCTGCGTATATACAAATGGAAATTTAACTATCGAAACTCTTAAAAGATAGTTAACTGTGAAACCATAAAACATTTTAAATTGCAACTAACTGCTAAACTAGGGGAATAGATGACAGACCTGACACCACGTGAAATCGTTTCTGAATTAGATCGTTTTATAATAGGTCAGAATGATGCAAAGCGCGCTGTGGCTGTTGCCTTAAGATCCCGCTGGAGACGAAAACAACTAACTGACAATTTGCGAGATGAGGTTTATCCCAAAAACATTCTTATGATTGGACCAACCGGGG
Organism: Paracoccaceae bacterium; assembly: GCA_902632125.1. Taxonomy (GTDB): domain Bacteria; phylum Pseudomonadota; class Alphaproteobacteria; order Rhodobacterales; family Rhodobacteraceae; genus Salinivivens. The sequence continues at coordinate 24,369 of CACPBQ010000002.1, read as the reverse complement.
TTGGAAAAACGGAAATAAGTAGACGTTTGGCGAAATTGGCACGAGCACCATTTATTAAGGTCGAAGCAACAAAATTTACTGAAGTCGGATATGTAGGCAGAGATGTAGAACAAATTATTCGTGACTTAGTGGACGCTGCCATTAATGACACCAGAGAATATATGAGGGAAGACGTCAAAGCTAAGGCTCAAAAAGCTGCTGAAGATCGTGTGTTAGATGCTATAGCTGGAACTGATGCTAGAGATGCAACACGTGAAATGTTTAGAAAAAAGCTCATTAGCGGTGAGCTAGATGAGACCGAAATCGAACTAGACGTCAACGATACTTCTAATCCAATGTCGATGTTTGATATTCCAGGACAGCCAGGATCTCAGATGGGGATGATGAATATTGGAGATATATTTGGTAAGGCCATGGGTGGACGTAAAACTCGACGTAAAATGACTGTTGCAGAAAGCCACGATATTTTATTAAGCGAAGAAGCTGACAAAATTTTAGATGATGAGGTTGTTACTCGCACCGCCATAGAAGCTGTCCAAGAAAACGGTATAGTATTCTTAGATGAAATAGATAAAGTATGCGCTCGTAGTGACGCAAGAGGCGCAGATGTAAGTCGTGAGGGTGTGCAGCGCGATCTGCTACCTCTAATTGAGGGAACCACTGTTAGCACAAAACATGGTCCAATAAAAACTGACCATATTCTATTCATAGCGTCTGGCGCATTTCATGTGGCAAAACCCTCTGATCTATTACCAGAACTTCAAGGACGTCTTCCTATTCGCGTAGAATTAAGGGCTCTGACCGAAGAGGACTTTGTCCGAATTTTAACTGAGACAGATAATGCTTTAACGCGACAATATTCAGCGCTCATGGGCACAGAGGGTGTTGAAGTTTCTTTCACTGACGATGGTATCCAAGCTTTGGCAAAAATTGCGGCTGAAGTTAATCATTCAATAGAAAATATTGGTGCTCGAAGACTTTATACCGTTCTAGAGAGAGTCTTTGAAGAGCTTTCATTTTCTGCCCCCGATAAATCAGGCTCAAAAGTAAAAGTTGATATAGCTTTTGTTGAAAAACATGTTGGGGAGCTGAGTAAAAGTACAGATCTGAGCAGATATGTTCTTTAAATATCATAAGTAACCTTTTAATGGCCCATCTTCTTTCAATGCCTCAGATGTTTCAAACGGGCCGAGAGCTTTTTTGTCTTTAACTACAATGCAATGACCCCCAACTTGCTTTGCATCTTTTGGATCATGAGTGATAAGCAATACTGTTATATCCTGCTCTTGTGATAAACCGTATACTAAATCTATTAATTCTGATTTTTGATTTGGGCCAAGTGCCGAAAACGGTTCATCCAGTAGTAAGATAGGGTTTTCTTGTAAAAGCACTCGTGCTAGTGCTGCTCTACTTTGCTGTCCGCCAGAAATTTCAGAAGGTAATCGATCAATTAACTCTGATATTCCAACTTTTTCCAGTATCTTTTTTATTTTTTTCCTTGATGAGGCAGAAACAAAAAATTTGTTGCCACAAACTAAATTCAAATTTTGAACCAGGGACAAGTGAGGGAACAAATTAAATTCCTGAAATATAATTGAACATGGGCGCTGATTTGGGGGTAATAAATCAATCCGAGTTTCATCAACAAAAATTTTCCCAGATATTAAATCTCGATGTCCGCTAAGCGATGCAAGAAGCGTTGACTTTCCCGCACCTGACTGCCCAATGACTGATATAAAACCTTTTGGAACTGTCATGTTCACTGCTAATTGAAAATCACCTACCCTCACAATGGCATTTTCAAACTTAATCATAACATCCGACCCAGCTTATCAAAAAATGCAAAGCTCCCAAATGCTAGTAACGATAATAGCAAGGCAGAAGCTAAAGCTTCGTCCAATCTGTAGGATCCCATGAGCTGGTAGATTTTCAAAGGTAAAGTAGCTATTTCACCTGAACCAAATAATACTATTACTCCTAAATCACCCATCGAAAGTGCAGCAGCCACACCCAATGAAAAACCTATTGGTCTTTTTAGTCTCCGCAGATAAACCCACCAAATCCAAGAAATACCAGTCAACCCAATAGAACGAGATAAATTTTCAAATTCTTTTCTTATCTCTAAAGCTGGTGGCTTCAAAATCCGAATTACAAAGGGAAGCGACACGAGAGCATTTACAACAACAGTGACCGGTACGGCGAGTGAGTAGGGATTTGCAAAGTTTTTTAACATCAAAAATGTACCTGCCCCCATTACTATTGGAGAGATAGCTATTCCGAGGGAGCCAGCTATTTCTCCCAAATTCGTCGTTAAACATAAACCTAAAAAAACAGACAGAAAAGACGAGAGTATAGCTATTTTTATTGATAAACTTGCCGCTTTAAATACAGACAATGGTAGGGAAAAGACATCGAAGAACCCATGGAAAAAAATTAGTAAAATTGGGATAACAATAAAAAGTAGTGTTAAAATTATAACCATCGTATCTATAATTTTTTCGACGCCAGTGATGTTATAATTTGATGTTTTTATATCAAGACCCAAAACAGTTTTTGGTCTATTAATAAATTGACTTGCTACAACAACGGAAAAAACCAAAAGAACTTGGACTAATGCTAGCTGTGCAGCTTTTGAAAAATCCAAATCGAAAAAAAATGCCTGATAGATGGCCAACTCCACAGTTGTGGCCTTTGGGCCCCCGCCCAAAGTTAAAGCTACAGCAAAGCTGGATAGACAAATTGCAAAAATAACGGCCCAGACACCAGGGCAAACCTTTTTTAAAATAGGCCACTCTAAAACGTAGAACTTTTGGATAAATGACAATTTTAAGGAAGAAATTAACCTGTATTGCTCTCCAGAAACGTCATTAAAAGCCTGAAGTAAAATCCTAATTGCTAAAGGAAGGTTGAAAAATACATGTGCCAAGATTACACCCCAAAACCCATAAATTTTGAGAGAATTAAGCCCAATAAGGTTTAGAATGCTGTTAAAAATACCATTATTACCAAACACTAAAATTAATCCTAAAACAGCGACAATTACTGGTAAAATAAAAGGTGCTCCTAGAATTAAGACGACAAATCTTTTTCCCCAAAAACTTTGTCTTTGAAGCGCTTTAGCTACTGGTATAGCTAAAAGTGTTGACAAGGTTGCTGAGTATGCTGCTTGAACAAATGTAAATTTTATAGCAGCAACATCCGAAACTGATAAGCTCAGCGACAGACCACTAAAATTTATAAGAGAAATAAGTGGGCCCAACAATAGGCCCACTAAAAATAGCGAACTGATTACTGTGACAGTGCTGCGCGCCATTCTTCTATAGCTTTTGTGCGCATGTCATCGGCCCTATCTTCATTCAAAAAATATGCCTTTTCTGGATAAGGAAGTTTTGAAAATACTTCTGGCCACTCTGATCTATCTTGTGCCGCTGGGTAAGACCAATTGGTAAAAGGAATGAGAGATTGAAACTCAGCCGACAATACGAATTGCATAAATTTATTCGCTAATTCAGGTTGATCTGTGTTTCGCAATTTTCCAACCAACTCAAAATAAGCATAGTGGCCTTCTTCAAAAATGGCCGCTTTTTTCGTTTTATCTTCTTCTACAGCAATATGGTAAGCAGGCGAAGTATTAAAAGATAATACCATGTCAGCTTCACCAGAAGTGAAAAGACCATAGGCCTCGGACCAACCCTTTGTCACTGTCAGAATATTTGGTGCTAGCTTTGACCAGTATGCTTCTGCTTTGTCACCATAAATTTCTTTAACCCACAGCACTAAGGCCAAACCAGATATTGAACTACGTGGGTCTTGTATTACTATTTTAACGTTCTCCATGTCTGCTAGTTCATCAAAGCTGCTTGGTGGTTGAGAAATTTTTGTCTCATCGTATACAAAGGAAACATAAGACCAGTTAAAAGGTAAAAAAGTGTTATCGGTCCATTTGATAGGTAAAAACAAAGCTTGGTTGTCTTGTCGATGGGGTGCAAATAAATCTGTTTCACGAGCCTTTTTAGTTACGTCTGTGTTCAAACCTATAACTATATCTGCTTCCGTACTCGATCCTTCTAAAATTAATCTTGGTATTAAATCCCCAGCCGAGAACTTAAGATCACACGCACAGTTTTTCTCAAATGCTTCTTCTATAGAGGGGCCGGGACCCCACTCTGATACAAAATAATCAGGTGCATAAATTGTAAGTACAGGCTTATTAGCAGAGACTAATGTTGCCATAAATACACCCGTCAAAAATATAAAATATCTCAATTAAATCTCCTCGTTTTTTCAGGGAGAGCAAGTTCAAACTTCAATAAGCTGATCCTTCCCTCCGCCGGCGTTATCCGGTTCAGGTTCAACGGGTTCGCTTTCGCATCTCAGCCGGTCGACGGCTCCCCGAGGTGTTTTATGGGTTATCATAAATTTTAATACGGTCAAGAAAGTTAAAGGATTTTTTTATTTTATAAAATGAGAATTAGATTTACTTTTGTGTAACACTTGCCCCGCTTAAGAAGAGGCAGTATCAGAAAAGATATATTAGAAAGCTATCGCAAATGAGCCTTAATTCTTTTGGACATATGTATAAGGTTACGACCTGGGGTGAAAGTCATGGTCCAAGTCTTGGCGCAACTATAGATGGTTGTCCCCCAGGAATAGAAATCAATACGAATAAATTGCAAATGTGGCTGGATAAAAGAAAACCCGGTCAGAGCAAATACACAACCCAGCGAAATGAACCCGATAGTGTTGAAATATTATCAGGTGTGTTCGAGGGAATTTCCACTGGAACACCTATCCAATTACTTATAAAAAATACAGACCAGCGATCAAAAGATTACGGTGATATAGCTCAAACTTTTCGGCCTGGTCACGCTGACATAACATATTGGCAGAAATATGGCATTAGGGATTACCGTGGCGGTGGTAGATCTTCCGCTAGGGAAACTGCTGCTAGAGTTGCTGCTGGCGGGGTCGCACGACTTGTGCTTAAACAATTTGCGCCCAGTTTAGAAATTTACGGTTACATGACCCAAATGGGTGACCAGAAAATTGATAAGGAGCAAATTAATTTAGATCAAATTAATGATAATCCATTTTGGTGTCCCGATTCAAACGCTGCTAAAAAATGGGAAGACTATTTAGACAAAATCAGAAAATCTAAGGACTCTGTCGGAGCCATAATTGAAATCATAGCTAAAAATGTCCCAGCTGGTTTAGGAGCTCCAATATATGGAAAAATAGATACCGACTTAGCAGCTGCTATGATGTCTATAAACGCCGTCAAAGGTGTGGAAATTGGCGAAGGAATGAGTGCCGCATCACTCTTAGGATCTCAAAATGCGGATGAGATTTTCATGGATGAAAAAAATAGGCCACGATATTCGACAAACCATTCTGGTGGTATACTTGGCGGCATATCTACCGGACAAGACATTGTCGTTAGATTTGCAGTTAAACCGACTTCTTCAATCTTATCACCTAAAAAAACAATAACGCAAAAAGGAGAAGAAACTGAAATAATTACTAAAGGTCGGCATGATCCTTGTGTTGGCATTAGAGCCGTTCCGGTGGGCGAGGCTATGATGGCTTGTGTTCTTCTTGACCATTATCTTTTGCACCGCGGGCAAATAGGCGAGAACAAAGGTTATATTGGTTAAACAGCCTCGCTTTTAGATGAAAGAAATAGACCTAAAATTATAACCAAAACAGCTAAATATTGAGTTATAGAAAACACTTCACCCAGAAATATAACTGACAAAATTACAGCGGTAATTGGTTCTATTACTGATAGAGTTACTGCTGTTGACGGCCTAAGATATTTAAGTCCAAAAGTAAATAAAGAATATGCAATGCCAGTAGCAAAAATTCCTAAAAAAACAAGATAGAAAATTGCATCGTTCGACAACGCCCAAGATAATGGGTAAAAAATAAAAATTGGACCAGATAAAATTGCTGCAATTAAAAACGTCCAAGCCGAAGTATTATGATGTGAAAACTTTTTAACTATTTTAGCCGTAAACAAAGAATATAGCGCATAAGACAAACCAGAGAGTAAGGCTAAAAAAACACCTAAGCTTGACCAATTATTATAATCACTAAACTGCATTAAGATGCCGATACCAATTACAGCAAACGTTACACCAATTAGTTTATTCAAGCCGTGTTTTGATTTTAATATGAAAAACTCAAATAAAAGTGCCCAAATTGGAGCACTGCCTATCGTAATTGCTGTTCCAACTCCCACGCCAGAGATTAAAACAGCTGCAAAAAATGTCATATTATATGACATCATAAATAGGCCTGAAAAAGTAATTAGAATAGGAGCTCTGACGATAGCAAACAAGAAATTTTTATCAAAGATAATTGATATTATAAATAAATAGATTGCTGCTAAAAAAAGGCGCACAGCACCGACAACTAAAGGTTCTTTAGTTTCAGGAATAAGCGCTTGAACAGTTCCAGTAGAGCCCCACAAAATTGCCGCTAGAATTACAGTCAAAATTGAAAGGCGCTTTTTGTTCATCGTCCACACCGAAGGTTGCTCAGATTAATCTAAAATGGTTTAGTACTTCAAAGATAAAAACAAATCTTTAATAAAAAAAGAAGAAAGAGCTTTATGGCCAAACCGTGTATTATTTGTGTTGCAATTACAGGATCTGTTCCTACAAAGAAGGACAATCCCAAAGTACCAATATCAATATCTGAACAGATAGAAAGTACACATGAGTCTTTCGAAGCAGGTGCAACGATTTGTCATGCGCATGTTAGAAATGAAGATGAAACTCCAACATCCGACCCAGAAAAATTTTCATTGTTAAAGGAGGGTATTTCAAAGCACTGTCCAGGTATGATTATACAGTTTTCAACGGGTGGAAGATCAGGTTCTGGAAAAGAAAGAGGTGGGATGCTGCCATTAAGACCAGATATGGCATCTTTATCAGTTGGTTCTAATAATTTCCCAACACGAGTTTATGAAAACTCACCTGAACTTGTACTTTGGTTAGCCGAGCAAATGCGTATATACAAAGTCTTGCCAGAAATAGAGGCTTTCGATCTTTCACACATAATTAATGCTATCCATATGCACTCCAAAGGACTGCTATTTGGGAACCTATATGTTCAATTCGTAATGGGTGTAAAAAATGCTATGCCAGCCGATAAAACTATATTCGATTTTTATGTTGATTTAATGCGGAGTCGCGCGCCGAAATCAGAATGGTGTGGGGCTGGAATAGGTGCAAACCAAATCCTAGTCAACGAGTGGTCTATCAAAGCTGGCGGCCACACAAGGGTCGGCATGGAGGACAACGTTCGACTTGACCGAGACACTCTAGCTCCATCCAATGCAGCACTTGTTAAGAGAGCCGTAAATTTATGTGAAAAATACGACAGGCCAATTGCAACCCCGCAGGAAGCTAGAGATTTGCTTGGCCTCTCAGCTTAGACTGTTATTACGTTATTTTTACTTTTAAGTCTGTTAAGCCATCTATTTTTGCAACAAGCAAATCGCCTTTTTTCACTGAACTAACACCAGCTGGTGTGCCAGTCATTATTAAATCTCCAGGAATTAATTGAGCATATTTAGATAAATCCAAAAGTATTTCATCTACGGAATAGATCATATCTGGGACTCGTCCATGCTGCTGAAGTTTATTATTCAAAAACAACTTAAGATTTGCATTTTGTATTTCTGGAACCTCTTTAGCCGCTGTGATTTCCCCTATTATGGCAGACCCCTCAAAGTCTTTTGACATATCCCACGGTTTGCCTTGTTTTTTTGCTAAGCTTTGTAGATCGCGCTTGGTCATGTCTAATCCACACGCATAACCAAATATATAATCTGCTAATTCTTCTTTCGTTGCTTTTTGAAGTGGCTTTGCAATTGCAACAACCAATTCTATTTCGTGATGTAAATCTTTTGTCATTGGAGGATAAGTAAAATCTTTTTCGGAACTCAACAATGAGAATGCTGATTTAGTAAAATAAAACGGCTGTTTTCTTTCTACTTCATTCCCAAGTTCCAGAACATGGTCAACATAATTTCTGCCAACACAGAAAATTCTTCGAACTGGATAATAATGATCTTTTCCAGCCACTTTAATTAAAGGCAAATCAGATATTGAAAAGACAGATTTCATTTTTGTTAGATAGCAAACTTTAACAAAGAGCGATAAAGGGGCATAGAAGCTTTCGCTATATTTGCGTTTCTTCCTTTCAACTTTGGCAGGTCATCTTCAGGACCAGAAAATCCAGTAGATTTGTGTGCTGACTCATACCAGTGTGGAGCCCAAACACCATCGTTTTTATGCCCTCCTCTAGGCCACGACAGCATAGACTTTTTAAAGTCTAAATTAATCCTCTCACATAATTTTGTTAGTGTATCCTCAGGTTTCTTTCTAATGTCTTCAGAATTTACGACCACAGGTTCTAAGCCGCGTTTTTTAATTTCCAAAAATAACTCTACTTGCTTCTTGAGACCAACTTCTTCCTCACTTATTTTATTATATTTTTTAACAAAACTTGAAATTACTCTTGCTGGATGTCTAAGCAAAAAAACATGGTTTACCTCGCCAAGCCAATCCCTTGGGACTGAACCAACCATATGTTTAGTCATATGTTTTTGATATAAATTTTTTCCAGCAGCTAATCTGTCCTGTGTCAGGCTATCTATCACACTTGAAACGTTTTTTGGTTGAGATGATATAATTTCTTCTCGCATTGGATGATCTAAACCCGTTTCAATCAAATAATTTCCATAAAACGGTTCATCGATTATTTCAAAATCGTCTCGATTACCAAATGAATACATTAAGGCTGTTGAAATATTTCGCGGTCCAGACCACACGGCTAAATTTATCATGCACACTCTTTTTCAATTAACAGCTGGTAGAGCTTTCTAATATGTTCTGTGATTGGGCCTAGTTCACCTCTACCTATACTCCTTCCATCGATAGATCCAACTGGAGTTTGTGCGCCAAAGGTACCTGTAAGAAATGCCTCTTCCGCACTATATGTATCAACTAAAGAAAAGTTTTTTTCGTATACTGGTATACCGTCTGCCCGGCAAATATCTATTACCTTTTGCCTAGTAATCCCGTTCATGCAGTAGTCACCTGTACTAGTCCAAACCTCTCCTTTTTTAACTATAAAAAAATTACAGGCATTTGTCGTGTTTACGAAGCCATTAATATCAAGCATTAGCGCCTCATCAGCTCCAGCCTTCTCTGCTGCAATGCAAGCTAATATACAGTTGAGTTTAGAGTGGCTGTTTAACTTTGGGTCTTGTGTCATGGGCAAACCTCGCAAATGAGGCACTGTCGCTAATGATATGGGCCTCGGTATTTTGGGAATAGAGTGCTCCATAATAATAACAATTGTGACGCCGTCTTGTGACAGAGCTGGATGTTGAAAGGGTCTTTTTTTAGGTCCCCGCGTTATCATAAGTCTAGCATGAGCATTGTTTTCCATGCCATTAGACTTTTGCGTCTTAACCAGCGCGTTAATAACATCTGATTTATTCAAGCCAATATCTAAATCGATCGCTAATGCTGCCTCAAAAAGCCTGTCTATATGTTCATCACAAAAGGCCCATGTGTTGTTGTATAGACGCAATCCCTCCCATACACCGTCTCCCAACATAAAGCCACTATCATAAACACTTATTACCGCTTCATTTTTTGGTACGATTTTCCCATTTAAATAAATTAAAATATCTTCATTTCTGATATCTTCTTCTGATTGGTGTGTAGAAACGGTTAATGTCATTTTTACCCCTTTTCAATATTGCTATTAGGTAAGTTAATGCATGCCAAGAAGTATTTCTTGTAGGCCTTTCAGAATTTCTAGGTTGGCAAAGGTTTTTTTTACCCTATGCCTATATTTAATAATCAAAGGAAAACTCTATGCATAAAATATTAAAACTAGTCTTTATTTTATTTTTAACATTAACAACACAATTAGGTCCTATTTTAGGCAACCCAATTTTGAAGGCACAATCAAAAGACACTATAATTGTGGCTGGTGGATGTTTTTGGTGCGTTGAGGCTGATTTTGAAAAAGTTAACGGGGTCAGTGAAGTAATTTCTGGTTACACTGGTGGATTTATTGAAAATCCAACCTATAAGCAGGTCGTAAAAGGTGGCACGGGGCACTATGAAGCTGTCATTATTCACTTCGATCCCAAAATAATCTCAACAAAAAATATCTTAGATAAATTTTTTCGCTCCATAGACCCTACTGATAATGGGGGACAGTTTTGTGATCGGGGTCATAGCTACAAGTCAGCTATTTTTGCCAAACCAAATCAAGTTTTAACTGCAAAAAATGCCCTGCTTGAGGCCGAAGCCATTTTAGGTGAAAAGATTGTTACCCCTATTTTAGAGGCGGGCACATTTTTTACTGCTGAGGATTATCATCAAGACTATTACAAAGGTGAGAACCTAGTATTTACTAGATTTGGTCCAATTAAACAGAAGAATGCTTACAAAAGGTACCGCTCAGCGTGTAGGAGAAATGAGCGCCTTAAAGAAGTATGGGGCAAAGACGCTTTCTTGAATTAATAAACGTTCATTACATAAGTTTTTGAGCTTTTACCCAGCAAAACAAGTGTTAGACTGTTTTCAAGCTTGGGAGAAACATCGTGACACCAATGATGTCGCAATACATGGAAATTAAATCTGACTATTCTGAGGCTTTATTGTTTTATAGAATGGGCGATTTCTATGAATTGTTTTTTGAAGATGCTAAAGTTGCGGCAAATGCGTTAGATATCGCTCTAACCAAACGAGGAAAGCATAGTGGAGAAGATATACCAATGTGTGGTGTGCCTCATCATTCTGCAGAAAACTATATTTATACTTTAATTAACAAGGGTTTTCGCGTTGCGATTTGTGAGCAAATGGAAAGCCCAGAAGAGGCAAAAAAAAGAGGTTATAAAGCTGTAGTTAAAAGAGAAGTTGTTAGACTAGTCACTCCTGGAACCTTAACAGAAGATAATTTGTTAGACGCTAAGAAAAGTAACTACCTCGCTGCCTATTCTTTGGTACACAAAGAGGCCTCAGTTTCATGGATCGATATTTCAACAGGTTCCTTTTATATTTCAAGCATACCGCCAGAAAAATTAGGTTCAGAATTAACCAGACTTTCTCCAAGTGAAATTCTACTATCCGAGGATTTAGCGAAGGCACACCGGGATTTAGCAGAAGAGTTTGGTATTAGTGTTACAGAGCTTGGAAATTCTGCTTTTGATAGTAGCTCTGCACGAGAGCGTTTAAAAAAAGTTTTTAACGTTGAGACCCTAGATGGCTTGGGAACTTTCAATAGAGCCGAACTATCATCTATGGGAGCCATCATAGAATATTTACAAATAACACAAAAGGGTAAGCTCCCACTGTTATCAAGACCACGGCGGGAACTAAACTCCTCCTTTATGACAATAGATACAGCAACGAGAAAAAACTTAGAACTTACAAAGGGTCTGTCCTCTGGGAATAAATCTGGCTCACTTCTTTCTGTAATCGACCATACTTTAACATCAGGTGGAGCAAGATTGTTAGAAAAAAGAGTTTCTGCCCCGTCAACAAATCTAGATGAAATAGAAAAAAGATTAAACGGACTAGATTTTATGATCGCTGATTCAAGCTTATCATCTAGCCTTCGGTCAGAACTTCGAAAAGTTCCTGATTTAGATAGGGCTTTATCCAGAATAGCATTAGAAAGAGCTGGCCCTCGAGACCTAGCAGCTATTAGAAATGGGTTACTTCAATCTTCTATTATAACAAAGATTCTTTCAAACTTCACTTTGCCAAAACTCATTAAAGAAAAGACGGCTGTCTTTCCCGAACAAGATAAGTTCTTAGACTTGCTTACAAAAGCCCTAGTAGATGAGCCGCCTATAATGGCAAGAGACGGCGGATTTATTAGAGAAGGTTTTGATCCTCAACTAGATGAAGCCAGAAGACTTAGAAACGACGGGAAAAAAATTATTTCCGAAATGCAAATGGATCTTGTGAAAATCTCTGGCATTCAGTCTCTAAAAATAAAACATAACAATGTGCTCGGATATTTTGTTGAAACGCCAGCAACTCATGCCGACCGTATGTTATCGCCGCCCCTGTCTGATACTTTTATCCATAGACAAACAACCGCAAATCAGGTCCGTTTTTCAACTGTTGAGCTTTCTGAAATTGAAACCAAGGTTTTGAACGCAGCCAGCCATTCTTTAGAGATAGAAAAGCAAACCTTCAAGAATCTATGCGGTAACATATTGCAGTATGGCCAATCTATCACTGATTTAGCTGATTATTTGTCAGAAATAGACCTTACTATTGCCCTGTCTGGACTAGCTAAAAAAGAGTCGTGGGTTAAGCCCGCTGTTGATGAGTCACAGAACTTTGAGATTTCTGGTGGGCGCCATCCAGTAGTTGAGCACGCTCTCAAAAAAGAGGGGAAGGCATTTATTTCGAATGAATGTACCCTAAACGATGGAAAAATCTGCCTGCTTACAGGGCCAAATATGTCTGGGAAATCAACTTTTCTTCGACAAAATGCTATCATTGTTTTACTGGCTCAAATTGGTTCTTTCGTTCCTGCTGACTCAGCCAAATTAGGTATTGTATCGCAGCTTTTTAGCAGAGTGGGCGCATCAGATGATTTAGCTAGGGGTCGGTCTACTTTTATGGTCGAAATGGTTGAAACCGCATCTATCTTAAACCAGGCTGATGAGAACTCCTTTGTAATACTGGATGAAATTGGTAGAGGGACCGCAACATATGATGGGCTATCAATCGCTTGGGCTACTTTAGAGCATTTACATAACGTAAACAAATCTAGAGCACTGTTTGCTACACATTATCATGAATTAACACATCTATCAGTTGAAATGGATCGATTAGAAAACGCCACTGTCGCAGTTAAAGAGTGGGACGGTGAGGTTGTGTTTTTACATGAAGTTAAAGAGGGAGCAGCAGATCGTTCCTACGGCGTTCAAGTCGCCAAGCTCGCTGGCTTGCCAGAGAGTGTAGTAAAAAGATCAAAACTGATATTAGAAAAGCTCGAAAAGGGGCACTATAAAGGGCAATCAAACTTAGGGGGGCTAATAAACGATCTTCCTTTATTTTCTAACGATCAAAATTTTTATGAGCCTTCGAAAAAAAAGGCAGACCCGCTTCACGAAGAAATAAAAAACATAAATTTAGACGGCACTTCACCTAGGGAAGCTTTGGAATTTCTTTACAAGCTAAAAGAAAATCTAAAAACTTAGAAAGTCAGTTGCTTGATGACACTCCCACATGTGCAGGGCGCAATAAGCGATCATGTAACATAAAGCCTTCAGAGGAAACTTCTATAATATCACCTGCTTTTGTGCCTGGAACAGGGGCCTCAAACATTGCCTCGTGTAGTAATGGATCGAATTTATCACCAACCTCTGGAGATATTGGTTTGATCCCGTGCTTTGAGAAAACATTTAATAGTTCTCGCATCGTTAGCTCAACGCCCTCGATGACAGAACCAACCATTTCTTTTTGATCAGCAGTTATAGAGTCAACAGCTCTTTTCATATTATCATAAATTGGTAAGAGATCTCTGGCCAATTTGGATCCACCATAGTTCTCAGCTTCTTTTCGATCTTTATCTGCTCTTTTTCGAGCATTTTCTGCATCAGCCAGCGCCCTCATAAATTTATCACGATAGTCGTCTCGCTCTGCAGTAACTTCATCTAGTTTTTCCAGTTCGGCTGCTTCTGCATCAATATCGATTAATTCATCTTGGTCCAAATCGGATTCGTCTATTTCATCCAAGAATTCTTCTTTTTTTTGCTCCGCCATTTGTCACCTCTTATTTCGATCAGAGATCATTTTTCCAACCAGTTGCGCGGTATAATCCACTACAGGAACTATACGCCCATAATTTAACCGTGTAGGCCCAATTACTCCTACAGCACCGATAATCTTACGATCCGAATTCATATAAGGAGAAACGACCAAAGATGAACCCGTCAAAGAAAAAAGTTTATTTTCCGACCCTATAAAAATCCTTACCCCTTCGCCTTTTTCCGTAAGCTCCAAGAAGTCTGCTATATCGCGTTTTCGTTCTAAATCGTCAAATAGATTTTTTATTTTATCTAAGTCTTCCTGTTGTGACGATTCATTTAAAAGATTTGCCCTTCCTTTAACAATTAATCGCTCATGACGTTCTTCAGAATCTTCCCAAAGCGCTAACCCGCTCTGTACCAACTCTCGAGCTAAAGTATCAAGCTCTTGCCGTCTGTATTCTATTTCATTTTTAATTAACTTTTTTGCTTCACTTAGTGTATTACCTTCCATTAATGCATTTAAAAAGTTTGCCGCTTCCTTCATGGAGCTTGGTGTTTGACCTGGTGGCGGCTTAAATAGACGGTTTTCAACATGACCATCTGCAAAAACTAAAACAACTAAGGCCTGGTTAGTTGATAAAGGTAGAAACTCTACATGTTTAATTGGCGCTTCGCGTTTAGGTGTCAAAACCAGTGAAGCGCCATGTGTAACGCCTGATAATGTTGTGGATATATCGTCTAAAATATCTTCAACTTGATTAGTTTCATCTGAAACGATCTTGTCAATTTGTTTTCTGTCATCTTTATCTATCTCTGATACCTCTAAAATACCATCGACAAACATTCGTAATCCTAATTGTGTGGGTACTCTGCCAGCACTTGTATGTGGGCTACCTAATAATCCTAGAAACTCTAGGTCTTGCATAACATTTCTAATTGTTGCAGCTGAAATGTCTTCACTAAATTCACGCGATAAAGTTCTAGACCCAACTGGCTCACCGTCCGTCAGGTAACCCTCTACAACTCTTCGAAAAACTTCACGAGAGCGGTTATTCATTTCCTCAAGAATTTCTTTTTTTTCGATCATCGGAACGTGTTTTAGCCTATATCTTCAAATAAGCCTAATGAAAAACTTTTAACAGGGTTGCAAATTCACATGATCGAGATGTATTGCCAAGTCAAAGCTGAAAGGATTTACAATGCGCCCATCTGGTCGAAAACTTGACGAAATGAGAAAAGTTTCAATAGAAACCAACATTACTATGCATGCTGAAGGAAGTTGCATAATTAAAATAGGCGATACCCATGTGATATGTACTGCAACAGTGGAAGACAGAGTACCGCCATTTATCAAGGGATCTGGTCTAGGCTGGGTTACTGCTGAATATGGAATGTTACCAAGATCAACCAGTTCAAGAATGCGGAGAGAGGCAGCTTCTGGGAAACAAGGAGGCAGAACTGTTGAGATCCAAAGGCTTATTGGAAGATCTTTGAGAGCCGGCGTTGATAGGCTCGCTTTGGGTGAACGGCAGATAACAATTGATTGCGACGTAATACAAGCCGACGGTGGAACGCGCTGTGCATCGATTACTGGTGGTTGGCTAGCACTTCGATTAGCAATAAATAAACTTTTAGATTCTGGTACCATATCTACAGACCCTTTAATTTCACCAGTTGCTGCTATTAGTTGTGGTATTTATGCTGGACAACCAATCTTGGATCTCGATTACTCGGAAGATAGCCAGGCAGGAGTAGACGGAAACTTTATTATACTTGAAAGTGGGAATATGATAGAAACCCAAATAAGTGCAGAGAGCACAACGTATACGAGAAATGAACTAGATACCCTAATAAATCTAGCGGAAAAAGGTGCCTGTGAACTCTTTGATATTCTGAAATCCGCCCAAAGTTGATGCGAAAGTTTCAAGGAAAAAAACTAGTGGTTGCTACTCATAATGAGGGTAAGCTAGATGAAGTTCGCGCACTATTTTCCAATAATACAGTGGAAATTTTATCCAGTAAATCACTTGACCTACCAGAGCCAATAGAAACAGAAGATAATTTTATTGGAAACGCGCGAATAAAAGCGCACTCTGCATCAAGAATTACCAGTTTACCAGCTCTTGCAGACGATAGTGGAATTACTATTGATGCCTTAAATGGCGCTCCTGGTGTATATACTGCAGATTGGGCCGAAACACCAAATGGACGCGATTTTTATCTAGCGATGAAAAAAACCCACGACGCGTTAACAAAAATATCTGCACCCTATCCCAGGTTGGCACAATTTCGCTGTACTTTGGTATTGGCATGGCCAGATGGGCACGACGAAATCTTTGAAGGTACTCTAGCTGGCCAGGTTGTTTGGCCCCCAAGAGGTTTGGATGGCCATGGATATGACCCAATTTTTCAACCTGATGAATTTGATATAACTTGCGGAGAAATGAGCTTTGAGAATAAAAATAAAATCAGCCACAGGTCAATAGCTTTCAAAAAACTTGCTAGGGCATGTTTTGATTGAAGACTGGAAACATGGAGGCTTTGGGATTTATATCCATTGGCCCTTCTGTGCTACAAAATGTCCTTACTGTGACTTCAATAGCCATGTAAGAATAAATATTGATCAAAAACAATGGCTTAGAGGTTATCTAAGTGAATTAAAACGAGTTTCGAAAAGTACATCCAACCGATTTTTAGATTCTGTTTTTTTTGGTGGTGGTACGCCAAGTCTTATCGAGCCATGGGTTATTGACGAGATTTTAAACGAAATTCAAAAACGTTGGAAAATTAGAGATAATTTTGAGGTTACATTAGAGGCAAACCCCGGTTCTGTGGATGCAAAAAATTTTAAAGCTTATAAGTATGCTGGTGTGAATAGAGCATCTATGGGGATTCAATCTCTTAATGCGAAAGATCTGAAAGCTTTAGGCCGAACCCATACGGTTCAAGAAGCACTAGCAGCCTTTGAGATTGCAAAGCAAAACTTCACTGCTGTTAGTTTTGATCTGATATATGCCAGACAAAACCAAAAATTGGTACATTGGGAAAAAGAATTAAGTCAAGCGTTAGATTTAGAAGCCAGTCATATGTCCTTATATCAATTAACCATTGAGCAAGGAACAGCATTTGGGGATAGATATAATCGTGGGCTTCTTAAAGGCTTACCCAATGAGGACATATCTGCTGATTTATACGATGTCACTTCTAATTTATGTAAAGACCGCGGCCTTACAGCTTATGAAGTTTCCAACTACGCTCAAAAAGGTTTTGAAAGCATACATAACCTGGTTTACTGGAGATATGGCGACTACGTCGGTATAGGACCTGGTGCCCACGGTCGCCTTACTATAGATGGAAAAAAATACGCGAGCGAAACATTTTTATCGCCTGAAAAGTGGCTTAAAAATGTAGAAAAGCAGGGATCTGGAGAATCTTGCTTAACGGAGTTATCTAAAGAACAGCAAGCTGCTGAGATGGTTATGATGGGTTTACGATTAAATGAAGGCGTTTGTTGTAAAAGATTTGAAAATTTATCAGGATATTCGTTTTCAAAAGATAAATTAACTTTTTTAAAAAGCCTGAAACTCATCAAACAAAAAAAAGAAAATATATCGACCACATACTCAGGAAGGAGAGTTTTAAATTCTGTTTTGGCAGAACTTTTAGATTAAATTCTTCTATAAAGGATTATTCAATATCATTTCAGATATGCGGTCTAAATCTTCCAATGACCTGTAAGATATTGAAATAAAACCATTTTCTTTTCCTACTTCATGGTCAATCAGGACTTTCATTTTTAATGCCGCGGAAAGATCTGTCTCCAAAATAACTGTATCAGCAGGTTTTTCTTTTATTTTTACTTTTTTAACAGCGTTTTTCTGACTAGCGTTTTTAGCCAACCGCTCTGCATCCCTTACCGAAAGACCAAGCGAGATAATCTGTTTTGCTAACGCAACCGGGTTTTCAGATGTTACAAGAGCACGAGCATGCCCTGCTGTAAGTTGTCCTGAAATTAATAAGTTTTGAACCTCTTTTGGAAGAGTAAGTAATCGCAACAAGTTAGCTATGTGACTCCTACTTTTTCCAATTTCTTTAGAAAGCCCCTCCTGAGTATGATCAAAGTTGTCCATTAAGTTTTTGTATCCAAGAGCTTCTTCTACTGGGTTTAAATCAGCCCTCTGCACATTTTCAATTATAGCAATTTCTAGAACCTCAATATCGCTAAAATCTTTTACAATAACTGGAAGCTCATGGATTTGAGCTCTTTGAGCAGCACGCCATCGTCGCTCGCCTGCAACTATTTCAAAACTTTCTTTTGTTCCCTTCTTTTTTCTAACTATCAAAGGTTGTACTAAACCTTTTGTCTTAATCGAATTCGCTAATTCAATGAGTTTTTCTTCTTGAAATGACTTTCTAGGCTGATTTGGATTTGGATATATTTTTTCAACCGGAACCAGTTTCTCATCTGTCTGATTTTCTGAATTTACACCACTCGTTATTGGTTCTTTGGTGATATCACCCATCAAAGATGATAGCCCTCGTCCAAGACCTCGCGGTTTTCCTTTTTTGTCTACCATAAAAACCTCCTATTAAGAATTATTAGCTAATAACTCTCTAGCCAAACTCATATAAGCCTTTGATCCCTTTGAGGAAGAATCATAAGTTAAAACAGGCATCGAATACGAAGGCGCTTCACTCACCCTAACATTTCTCGGGATAATCGTTTTGAAAACTAGATCGCGCAGGTTAGTTCTGGCATCAGCTTCTACCTGTTTAGATAAATTGTTTCTTCCATCAAACATAGTTAATACTATGCCTTCAACTCGAAGGTTCTCATTTGCTGTCTGACGCACTTCTTTAACCGTAAGTAAAAGTTGTGAGAGGCCCTCAAGTGCAAAAAATTCACTCTGTAATGGTATTAAGACAGAGTGAGATGCTACCATCGCGTTAACCGTTAAAATGTTTAAAGACGGTGGACAATCAATCAATATATAGTCATATTTTTGCTTGTTTTCTTCTTTTTTTCGCAGTGCCTCATACAGTAAGTGGCTTCTTTTTTCGTTTGATATAAGATCTATATCTGCGGAACTAAGGTCTATTGTTGCAGGAATAATATTCAGGCCCGAGACTTCTGTTTCCATTGCAACTTTTTCTAATGGAATACCTTCGACCAAAAATTCATATGTTGATAGTTTTCGATCTTCTACTTCTACACCTAAGCCCGTGGATGCATTGCCTTGAGGATCCAAATCTATAATTAGAACTTTCTTTTCTAATTCTGACAGGGCCGCTGCTAAATTTATGGTTGTGGTTGTTTTGCCAACCCCACCTTTTTGATTTGTTACAGAGATAATTTTTGCAGTCTTGGAATTACTAATTGGCACGCGAAAGCTCTCCTATTTTCAAAACTACTGACTTTGGATCAGTTATACTGGTAACTGCTTCCCAACTAAAGTTCCAAGTTTTCTGTGCAGCAAACAACTCTTCCCGCCAAGACTTTCCTTTTGGAAATATAAGGGTTGAATCTTCATTCATATGGTTAAATGATAACTTTAAAAGATTAGATAAATCCGTTAAAGCTCTAGCTGATATGACATCTGCCCCTTGTCTGTCACAAAGCTCTATCCTATTGTTTATAATATATAAATTGAGACTTAGCTCTCTTTTGACAGTACTCAGGAAAGCACATTTCCTTGTATCACTATCAACTAAGACTATCTCACCATTTATATTGTTGTCCTGAGCAAGAATTGACACAACTAAGCCGGGAAAACCTGCTCCAGACCCTATATCCAACCATCTTTTAAATCTTTTATTTCTCGCATAAAAAATCTGAGCAGAGTCTAAAATATGGCGACTCCATATTTCAGGTACGGTACTTTTAGAAATTAAGTTTATACTTTTATTCCACTTCTCAACAAGCACTCTAAGTTGCTGTAGCAGCTCTATTGTTTCACGTGAAACATCTTTTAAAATATCATCTTTCATCCAGCCTTGATCTGATACTGACCCTGTTTTACTTTTGATAATATTAAAAAAAGAGCTGCCGGCGTCATTCCTTCTATCCTAGAGGCTTGTGCTATATTCTTTGGTTTCTGAACTATTAATTTATCCTTCAATTCATTTGATAAGCCAGACATGGGCTCATAATCAAAATTATAAGGTATTTTTATAGCTTCATCTCTTTTGATAGCTTCTATATCTTTGCTTTGTCTATCTATATAATTTGAGTACATCGCATCTCTATGAACTTGCTTTTGTATTTCTTTCTCAATTTTCAAGAGCCGTTTGTCAAACACCGTTATATTATCAAAAGTTATGCTTGGAAATGCCAATACTTGTTTCAAATTTCTTTTGTTTCCATCTTGGCTAACCGAAATACCCTGAGCTAATAATTGGTTGGGAGTAAACTCTTTTTCAGAAAGGATTTTATTACATTTCTCTATTTTATCAGTTTTTTCTAAGAAAACTTTCTTTCGATCTGAGGATACACAGCCTATATCGATACCTTTGGGAGTCAGTCGTTGATCTGCGTTGTCAGCGCGCAAAGAAAGCCTAAACTCAGCTCTAGACGTAAACATTCTATACGGTTCGCTTACACCTTTAGAGATTAGATCATCAATCATTACGCCTATATAGCTATCTGATCGCGAAAAAGTGATATTATCTTGTCCAAGCGAAGCTGCCGCAGAGTTTAATCCAGCAACTAACCCCTGAGCCGCCGCCTCTTCATATCCTGTTGTTCCGTTGATTTGGCCCGCCAAATAAAGACCATTAACACCATTAACACTTAGAGTTGATGATAATGATCGAGGGTCAACATAATCATATTCTATTGCGTAACCAGGTTGTAAAATTTCTGCTTTCTCTAGTCCTTTGATAGACTTTACGTATTCTTTCTGTATTTTTTCAGGAAGTGATGTAGAAATTCCATTAGGATATACTGTATCAACTGAAAGGCCTTCTGGCTCTAGAAACACTTGATGCGAGTTTTTATCTCTAAATCTGACTATTTTATCTTCTATGGACGGACAGTATCGGGGACCAACACCATCGATAAGCCCGCTATACATTGCTGATTTTGATAAATTTTTTTCTATAATTTCATGGGTTTGTTCATTAGTAAAAGTTATTCCACACGAAATTTGCTTTGCCGAAGGTTTTTTTGACAAAAAAGAAAACATTGTTGGCTCAGAGTCACCAGGTTGCATTTCTAGCTGTTCCCAATTTATCGATTTTCCATTTAATCTTGGGGGTGTGCCAGTTTTCAGCCTACCCAACTTTAAACCAAAACCCTCAATCTTTTCTGCAAGTTTTAATGATGGGTCTGCGCCCATACGGCCAGCTGAATATGTTACCTCTCCTATGTAAATCTTTCCTCTTAGAAACGTTCCTGTAGTTATAATAGTAGACTTTGCTGAGATTTCAGAACCGTCGGATAAAATTACACCTCGCACTTTTTCTTGTGAACCAAGAAGATCCACAACTTCACTTTCTACGATCGAGAGATTTTTCATTGACCGTAGAATTTTTTTGATTGAATTTTGATATAACAATCTATCAGCTTGAGTCCGTGGCCCTTGGACTGCTGGTCCTTTTTTACGATTTAAAAGTCTAAACTGAATGCCCGCTTCGTCTGCCGAACGAGCCATAATACCATCCAACGCATCAATTTCGCGAACCAAATGACCCTTGCCAAGACCACCTATGGCAGGATTGCACGACATAACACCCAAATCACAAGCTTTTAAGGTAACAAGTGCAGTATTTGCACCCATTCTCGAAGCTGCTGCAGCAGCTTCGCAACCTGCATGTCCACCACCAATCACAACCACGTCAAATTGTTTCACGTGAAACACTCCTTACTTTCCCAGACAAAACGATGAGAAAATTTCATCAAGGACATTTTCTACATCAACTTTACCAAACAATTCATCCAGGGTGTAGGCTATTTGCCTTAATTCTTCCGCTGCAAGCTCATAAAACTCTGGCCCATCTTTGACAAGTTTTTTAACTTTGATTATTTTACCTATCGAACTGTCAATTGCTTCTTTATGCCTAAATCTAGTCGCAATACCTTGATTTTGAACCCTTATTTCTAATTTATGCCTTATGGAACTTATCATATTTTCTAATCCATAACCAGTTACGCCAGAAACGCCATCGGGCATTCCGCCATTATCGCATTTTGAAATAAACTTTAATACGTTATCGTTTTCTATTTCTGGAGGCATTTCACCATTTTCAGTTAGCAAAATAACCAAATCTGCTGATTTGGCTTTTTGAAGAGCCTTATTTATTCCCTTAACCTCTACAGAATTAACAGCCTCTCTCAGTCCAGCAGTATCCATCACAGTAACAGGCAAACCACCCAAATCCATCTTTACCTCTATAACGTCTCTTGTAGTTCCTGCCTCTTCGGATGTAAGAGCTGCCTCCCTTCCAGCCAAAGCATTTAAAAGGGTAGACTTGCCCACATTGGGCTTGCCTACTATAGCCACTTCAAAGCCATTTCTTATTCTTTCTGCAACTATAATACTTTCCGATTCAATCTCTAAGTCATTGTTTATAAATGTTAAAATGCTTAAAACATCTTTTGTTACATCTGTTGGAACCTCTTCATCGGCAAAATCTATAGTAACCTCAATTAAAGCCATTGCTCTAATTATCATAGACCTCCACTCTTTGACTTTTTCCCCTAACTTACCAGACAAAACCTTTAACGCCTGTATTCTTTGAGCCTCTGTCTCTGCTTCTATTAGGTCAGCAAGCCCTTCTATTTCTGCTAAATCAAGTTTTTCGTTCGCAAAAGCTCTGCGCGTAAACTCGCCAGGAAGAGCCTGACGATAATTTTTTAACTTCGACAGTGTTTCTAGTGCCTTTTGAATAATAGCTATGCTTCCATGTAGATGGAGCTCTACTACGTCTTCACCTGTGAAGCTTTTTGGTCCTTTAAATGGAATGACCAAAGCCCTATCGAGGTGCAGATCTTCTTGGGTATATATGTCGCAAAGCATTGATTTTCTGTGATTTATTTCAAATTTTTTACACAATATATTAAGCGTTTGGAAAGCTTCGGGACCTGATATCCTTATGACAGCAACTCCTGCGCGTCCCGGTGATGTGGCGAGCGCATAAATAGTATCTGTCATAAAAATTCCTAGCTTAGGTATTCATGGAATCAAAGAATTCAGAATTTGTTTTTGTTTGTTTTAACTTAGATAAAAGGAACTCTATTCCGTCTGTAGTACCCATAGGGTTTAAAATACGACGTAAAACAAATGTTTTCTGTAAATCGATCTTATCTATCAGAAGATCTTCTTTCCTCGTACCAGATTTCAAAATATCTATCGACGGAAATACTCTCTTATCCGCAACTTTTCTGTCTAAAACTATCTCGCTATTACCCGTACCCTTAAATTCTTCAAAAATAACCTCATCCATTCTGCTACCTGTATCAATCAATGCAGTCGAGATAATAGTTAAAGAACCACCCTCTTCTATATTTCTAGCAGCACCAAAGAACCTTTTCGGCCTTTGAAGAGCATTTGCATCTACTCCACCTGTTAAAACCTTACCAGAAGAGGGTATAACGGTATTAAATGCCCTACCTAACCGCGTTATAGAATCTAAAAGAATCACAACGTCTCGTTTATGTTCAACAAGACGCTTTGCTTTCTCTATTACCATTTCCGATACTGCAACATGCCTGGCAGCAGGCTCATCAAAAGTAGAGGATATTACTTCTCCTTTGACGGACCTCTGCATATCAGTAACTTCTTCTGGTCTCTCATCTATCAGTAGTACTATCAGATAGCACTCAGGATGGTTTTGCTCTATACTGTGAGCTATATTCTGTAAAATAACTGTTTTACCAGTTCTAGGTGGCGCAACAATTAGTGAACGTTGACCCTTACCAATGGGTGCCACTAAATCTATTACCCTTGCCGACTTATCCTTAATTGTTGGATCTTCAATTTCCATAATAAGACGTTCATCAGGATACAAAGGTGTAAGATTATCAAAAGCTATTTTATGCTTTGCTTTATCAGGATCTTGAAAATTAATTTGATGTGCTTCAATTAGCGCGAAGTATCGTTCATTATCTTCAGGTGATTTAATTAAACCCTCTATGGTGTCGCCAGTTCTTAATGAATATTTTCTAATCATTTCCGGCGAGACGTATATATCATCAGGACCCGACAAATAATTAGCTTCTGGCGATCTTAAAAACCCAAAGCCGTCTTGTAAAACTTCTAGAACGCCATCACCTGCTATTTCCCATCCTTCATCTGCTCTTTCGCGTAATATTTGAAACATAATTTCGCCTTTACGCATTGTTGACGCATTTTCTATTTCGAGATCTTCCGCCATAGAAAGTAAGTCTTTGGGACTCTTAACTTTCAGATCAGATAAATTCAGGCGAGTAGACGACATTTCGATACCTGCTAATAATTAAAACATTGAAAACCAACACAGAACTGCGCTGTAACTTTTCGGTACACTTAGTATCTAACTGAGTCAACTTTCTTAAATAAAATCTTTTCTAATTGGAAAGT
>CACPBQ010000001.1 GCA_902632125.1 Paracoccaceae bacterium | reverse complement strand
TGACGGCGGGTTCTGGTATAATACATCAAGAGATGCCTACTGGAAACGAGCTAGGTCAAATGCATGGATTTCAGCTTTGGGCAAATTTGCCAAGCGACCAAAAGATGTGCACACCAAGATATCTCGATATCCCTTCCAAGGAAATTAATACTCTCACGGATGATGATGGAACACACATCCGAGTAATCGCGGGCGACTATCGCGGTTATAAAGGACTAGTAGATGGGATCGATACAGATCCGTCCTACTTAGACATAACTCTTATGCCGAATGTCAAAAAGCGATTTCCATTTGACACACGGCGACAAGGATTTGCTTATATTTTTGAAGGTTCCGCTCATTTTGGGAATTCGTCTAGTCCTTTTGGCGTAAATGTCGAAAAAGAGTTTAATGGCCATGAGATGAAAATAAGGGATCAGTCTGGAAATCGTACTTTGGTTGTATTTGGTGATGGCGATGAAATTGAAGTGTCTTCAGGCGAGCAGGGTGTTCGTTTTCTCTTAATTTCTGGGGCACCTTTACGTGAACCAGTAGCATGGCACGGCCCAATTGTTATGAATACAATGGCCGAGCTTCAACAAGCTTTTCGTGAACTTAATACTGGTGATTTTGTCAAAACTGGGGCTGAATGGGCATTAGACCTATAAAATCACTCTATAAGTTTCACAAAAGTTTGCGTTTCTATTTTTGCACCTGCTTGCTCTCGCAACTTTATCATCTCAGGTTTATCAACTGTCGACATCATTTTTTCCATAGACTCGACTTCCATACATACCCAAACTTTATCTTTATTTTGCTCTTCATGCCCGAAAGCAAGAACATTTATACCATGATCTTGTCTGAAATCTTCATTTGCAAGAAATAAACTTTTCCAATGTTCATATCCCTTTGATAATTCAACTGATGATATAATTTTCATTTTCAACCTCCTGAGTTGATTTTTGGTAAAATTCAAAATCCTAAAGTATCAAAGATTTTGCAAGAGTAGCAAATTATTTATAGTTATTGAGACTAGCTTGTCTACTATTATAGAGGGTTATGGTGGTGACAGCTTAGTGGCTTCATGTTCAGGCATAACGCTAGTTTTGCTAAATTATCAACATAAAAAATGATTATTTTTTAATAGGACTATTGGTATTCAATATGATGTTTTATCCATCATGCCACGAATAAAATTAGAACATTCGTCAGGCTGAGTGAGAGGCAACATGTGTCCTTTTCCAGTTAAAATCTTTAGCTTTGCACCTGATAATTTAGCAAACTTTTGACCATGCAGTTTTACGTCAAGAATTTTATCCTGTTCGCCAAATAAAATTGCAATAGGTACGTCGAGCTCTTTTTCCCTCCCTGCAAGCAATGGAGCGGAAGAAAGAGCAAATATCAGGTCTTCTGAAGTTTTAATGAAGGCTCGAGATGAAAGGGCTAAATCACCACCGCCTTCTATGGAAAAATTTTCGCTAACAGGCTCGGGAGCAAATGCTATCTGAAAAGTATTTTTACGTGTTAAAATTCCAATGAAAGACGAAAAGGTGTATGCGACAAAAAATCGTAAAGTAGGACTGGTAATATTCAGAAATCGAAAAATATCGGGTACCCTATCAACAGGTTGGGTGGCTGGACATATAAGTGCGAGACCTGAGATTTGTTTTTTGTGCTCCAAGGCAATCGCCAAAGCAATTGCGCCACCTAAAGAGTGTCCTACTATCAGTGGTTTTTCAATCCTCTCTTGTTCAATAAATTCTGATATTATACGTGCTTGTTCTTGTAGAGTTGCGATCACAGGTTTGGATCGCCTTGACCAACCGGATCCTGCTCTGTCTATCGCAATAACCCGAAAATCATTGTTAAGTCTTCCCGTTAAAGCGTAAGTGAAGTTTCTCAAATTTCCGCCAAGACCGTGTAGCATAATAATAGGTCTTCCCTGGCCAGAGTCATACCAATGTATTTCAGCATCCTCGAGCCGAGTAATTTTACCAAATTTTGGGATAGAACGTCTAATTTTGTGGGAAATTATTGTTGTGAACAAAGCACATGGAATAATTAGTAACAATAATAAAATTACAACGTATGACAGAAGATAGAACATTTTAAAATCATCTAAACATGGTTTTTGTTAATTGGTCACGAATTTTTGAAGAACTATTTTAAACCATAAGCTGGAGTATGTCTCCAGTTTGGCACTGTTTTTCTAAATACTAAAACTCCCATAAAAACAAAAAGCCGTAGCATTTTTAGCTGGAAATAGTTGACCTAGCCTAATGATTGCAAGGAGTGGTTTAATACTCGCGAAAAATTATGATTAAGTCGATTTAGTATTTTACCCTTATTAACCTAAATTATATTATTTCAACTTGTGCTAATTTTCCAGGCCGCTCTTTAATTGGGATATGGATAACCGTAGCTGCCAAACCAAATAAAATGGCTGCTATCCACATTGCATTATAGTTTCCTGTGAGGTCATATAGTCTGCCACCAAGCCATGCTCCCAAAAATCCACCCACTTGATGACTTAAGAATACTAAACCCACCAAGGTTGACAAAAATTTCAAACCCTGCGTTTGAGCAACCAGGCCGGTTGTTAGAGCTACTGTTGATAACCAAAGAATCCCCATAGCTGCTGAAAAGATTAAAACACTAGTTTCATTTAAAGGAGTAAATATGAATATAGTAATGACAGCGGCTCTACTTGCATATATCCCTGCTAGCAACTTTGGTTTGGAATATAGTTGACCGGACCATCCTGAAAGAAAAGAACCGCCGATATTGAACAGTCCAATAAGAGCTAAAGACCAAGCACCTATTATTGTTGCTAAACCTTCATCCGCTATGTAAGCTGGTAGGTGGGTCTGAATAAATTGGACATGAAAACCACAGACAAAAAATCCAAAAAATAGTAGCGTATATGACCTATCAGAAAAGGCTATTTTTATAGCCTGTAACGTCTTTAACTGTTCTTTGTGGGTCTTCGGTTTTTCCGAGGCACGAGATATAAAATAGAGAAGAGGTAAGATTACTAGAAAAGAGGCGGCCACAATCAATATTGCTGTACCCCAGCCTATTTTGTCCATAAGAATGGTGGCAATCGGAGCTCCTGCGAACATACCGGCAGAAGCTGCAGCTGTTCCTAAACCCAAAATAAAACTTCTTTGTTTTGCCCTCACAACCTTGCCCAGAGCTACAATCACAACTGGAAAAGAACACGCGCCGGTACCTATCCCAACAATAAACCCAGTTAAAATAAACATAGTTTCATCAAGTAATATGCCGCGCAGAGCAAAACCTAGCGCAGCAAAAATAGCACCAAAAGCCAATACCTGCGTAGGACCGTGCTTATCGGCATATGCCCCTGCCAGCGGTTGTGCAACTCCCCACATCAATACTTGAATAGCCAATGAAAGAGAAAAAACTTCCCTTCCCCAACCTAAGTCTACTGACATTGGTCGCAAAAAAACACTGAATGAGGCTGAAAACCCAAAACTAATAAATGAAATTATACAACCAGCAATTATTGCGTGCTGTATTGCTGGTTTTAACTTATTATTGGATTTATCCATTTTGTGGTTTTAAAAAAAAATATATCCTCAAATACTAGGCACTAAGAATATCACCCATATTATATAATAGAATAGAATAAAGTATTAAAAATACGATTGGAGCAATATAGCCCTCAGCAGTGGGCTTAACGCCTTCAATTTGCGACCATTCACTGTTTAATGTAAGGTATCCAGTAATTGCAGCAATAAGAGCCTGTGTCCACCCGTAAGCGACAAAAGCCCAAGCACCAGATGGCCCACTAAATAGTAAGAAAATTGAAATTAAAGCGGCCGCTCCAACTTGTGAGCCAGCGAACCTAGTGATAAAAATTGCTTGATCTCCAAATCCGTACTGATCGTTAAATGCTTTCGTTTGAAACAGGCATCTGAAACTGTAATATACCGCTCCAATTGTCAGTAATATCCAGATAATTAGGTTTAAAGAACCACCAAAACTTTCTACCATTTGAGATTTTCCTTTTTTTGTTTACGCACTTGTAATTGGAGTCGCGCCTGTTTCGACTCTTATAATTTTTCCATCTTTGAGCTGATTTACCACCATTACAGCTTCTGAACTTCCATCTGGAAAGTTCATCATTGAATGACTAACTAAAATTTCTTCGTTCTCATAAATGCAGCGCTGGTTATTAATTTCTAATTTTTCACTCTGCATCATTGCAGTAAGCATTGGAGTCCACTCCTCCTTGCTCAGTTCAGCTCCAGATTGATGCCGGACAAAAACAAAATCGTCGTGAATGCAGTCTAAATAGGCTTCTACATCGCGATTTTCCGATGCAGTTTTCAATTTTTCATAAAGAGACATTTTTTCCTCCTAAAAGTTACCCAAAAAATTTACATATCATTTTCTGAAAGCAAATCATTCCTTGTGATAGCATTAACAATTTTTTAGTGATTACATTCCGAAAATTTTTTAAACGTGACGTAATTCGGCTGAAAAAATGAAATATTAATATTCGTGGGCAGGAATATCGCCAATTTTGATCATTTTCCGAGTTAGAATAAATTTCATGCGCGAAAACACTTCTTTGAAGTTTTTATCATTTGCTAAATTAAACAATTCTAGAGGATCTCTTTCGCAGTCAAAAAGCTCCCACTCTTTATCCTCTCCACCGTGATTTGTTCCCGGAAGATCGAAACCGTCGTTATACCAGTAAATTATTTTATATCGCTGATCTCGTAATCCGTAGTGAGCATAGGCATTATGATCTGGGTCGCGATGCATCCAATATCTTTGGTATGCTACTTGCTCCCAATTATCTGGAGTTTTGCCTTCCAAAATGGGTCTTAGACTATCTCCTTGCATGTAATTTGGGATATCCAATCCAGCAAAATCTAAAAAAGTAGGCGCAAAGTCCACGTTGCAACACATATCATCATTTACCTGACCAGCTTTAATTGAGCTTGGATACCTTAGCAAAAAAGGCATTTGGAAAGATTGCTCATAAATAAATCTCTTATCAAACCAGCCATGCTCTCCTAAGAAAAAACCTTGATCTGATGTATAAATTACAATTGTATTTTTTGCCAAATTTTCTTCATCCAAATAGCCCAGTAAAGATCCTACACTTTCATCAATAGAAGCAATGGTATTAAGGTATCTTTTTATATAACGCTGATATTTAAATCGGCTTAATTCTGACCTAGAACTAAAAGTAAATTTTTCTCCAGTATGTTTATCTATTAACTCAAATCCATTTAATGTTTTGGGATTTGGTATTTTTCGCTTGTTACTATCTGGCCTGGATCGGTCGCCGATCTCAGATCCGCCTTCCGGTTGAACCAATCCAAGATCATCATAGGTCATGTCATCTTTGATTCTCATTTTTGCTTCAGCTGCAGCTTTTGCTCTATTTTTATAGTCATCTTCAAACGTCTCGGGTATTTTTATATCATTAGAATAAAGCTCTCGATTTTTTGGATGTGGCTCCCACTCTCTGTGTGGAGCTTTATGGTGGCACATTAGAAAGAAAGGTTGATTTTTACTTCGTGCTGACAACCAACTCAGGCATTTTTTGGTTATAACATCGGTAGCATATCCTTTCTCTTCCACCTCTTTTCCCATTTCAATGAATTTAGGGTCAAAATATTCACCTTGGCCAGGCAAGACTGACCAATAGTCAAATCCAGTGGGTTCATGTTCCTTTCCCTCTCCTAAATGCCACTTTCCGACGATGGCTGTTTGATAGCCTTCGTAGCGAAGATGTTTAGCGACGTTGGGTAGCCTATTATTGATTGGCGTATTTAATGTGGTTACGCAATTCACGTGATTATATGTTCCTGTAAGAATAGCAGCACGGCTTGGTGTGCAAATTGAATTCGTAACGTAACAGTGGTTAAGCCTAACGCCTTCGTTTGCAATACGATCAATGTTTGGGGTATTATTTATGCCTGAACCATAAGCACTAATTGCTTTTGAAGCATGATCATCGGCCATGATAAATAATATATTAGGAGCATCCATGTTGTAATCATTTTCGTTTTGTTGTTCTGAGTTAATTTTCACTGACTTAATATGGATTCTCGATGTCAAAACAAGAGTTATTGCAAATTTGTGTACTAAATACCAAGTCTGTGACTAAATATTTAAACTAAAACTTGGAGTTTGAAGATGTCAAAATATGTTGAGGCTGCAAATTGGATAAAAGAACAGAGAGAGGCTAAGAGAGATTTTCAAAACTTTAATAAAATATTCAATTTAGAGAGTTATGAAGACGCCTATCTTGTGCAACAGGCCCTCGAGGCTGTCTGGGCTAACAAAGGCCATGTAGCTGGCTATAAATTAGCTCTCACTTCTAAAGTAATGCAGAATATGTTTGGTGTTAATACCTCTTTTAAAGGAAATTTATTTGCCAAAACAATACTTAAAGGTAACCAAGTCATATCTCTTTCAAATTATGGCCGGCTAGGAGTTGAATTTGAGCTCGCGATAGAAATTGGTGAAGATTTTGGTACCAAATTTAATAATTTGACAGTTGAGGATTGTATGCGAAAATCTAAAGCTGTTTTTCCAGCTTTTGAATTAATTGATGATCGAAATGCAGATTATTCCAAAGTGGATTTAATTTCGCAAACAGCCGATAATTCTTGGAACGCAAATACGGTTTTAGGAAGTAGGTTAGAAAATTTTGGTAATTTAGATTTTAGTAATAATGAAGTTTGTAAGATTGTTAATGGACAGACTGAAAAATCAATTACTGGCAAAGCTTTAGAAAATCCGTTTAATGCAGTAGTTTGGATTGCTGAGTTTTTGAAGAACCGGGGTTTGGAATTAAAAGAAGGACAAATAATCATGACGGGTTCCACATTTTCAACATATTTTCCTGAAAAAGGTGATACTATTGAATATGAAGTGTGTAATGTTGGCAGCGTAAAAATTAAAATTAATTAGAAAGTTTATTTTCTAAAAGTTATTAGTCCATCTTCATTGGTTGAGAACCTGGTCCTTTTTCAAGCCAAGGACTTTGGCTTATACCCTTCAGCCAAGATGGGGCAGATTTTCCGAAAATATGAACTTTTGGAGAAAACAGGGAACCATTTTCTAGGCAACCCGCCCTAATATTAAAAAGGTTTCTATCTAAATCACACGCATATAAAGAAGATCCACATTTACCACAAAACCCCTGGACTCGATGGTTCCCACTGTCTGCTGAAGTTTTTATATATTCAGAAGCATCTCCTGTTATCTCAAAGTCATCTCCATTCGACTGTACAATAACGCGGAATGGTCCACCTGCAGATATTTGACAATCTGTACAGTGGCAGGCGATCACTTTACCTTCGATCAATTTTGCGTTTATTTTTATTTTACCGCAATGGCATGAGCCAGAAACTTTCATTTTCGTTATCTATCTCCCTGGATGCTTGCATTTAGTAGAAAATGTATTTTGTCAGTAAGATCAATACTAGGTAAATTTAATATTTATTTGCGATGTCAACTCTCAGCTGCTGGATATTAAATTTCTCATTTAGGCTATTGTGCCTCCATCTACTATAAAAGGTTGACCCGTAGCATAGGAACCAGAATCTGAGAGCAAATAAATTATAAGAGATGCTATTTCATCAGGTTGGCCAAGGCGTCCCATCGGTTGTCTTGAAACGAACCATTCCTCGGCCGCTTTTTTGGAACCGAGCTTTTCAGCCATACTATTCATTCTATCTCGCAAGGAAGGAGTTTCGATAGTCCCAGGACATACTGCGTTACAACGTATTCCATCACTCATAAAGTCGACAGCAACTGACTTAGTCAGCCCAATTACGGCAGCTTTTGAGGTACTGTAGGCAGCTCGGAATGGAAAACCTTTTACTGAAGATGCCAAAGACGCCATATTTACAATGGAACCGCCACCATTCTGCTGTAAACCTGGAATAGCTGCCCTGATAATAAAGTACATGCTATGTACATTAATAAGAAAAGAGTTTTGCCAATCAGCCTTATCAACATCCATAATAGTTCCATGATGAACCCAACCAGCCATGTTTACTATTCCATTAAAATCTGGTTTTCTGGAAAAATAATCTTGAATTAAATCATCTTTAGTAATGTCCAAAGTTTCGGTTTGAGCGCCCAGAGAGTTTAATTCTTCTAATCCTTCGGGCTTGAGATCCGTAGCAAAAACCTCGGCGCCGGCGTCCAAGGCATATTTTGCAACAGAGTGGCCCATACCCGCTCCAGCAGCACTTATAAAAATCTTCTTATTTTTAAGTTTCATGTCGTGCCTTTTGCTATTATCCATATAATCACCAGATTTTAATTAGAAAAATTAGAAACACAAAAGCTTATTGTTAAAAATTTAAATATAGGTGACACATTTGTGCCACCTATATTGTATTTTGAGGAGATTATGAAAAAGTCTTACTAAAGCTAACGTCTCTATTGGAGATTTGTTTACTTTATTACTGTTTATGTTTTTCGTATGAAGCTTCCAACTCATTGCGTAAAAAACTGCTAAAATTTATTGGAGAAAATTTTGGTTTTCCAGTACCTTTTAATGGTTTTATCTCGGTGTTTACGTGAGGGTCGAAAAAAAATGGGCAGGAAAAACGCTCTTTTCCACTTTTATTTATAACGCGGTGGGGTGTGGAGCGTAAAAGTCCGTTGGTAAGTCTACAGAGCATATCTCCTACATTTACAACAAAACTTTCTTCGATTTTTGGTACGTTGATCCATTTTCCTTGTTTAGTTTGGACTTGCAAGCCCCCAATTTCATCTTGTGCTAGAATTGTTAAACATCCGAAATCTGTGTGTGGTGCAGAGCTATATAGGTCGTTTGGACTATTTTTAGGAATTGGTGGGTAGTGCAGGAGCCTCAACCAAATAGTGGCAGGCTCGAATGAGCGCATTATGCTTAAATCTTTTACCCCTGCAGAAATTAGTGCTAGCCGCATTAAATTTTTGCTAAGCCTTGTCATTTGTGATGAGTATTCTTCCAGGACTTCTCTGAATTTCTTCATTTCTGGCCACTGATTTGGACCTGATAGGTAGATATTTGGTAGCTCGGATGTATCTTCTCGCATCATCATAAAACTCGCAGATTGATTAGGTTTTTTAACCACTGCAAGTTTTGAATTCACATCAGTGGATGTATTAATTGCAATGTAACCGCGATGGTTATCGTTGAGGGCTATTTTCATTTTCTCCGATAGTGGTTGGGCATGAAAATTTTTGGAAACTTGGAAAAGTTGATCGACTAAACCTTTTTCAATTCCATGGTTAATAATATATCCAAAGCCATAGTTACTGTAAGCATCATAAAAATCCATTAAAAGCGAATGGTTGAGCTCCTCATTTTCAATTTCCGAAATATCTATTTTAGGTATGTGCATAAGCTCTTTTTCGTTTTTTTATGTATAAAAGGAACTAAAATGTTTCCTTAAGTTGTGAAATTATCCTAGACGAAAACTTGACTAGGATTAAGTAATAAATTTGGTGCTATGCAGAACAGCCCTTGTTGTAATATTAAATAAAGCGAAACCCATTTGTATGAGATCTTATTTATTTTCACGGGTCTATTCTAGCTCGCCGCTTTTATTATTTCTGGCTACCCTAGGCTGGGGTACCAATACAATTGCTAGTCGATTAGCAGTTGGAGAAGTTTCCCCAATGCTATTAATATTTTTTAGGTGGGGTATCGTCGTTTTAATTTTATTAAGCTTTTATTGGCGGCAAATGATTGTTGAATGGCCAGTTATTAAACCAAGACTAAAGTGGTTGCTCATAATGGGCGGTTTTGGGCTTAGTTTATTTAATGCATTTTTTTATATAGCGGCCCATAGCACTACGGCCGTAAATTTGGGTATTATTCAAAGCACGATGCCGGGAATGATTTTGCTCGGTTCGTTTATGATTTTTGGAGATCGTATAAATAAACTGCAATTATCTGGTCTGTTACTCACTCTTTTGGGTGTTGTTATAATTGTTACTCAAGGTTCGATTGAAAAATTAATGCAATTAACTTTCAATAATGGAGATTTATTAATGATCTTCGCCTGTTCCTTCTACGCTATGTATACTGTAGGATTGAAAAGTAGACCGAAAATTCCCGGGATGGTTATGCTAGCTTATTTTTCGGTGGCCGCATTTCTAATGACTGTTCCGCTGATGATTGTAGAGAGTTTTGTTTATGGTACAGTTGTGCCGGGCGCTAAAGGTTGTGCGATTGTCTTATATATTGCACTTGTCCCTTCTTTTTTATCTCAAATACTTTTCATGCGCGGTGTCGATTTGATAGGTCCTGGGTCTGCAGGTCTGTACGCTAACTTAGTTCCTATTTTCTCCGCAATTATGGCCGTGTTCTTACTGAGTGAAACATTTGCTTTTTTTCACCTTGCTGCCATGACACTGGTTTTTGGGGGAATAGGCTTATTTGAATATCAAACTAGACGTAAAGTGAAAGTATAAAACAACGTTATTTTACAGACATTTATTCGAGAAGTTTTATGGATATTGAAAAAATAGCAAAAGAAATAAATAGTGCAATCATTCTGTCCAAGCAGGTTGAACCATTCTCAAAGAGAGGTGTAATTCTCTCTCTTCAGGAAGCCTACGATACAGCTAATATAGTGAGAAAAAATTTAGGGTCATCGGCTGTGTTGGGTAGAAAAATTGGTTTTACAAATCGTAATATTTGGAGCACGTACAACGTTGACGAACCAATTTGGGGCCCGATTACGAAAAAAAGCGTCAGTTTTTGTAAAGGAAACTTTATGAAAGTCGACTTAAGCCAATTTTGTGAACCTCGCATTGAACCTGAAATAGTGATTTGTTTAAAACAACAGCCAGAATATGGCGCTAAAAACTCCGAAATATATCTAGATTGGATCGCGCCTGGTTGCGAAATTGTTGACTCTATTTACCCAAATTGGAAGTTTTCATTGACAGATGCAATTGTGGCAGGCGGTCTGCATGGATGTTTAGTTGTGGGGGAGAAGCAAAAAATAGGTCACAATAATGAAAGCGATCTTATTGATGTTAAAGTAGAACTCCATAAAAATGGAAAATTTCAAGAAGCGGGTATTGGATCGAATGTTTTGGAAGGTCCAATTTCTGCAGTTCGATATCTTCATAAAGGTTTGTCTAAAATAAAAAATCAAGATCCGTTGTCAGCAGGCGATATTATCACTACTGGTACTATGACAGATGCGAAGCCAATTTTTCCTAAAGAAAATTGGATGATTAAATTTGATGGTGTAATTAATTCAAATTTAACACTAGAATTCTTATAACTGGTTTTTACAGAAAATTACCTGAGGTAATTATATATAGCCTTGTGCGTTAAGAATTTAAATATCATAATGACACTATACGGTTCCATTTTCTCTCAGCGTTTCCGTATTTTAAGCCTCCACATTACCCCGTGGAGGCTTTTATCAAAATCTTAAAACTATTTTGATCTAAGAGCATATATCATCCGTATATTTAACGTGTCATGACATAATACATGCGCGAACAATCACGGTTAATTGTTCATACCCCCCTTGAAACAACGCCTTTTTGGCGTTGTTTTAATTTCTAAACAGGCTTTTAGGCTATGGAATATACAGTCTCGTTACCGACACGATGTCGTTTAGATTGCAGAATCCCAACTAAAAGTTGGATTAGCCATTTAAAATAACTGAATTATAAATATTGTTTAAAAAATATGGGTCGTAAAGTTTTTTTAAATTCTAGCAATCGGCTTGTTGCAGGTAATTCGTTAGCTTTAATTTCTATATTTTTGTTTTCGGCAGGTTTTCCGGCAGCGGAAGTTCTTTTAAAAATATGGCATCCTATTACTCTGATGTTTTTCAGACTTTTATTCGGAGTGTCAGCATTAATTATTCTGTGGATTTTGCTTGAGGGGTTATCTGCAATTCTAAAGGCACCTTGGTTAAAAGGAATACAAATTGGCCTTTTGGGTTTTGGGCTTGGAACAAACTTATTATTATTTGCACAGTGGTATACCGATCCAGTGACCGTGGCATTGCTAGCAACCCTAATTCCAATTTCTGCAACTATTTTAGAGGTATGGGATGGCAGAAGAAAACTTAATAAGAAATTCATTCTTGGTTTGGCAGCTTCAATAACAGGCGGGTTCATAGCTGTGAGTGAAAACATTTCAATTGAATTAGGGTGGGGGATTTTGATGGCTTTGGCCTCAGGATTTTGTTTCATGTGGGCCTCAGATAAAAGTGTAACTAGACTTTCAGAGATTTCGTCAATTGCCCGTACGTCAGTAACTTTTACTGGGGCTGCTGTTTTTAGCATGATAAGTTTCATGGTAATGTTTGCTTTAGGTTTTATTGAAAACCCTGCTTGGCTTACGAGTGTTCAGTTTTTGAATTTGATAGTTTATTCAATAATTGCCATGGCTGTTTCTCAAGTTTTTTTTATAGCTGCTATTGATAAAGTAGGAATAGCGATCACATCGCTACACTTAAACTTTTCTCCTTTTTACGTTATGCTAATTCTATTTGTTTTGGGTGGAACTTGGGATGTAAGAGCGATTATAGGGGCAACTATCGTCGCTTTTGGAGTTTGGCTTGCTCAAACCAGATAACTTTTAATAGTTATAGTTATAAAATTAATATCAAAACATACAGGTCTAGGTCGGTTATTTAAATGTAATACATTTGAAAAAAATAAATCTTTCTTCTTTTTCTGAATTTAAAGTTTGATATTATGATTGAAAGTAATTTTTTATTCCTATCTATAAACGGTGATAAGCTTGGTAAAAGTAAGAAACCATAATTACAAATTTATATCAGCCAAACCTTTTGCTCCAAATTTAGGAGCTGAGATATATGGTGTCGATCTCAGCAAACCCGTTTCCGACGAACAATTTGAAGATATCTGTCAGGCATTTTTGGATCACCAGGTATTATTCTTTAAAGACCAAAAAGAAATTCCTCCGGATGTTCATATTGCTTTTGGAAAAAGATTTGGGAAATTACACGCCCATCCTGCAGCGCCAACAATGGAAGGTTATCCTGAAATTTTTGAAATCCATGCAAATGAAAATTCAAAGATTGCAAATGGTGAATTTTGGCACTCGGATGTTTCATGTGATGAACAGCCGCCACTGGGAACTATGCTTCAAATCCATATAGCGCCGCTATGTGGTGGTGATACAATGTTTAGTGATATGTATTCAGCCTACGACGCTCTTTCAAAGCCAATCAAAAAATTGATAAACGGATTGAGTGCCAAGCATGAGTCCGAACATCTTTATAGGGGCCGTTATGCAGATCGGGGTGTGGATGACACTAATTCAACTTTCCCAGCAGCTGATCACCCTATTGTGAGGATACATCCTGAAACGGGAAGGAGGGCGTTATTCGTAAACCGTACTTTTACAACAAAAATTAATGGATTATCACCAGATGAAAGTAGTACCATCTTAAATTTGCTTTTTGATCAAGCTGAAAATATTAACCATCAAATTCGTTTTAGGTGGTCGATCAATGATATGGCGTTTTGGGATAACCGCTGTTGTATGCACCGTGCAATCTGGGATTACTGGCCAGAAGAAAGAAAAGGTCGAAGGGTGACAATTAAAGGAGATAGGCCGAAATAAATTTAACTTGATATGATTGTATGAAAGTTTAATTTCTAATTATGTTTTGGCTATTATTTCTAATTTTTTTGTTTGCCTGTTTTTCTGCTGGAGCAACAGGCGGTCTTTTTCCGCCTGGATCCTGGTATTCTGATTTAAAAAAACCAGCTTGGACGCCTCCCAATTGGTTGTTTCCAGTAGCATGGACCTCACTTTACTTTTTTATGTCATTAGCGGGAGCTAGAGCCGCTATCGCACCCGATAATGGCTTAGCGATGGCTCTTTGGTCTCTTCAAATTGCGCTTAATACGCTTTGGTCTCCAGTATTTTTTGGGTTAAAAAATGTTAAGTTGGGCCTTATAGTGTTGGTAGCTCTTTGGTTGTCGGTTGCGTGTACTACGCTGGCGTTGTGGCAGGTAGATTGGTTGTCGGGCCTACTGTTTCTTCCTTACTTAGTTTGGGTTTCCATAGCTGGAGCGTTAAATGCCTCTGTTTGGAGACTTAATTTGGAAGCAGACAGTCAATAAGAGTGTCCGCTTTTTGAATTTTACTTTTTGGAAAATCCTTGTTTTTAGACACGCATTACTAGTCCTTCAGGGTCGTAGGGCGACATTTGGATTACTTTCGCATCTTTTTCAACGCCAACGATATGGACTTTGAGTTTCTGATTTTCGTTTGTGAGGTCGTTGTTTACTAAAGCCATAGCAAGCGATTTGTTTATGGTATGGCCATATCCTCCCGATGTTACAAAACCAACTAAATTGTCATTATTCCAAATGGGTTCATACCCACTGGCGTCGGCGTCGTCTGCATCAATTTCTAACATAACAAGTTTCTGGGAAGGTCCATTTCCGTCCCTTTCCTTAATAGCGGCAGCCTGGCCAATAAACTGCTCTTTCTTCCAATCAATCCAACGGTCCATCCCTGTCATTCCTGGAGTGTAACCTTGTGTGAATTCCGCAGACCAGATCCCAAAGCCTTTTTCTAACCTTAAAGATAATAAAGCGTTAAAGCCAAATTCTCTAATACCACATTCAGCGCCTGCTTTGAGTAGTAACCGGCGTAATGCTATGTGATCGCCCATTCGGCAGTGGATTTCGTAGCCCAGTTCACCAGTGACTGAAAGCCGACCAACTTTAGCACTTATTAAACCTATATCCATAGAGGCGCAGCCCATAAATTTTAATTCATTAATGGGAAAGTCAGTAATCTTAGACATTACTTCTTTAGAATTTGGGCCAGAAAGAGAAAACCCAGCCCAGTCTTCACCAAGGTCTTTAATGAAAACACCTTTAGTGAGGTGGTCACTGAACCATCGCATATGCCAAGCCCGTAGATAATAAGACCCCATTATCCACCAAGTTCCGTCTCCCCAATTAAATAATGTTAAATCTCCCTTCAGTTTGCCTTCTTCGCTAAGCATAGGGGCTAAGCCAGCCCGGCCAGGCTTGGGAAGCTTTGAAGCCATTATATTATTGAGCCAAGCCTCAGCATTAGGTCCTGAAACCTCAAATCGAGAGAAGCCAGTTATATCAAGTAAGCCGACGTCTGAGCGGACAGCTCTACATTCCTCACCAACTAAAGAAAATGCATTGGAACGTTTTAGTGACGGACTTTCCTTAAATTCTTTAGTTGCAAAGTATAAAGGTACTTCAAGATCCCAACTATTGCCCCACTGACAACCCACTTCTGTCATCGCGTCGTGTGCTGGGGACATCTTTAATGGACGCCCCGCTGGAAGCTGTTCATTTGGATAGGTCATAACAAAGCGCCGGGAGTAAAACTGGCCTGTAGTTTGTTTAATAAATTCCCTATTTTCAGCAAACTTGCCATATCTGGCGACGTCCATTCCATAAACATCAGCTTCTGGTTCGCCGTGGATCATCCATTCAGCAAGAGACTTACCAACACCCCCACCTTGGAGGAAACCCGCCATAACTGCGCAAGCGCACCAATATCCTCGTTTGCCTGGGACTGGACCTACAAGAGGATTACCATCAGGTGAAAAAGTAAAAGCACCATTTACCCAGGTTTTAATACCAACATTTTGTAATGCTGGATAGCGTTCAAACCCAAGTATTAATTCATTTTCTATTCTATCTGTTTGCTCCTGAAATAGCTCCATCCCATAATCCCATGGTGCGCCGTCCATAGCCCAGTGCTCATGGTTTATTTCATAAATACCCAGCAGCACTCCCTTTTGATCCTGCCTCAAATATGTAAAGCCCTCTAGATCAACGGTCATGGGCACTTCAAAACTTAATGTTTCAAGTTCATCAATTGTGTCTGATATTAAATAATGATGTTTTAAAGGGGATACGGGTAACTCAACTCCTGCCATCCGTCCAATTTGCTTAGCCCATAATCCTCCTGCATTTACTACATGTTCACAAGAAATTGTCCCTTTATCCGTTTGAACACGCCATCCATCTCCAGTTTGCTCCAAAGCCTCTACTTTTGTATGTTCAAAATACTCTGCGCCTCGCTTTCGTGCGGCTTTGGCATAGGCATGAACAGTCCCTGTCGTATCTAAATAACCCTCTCGATCAGCCCACATACCACCAAGTAAACCTTCGGTAGACATAATGGGGTTCAGTTCGCGTGCCTCATCTGGCGTTACAAGTCTGCAATCGGAGATCCCTATTGATTGATATACTCTATATGCTGATTGTAACCATTCCCATCGATCAGGCGTGCCAGCCATTGTCAGCCCACCGGTCATATGTAGACCAATATCTTGTCCACTTTCAGCTTCGATCTCTTGTAATAAATCAATAGTGTAGGCCTGGAGGGCAGAAATATTTGGATCAGCATTCAGAGCATGTATGCCGCCAGCTGCATGCCAGCTTGAACCAGCGGTAAGTACCGATCTTTCCAGCATGCAAACATCCGACCAACCAAATTTTGCTAGATGGTAAATTACTGAGGCTCCTACAACGCCCCCACCGACAACAACAACTCTATAATGAGATTTCACTATATTCCTCCCTTAAAAGCTGCGCACTTACACATATTGATTTGCTTTGCACATAATAACTTGGAAAGCTTAAAGCTTATTTTCTATATATTATTTACCAAATTTCCAATATTTGGGTGAATGCAATAGCGCCAAAAATAAGTGTGATTACGACCTTAAAAAGGCCCCACAGTGCTGGTTTGAATTATTACAAAGTTTGTTTCGGCTTAATCATAGTTGAGGTCATCTATTTTAGTTTTCAAAGCATCCATAAAAGCAAATTAATTTTTCATTATAAATATAAACATGCCAACAATAGCAACTGTAATTGCAAACTGAGGTAGTTCTTCTCCTTGGGGAAATAGTATAAATGGTAGTTAGGTTACTAAAAATTGCTATTGTGAATTCAGAGTAAAGGTCTCGCCCCCTTGTTGCTCCAATTAATTTTCATTCGTCATGATTGTCTGCTGTATTTATTCCCGTCATTACAATACCCAAGTCTCAAATACCGAAAAAATATCACAAGGTAAGGCTATTCTATGTCAATTTTTGCTATTACGTCTTGTTTCGCTCTACTGGTAAATGGAAATATAAATCACTTAATCTTGTACTACCTACATATACAACATTTGTCTTTTTAGTGTAGAAAAGAATTTCCTACCTTAAAGGTTTTCCAGTTACGATCCTTTATGAGAGGAAAAATCTTTCAAAGATAATTTTAAATTATAGTGCGGCACTTTGACGTTTTTAAAAAGAAAATCAATTGCAGTAAAAGACAATGTCCTCGCCATTTGCCGAAGCATAATGAGCTTGAGGAAAGAGGCTGGGTTCTTTGGGAGGAGAACCCAGCCGCAGTTTAAAATTAAGTATAAAAGTCTAGTTTTTAATTCAGTTTGTAGTCTGTGGGCGGAAACAAATAATCTTCGTCTTTTTTAATGATTGGAGCTTTTTGCCTTGGAAATCTTGGCAAGCCCAATCCCGTATTAATCATACGAAGATAGTCACGATAACTCATACTCATCAACGGTTTAATTGGACCAATAAACCCTTCATCTTGATCTGATTTGTTCATAATTACTCTCCATCAATAGGAGTAATTTGCAATTTTTATGCCATAAAACCTGAACACAAACTTAAATCATATTTATTTATTTACATATATTCAAAAGATCAATTAGCATAATTGGATTAATATTTTTAACAGATTTGTATTTTAAAATCACTCATTGTGAGATCAAAAATGCCTTACGAGCCAATAAAATTACCAGATCGAATTCAGCTATCAGAGGATGAAGCCATTCAAAAATCCCAAATTTTTTTGGAATATATGCGTAAACGGCACTCAGTCAGGGATTTCAGCAGTAGGCCAATTCCACAGCAGATTATTGAAAATATTGTAGCCGCAGCTGGTCGAGCTCCCTCTGGAGCCAATCAGCAACCTTGGCACTTTGTTGCCATCAAGAACCTAACTATGAAAAAAAAAATACGTGAGGCCGCCGAAAAAGAGGAGAAAAATTTCTATTTGGGTGGAGCAAGCGATGAGTGGATTTCTGCCCTAGAACCTATTGGAACTGGAATATCAAAACCCCATCTGACAAAAGCTCCCTGGTTAATCGTAGTATTTGCTGAACGTCACGGAATAAAATCTGATGGATCCAGAAGCAAAAACTATTATGTTCCGGAGAGTGTTGGAATAGCTATGGGATTTCTGATTGCTGCAATTCACAACGCCGGTTTGGTTTGTCTTGAACATACACCCAATCCAATGAAATTTCTAAATAATTTGTGTGAACGGCCTAGCAACGAAAAACCGATTATGATCATACCGATTGGCAATCCAAGTGCCAGTGCGACTGTTCCAAAAGCTGCAAAATTGAAAAAACCGTTAAATGAAATTATGACAGTATTCTAAAGTAGGAAACATTTAGGTCAGAGATATATTGGAAAAAGGCTTTCTGCTTTTAAAATTGTTAGTTTTATAATGACTAGGTGGCGTTTAAAATGATGCAGCCAAAAATGAAAGTTGTGCTTATTGAACCCGAAATACCATTTAATACCGGTTCAATTGGAAGAACCTGCGTAGCCCTTAATTTAGAATTGATTTTAATTGGGCAACTTGGTTTTTCTCTCGAGTCACCGTTGGTGGCGCGATCGGGGACCCGCTATTGGAAATTTGTGGAAATAAATCTTTATGAAAGTTGGAATGAATTTCTAGTCAAACGTTCGCCGCTCGAAGAGCAACTTTATTTTTTTGAGGAAGATGGATTAAAAAGTATTTACGAGCCAAGCTATCATCCGGAGGCATATTTAGTTTTTGGTTGTGAGTCAAAAGGCCTTCCCATATCACTTCGAGAAAGCGTTAAAGATAGAACTTTTTCAATACCAATAAGAAATAAAGCAGTGAAATCTTTAAATTTATCAAATGCAGCAACGGCAGTAGTTTATCAAGCCATGCGTGATTACTTATGAATTTATAGAATTTCTGGAGAGATCGAGTATTCTTTAATTGTCAAATAATCAATTTATAAATCTGATTGAAAGCGTCTACGTGGCAATAATTTTGGAATAATTTTAATTTAAATTATTTAAAGTTTGCAAGATATCTTACTTATGAAAAGGCAATAAAATTTCAAGTTGGCATAAAAAATGCCTTTACTAGGATATTAACCCCGCGGGTACTGGGTCTCTAATAGCTTTTTCCTCCCTGTTGAGCCGATTAGAGACCCTTTTTTGCCAATTTTTTCCTATTAAAAATGAACAATAGAAAAGATAAATAGTTGTATACCAATGAACACATCTGTAAGTGCTTATTTTTTCGAGTAAATTAATGTATACTATTGTATTTGTTGACTTTTTAGAAAACACAATTAAATAAGAGTAATGTCTAAAGAATGTGAAAAATGCAAAGTAGTTCATAGTGCGTTGGCTGAAAA
Source organism: Paracoccaceae bacterium (assembly GCA_902632125.1). GTDB lineage: Bacteria > Pseudomonadota > Alphaproteobacteria > Rhodobacterales > Rhodobacteraceae > Salinivivens. The sequence goes on along the minus strand of CACPBQ010000001.1, from coordinate 217,071 downwards.
ATGTTTCAGCTGCGGAGAGGCTTTTAAAAGCTTTAATGTGAAAGATATTTCTGTTGGCATGCCGACCTTACTGGCAACTACTTTTTTGTCGCTTAGCGTGGTAATCTTAAACATAAACCTGTTATTTGGAACTTAGCATGGTCACTTGGAAACAAATTTTTGGCCCAAATTTTAGTGTAGCCCAAATCGAAACTCTTTTGTTAGTCGGAGCTTTCGGTTCTATTTGTCTAGCTATTTTTGTTCTATTATACTTGTACAACCAATTGGCAGACGATCTATAGACAGATTAAGTTATCCGCTAACGTACACAGCTTCACTTTTTGGGCGATACCAATTTTTCTGATTGTGTAGACGGCCTAACAAATCGCGAAGTTCATCAACTTCTTTTCGTGTTTCACGGTATCCAGCCATGTCTGTCGGTTCTTTGGAGGATGCCGCTGCCAATTGAGCTAATTCGGAAGATCTACGAGCTATAACACAATTAATAGCCTCTTCAATAAGATCAATATCGCGCAATCCTAAAGTAAATTCAGTATTTGGTTTTGACATTTGAATTTCTTTTAAAAAATTTATCGAATAATGATTAAAGTCATACAAAAGAACTGAATAAAAAGTCAACAAATACAATAGTATACATAATTTTTTAAATGAAATTAATAGGTTAATTTTGTGCTCAGTAGTATACAATCATTTCAGTCATGGAATCGCCTAATCAAGTCACTTTGGTGGCTGTGGATTATTTTTTGGATTTGAGTCTATCAAATTGATTTCAACTATATCATTGTCGGTTTCTAACTCTTTCAAACGCTGTTCAATCGTACAGGCCAATTCTTTACTATAGACTTGATTGTTACCTTCATAGAAAGCAAAAGACCTTAAATGCTTGGCTTTCTTTTCAGGATTATCAATCGTGGATTTAGTCCAGTGATATAGCTCGTACTTTTCGATACCCACTCTCTCGGCCTCATCACAGTAGTCTGAAAAGGCGTCGAACGTACAAACAAGTTGCGCATTATTATCAGTAGCAATTTTTAAAATTTCCTTCGTTAGCTCTAAATCATTGCCGCCTCGCAAATCTTCCGAAAGCTTTTTAGAAACTTTTATCCTTATTTGGTAGAGCCAGTTAGACATCTTGGTTCCTTTTCCTTCAATTAGTCATTTTAAGTAGAAATTATTATGATAGCACTAGATCTACTAGTTATAAGAGTTTTTCAACCTACGCATAATAACTTAGCAGGTATTTTAAAAATGTTTCAGTCGTTTTTCCCGCAACCTAAACTATTTTTTTCTTCATTGGCGATATGGAGTGGGTTCTTAATCTTAGTATGGTATTCTTTTGGCAAGACAATCGGAGAAACTCTTGGTTTTGATTTAGCGGAACCAGAGACTGTTATTGGCCTGGGTCATTTTATTACATCAGAGTTTCTATGGTTTGATGCATTTTTTGCTTTTGGTGCGCTAGTATTCTTTTTTGTTTGGCGCTCTCGCAGTCCACACGAGTGGCAAATATGGTCGGTTTTAGGTTCGGCACTTCTGATTTATTTATCGTATGCTTCAGTGCAGGTCTCAGTAGTGATAAATGCTTGGTATGGACCATTTTACAACGATATCCAAACAGCCCTCACAGGCGATGGGGGAATTACGGCGAGCGATCTATACGGACACTTTTTAGTATTTTGTACGATAGCTTTCCCTTACATTTTGTTCATAATTCTAAATAGATTTTTCACCGCTCACTACATATTTCGTTGGCGTACTGCTATGAATAACTATTATGTTGATAGATGGAAGCAAGTTCGTAACATCGAAGGAGCGTCACAACGTATACAAGAAGACACCATGCGGTTCGCTGCCATTATGGAAGGTTTAGGAGTTGCGTTTGTGGACTCCATAATGACTTTGATTGCGTTTTTACCAGTTTTAGCTGCTCTTTCAGTTCATGTTGAAACTTTGCCAATACTTGGAGCCATACCTTACCCTTTAGTTTCTTTATCCATCGTCTGGTCTATTTTTGGAACTTTGGTGCTTATTTTAGCTGGCATTAAGCTGCCAGGATTGGAATTTAAAAATCAAAGGGTTGAAGCAGCGTTTCGAAAAGAGTTAGTTCTTGGTGAAGAAAACGAACAGAGTGCAAATCCTGGAACTTTGAGCGATCTTTTTTCAAATGTTCGCCGAAATTATTTTAGAATTTATTGGCATTATACTTACTTTAATCTTTTTAGGTATATGTATATTCAGGCTGATAACGTTGTTGCGTATATATTTTTAGTACCAACAATTGTATCAGGGCGTATTACTCTTGGTATAATGAATCAGATTTTAAGGGCATTCGGACAAGTTGCTTCCTCGTTTCAATTTTTGGTATCATCATGGACAACCATCATTGAGTTAATTTCAATATATAAAAGGCTTCAGGCATTCGAAGCTGCAATAAGTGACCAACCGCTCCCTAAAATCGATCAAGAGTTTATTGCAGCAGGCTCACAGGAAACTTAGTAAAAATAAAAATGATATTAGGTAAGCGATAACTAAGAATCTGGAGAACAAATTGTATTGTCGAGTTGTGCATTTGAAAGCGCTTTCTGAATTACAGATGAAAATGATTATTGCTTACATCGAAACAACGATGTTTCCACGTAATTTGGGTGCTGGACAAATATCAGGTGAGGTTTTTTCGATCAGCCAATCCGAAGTTTTTACGGTGTCTAGATTCGAGGACAAAGCTACTGCAGATAAAATAATGTCACTGATGAAGGAAGAACTTAGGGAGATTGCAAAGGGTAGCAAAATGACGCTTTTAGAGGGACCTCTTTTGATAGATGGGTAGAAAAATATTATTCAATAGGGTCAGAAACGAATTCCGTCTGTCTTTGTGTTGTAAAATCTCGCATCTTTCAGTTTGGTTCCTTTAAGACTCGCTCCACTTAAATTTGCTTCACCCAAATTAGTGTAACGTAAAATGGCATTGTCAAGAATTGCATTCGTTAAATTAGCGCCGCGCAGTCTGACATTGCTTAAGTCCGCACCAGTAAAGTTTGCGCCCCTTAAATCTGCATATTCCAAATTTGCGCGATATAGATTTGCGCCGCTGAAATCTGCCTTCTTGAGGTCAGCTTTTTCTAACCACGCATTACTAAGGTCACAACCCACACAAGAATTTGTATTCATGAGTTTTTCTTCTTCAGCACCACCTGCATAAATAGATGTACCCAGCAATGCGAAGCTTATAGTTATCCATGTTAACAACTTACACATAACCACTTCCACACCTATTCTTCCAGAAATCATTCAAATAATACAAGTTTTTCCTCGCGTCAAAAAAAAAGATTTATTTTTATTTGCGTTATTAAAAGTGACCTAAAGTTTTTTTCTGCAAAGTTTTAAGCAGGTTACCTAACGTTTTATTAATTTTTTCTATGATCTATTTTTCACAATCTTTATAGTTGTAAGCATTGAAAGGGAGGAAGAGTTATGGATCAAACTTTGAGAGCAAGTATTCAGACGAGTACTTTTTACTATTTTATGATTGTGATGGTACTCACCACAATTAGTCAGTTAACAACAATGACGGTGATTACTTTCGGCGATATTTCTGGAAAAGAGAATGTAGTTGCAGCTTCGGTAATTGGGCCTGCACTTCTTGGAGCTTTCGGAATTATAAGGTTGTTAACGAACATGAGTTACCTAGTGAGTGATATGGACGAAAAAATGAAAGCTACTGCTTATGGTGCTGGTGTATCGGGAATACCTTTCTCTATTCTAAAATTGATTTTTGCAGCCGTTTTTGTAATTATTGCCCTGGTTCAGTTAACAGCTATTTACTAAAATACTTTATCAAAGGGTCCAAATTTGTAGGACCCTTTGATCAGTTTTAAATTTTAACTGCGCTTCGCATAAAATCCTGCTGCGATAACTAGAAATATCAATGCCTGATAAAAAAATGGATTATTTCCTATGGGATCGCCACTGCTGAAAATAAGATAAAGTCCACCTACTGCGAATATTGCCCAGCCTATTGCATGTATCATCATAAATTCTGAAATATTTTCCAAGCTAATGTATTTCCTTGTTGCGACAAGAACATATGCTATCACTAGCAGTGCCAGTCCAGTATTTTGTAATTGATTGCTTGCGAGTTCTGAAATTAAATCTGGCGGTACTGTCATTACTGACCAATACGAATTAGGTGCCAGAAAAAACCAAAGACCATATATAACGCCTACTATAGGCGTAAAAAGCATCATCTTCTGTTGCATATTTTATCTCCACTTTTAGGTAAGAAAAAAATATCACAGATTTCCGCTATAGCATAAAAATAAATTTTATTGGCTCTTTGGTAGCTAAGAGGCTTGGCCTGACTCAACCCAAAATGTTATATCTAATCTAACTTTATTCCCAATTAATGTCGCTTTTATTGAGCCCGGTAAACTGCTTAAAACGGCCTTTATGAGGTTAGTATGAAGTGAACCGGTCTCAAAATTTATTTTACTTTCCATTACTTTGTTAAAGCGTGCCAATTTTAACTCTTCTAAATTTACTTTTGTCGAAGCTGAAATTGTCAATTGAACTTCTCTCATTGTTTGAGACTGTCTTCCTTCACTTATCTCTAACTTAAGTTCTTTTGGCTCATATGTGTCTTGACAATATGAAATAAGATGATGCAGCATTACCTTGAGAGAGCTCAGAGGAATACCATATTCCACCTCTGATACAGAGCTTGTTTCTACCTGTACTTCCAGACCTTTAACATCAGAAAAGAGCTCGTAAGCCTGTGTGAACTCTTTCAATATGTGGGTTAGGTCTTGAAGCCTCAAAGACGCTGTATCGTTTGAGATATAATTTCCTGTTTCACTAATTTTTTTCAAATTAAATGAAACATCATTAACACGATCTCGAATGTATTCGACTTGAGAGTGATTTGTCTTTTTATCTGTTCTCTCCAATAATCCCCTTGTTAAATCCATTTGTGAAGCCAAGCTATATGCTGCTATTTTTAGTTTTGTTTTTTCGGCTTCAGAACTTTCCTGGGCCTCGGCGACTAGATCATAGGAAGTTTTGTTTTTTTCGATAAGAGATTTGTTCTGTTCAATTTCTTTAAGATAAAAACTTTGATACTGGTCAACCACATTACGAATGGCAAAAATAAGAACAAAAGAAAGTGTTAAGCATGAAATATGAACTCCAATAATGCTTGAATAGATTGCATCATCTGGAAGAAAGGTCTCTGGCACCAAAAGTAACAGACAACCTGTGGCTAAAACGCCTGCGACGATAACAATAAGGCCTTTGAATTTAAAAGCCATTAGTCCGCATGCTAATATTAGAAAAACGTCAACAAAAATGATTGAGCTGTTTCTCAGCCCAGCCATAATGAACAAAGAAAAAAAAATCAATATTAGTGAATAAAAACGGATTTGATTAGATTTTATTCTGCCGAACCCTAGAAATACAAAAAGTCCATAACAGATAGTTAAGAATACTTGGTGGTAGGGTACAAAATCGAGAAATAAATTTCTATAACCAACTATTAACAGCGCGGGGAATGCGACAATCGCGATGACCCGGGCAGCTATTTTAAGACTTTGATCGAGTATGCCATCTAAATTTTGAATGTTCGATTTCATAACATCAGATTAGTATCTTTGAATGTATAATAAAATAAATTTATCCGATCACGATTTTATTTCTCTTTCTGCCTCACGAATAATTCTGCAAACGTGATCGTTGAATGGTGTGGGTATTTTGGACTTTGCTGCAAGAGGTGGAATAGCACCATTAATAAAGTCTATTTCTGTTTTTTTCTTATTTTCGTAATCTTGTAACATTGAGGGTTTGGCGGAACCAACCCTTTTCGCAAAATCACTGACATAAGCAACAGGATCTTTAAATGAGAATGGAACACCGATCGATAAGCCAACAGAATATGCTTCTTGCATACAATTTAAAGCAAAGTTCCAATATTCTTTATTATTGAATAATTCACTTACATTGCAGCCAAAAATAGAACATGGGCCGGACAGGGTTACGTTACAAAGTAATTTTTCCCAAATTAACTGCTCAATATTCTTGTATATTTCAGTTTTCAACCCCCCGGAACGCCAAGCATCAACTATATTTTTAAGTTCTTTTTCGCTCGATATTTTTGAAATAGAACCAATCCTTATTTGTTTGTTTGCTGTATGCGTAACGTGACCAGGTTTTTGTAAACTTGCTCCAAAGCCTTCAGCAACTCCTAAAATAATGTTATTTTCTGGCATATGCCTCAAAATTATATCGCCAGCGCCCAGTCCATTTTGAATTGTAATTATCGGTGAGTTAAGATTTATCCAATCTTTAAGGTTTTTGATACTTTCTTCTAAATTCATAGCTTTGGTTGCAACGATGTAGAAATGACATTCTTTCAAGTCTGAAAACTTTGTACTTGCTTTTATATTTTTTGCGATAATCTGACCATCAGGCCCATCAATAAATAGACCGTTTCGATTTATATAATTGACGTGATCCTGCCAAATGTCGATTGCAATGACTTCATGCCCAGCTCTTGAAAATCTTGCAGCGTAGATTGATCCCATCGCACCAGTACCAATTACTGCAATTTTCATTGGTCAGGCCTTTTTAAGTCGAGTTGAAATCTATTATTTAATTCATCTACTATTTTCTTTGGTAAGTGACTTGGCCAATAATTTTTTAATATTGCTAAAGCCTCAACCTCTGCTCGTTTTCCCATATCCATTTGCTCACTATTTGCCCATTCTTCTATAGATTTACGATCTGCAATTTTTGGATAATAAAAATCACTTTTCATTCGCCTGTAAGTTTCGGGATGCCCTAGATAATGTCCTTCATTGTTGACTACCTCTTTTATACTTTCGTGCATTAATGTTTCATTGTTAATTTTGGGGATTATATTTGACCTGAATAAAACACCAATTAATTCGTTGTCTGCTACCATTGCACCAAAATTAACTGCCATTAAACTGGCCTGAGAACCCGCTGCTTGAGTAATCAAATTAGCTCCGGTTTGGACAGCGCTGTTAATCGTCAGCGCTTTTTCGTAACCAGATTGAAAATCGACTAATTTGCTATCTGTGGCTCCTGCTATAACAGAACAGGGTATCCCCCAGAAACGCATAACTTGAACTGCTGCTGCAGTTGCCATTGATTGCTCTGGGGCTCCTCCAGCCATCCCACCGGTTCTTAGATCTGTTATCATTGGGCGTGGTCCTGCGATACTTGAAGCGTTTGGATCCAGTATGTGTATTGCCACTAAACCTGCTAGGTTTTCAGCTAAAGTTTGAGCAACAGAGCCAGCAATTGTAACAGGGCTAGAAGCTCCAAGTTGGCCAAAAACATTACAGTGAACAGGGATACCTCGTTTTACAGCTTCCATCATTACTTTAATACTCTCTGGATCAAATCTTAGTGGCGGCACCGCATGATTTACATGTAATGAGAGAAATGGCCTGGCTTTAAAGTTCTTTTCACCTCTTGCAAGTTTGTAACATAGATTAGCTATTGCGACCACGTGAGACCAATGTGAGGCTTGCACCATAACATGTTTCGAAGTGCCAGCTAAACTTGCTGCTGCAGTAGAAAGGTCGAATTCTAGTGGATCTTCAATATCACCAGCAACTAGGGACCGAGAAAAAAAACTAATATTACCTAAGCTATCTGCTAACCGCGCAGCGTCATACAGGTCTTTTAATTTAGATGCAACATATTCATTTGTTTCAAGTTTTTGCAAATTTGGCGCCGCCCCACCTGTTCCCGCATAGACAGAATTACCCCCGACAAGCAGGTCATTTTCGATAGTTTGGCCAGCCAAAAGTACAACCCGTTTATGATTTTCTATTGCATTTTTAATTAACGCTGGAGGGTAAAGTAATCTGGATCCCTCTAACTTACCGCCGTGTTCTAGAACAAGCTCGCACAATTCTTCTGGTGCATCTGACATCCCTATTTCAGCAAGAATTTTTATCGAAGCATCGGCAATTTTTTTTACATTACTGATGTCTATTGGGGAAAATATTTTCTCATTTACCAATTTTGTTAAATTGATTTTTGTTGTTGACGTTTCGGTTTTGGGCTTTCTTCTCTTACGGCTCATGCTCTGCTCAATCTAGATATAAATTATTTTTTATTTTTTTTGTGCGATACGGTTTGAAATAACTTTTCTTCATAATCCCTCTGAAGAGATTTTAACTCATGTAAGATTCTTTCTATATCGCTTGGCTGTTTTACGATTATATCTACTACTTCGCCCTCAAGTATTTCTGGTGGGGTTGTTTTTTCCAAATCTAAATATTGATATGGAGTGACAGGCAGATTTAGTCCTTTTAACTCTACAGTATCTTGAGCCTCAAATTTAAATTCTTTTTCCAAAAGTGTCTTTGTCTCAGGAGCAACTAATATTTTGTTGGGCTGGCATACAGATTCTAACCGCGAGGCTAAATTTACTGTACTTCCCAGAACCGTATAATCTACACGCTGCACTGAACCAAAGTTTCCAACTGTACAAAAGCCAGTTGAAATGCCCATTCTTACTTTTAAACCTTCTGTGATTCCCTGATCTTCTCGCCAATGTCTATCTAATTCAGCTACTTTATTTTGCATAGCAATAGCCATACTTAGACACTTTGAAGCATCGTTCTTTAATCCGTCACTTTCAGGGTCACCAAAAAAAATCAAGATGGCATCGCCAATGAATTTATCAATTGTTCCACCATATTTTAATGCAATTTCTGTCATTGCAGAAAGGTAGTCATTTATAAGTTCTGCAAGAAGATCAGGGTCGAGTGAATCTGAAAGATCAGTGAAACCTTTTATATCCGAAAAAAATACAGTCAGTTTTTTTCGTTTATAGTCATTCGTCTGCTCAGTTTCTGCTTCAAAAATATTTTTATAAATTTGGGGAGATAAATATTTTGCAAGCCTATTGGAAATTTTTTCCAGTTTCGTATTTTTTTCTTTTAGACTGTCATAAGCTTCTTTGTTTAAGCTCATCAATTTTTCATTTTCTTCTTTTAAAATCGTCTCAGCGGTTCGGTCGATTAACTGACCTTGGACACCATTTAAACTATCCGTTATGGAGCTTTTTGTCATTGTGGAGAGCAATGAAAAGTAACGATTTTCATCGTTGAGTTTGACTTTGATTTGAGGAATTAAAACTTTACCATCTTTATGCAAAGTTGTTTTAAAATCAGTGATAGTTTTTTGTTCAACGCCAAGGTTTGCCAAAAGCGTCAAAAGATTTTGCGATTTCGTTTCAATACCCTTGCTAAATAAGTTTTCGAAATTTTTGTTGGCATTTAACAAATTAAGATTTTTATCTGCGTAAAAAGCTGCAGTTATGGCATTTTCGAAATTGAAAAAACTAAGACGATGCAAAAAATCTGAGTCTAGGATCTCTGCAATATCCATAATAACTAATGCCTTTATCGTCGTTTTTGGAGGTCACGCAGGCGTTCGGATAGGATTGCCATGACGCCACGAATTATCATATCAGAATTTTCTAATTTTTTTTCAAATTCCTTAATTGATACAAAAATAATAATACTTTCTTCCATTGCTTTGGCCGTTGCCATGCGAGGTGCCGTATCAATGACGCCCATCTCACCAATTATCTCGTTTGCTTTTAATACAATATCCGGCTTTTCCATTGTGTGGTTAGTAGGAAAATAAATTCCAACAGAGCCCTTCCCTACGATATATAAACCATCAGCTGGGTCACCTTTTTTAAAAAGAGTAGTTCCAGCATTTAATTCCATTTTTTTCATTTCACACCTCCATTTCTAATCCATCTCTGGCGATCGTGAAAAAATCTGGTAAATCTTTTGCTATTTGGTCGAGTTCTTTGTCGCTTCTGCTTGGGGCGTGGTGAGTAATTAGGATTTTTTTACATTTTGCCAGTGTGTTGAAGTCAATAGCTTGTTCTATAGACGAGTGGCCCCAACCCTTTTTGTCGACAAGTTCTTTTTGAGTAAACATACCGTCCCATACTAATAGGTCCGCATTTTTTGAAAAACTAGATAAGTTTTTTCTTTGATCCTCCTCAAATTCGTTATCACAAAGATAAACAAGTGAGCTATTTTTATCTGTTAATTTGTAACCAATGCTGCCGCCTGGATGTTTGAGAAGCATCGAATTCAAATCTATATGGTTCTTAAGATTTTCCTGAACCGTTTTAAAAGGTAAGAACTTTATATTCGATAGTGACGATATGATATCAATTGGAAAGTAAGGCGGCGAAAAATACTTTTGAATGGTCTGTTCTACAAGTTCTATATCGTATAAGTCACTTGAAATTATAATTTCGTTATTTGGGTCAAAAAGTTGAGGATTGAAGGGTAGGCCTTGTATGTGGTCATGATGAAAATGGCTTAGTAATAAAAAAGTCTCTCGTGTTTTTAAAAATTTAACATTTTTAAAACCAGAACCGGCATCAAGGATTATCTGCTGACTATTGCTTATTACTTCAAAACAGGATGTATTGCCTCCATATTTTTGAGTTGAATGAGAAGAGGTGGCTATCGAGCCCCTACACCCGTGAATAGAAAGTTTCATTTCTGCTGTGAACCCTGTGTTTTAACCTGATGTTATAGTATTTTTAAATTCGCGTCTAACGATATGATTAGCAAAAAACGGGTTAATAATAATTTTGGTCTCTATATGTAAAAAGGGTACAAAAAGCTTTTTTAGGTTAAAAAAGCTTTAGAAGCGTTGTTTTTCAAATTATAAAGTTGAATCTTTGAATTATAGTTATTGACTTACGGCAAAGTTTTTTTGATGTTGGTTTGAAAGGAGATGTTCATGAAATCGTTTGTAGTAAGTCTTTTATTGGTGACTTTCCTATCGGGATGTTCTACCTTAGGCGAGTATAATTTGAATCCACTGGATTGGTTTGCATCTGAAGAGGCAGCTAACTAAATCTTGTTTTAATAACTTTATATCTAAAGGGAAAATATTGGTATGAAAAAAATCGTAATTTTAATGGGCTTATTGGGTTTTCTAGCAGCTTGTGATGCACCCGGAACATCTTCAACTATGGTGGCACCGGAAGCTAGTTCGAATAAACTTTAGATTTATTTCATGGTACTTGCTTGTGTGTAGGTACTTAGTTTTAAAATTCCAAATAAAGAGCGCTTACCTTCGGCAAGCGCTCTTTATTCATTTATAAGAGCTTGTATGGATATTTTTGACAGAGTTGCGCAAAGCTTTGAGAGCCAAGCCTTTATGAAAACAATAGGAGCTGAACTTATTTCAGTCGAACAGGGAAAAGTTATTATCTCCTTAAAACTTAATTCCAGCCTAATGCAGCAACATGGTTTTGGGCATGCAGGAGTAACTTTTTCAATAGGTGATAGTGCAGCTGGGTATGCAGCGCTTACAAAAATGGAAAACCGTCAAGAGGTTTTGACTTCTGAAATGAAAATTCAATTACTTTCACCGTCTGACGGCAGCATGTTAAAAGCTATTGGATCGGTGATAAAAGCAGGAAGAAGGCTTTTAGTTGTCAAGTCTGATGTATATTCAGTCAGCGATAAGAAAGAAAAACTAGTAGCAACAATGCTGGGTACCATGGTTCCCAGCATTGCAGATATTTAGTTATTCATACAAAATAAATTTTTATCTAAGAATTTTTGCAAGTTTCATAAAGAATTTATCATTTTCTTTTATTTCTTAAACTCGCATTCAATGATTAACTGACATTAAATTGCTTGCTTCTGCTTTAATCATAGGCTAGCACAACCAGATTGTGGGGCGAGTTGGCGGAGTGGTGACGCAGCGGATTGCAAATCCGTGTACACCGGTTCGATTCCGGTACTCGCCTCCAGATTTTATATTTTTCTTAATTATAATGTTATAACTACAACAGTTAATTTGTAGGATTTTTGGTTAAGTTCCAAATTTATGACTAGCAAATTTTAAAAATATAAAAAATTATTTTAAATTTCGAATTTGCCCTTCACCTATTGTTTTTGCTGAATCGAATGCTTGGAAGACAATGTCGATAACTTCTTGTTTAGTATATGCTTTCTTTGATACTTGATTATCTAGTTTCTGAGATACTTGATTCATTGAGGCCATGTATGCGTCCATAATTGCTTGGGCAAATTTGTTAGATTCAATAAAAGTATAAAATATCGGCTTATTTTCTTCCTGTGTAGGGTTTGATTTCTCAAGCCATTCTAAAAATTTTGTATCGTAATAATTTGTAAATTCAGTTCCGGTTTCTTTTGAATAGGTTTGACATAATTTCTTTATTTGTTTTTGAGTACAATTTTTGTTCAAGGGCTGTGCTCCTTTATCAATTGCTGAAAGATTGTATTCTTATTAAACATCCTTCCTAAAAATAACCGTTATGTAAAGTTACATAATGCTAAAGTGGGTTCGCACTTTGCCGAACCAAAGTCCGGCACATAAATCGCGGCAATATCTTTTGTTGAAAATCTGCATTTTATATTTAGGCATGAAACTTGCACCCATGACAGTCTATGTATTTCAAACCTTCATATCTCCCTTCAAATGGCGCTGCTAATATTTTGGTTAGAGAACTAATCCGAGAACTTGGGCTTTCGCCGATTAAAAAATATCAGGTTATATTAGCTTCGTTTCTCGCAGTAGCAAAAAAAGTAAACGGAAAAGCTTTCGATTGGTCGATAGACGATAACAAAGAAACTTCTTGGATTTGGAGTTTATTTCCTGATGTAAATAATCAATCTGTCGAAGAAGTTTATAGTTTACTTAAAAAATATGGGTATATTAAAGTTATAACAAGTTTTACAGCCTCAGTAATTGAAAGTGTGGTCTTTAGAAAACCAAACTGGATTAAAGCCCAACACTTACCAAAACATTTTCTCGAAGAGGCTACTTTTATCGAGTCAAATCTTCCTTTCGTTTTGGTTAATGACTCTGAGACATATGACGCTAAACTAGCTAATAAAAATGATTATATTTCTGCTCCGAAGCTTAGTTTTACAAAAGTGAAGCAAAAGTTTAGTGCCGATTACGTTTTAGCTTACGAACAAGTATCAGAAATGAATGCCTATTGGTCGGAGTATCCGCTTTATAACCCACTAACTAAAGAGTTTTATTCCTCTGCAAAACGCATTTTTTATAATGGATCTACCAGATCAGGTGGACAATGGTATGGAGGCTGGACTGAATTCAATTCAGACCAACGCTGCAACTTCACAATAAATAATCATCCTGTTGTGCAAGTTGATGTAAGTGGCATGATTTTATGCTTACTTTCATCTTTAACAGGCAAACCAATGAATATGATTGGTACGTTTCATGATGTCTACGAACCTGTGGTTTTTCAAATTCCGGACATTGCTAACTCGCGGGATAAAGTGAAACGAGTTATTATGGAGCTTGCTGGTTCGGGTAATGCTTTTAAAGAAAATCCATTTCCAGAAAGCGGAATACTAGACGATGTCAGTGAATTTATTCGTATTCGTGATATCTGCCTACAAACCTATCCTGCTTTAAAATTTCTGGATAACAAACACTTCAATTTTACTAATGATTTATCCTATCATGAGGCTTATATAATGACTGAAACTATTTTGCGCCTAAAGGAGATTGATGTTGTGGCTTACCCAGTACATGACACTGTAATTGTAAGACTGGGTAACGAGTTTGATGCAGTAGAAACTTTGAAGAGAACCTTTAGAGACTACGTATCGTCTTTTCAGAAACGCAACCAATTACCTGAATTCGATTTAGATCTAGCACTAACAGTACATTTAAGTCCTTTAGATAAAATACGAATTCAAGGATCGTCTAGCTAAGATCTTGAGAAGGCCACTTCTTTTGCTTTATACAATCAACTAAAGTTGTTACTTTAAGTGTTATCTTTTCTTCCTAGTCATCTAATCATAAAAAAGAAGTAAAAATAGTAAATCGCAGAGCTTTACGATATTTATTTATCTTTATTTCTGTGTTTTTGCTTTATGTTGTTAGATTTACGCTTCTCTTGTTCGAGTTTTTAACGCTGCTTTGCATCTATTGAAGGAACTCAATTAAATGTCGGATAATAAAAAGTCCTCAAAAACAGCCCAACTTTCAGCTCTTTTAGCTAAAAATTGGCCAAAAGATGCTCTAAATTCTCTAGATGAAGTTTTAAACTCAGATCATATCCCTCCGCTTATTATTCAAACAAAAATGGAAAGAAAGTTGGGTATAGAGGCGGTAGATCAAAGAAAAATTCACGCTTGTTATATAGCGTGCAACGAAGACCAGGGATTTAACACTACGCTTGCCAAAAAAATATATGATTTTTTGACAGATGATGAGGCAAAAGTGTGGCGTAATCTACAAACTCCAATATTTGCCGATCAGCAAAATTATAAATCTTAAAATTGAGGGTAAATGCCATTTTTAAATGTGATCACATAAAATTTATAGTTATAGAATAATCACAATATGTGATCACAAAAGTAAAAAACTTTTTATTTTTTATTTGTAATAGCTGTCTTGGGCACTAATTTAACTGTTGAAATTGAACAAAATTATAAATGGCTGAGATATTGAAAATTAGTAAAAAAAATATCATACAAAGTTTATCTCAGGCAGAGCTGAGTGCTATTATTGAAATGGCGCTTTGCGATAAAACATCGTTCTCTGAAATCCATAAACAATACGGATTAAAAGAGGATCAAATAAAAGAATTAATGAGAAAGAACCTTAAAACGGGCTCCTATCGAGCGTGGCGGAAAAGAGTAAAAACTTTTTCCAACCGTCGAGAGTTTTATAAATGAAACACTCTAAATGTTCATATGTTTAATTAAATGATAGCTTTTTCAACTATTTTATGTCCTCTAAGAAGTCTTTCATAGTGAAAGGCCGACATATCTATAGTTTTGTATGACCCATAGGTTAAAATCTCCGATGTTGCCCTTCCCATTGCAGGTGCTTGCTGAGTTCCGTGTCCCGAAAATCCGTTTAGAAAAAAGAAATTTTGAATGATATTGTGTGGCCCTAAAATGGCATTTTGGTCCACAGTATTCATAGCATAGTGACCTGCCCATTGACTGATCAATTTCAAAGATTCAAATTGTGGTATCCGCTTAAAAAGTACCGGCCATACTGAATTCTCCCATAAATCAAAATCCATTTCAAAGTCATCAAACCCTACTGCTGGGTCACTACTTCCGTGACCACCTGCTTGATACGTACCCCCACCGTTTTCTCGTACATGAAACCCGGATGGATCAATTGTAAGAGGTAGGTCCTGATCTAAAGGCTTCTCTGCTTTAAATATCCACGAATATCTTTTTCTTGGTTCAACCGGGATTTCGATGCCTGCCATTTTTGAGATTGCAGCGGCTCTAGGCCCAGTTGCATTTACAAACCTTTCACCAGTAACTGTCTCTCCAGAGGCAAGTTTTACGCTAATAATACGATCTCCTGATTTGTTACTGGTAATTTCAACAATTTCATTCTCAACGTATTCAACACCATTTTCGTATGCTTTTTTTTTCAACCACTCAAAAGCCGTAATGCTGTCCCAGTATCCTTCGTTAATTAAGTTTATCGACCCCAGTTTTATATCCTCAATATTATAAAAAGGGTACCTTGATTTGATTTGCTTCGGCGTAAGTAATTCCGTAGCGGCTCCTGCTTCTAATTGAACTTTTTGATTATCTATAAGATTTTGGGCAAAATCATCATCAGCCGCGAGATACATATAGCCGAAGGAATTAATTGATAATTTGGGTACTCGTGGATCGTTACCCATATATTCTTGAAAATTATTTATAAAGTTTGCAGAGAATTGTGATATTTCAACATTTAGCTTGGTGCTAAATTGTTGCCGGATACACGACGTAGTATGAGCCGTAGAGCAAAATTCATATTTTTGGTCTTTTTCGACAACTAAAACGGTTCCATTGAAGTCAGGATTCTGACTTAAAAACCATGCTGTTGATGAGCCCATAATGGCCCCACCCATAATAATTACATCATACTTATCAAGTGACGGCTTTTTATTGAACTTTTTCATATCAATTTGCTAAAGGTTTTAAGGCTAAATGAGATAAATAATTTTCTCAATTTCAGAATTCTAATGACGACTAAATAGTTTTTGTGGATGTCTTTTTGGTTTTAAAATCAAAAGCTATTAACCTTATTAAATTACGCTTAACTCTTGCTCCAAGTCAGATATCTCGGCACCACCTGCCATTAACCGGCGTATATCTTCACCTGCAAGCTCTTTTTTAGTGCCAGCACCTATCACTTTACCGAGGGCCAGAAATGTATATCGATCAGCAATAAGTTTGGAGTGAATTTCGTTATGGGTAATAAAAATAATCGCGATATCACCACGTGCACGAACTCTTTTAATAGTTTTTAAAACTTCCATTTGTTGTTTTTGACCTAAAGCAGAGGTTGGCTCGTCTAATATCAAAACTTTAGCTCCAAAATAAATCGCGCGGGCAATTGCAAGAGTTTGTCTCTGACCCCCTGACATTGTCCCAACTGCCTGACTTGGGTCAGAGAAATCAATACCAATCTTCTTCATCTCTTCGTGTGCTATTTTATCCATATCGTCCATGCGAAGAACGCCAAATGTTGAAGTTAGCTCGCGCCCCATAAAGAAATTGCGGGTCACACTCATGAGCTGATTAATAGCTAGGTCTTGGTAAACAGTGCCGATACCTGCTGCAGCTGCGTCTCTGGGGTTGCGAAAGAAAACCTTTTTTTCGTCAACGTAAATAGTACCACTAGTGGGTTGGTGTACGCCTGATAAGATTTTAATTAAAGTGGATTTTCCAGCACCATTATCGCCCAATAGGGCGTGAATTTCACCAGGAGTAACGTCCAAATCAACACCATCAAGGGCTGTGAATGGGCCAAATTTCTTGACCACATTCTCAACGCGCATATAGCTTTTTTCTGCCATGTCTAAATTCCTCCAGTAATACGTTTACGAATTCGTTCATTAGCAAAAACGGCTGCAAGAAGTACTGTTCCAACGAAAACTCTGAACCACGCACCATCAATCCAAGGTATGAAAAACACAGCGTTTGCAACAAGTCCAAATGTTACAGCTCCAAAAACTACACCAACAATGGTTCCGAAGCCTCCCGTCATGAGGATGCCCCCAACGACGGCTATCGCAATAGCTTCTAGCTCTTTAAACATACCCTTTGCAGCATCCGATGAATTTGTATCGAAAACTTGGCAGGTCGCGAAAATGGTAGCACAAAATGCGGAGAACATAAAAAGTCCAACCTTAACTCGATTTACTGGGACACCATTTGCGCGAGCGCTCTCTTTATTATCACCCGTTGCATAAATCCAACTTCCAAGCTGTGTTCGGGCTAAAACGTACCAAGCAGCCCCTGCAATAACTATGAACCAGAATAGCCTTGCATCAAAGCCAGTCACCCACTGCTCCATTTTTCTATTTATGTTTAAAAAGCTTAAATAATTTATTAAGTCTATTTTCTCGGACTTGGTCATGTCGCCAGTGAATTCAACACCAGCAGCTATTTTAGTCCCAATCCAATACCAGGCGTCATAAAACCAACCAAAAACTTCACCACCCATTTGCTCAGCAAACCAACTTTCTTTTTTAAAGTCGGGCAAGCCGGAGACGTTTGTATTTTGGTTAATAAGTCTAAAGCAAACTTCGGTTAGACCACGTAAGAAAAACCAAAATGCTAAGGTGACTATGAAACTCGATAAACCCGATTTTACCACAATTGTGCCTATTAGCCACCCGAATGCTAATGTCATAATAAGAGTAATCAAAAAGGCTAGGAATGGTGTGGCTTCGCCCAATCCAAAGGGAAGGCCCCATTTCATCATGATTGCAATCGACATGCCAGCAAAGGCGATCATCGGACCAATTGATAGGTCAAACTCCCCAGCTATCATCAATAATGCCGCTCCAGTTGCTATTATTCCAAGTTGTGCAATGATTGCTATATTGTTTTTTAAACCTAGTGCATTAAATGCCTTGCCACCGGATGCCATGGCAAGTGCCACAATGATAATCATCATTACGATGAAAGCTCCGATTTCAGGCCTTCTCACTGTTCGTTGCAACCAATTTTCCTGCTGGAGTCTATCAGATTCACTTCGATCTGTCATATCTATCTCGCTGTACGATTATGATGTTTCTAGTGAAACAGGCGGGGAAACCCCGCCTGTAGTACTTATCTTATTATAACAAAGCTTATCGGTTTACACCCGCTTGGCTAGCAACTGAGTCAGCGTTTGACTTGTCAACAAATCCTGGTCCTGACGGGATATTTGCGCCAGGCAACATTCCGGCATTAGTGTTGTAAAGGTGAAGCACAATTACTGGCATATACCCTTGCAGACGCTGCTGCTGATCGATTGTGAATGATGCATCACCTGCTTTAATCATGTCCATAACTTCTGGTGAAAGGTCAAAGCACCCTAGATGTACGTCTGCACCCACGTCTTTAATTGCTTTGTTAGCTGCCGCACAAACGTGTGGTCCCACTGCTAATACACCGTCGATTGATGGATCGGCTGAAAGAGCGGCCGCAGTACGAGTTTCGATCTGAGTAACGTCGTTCGATACGTCAATCATGTTAAGGTCTCCGCCTAAACCAGCGAAATATCCTTCGCAACGGTCAACAAGAGCTGTGTTGAAGGCTTCTTGGTTCAAACAAAGTCCGTTTGTAACACCTTCAGCTTTAGCGCGAGCCCCAGCTTTTTCACCGGCAAGACGCTCAGGCTGACCAACGTGCATCAGTGCTCCAACAGCTGCAGATGATTCAAGGCCAGAGTTCATAGTAATAACAGGAATGCCTGCGTCTGCTGCTGCTTTAATTGCTCCACCCAATGCATCAGCGTCTGGTAGTGAAACAATGATACCATCTGGGTTTGAAGCTGCTGCTGCTTCAATTAGCTTTGCCATGCCAGACATATCACCTGATGGGTCAAAGTTATACTCAAAGTCAGCTCCAATAGCAGCTGCTGCATCGCGGCCGCCTTTTTCAACAACAGGCCAGAACGGATCTGTACCCTGTGTGTGTGTGATCATGACATAGCGTTCTGCCATTGCCATAGTTGACATTGTTGCGAGTGCTGCAACTGTAGCCAATAGTTTCTTCATATTTTCCTCCCAAAGAGTTTTAGCCGAAGAGGCCGGGTTTGCGCGGATTCCTCCGCAATTAAGACTATGGTGGTGAGCTTTGGACATACTGGTTTTACCCAGTAAAGCAGTGTTCACCCCCACAGCTATCTCGGACATTAACTTTCCATTTTTCTAGCAGGGCAAGCATAAATATAAAAGCCTTAAATTTTAAAACTTTTTTAATTTAAAATATCTCCTTTAGTTGAACTGATTTGCCTGTTTTTTGAGATTGGGTTGCTGCTTCGGCTAAGGCGAGAGCCGCAACTCCATCCTCTAAAGTCACAGGTACTGGTTTATCATAATGAATAGATCTTACGAACGCATCCCACTCGGCTTTAAATGCATCAATATACCGTTCAAGGAAAAAGTACTTAGGTTTGGCACTTAAAACACCAGCCTTAGTTGATTTAACCACACTATTTTCTGTAATATTTTCGGCTTGAAGCAAACCTTCAGAGCCTAAAATTTCAATTCTTTGATCGTAACCGTATACGGCTCTTCGCGAATTTTTAATGACAGCAATTTTTCCATCGGCATAAACCATTGTAACGACTGCAGTATCAACATCTCCTTCTAAGCCAATTTCTGGATTAATTAAAGAGTGGCCTACAGCTGAAATCGTTTCTGGCAACTCATCCATAATAAAATTTGATAGGTCGAAATCATGTATCATCATATCTCGATACAACCCACCAGATTTCTTCACATATGAAATTGGAGGGGGAGTAGGATCGAATGATGTTATGGTTAGTAATTCACGCTTTCCAATATCATCACTGTCTAATGATTTTTTTAACTGGGCAAAGTTTGGATCGAAACGCCTATTAAACCCAATCATTATTCGATCTTTTGATGCTCGTACGTTAAAAAGGCATTCTTTAGCCCTGTTAAGGCTTAGGTCGACTGGTTTTTCGCAGAGAATAGCTTTACCCTCAGATGTCGCCTTTTCAATGAAATCTGAATGAGTATCGGTAGAAGTTGCGATCAAAATTGCATCAATGTTTGGATCTGAAATAACTTCGTCTGCTGGTTTTGCATCAACATTATGTTTGGCGGCAAGGATATTGGCCGATTCACTATCAATATCTGAAACAGAATGCAGAACACTTGCAGGATGAGCGGCAATAGTTTCAGCGTGTAGACTTCCTATTCTACCGGTCCCAAGTAGACCAACTCTCATCATAACGATTGATTCCCAAAATTTTATCGCAAATCTAATGGCTCTTGAATTAGTATCAAGTTAAAAATAACTTGTTTTGAAACAAGATTTATTGTCATTTCAAAAAGCTGAAAAATTCGAAAAATAAATCCGCTGAGCTGTTTTAGAAAATACATCTTCAAAATCTTTGTCATCAACATTACTGCTTAGTCTGGTGAAAAGCTGTTCAAAGGAACTTGATAAGCTATCTACAGGAAAATTGGATCCAAACATTACTCGCTTTGAACCAAATTGATCTATTACGGTTGTTACAATTGGAGCCACAGTCGATCCTGTCCAGTTGTGGTCAAACATTCCAAGGCCCGATAATTTACAACTGACATTTGACAGGTTCGATAAATGGGTCAAGTCGTTAGCCCAAGATTTAATTCCCTCTAAAGTCCTATTATAAGGAGAACCAGCATGGCACAAAATCACCTGTAGGTTTGGAAATTGCGAGAACACCGAAGCGCATGTCTTCAATAATTCCGGAATAATCTGTAAATCGAATGTAAGGCCTCTGTCAGAAATAGATTGAAGTCCTTGCATAAAGTTATCGGAAGTTAAAAGATCATTTGTTTTGCTATTCGCGTCCTCTGCTGGCGATCTTCCAATTATTTGTCTTACTCCGACAACGGAGGAGAGTTTTTGAAGTTTGTCTAAATGTACTTCTCGTTGATCTGATGATAAATCACAAAAAGCGACCTGCACCATTGGCCATGATTGATTTTCATTTACTACTCTATTTATCCATTGTGCTTCTTCTAAACCATCTGCAGCGCCAACCTGAATATGGACTGAACCTTTAAAGCCTAGTTCGTTAGCCAATTTAATATGTTCATCAATCAGGTAGTTGCGTTGTATTGAAGTTGGGTCGCCAAAAAAGCGTCTTTTTCCTTTTTCCATTAACCAGGGATAGTTAACTGCATTCAAATCCCACAAGTGATGATGAGCATCAATCATTTTAACTCTTTCTGCTCGATATTTGAGCTAAAATATCTAAGTCTTGTTGTTTCCAAAAATGCAAAAGATCAATAAAGATCCAGTTTTCTGCCAATTTATTTTCTGACCGTCGATAAATATCAATTACGCGGAATTCGCCAACTTTTCCCGTTGCTGGTAATCCCATAAAGTCATTCGTGAGCTTTGCAGTAAAGTTTGGCCAACCAAAGAACCCTCCAAACTGTCCTTCAGCTAGGCGACAGATGTGGTTAGTCTCACTTCTTTCCGAAAAGGCTTTGCGAAACGGTCCAGCATGTTGTTTAGCGTATCGTTCAATTGTGAAGGTTGCTCCTATTCCGGAAGGCCCCCACCAGACCATATCTTCACACCATGTCTTTCTTAACTCATCCTCCAACGGTAAACCACTTTTCCATTGGCCAAGATAATTGATCATCGAATTTATTAAACTGAGAGTTTTTTTTCCTTCTTTTGGATCTTGTTGATCAAAAAGTAAACCATCATGAGTAATAGGCCCGGGTTGAATGAGATGGGCAGCGGTAGCAATTGAGAAAGGATTATAACCTGCCTGTATCATGAAACTAGGGATATCAAAGTACATTGCCGTTTCAGCAATCTTTCCATTTTCTATTTTGTTGAATTCGCAATATCGCAAAAAAATGATTTTCTTAGTTGGCTTTATTTCAAGCCACGGGAAATCAAAGAGCCCCATAAGATGACCCATGGAGACGACCCAAGTAGATTTGAAATTATCTATTTCATTTTTGCCGGCTATAAAAATGTCAACGCGTCTTTGTAAATTATTTACTGAACTACGAAACGGAGCCCAAAATAGATTTGCGATTTCTTTGCTACCTTTGATTTCCGCGAATGGGTGATAGCCATACCAAACATGTTGTTCAGATGTATGAGCTTCAATTATTCCTTCGATTTCAGAAATCTGGGCATTGTCAAGCTTTTGGTAAAAATCCCAGATAAGCTTTTTCGCTTTTCGGAGGTCATGATGATCCATTAAAAATTTCTTTCCGTAATCCTCAAAAAATACTTGCCAAATAGCTTAAACCGAGTCTACTATTTTTTGCATGCGTATGCAAAAGCGAAGCCGCGGGGGGTTTGATGGCGGAAGTAGAGCTTAACAACGTATCTAAGCGTTGGGGTAGTTTTGTTGGCGTTGATAAATTTAACCTTACAATTCCTGATAAAGAGTTCCTTGTACTTTTAGGCCCTTCAGGGTGTGGGAAAACCACCACGATGAGGATGATTGCTGGTCTCGAAGATCCTACCGAAGGCAATGTGGTCATCGATGGTAACGTAGTAAATAACGTCGAGCCTAAAGATCGCGATGTTGCGATGGTTTTTCAGAGTTATGCGCTTTATCCCAATATGAATGTTTATGAAAATATTCGTTTTCCTTTGAAAGTCAGAGGAACGCCTAGTGAAACTCACGATGCTAAAGTAAAGCGGGCATCCTCTATGGTTGAGCTCGATGATTTTTTGCATCGAAAACCTGCCGAGCTCTCAGGTGGCCAACGACAGAGAGTTGCACTTGCCAGGGCGATAGTACGTGAGCCCAACGTTTTTCTAATGGATGAACCTTTATCGAATTTGGACGCTAAACTAAGAATATCAACCCGAGCACAAATTAAGAACCTTTCGCATGAATTAGCTATAACCACTATTTACGTTACTCATGATCAAGTTGAAGCGATGACACTGGCTGACAGAGTTGTCGTAATGAATCATGGTGTAGTTCAGCAAGTTGGAACACCAACAGAGATATATAATTTACCATTAAATACATTTGTTGCAGGTTTCATTGGTAGTCCAGCTATGAACCTACTCGAAGGCACAATATCCAATGGATGCTTTGAGGCTAAAAATACAAAGATTAGTGGGCTGAAAGCCGGAGATGGTCCGGTAACGTTGGGTTTCAGAGCGGAAGATGCGGAAATTTCGAAACGCAAATCAGAAATTGGTTCGAGTGTATATGCAATGGAATTACTTGGTGACGCTACAATGATAACTATTAGAATAAATGATAAACTTATTAGCGTGAAGGCTGACAAAAATTTTCGTGCAGAAATTGGAGATGAGATTAACTTTTCAGTTCCTGCGCAAATTTGCCATCTGTTTGATGCAAAAACAGGGGCACGACTTTCGGGATGACCCGGACAAAACCACTCGTGTGGATCACTTGGTGTAATTTTAAGACATCACTCAAACTAGGGAGACCTTTAATATGAACTCAAAAATATTTTCGATAGTAGGTGCACTTTCACTTACTGCTTTTAGTGCTGCGCAGGCATGTGAAATTGGAGCTCGTGTGAGCGTGGTTGGTAATGAATTTCCAGCTATTCAAACAGTAGGAGCGGGCGCAGCAGCTTGTACAGGCGCTGAAGTTTCAACTAACCTTACGGCCGATCATCAAAAAATTAATGTTCCTGGGATGCAAGGCAATCCAGCAGAGTATACATCTGCGATTGTTGCAAATTCATCAATTGTTGCTTTGATGAATGAAGACGTAATTCGTCCTTTGGACGATTTAGTTGCGAAATACGGTGGCGATCTCCAGTCTAGTCAGTTGATAAAAGTTAATGGAAAAATAATGGCCGTTGCTTTTATGGCTAACGCTCAACACTTAATGTATCGCAAAGACGTACTGGCTGATTTGGGTATTAGCGTTCCAAAAACTTACGAAGAAATGTTAGCTGCTGCTGAAAAAATTCGTGCATCGGGTAAAATGCAAAATCCAGTTGGTGGAGCTTATAAAGCTGGTTGGAATTTAGCCCAGGAATTTAATAACATGTTTCTAGGTTATGGAGGTTCACATTTTGAATCAGGTTCAGCAAATCCTTCAATAAATTCAGAAGCTGGGGTGAATGCGCTTAACATGATGAAAGCTCTTTCTGAGTATATGAACCCTGACTTTTTAACACACGACTCTAACGTAACTAATGCAGAATACAGAGCTGGAAATATTGCATTATTAAATATGTGGGGTTCAAGAGCTTCTTCGCAAACAACAGCTGAGGGTGTAACAGATGCGGTGAAGAACGGTCACGCAATTGCTGGGCCGATGACAGTTGGAGGTGGATCAACTGCAGCTTCTACTCTTTGGTGGGACGGTTGGACTGTTGCCAAAAATATTTCAGATGCAGAAGCAGAGGCAACATTTATAGCAATGATGAATGGCATAAGCCCGTCTATGATGAGTGATGAAAACATTCGAACACAAGCTGTTTGGTTGATTGATGGTTATACTCCAACTGACGCAGCTATTGGAGTTTTCGAAGCTGCTAAAATGGGGACTACACCTTATCCAATGCTACCTTACATGGGACTAATGCATACAGCACTGGGAGCCGAATTACCTGACTTTATGCAAGGTAAGGAAAGCGCTGAGCAGGCTTTGGCTGATGTAGAGGCAGCTTACATAGCAGCAGCTAAGGAAAAAGGCTACTTGAATTAACTGAAATTAATATGGGGCGCGCAAGCGCCCCTTTTTAAACTTGAGCCTCTTTTAATGAAGCATTCTACTTTTATATTATTCTTCACACCGACTGCGCTTGCGATGGTTTTGTTTATTGCTTTTCCAATTGTATCTGTGCTGGTTCAATCTGTTCACGCCCCTCATAAAGCTGTGTTGGTTGAAGTGGAAACATGTACTCCTTTGGTTGGGTGCACAAAAGAAACTTCGATCGATCAAGAGGCCACGAGAGAATTACGGGAACAAAAACCCCTAGGTCGGTTTATTGGTTTGGAGATTTTTAGTGATCGAGGCCACTTAGCAATATCGGAAGTTAAAGAGATCTGGTCGGGCTCTAAAAATTTTAAGGAATTTTTTAAGAAAATTGGCAATTTACCTTTTTACAGAGCAATGGCTTTTACCTTGACATTTACCTTTATAGTTACACCGCTTGTTGTAATCGTTGGTTTCCTGGTGGCGCTTAACGTGAACGCACTGCATGAAAAAATTAAAGGTATAGTTGTTTTCTTTTCACTTTTGCCTTTTGTAATAACTCCCTTAATTGGCGCTCTTGTATTATTTTGGATGATAGATAGCCGCGGAGTTTTGGGCTCTGCGATACAGTGGATTTTTTCAGATCCAAACTTGTCTTTGAAAGCCTCTACAGGTTTGATGTGGATTTCTCTCATAGTTTATGGTGTGTGGCATGCAGCACCGTTTGCTTTTGTAATTTTTTATGCTGGTTTGCAAACTTTACCTACTGATCAGCTAGAGGCTGCTCAGATCGATGGGGCAACACGCACTCAGCAAGTGCGGTATGTCGTTCTTCCTCACCTGATGCCCCTTGTTTCTTTTGTTGCACTTATTCAATTAATGGACAATTTCCGTGTTTTTGAGCCAATAGTGGGGTTTAATGCGGATGCACATGCACAAAGTCTAAGTTGGTTTATTTTTAATGATCTGGGTGGGGAAACTCGTCAATTTTCCTCGGCATCGGCAACGTCAGTGCTGACGATAATTGGTGTTACTATTTTGCTTCTACCGGTCTTGAGAAGAACATGGCGAGATTTTATGGAGAAATCTACATGACACTTGCCTCTAAAAGACGGTCGTTAAGTCTTCGTATAATTATATATATTTTTGCTGCTCTTTGGTTATTAGTTGCAGCCTTTCCTTTTGTTTGGACTTTTTGGGGAAGTTTTAAAGTAGAACTTGACTTTTTTTCAGTTGCTAATTGGACGGATGCATTGACAGGCGAGCGGACGATCGCCGAGTACGGGCAGCCTTTTACGGATGCTGGTTATGAGGGTGCTTGGATTAAAGAGGAATTTTGGCGAAACGTGATAAACACATTTATTGTTTGTTTTTTTGTCGTCTGTACATCTTTGACAATTGGAACTCTAGGTGGGTATGCATTATCTCGCTCAGGTTATCGTTATACGCTCATTTTGCTCATTGCAGCTTTAATTTTCCGAGCAATGCCACCGATTACTTTAGTTTCAGGTTATATGTTACCATTTTTTGAGTGGAATGTTTGGGGTATTTTGCCAACTACCATCATAGTATTAGTTGCGATAAATCAGCCTTTTACTCTCTGGATGTTACATTCCTTTTTTCAAAATATACCAAAAGAGCTTGATGAAAGTGCGAAAGTAGATGGCTGTTCTCAATTCAAGGCATTCCGACTAGTGATAATTCCTGTAATGTGGCCTGGGGTAATCACAACAGGACTCTTTAGCTTTCTTTTAGCTTATAATGACTTTGCAATAACGTCCATGTTATTGTCTGAGGAAAACCGTACCATGGTGCCCCAAATTGCTGCATTTTTAGGTACAACCTATACTGAAGGTAACGTAATGTTTGCTGTTGCGGCCGTTGTTTCAGCTGCAGCCCCTTTGTTTGTTTTGGTTATGTTTTTTCAAAGACAAATAGTGAGTGGTCTTACGGCTGGAGCAGTAAAAGGATGAGAGGACATTTTATTAAATTTCTTTTCTTAGGGAGGCGTAACAAATGAAGGGATCGCGCCCAGAACAAGCTGCACTGACAAGGAATACTGATCTTTCAAAAACTGATGAAACACGACGGGTTATTGAGAGTATGGTAGATGGGTTAAATGACCACAGAATTGACGACATCGGGGAATTTTTTTCTGAAGGTTTCCGTTGGATTGGTAACCAAGGTTGTGGAACCAAAGTTGGCTTGAAAGAATTTCAGGATAATTGGCAAAGGCCCTTTCAGGCAGCGTTTTCAGATAAAATTTGTATTGATGAGGGGCGTATATTTATGGGCGAGTGGGGTGCAGCATTTGGACGTCAAGAAGCCACTCACAGTGGGGAGTTTCTTGGAATTGCTGCAACCGGTAAGCGAGTAGAAATTCGCTATATGGATTTTTGGAAGGTTGTAGATGGGAAAATAGTAGACAATTGGGTCAACGTTGATTTCGCGCACGTTGCGTCGCAACTAGGTGTTGATTTGTTCAATGGACGCGGTTGGGAAGTTTATGATCGGGGTGAAAAAAATGCACCTCGGCCAGGTACGAGGAGTAGTTGATATGGCTATTAATGTTCTTAAGAAATCAAAAACAGAAATCGAAAAAGCTGCAGAGGATGCAAAAGTTCGAGAAGTTGTGGAGGCAACACTTTTCGAAATTGAAAAAAATGGAGATGCGGCTGTTCGTCAATTAAGTAAGAAATTCGACAACTATGCCCCAATTAAATTTAAATTAACTAAAAGCGAAATTGATGCAGCCATGCAGAAGGTTTCTGCGCGTGATATGGATGATATAAAATTTGCACAGCTGCAGATCAAAAACTTTGCCAAGGCGCAGCGTGCCTCCATGACCGACATCGAAATTGAAACTATGCCTGGTGTTATTCTAGGTCATCGCAATATCCCTGTTCAATCCGTTGGATGCTATGTTCCTGGGGGAAAATTTCCAATGGTTGCTTCAGCGCATATGTCAGTTTTGACTGCGTCTGTCGCTGGTGTCCCTCGAATTATTGCATCAGCACCACCGGTAAATGGAGAGCCTCACCCTGCTATTGTGGCTGCTATGCATATGGGTGGTGCACATGAAATTTATGTTATGGGCGGAATTCAAGCAGTCGGAGCTATGGCAATTGGAACAGAAACTATTGAACCGGTTCACATGTTGGTCGGCCCTGGAAATGCGTTTGTCGCTGAGGCAAAACGTCAACTCTATGGGCGAGTTGGCATTGATTTATTTGCTGGGCCAACTGAGACAATGGTGATTGCAGACGAAACAGTTGATGCTGAAATATGTGCAACAGATTTATTAGGTCAAGCAGAGCACGGCTATAATTCACCTGCCGCGATGATAACTTGCAGTGAAAAACTAGCTCGCGAAACATTAGTTGAGATAGAGCGAATTTTAGAAATTCTTCCTACTTCTGAAACAGCATCTGCCAGTTGGGAGAATTATGGAGACATGATTCTTTGCGATACACACGAAGAGATGCTGTCAGTTGCAAACGATATGGCATATGAACATGTTCAAATTATGACTGATCGTGATGATTGGTACCTTGAAAATATGCATTCGTACGGTGCTTTATTTTTAGGGCCGCGAACCAATGTTGCAAATGGTGATAAAGTAATTGGTACAAACCATACTCTTCCAACAAAAAAAGCCGGTCGGTACACAGGTGGGCTGTGGGTAGGGAAGTTTCTTAAAACTCACAGTTATCAGAAGATCGAGACTGATGAAGCCGCAAAGTTAGTTGGTGAATATGGTTCCCGACTATGCATGCTTGAAGGCTTTGTCGGTCATGCTGAACAATGCAACATTCGTGTCAGACGTTATGGCGGCAAAAATATCCCTTATGGAACAGCTGCAGAGTAACTTAGCAGATTAATGAAAATGGGTTAAAAATGAATTGTATCCATTCAAAAAATAAGGAGCTACTTTCCCCCCTCAGGGCGGCGATGTATAATTTTGACGAAGAGTTAGTCAGATTTGAATTAGAAAAACTGATTGATCCCGATGCAAAAATCAGGATGCCATTTCCATTTAAAGATATAACTGGCCCACAATCTTTTTTTAATAGTTGTTATACCCCTTTAATAGATGCTTTCCCAGATCTTGAAAGAAGAGATTGGATTGTTATGGGGGGAGAGACAGAACAGAGTAATCACTGGGTTGGATGTGGTGGTCACTACTCGGGGACATTTGTTGCGCCTTGGCTTGATATTCCAGCAACTGGGCATCTTGCGCACATGCGGTTTCATGAATTCTTTAGGTTTGAAGAAGAAAAAATTGTGGAGATCCAAGCATTATGGGACATCCCCGAGCTTATGATTCAAGCCAATGCTTGGCCGATGTCTCCGTCTCTTGGGTTAGAATATCATATTCCAGGCCCTGCTTCTCTCGACGGCCAAGTTAAAGGCCCATGGGATGAAAAAAAGTCTAAAAAATCTTGTAATTTAGTTATTGAAATGCTGGACCATATGAAACGCCACCCCAGCCAAGGTGCCCCAGAAGTTATGCAAATGGCAAAGTTTTGGCATCCTAGAATGAACTGGTATGGGCCCGCTGGTATAGGTACTGGGCGTGGCATTGCAGGTTTTAGGAATTGGCATCAAATTCCATTTTTAAATGCGATGCCCGATCGTGGTATGTATAATGATGAAATTATCTTTCATTTTTTTGGGGATGCTGAATATGTTGCTGTAACAGGCTGGCCAGATATGATCCAGACAGTAATCAATGATGGCTGGATGGGTATAGCGCCAACTGGCAAAAAAATAACCATGTGCTCCCTAGATTTTTGGCGAATTGAAGATGGTCTAATACGTGAAAACTGGGTTCTAATCGATTTGCTTGACGTTTACTTCCAACTTGGAGTGGATGTTTTTAAACGCCTTAAGGAGTTTAATAAAGCACGCATATTAGGCAGAGTTTCTCTTTCAGAGGCGGTGACTTAGAATGGTCGATCGAATAACTTCATCTCAAGTGGCAAAGAGAGCTGGTGTTTCGCAATCTGCAGTCAGTCGATTTTACACTCCAGGAGCGTCCGTTTCTGCAAAAACAGCTGAAAAAGTGAAAATTGCAGCAAGTGAGCTAGGGTATCGACCTAATATTTTAGCTCGTGCAATGGTGTCCGGAAAAAGCCGAATTATTGGTTTAGTCGTTGCATATCTTGAAAACTATTTTTATCCTGAAGCACTGGAAAAACTTTCTAATGCCTTTCAAGAACGTGGCTATCACGTTTTAATTTTTATGGCTTCACAAACGGCTGGTAATGTTAGCTCAGTGGTCGAAGAAATCTTAGATTATCAAGTTGACGGTATTGTGATGGCCTCTGTAGCGCTTTCATCAGAAGTTGGTTCACGATGTCAAGCAGCTGGAGTACCTGTTGTTTTGTTTAATCGCTCACAAGATATGGATGATATTTCGTCAATTACATCGAATAATTTTGAGGGAGGGCGAAAGGCTGCTCGATTATTAATTGATTTAGGCCACCAGAAGATCGGTTACATAGCTGGCTGGGAAGGTGCATCAACCCAGCGAGATAGGGAAGCAGGTTTCAACAAAGAAATTTCAGATAGTGGTCTTTCAGTGTTCTCTCGGAAGGTTGGAAATTTCAGAGCGGAAAGAACCAAGGCAGCTACTTTCGAAATGTTTGATAAATCTAAAGTTGAACGCCCGGACGCTGTTTTTGTAGCAAATGACCATATGGCGTTCATCGTCATGGATATTTTAAGATATGAAATCGGATTAAGTATTCCCAAGGACGTTTCAGTCATAGGATATGATGATGTTCCACCGGCTTCATGGAGGTCCTATGATCTTACAACAGTAAGACAGCGTGCGAACTTGATGGTTCGAGAAACTGTGAACACAATTTTGAACCGGATAGAGAATCCAAATTCCTCTGATCCAGTCAAACTTCAAATTGATAGCCCGTTAGTTATTAGGTCATCCACTTGCCAGAAATCGATCTAGGAGAATTTTAATGTATGGTTTTAGCGATAAATATAAAAGTTTTCCTGAATATATTATTGGAATTACAAAAGAAATTTGGGAGGAGCGTGGTATTTCCACACTCCATGAGTACTACGCACCAAATATTATTGTAAGGTCACCTGGATCGATTGTGATTGGAAATGAAAAAGTAATCGCCGCGACCATGGCAACCTTAGCCGAATTTCCCGACCGTACACTTTATGGGGAGGACGTAATCTGGTCAGGCACTCCAGAAGAAGGAATGTTGAGTTCTCATAGATTGCACTCAACGGCTACGCATTCTCGTCCGGGCATTTATGGAGAGCCTACCGGCAAAAAACTTAATTACAGAATTGTTGCAGATTGCCATGCACGTAATAATCAAATTGATGATGAATGGTTAATCCGTGATCAGGGTGCAATAGTGCGACAACTTGGTATTCTACCTAAAGATTATGCTCGAAGTTTGATAGAAAAAGAAGGTGGCGTAGAAAATTGTGTTAAGCCATTTGTACCAAAGGATGATGTTAAGGGTCCTTATATTGGTTCAGGAAATGATAATGAATGGGGACAAAAATTTGCTGATATCCTTAGTCGAATTATGAATGCAGATTTTGCAGCTATTCCTAGCGAATATGATCGAGCGGCGAATTTAGAATATCCGGGAGGCATAAGTTCTTTATCTCATGACGGCGCGGATCAGTTCTGGATGGGGCTTCGTGCTTCATTTCCCGATGCAAAATTTGAAATTCATCACCAAATTGGTAGAGAAGACCCATTTATGCCACCCCGTGCTGCACTTCGATGGTCTCTATATGGCAAACATGCAGGTTGGGGTAGTTTTGGCGCTCCAACTGGTGCTGAAGTTTATATCTTTGGTGCAACACACGTCGAATTTGGAGCCGTTTCAGGCAATACCCCAAAGATCCGTCGCGAATGGACTTTGTTTGATGAAACTGCAGTTTGGAAACAAATCTTTCTAAAACATGGGGTTTAAATTTTTTATCACAATCGTAGATTTTGGGAGTAAATAAATGACGCAATATACAATGGCTGATCGTATCGTCCGCTACGGTGAATTAGTTCCATGCAAAACCGCATTTATTGATGCGCATACGCCAGGAAGTAATCAAAAAGAAAATTTTACTATAATTGGTGGGGGTGTTTCAGAAAGCCCAGATCAACATGTTCACATCGCTATTCCACATGGCTTCAATATTGGTGCGGCGGGTCAACCACCAAAGTGCCGGAATTCTCTTCATGACCATAATACTGCCGAGGTTTTCTTTGTGCTTTCAGGTCGGTGGCGGTTCTTTTGGGGGAGGTGGGGTAATGCAGGAGAAGTAGTGCTTGAGCAAGGCGATATTATTAATATTCCCACGGGTATCTTCAGGGGCTTTGAAAATATAGGTACCGAGTACGGCATGATTATGGCTATTCTAGGTGGCGATGATGCTGGGGGTGGGGTTCACTGGGCTCCTCAAGTTATTGAAGATGCGGCAGAACACGGTTTAATTCTTGGTGAAAATGGAAAACTATATGACCAAAAGAAGGGTGAAAAGTTACCAGATGGCATAGGTCCTATGCCAGTAATGAAAAGTGACGAACTCGCTAAGAGGCCAGAGTTAACAACGCTAGACGTAGTTCCAAATCATGTGGCTCGATATTGGGATATGTTTTCGTTGTCAGATAAGAAACCAGTAAATGTAATAGGAGAAAATGGATTACTTAGGGACAAACCCGGTTTTGAAGTTAATTTTATTACTCGAGGATCTGCCAATGAGAAACAGAAAAGTCACAAATTTCCATCCGTACTTATGCCAGTACGTGGTCATTGGCGTATTTCTTGGGATGCAGATTCAGCCGTTTTGGCGCCAGGCGATACAATGTCTATCCCGGCAGATTTGAAGCATTCCATTGTACCTGCAGTTACTGGTGAAGCTGCATTGTATCAAATCAAAGGAAACAATGATCCAGCTGGCCACACCTGGAAAGGCTAAAAATTTTTTCATTTAAATGGGGGATGCTTACAAATGGATAAAATACTCACTTCACATGTCGGTTCTCTGCCGCGCTCACAAGCAGTTGTAGATTTTATATTTGCCCGGGAGAAAGGAAATGAATTTGACCAAGGTGCATTTGATGAATGTATGACCCGATCAGTTTCCGAAACTGTGAGGCGCCAGAAAGAAGTTGGAGTAGACATTGTAAGTGATGGAGAAACGTCAAAAATAAGCTATGCGACGTATGTAAAAGATAGGTATACTGGATTTGACGGTGATAGTCCTAGAAATGCTCCAGCAGATTTAAAAAAATTTCCAAGTTTTCTTGAACGTTTAGCCAATGATGGAGGTACGCCTACTTACTCTAGGCCGATGTGCGTTGGAGAAGTGAAATCAAAGGGTCAAGGTGAGTTAGAAAAGGACATTAATAACCTCAAGGCAGCTATGGATGAACACAAAATTACTCGAGGTTTTATGAACGCAGCATCTCCTGGAGTTATTTCCTTGTTTCTTCAAAACGATTTTTACAAAACTCGAGAGCTTTACTTAGAGGCTTTAGCCTACGCTATGAAAGATGAGTATGAAACGATAGTTTCATCTGGTTTGGATCTTCAGCTCGATTGTCCCGACTTAGCTCTTTCACGGCACATGCTTTTTAATGATTTAACCGATAAAGAATTTATTAAGGTGGCCGGTCTGCATATTGATGCCCTAAATTTTGCGTTATCAGAAATTCCTTCAGAAAAAGTACGAATACATATTTGTTGGGGAAATTATGAAGGACCTCATATCTGCGATATACCAATGTCAAAAATGTTTGATACACTGATGGCAGCTAAGGCTAAATATTTGTTATTTGAAACTTCAAATCCTCGCCACGGCCATGAGTGGACTGTCTTTCAAGATAGAAAACATGACATACCAAATGATAAAATACTCGTACCAGGAGTTGTGGATACCACAACAAATTTTGTGGAGCATCCTGAATTAGTCGCGCAAAGAATCAGAAAGTTTGTTGATATAGTTGGTGGAAATAGAGTTATTGCTGGAAGTGATTGTGGTTTTGGAACGTTTGCGGGATTTGGAGCAGTCGACCCAGAAATAGCCTATGCGAAATTAAACTCACTTTCGCAAGGCGCTGCTTTAGTTCTGCACTAAAATTTTAGTGGTTTTAAAATTTGCTCAAGACAAATTTGTCTTGAGCAAAACTCTACTCAGCCGCCTCTGCATATTCTGACATTGGTGGACAAGTACAGATAAGATGGCGATCTCCATGAACATTATCAATTCTATTTACTGGAGGCCAATATTTATCAACTTTAAAAGCGCCAGGTGGGAAACATCCCTGTTCGCGTGAGTAAGGTCTTTCCCAAGCGCCAACAAGATCCTGAACAGTATGCGGGGCATTACAAAGTGGATTATTATCTTTAGGATATTTACCCTCTTCAATTAATCGTATCTCATTTCTGATAGACAGCATGGCATCACAAAATCGATCTAATTCTGCTTTTGTTTCGGACTCAGTGGGCTCAATCATTAGAGTTCCTGCTACTGGCCAGCTCATTGTTGGAGCATGAAATCCACTATCGATTAATCGCTTTGCTATATCATCAACACTCACACCGGCTGTTTCGGCAAATGGGCGTGTGTCGATTATACATTCGTGAGCAACCCTTCCGTTTGCCCCTCGATAAAGAACATCAAACGATCCTTCTAATCGCTTGGCTATATAATTTGCATTTAAAATTGCTACTCTGGTGGCTTGGGTTAGTCCCTCACCACCCATCATTAGACAGTAAGCCCATGAAATTGGTAATAATGAAGGGGAACCAAAAGGAGCAGCAGATACTGGACCGGCACCACCTCCGAAGTCGAGATGTCCTGGCAAGTGAGGCTTTAGGTGGCCTTTCACGCCGATAGGACCCATTCCTGGTCCTCCTCCTCCGTGTGGAATACAAAATGTTTTGTGTAAATTAAGATGACTAACATCACCGCCAATATCACCTGGTCGACTTAATCCCACCATCGCATTCATATTAGCACCATCAATATAGACCTGTCCTCCATATTCATGGGTGATTGCACATACTTCATGCACTGTTTCTTCAAATACCCCATGAGTTGAGGGATAAGTAATCATACAGCCAGCCAACTCATTTTTATATATTTCGGCTTTTTCTCTGAAGTCATCTACGTCGATATCACCGTTTTTAGCAGACTGAATAGGAATAACTTTCCAACCAACCATTTGTGCACTTGCCGGGTTAGTTCCATGAGCTGAAGTGGGAATTAAACATACATTTCTGTGCTCATTTCCATTTGCCCTATGAAACTCTGCTATAGTTAACAGTCCTGCATATTCACCTTGTGCACCAGAATTTGGTTGCATAGAAATTGCATCGTAACCTGTTATTTCACATAGCTTTGATGATAAGTCTGAAATCATTTCTTCATAACCCTGAGCTTGATCTTTTGGGGCAAAAGGATGAAGAAGTGAAAACTCTCGCCAACTTACAGGCATCATCTCGGCTGCAGAGTTTAGCTTCATAGTACAGGAGCCAAGAGGAATCATGGCTCGATCTAACGCCAAATCTCGATCTGCTAATCTACGCATGTAGCGCATCATTTCAGTTTCAGCACGATTCATATGAAATACATCGTGTTCCAGGTATTTTGATTTACGATGCAGGCTATCAGGCACGCGATAATCGTGGGAAAGATCATCATCACTACGATCTATTCCAAATGCCCGCCAAACTGCTTCTGTAACTTTTCGTCGACTGCGTTCGTCCAACGTAATACCAATTTTTGTTTTGCCAACAGCACGAAGATTAATGCCTTCACGAACGGCTGCATCCATGACAGTTTTTTGCATGAGGCCAACCTCAACGGTAATTGTGTCAAAAAATGCGGCGGGTTCAACTTTAAATCCTGCAGACTCCAAACCCTTGGCTAGTCTAACTGTTTTTCTATGTATTCTTTGTGCAATAGCTTTAAGCCCTTCTGGTCCATGAAATACAGCATAAAAAGAGGCCATAACTGCTAAAAGCGCTTGCGCCGTGCAAACATTGGAGGTCGCTTTTTCACGTCTAATATGTTGTTCACGTGTTTGTAACGATAACCGGTATGCTGCTCTATTTTGGGCATCAATCGAAATCCCTACTAACCTTCCGGGCATAGATCTTTTGTAAGCATCCTTTGTCGCCATGTAAGCAGCATGGGGACCACCGTAGCCTACTGGGACTCCAAATCGTTGGGTGCTACCAATTGCAATGTCTGCTCCCATTGCACCAGGTTCCTTCAATAAAGTAAGAGAAAGAGGATCAGCTGCGATCACAGCAATAGCTTTATTTTGATGGAGTTTCTCAATGTGGCTTGTAAAATCTTTTACATGACCCAATGTGCCAGGGTATTGAAAAATTGCTCCAAATACTTCAGAGGGATTGAGATCGTCAGGGTTACCAACAATAATTTCTATGCTTAAAGGACGAGCTCTTGTTTTCATCACTGCAATATTTTGAGCATGACAATTTTCATCGATAAAAAAAGCTTTTTCTTTTGACTTTGCGACTCGTTCAGCCATGGTCATCGCTTCTGCACAAGCAGTAGCTTCATCTAACAGAGACGCATTGGCAATTTCTAGCCCAGTAAGGTCAGAGATCATCGTCTGATAATTTAAGAGAGCTTCTAATCTTCCTTGGCTTATCTCAGGTTGATAGGGTGTGTAGGCTGTATACCACGCTGGGTTTTCTAAAATATTTCTTTGGATCACTGGAGGCGTAACCGTTCCATGATAGCCTTGTCCGATAAGACTGGTAAGAACTTTATTCTTAGATGCAGTTATACGCATATGATTTAAAAGAGCTCTCTCAGATTTTGGCTTCCCAAAATTTAAAGGTTTCTTTTGGCGTATTGATTTTGGAAGAGTTTCATCAATAAGGCTATCCAGATCGGATAGGCCAAGTGTTTCCAGCATATGCGCCATCTCAGCTGGTGAGGGGCCAATATGCCTTCGATTTGCGAAATCGTAAGGTAAATAATCTGTTGGTGTAAATGGCATGAATTCTTCCTTAATTTCTTTAATGTTTTATTAGCTAATTAGTTTATTATATTCGTCTTCAGTCATGTAATCTTCGACTTGTGATGGGTCTGATGGTTTCATTTTGAAAAACCATGCATCACCCATTGGATCTTCATTAACTTTGCTTGGTTCATCAGATAACGCTTCATTTATTTCAATAATCTCTCCGTCCAACGGTGCCAGAATATCTGATGCGGCTTTAACACTTTCGATAACCACGATTTCATCATCTTTAGAAACCATTAATCCTTCTTCGGGTAATTCAACGAAAACTACATCGCCAAGTTGTGTGCTTGCATGTTCAGTAATGCCCACGACAACTATATCACCCTCAATTCGAAGCCATTCGTGCTCTTCTGTAAATTTCATTTTAGTTCTCCTATTTTTATCGTTTGAAATTCAATGGGACAAAAGGAATTTTTGAAACTTTTACTGGTACCCGTTTACCTCGAAGTTCGCCGAATAAATTATTTTTATTTTGTGCGTATTTGCTATCAATATATCCCATTGCAACGGGATGACCGACAGTTGGCCCGTACCCACCCGATGTTATTATCCCGATTCTGTCCTTAGACCTTTCAGTTTCAAAAACTTCTACGCCTTCCCTCATTGGGGCTCGAGTTTGTGGCAAAAATCCCACTCTTTTTCTTTCAGTTCCTTCATCAAGCTGTTTCAAGATAATTTTGCTACCAATAAAGCCACCCGCCCTTTCGCCATTTGCTCTTCTTACTTTCTGGATTGCCCAGTTCAAAGAGGCTTCAACTGGAGTGGTTGCTTGATTAATATCATGCCCATAAAGGCACAAACCTGCCTCCAAACGAAGACTGTCACGGGCTCCGAGACCAATAAGCTCAACGTTTTCATTTAATAAAATGTTTCTTGTTACTGACTCTGCGTCTGTAGCGGGGATCGATATTTCAAAACCATCTTCGCCGGTATATCCTGATCTGGAGATCCAGCATTCAACTCCGGAAACAAGTAAGGTTTCTACATCCATGAATTTCATATTTTTAACCTGAGGATTCAGCTCACCTAGAACGGTCTCAGATGCTGGACCTTGTAAAGCAATTAGCGCCCGGTTTAAGACTTCTTCCACTAAAATTTCTGGCTCTAGAAGAGATTTTAGGTGTTTAATATCAGAATTTTTGCATGCGGCATTTAAAACAATAAAAATATGATCACCCCTATTGCTAAACATTAGATCGTCAAAAATGCCGCCGGAATTGGTTGTAAGGAAACCATATCGCTGGCGCCCAGCTTCCAGGCCCAGCACATCTGTAGGTAAAAGTTTTTCTAGGGCAAGAGCCGTTTCCTGATATGATCTGCCACGTAGAATAACTTGGCCCATGTGACTGACATCAAAAAGACCAGCCTTTGTTCTA
Organism: Paracoccaceae bacterium; assembly: GCA_902632125.1. Taxonomy (GTDB): domain Bacteria; phylum Pseudomonadota; class Alphaproteobacteria; order Rhodobacterales; family Rhodobacteraceae; genus Salinivivens. The sequence continues at coordinate 178,893 of CACPBQ010000001.1, read as the reverse complement.
GTGTGTTGATGTTCGCCCAAGATCCCTAACCCGTACTGAACTGGCATTTCATAACCTGCAAATTCAGTTAGTTTTGCTCCAAGATCTCGATGCAAGTCATAAAGCGGAGTTTTTCTAAGGGCTTGGGCCATTTCGTTTTTCCTTTAGCCGGAATTCCGAAAACCCGGCATCTATTTCCTTGCACTGTTGTGCAAGCACTTAGATGCCCCCTCTGTCCTTTTGCCTGAGATCGTTATCCCTTCGGCGGATGTTAACAACATCACTCTCCAGAGTTATTAGTCACGACGGTCCTTTTGCCTGAGAGTTTCCGGGGGCGGTTGCTCCTTCGGCACTGCTGTACAGTTCTCCCATCATGTCATTAAAAGTTTAGTATACCTTTTTCTTTCTTACAAGAACTGAAACTTTGATACGTCTTTTTTTATGCTAAATTGCGGCTTTTTTGCTCTCTTCGAGATAAATTTCTCTCAAACGAGAAGTATTGGATCCCGGTTTTCCATGACCAATCTTATTTCCATCAATTTCAACCACGGGCATAACAAAAGTACTGGCAGAAGTAATAAATGCTTCGTCAGCTTTGTAGGCCTCATCAATTGTAAAATTACGCTCCTCAACTTGCATTTGACCTTCCTTTGCAAATCTTAAAACAGCGGCTCGAGTGATCCCGTGTAATATACTATTTGAGATGCCACGAGTAATTATTTTATTTTTTTTGATAATGTATGCGTTGTTGGAAGTTCCTTCAGTCACGTGTCCGTCTTGAACCATCCATGCATCGTCAGCGCCTACCTTTTTCGCCATCATTTTGCCCATTGAAGGGTATAAAAGTTGGACGGTCTTAATATCGCGTCTCCCCCATCTTTCGTCATCAATACTTACAATTTTTAATCCTTTTTTTGCAGCTGGGCTATTTGCTAAACCTGGTTTGTTTTGTGTAAATAAAACAACCGTTGGATCAGTTTCATCTGGGTTGGGAAATACGAAATCTCTATCGGATGGCGCGCCACGAGAAATCTGGAGATAGACCAAACCCTCATTAATGTTATTTAAAAGGACAAGTTCTCTGTGAATTTCTAGAAGCTCTTTATACGAGATAGGATTTTTCATATCTAACTCGTCTAAAGATCTCCTTAATCGATCTGTATGGCCATTAAAGTCAATAAGTTTTCCATCTAATACGGATGTAACTTCATATACTGCGTCAGCCATCAAAAAGCCTCTATCAAAGATTGAGATTTTTGCCTCATTTTCTAAAAGGTATTCGCCGTTTAAATAAACTGTTCTGGCCATTTAATGCTCCTTTATTAGCCCCATAGCTCTCTTACTGGGGGATATACCCAACTTTCTTCATACAAAAGACCATGATGTCTGTCTTGCGATAGTAACAACGGGCCGTCCAGGTCCACAAATGTCGCATTCTGCGCGATCAGTGTTGCCGGTGCCATGGCTAGAGAGCTTCCAACCATACAGCCAACCATAATTTTGAAGCCATCCTCTAATGCTTTATTTTTTAATAATAATGCTTCAGTCAAACCCCCAGTTTTATCTAATTTAATATTAACATAGTCGTATTTTCCGACTAACTGCCGCAGACTACTTCGATCATGGCAACTTTCATCGGCGCAAATTGGCAGTGGGCGTGGAAGTCCAATAAGAGCGTCGTCTTGGTTTGCAGGAAGAGGTTGTTCCACTAATTTAACGCCAAGGCGGACCAAATCTGGTGCTAGTTTTGTATATGTTTCAGCATTCCAGCCTTCATTTGCATCGACTATTATCTCGGAATTTGGAGCTCCTAACCTAACTGCTTCCAGTCGTGGCATATCGTTGGGGGTCCCCAATTTTATTTTCAGTAGAGGTCTGTTTGAATTATATTTTGCCTGTTTCAACATATTCTCAGGTTCATCTAACGATAGTGTAAAAGCAGTAAGTGCTTTTTTGGGCATCTGCATGCCTGCTAACTGCCAAATTGGTTGGTTGAGCATTTTGGACTCTAGATCCCATAATGCACAATCTACGGCGTTGCGGGCTGCTCCAGCTGGCAACTTGGTTTGTAAAGTTTTTCTATCAATATCAGCTGGTAAGCTTTCTATTTGTTGAATTACGCTCCCCAATGTCTCGTTATATCGTGCATAAGGAACGCACTCGCCGTGCCCTGTAAAATGGTTTCGATTAATTTCAACGCTCACAACTTCAGCTTGCGTCCTTGCTCCTCTTGATATTCTAAAGACTTGAGCCAGCGGAAATATTTCGACTTTAGCCTGAATCAAAATGCGTCATCCCAAATTTGGTTACAATTTTAATTTAGATCTTTTAAAGCATCTACAAGCTTATCTGCACCAAAACGGAAAGGATCTGTTGCAGGTAAATTTAATTCCTTTTCTTGTGACAAGAGATAGGATTTAGCTTCTTCTTCCTTCATATTTTTGGTGTTTATTGAAATGCCTATAACTTTGCAATTTGGGTTAGCAACTTTTGCTAAATGCAGGGCTGTATCATTGAGATCTTTAAGGCCCGGAAGACTATACTCGGGTAATCCTCTCATATGTTTTCTGGTTGGCTCATGACAAAGGATTAAAGCGTCTGGTTGACCACCGTGTATGAGAGCCATTGTTACACCAGAATAGGATACATGGAACAAACTTCCTTGGCCTTCAATTAAATCCCAATGATCTGGATCATTATGAGGAGTCAGATATTCTATTGATCCAGCCATAAAATCGGCAATTACTGCATCTAACGGCACACCATCACCGGTAATTAGAATTCCTGTTTGGCCAGTTGCACGAAAGGTCGATTTCATACCTCTGGCTTGCATTAATTTATCGATTGCCAGTGCAGTATACATTTTTCCTGCTGAGCAATCTGTTCCAACGGCAAGGCATCTTTTACCTGTCCGGTTTTTTCCATTTGCAATGGGATATTCTACGGTTGGCACTCGGACATCATGTAGCTTCCTACCATTTTGCTCGGCAAGCTCGACCAGATCTCGTTCATCACGTAAGAGATTGTGCAAACCACTGGCAAGATCAAATCCAGTGTTTAAAGCTTCTATTAGTACAGCTTTCCATGCCTCTGAGATATAACCTCCTCTATTTGCTACGCCAATTACCATAGTCCGGGCGCCTTTTTCAAAAGCCTGCTCTAGAGTAAGATCTTCTAAGCCAAGATCGGCATTGCAACCGGGCATTCTGATCTGCCCGACCGCATGCTCTGGTCGCCAATCTTTTATGCCTTGGGCTACTTTTGCAGATAATTGATCGGGGGCATCGCCTAGAAAAAGCAGGTATGGTGTTGGAATCACTTTTTTATCTCCTATTGCTAAAAGCAGAATATCGGACTGATTTTTAAATGTTTTTCTTTTTGTGTTAAAAACTATCAAATATTGCAAGGTTCTTTTAAAAATTTTTCTTTTAAGTAAAGAATATTTTGTTTTATACCATATTTAAAAAAATATAGATCTTTGAGTTTTGTTTAAAAAGCTCATAAAGAGCGTTTTTTTTGGGAGAAGATTTATTAAAAAAATTGCCAGTTTAATGTTAAATTGCTAGTTGTTATGGATTTGAAACTGGGGTACTCGAATAAATTATGTCTTTTAAAATCCAACCAGCTCCTGTTGCTCGCTTAAATCGAAGTCAGTTGTTTGGTCCAGGTTCGCGCCCAGAAATTTTTGAAAAAATGGCAAAAAGTGAAGCAGATGTCATTAATCTTGATTTAGAAGATTCTGTTGCTCCCGCCGATAAAGAAAAAGCTCGCTCGAATGTGATCAAAGCCATAAACAATCTTGAATGGAAAAATAAAACGGTTTCAGTTCGCATCAATAGTTTAGATACACCTTTTTGGTATCGGGATGTGATAGATTTATTGGAAAATTGCTCTGAGAGATTAGACAATCTAACTATTCCAAAAGTTGGTTGTGCTGCTGATGTCTACGCTGTCGATGCACTGGTTTCATCCGTTGAGCAAGCAATGGCCCGGTCAAAAAATATCGGGTTCGAAATACTTATAGAAAGTGCTGCAGGTATTAGTAATGTGAATGAGATCGCAAATTCGAGCAGTCGAATAGAGTCAATGGCCTTAGGAGCTGCTGATTTTGCTGCCTCTATGGGAATGGTAACAACTGGTATTGGTGGTACTCAGGACAGTTATTATATGCATCGTGCTGGTAAAAAGTATTGGTCAAATCCATGGCACTGGGCTCAGGCTTCGTTGGTCGCCGCTTGTCGCAGTCATGGTGTACTGCCAGTAGATGGGCCGTTTGGTGATTTTAACGACACTGAAGGATTTTTTGCTGAGGCAAAACGGGCATCAACTTTAGGTATGGTTGGTAAATGGGTAATTCATCCAAATCAAGTTGCATCTGCTAATAAAGTTTTTACACCTTCACCTGATGCAATTGAAGAAGCTAAGGAAATTATTGAAGCTATGAATAAAGCTGCTGAAAATGGTGAGGGTGCAACAGTTTTCAAGGGTCGAATGGTTGATATTGCATCGATTAAACAGGCTCATGTCCTAGTTAAGCTTGCAAACTTGATCGAAAATGACAAATAAATTTAGAAAATTAACTATGGCAAAATTATCTGAAATCTGTTGGAAGGATTGAATTAAAATATATTTAACAGAAGCAAGAGATTTCTCGCAGTATTGGAGACGCTAATGGTTCATTATTTAGACTTTGAAAAGCCCTTGGCTGAAATTGAGGGTAAAGCTGAGGAATTGAGGGCTATGGCGCGTCAAAATGACGAGATGAATGTCGAAAAAGAAGCTGAAAACTTGGATTTAAAAGCTCAAGAATTATTAGTTAATTTATATAAGAATTTAACTCCATGGCGGAAGTGTCAAATAGCTAGGCATCCCGAAAGACCACATTGCAGAGATTATGTCAAAGTTTTGTTTTCTGAATTTATTCCTCTAGCTGGAGACAGAAATTTTGCCGACGACCAAGCGGTGATTGGAGGCCTTGCCCGGTTTTCTGACCAACCTGTAGTGGTGATTGGACATGAAAAAGGTAGTGACACTAAAAGCCGGATAGAGCGTAATTTTGGTATGGCCAGACCTGAAGGCTATAGAAAAGCAATCCGATTGATGGACTTAGCTGATAAGTTTGGTTTGCCAGTAATAACGTTGGTTGACACTCCTGGTGCCTACCCAGGAAAAGGTGCAGAGGAAAGGGGTCAATCTGAAGCAATCGCCAGATCCACTGAGAAATGCCTGCAGATCGGAGTGCCGATAATAAGCATTATAATTGGAGAGGGAGGTTCTGGAGGAGCGGTAGCCTTTGCAACTGCCAATAAAGTCGCGATGCTTGAGCATTCCATATATTCAGTTATTAGCCCAGAAGGTTGCGCATCAATTTTATGGAAAGATGCAGAAAAAATGCGGGAAGCAGCGGAAGCCTTGCGATTGACAGCCGACGATTTACACCGTTTAGGGATAAGCGATCAAATTATAGACGAACCTGTTGGCGGTGCGCATAGAGACCCTGACCGGACTATTGAGTCGGTCAAATCAGCTATTAGTTCAATGCTATCGGCATTAAATTCAAAAAAACCAAAAGAACTTATAAATCAACGTCGTAAAAAGTTCTTGAAATTGGGTAGCAAGGGACTGGTGGCATAGCTTATTTAAGTAAATGCCGTAACCCCTGTGTAACATCTGATCTTACAGCTAATCGAAGACTAGGCTCATCTCCAGCTGAAAGTGCCGCTATAATTGTAGTGTGCATATGTGGGGGTTCTTTGCGATTTAATTTATCGTATAATGATCGCATTGTTGGCCCCAATTGAAGCCAAACCGTTTCAGCTATGGCCAACATCGCAGGAGCTTGAGCTCGTAAATACAACATCCTATGAAATTCTAAGTTTGTTTTTATATATGCAACAGGATCATGAGCTGCTATAGCCTGCGATACTGAGGCGTTGATAGATTTTAACCTATCTATTAGCGCTATGTGGGCTCTTGGTAGCGCTCTACTGGCAAGCTCTACCTCTATCAAAGAGCGCATTACTGCTAGTTCCTCAATTCGATCTTGGGTAAGCTCTGCTGTAGAAACTCGACCAGATGGAGAAAGCATTAAGGCACCTTCAGCTATTAAGCGACGCACCGCTTCTCGCGCTGGGGTCATCGAGACGGCATAATCTTTCCCTATTCCTCTCAAAGTCATAGATGTGGCGGGTAGAATTTCTCCATGCATTATTCTGGCTCGTAGGCCTCTATAGACATAATCATGAGCTGCCTGGTTAGGTTCTTTAATTTTTGTAGTGTTCATGTAGAATTTGTGATCACATAAAAAGCTCGACGTCAACTTTCAAATTTATAACGATGTAGCGATGGACCGTTTTGTTTGAGCCAGGCTTTTTCTTTTTTATACGGGCCAAAAATAAATTCTACGGTCTCCCAAAACTCTTTGGAATGATTCATATGTTTTAAATGTGCAACTTCGTGAGCCGCTACATAAGCTAAAATATCTTCTGGAGCCATTACTAAACGCCAGGAAAACATCAAGTTGGCATCGTTTGAGCAAGAGCCCCAGCGAGATCTTGTATCACGCAGGGTAATTTTGTAAAATTTTGATCCAAGTTTTTTTGAAAATTCAGCACATATGTAGTTTAAATGAAATCTGCAGATTTCTAATAAATAATTTTTGACTTGGTTTGAAACAGACTGTCTTTTGCTAACATACAAAACATTTCCAATTTTTTTGGGCTTTTGAACATTACTAAAAGAAACTTTTGTTTCAAATCCTAAAATTGGAATTTTTATTCCTTCTGATACAAAAATTGGATGTTGAAAAGATCCTCTTTTGGATTTCAACCAAGACTTTTTGCTCTCAGCAAAATTTTTAAATTCTTCAAAACTTAGATAACTTGGTCCCGTCAGTGTAATTTTTCCATCTAAAGCACTGATGCGGAGGCTTATACGGCGCGAATTGCTATTTTTCCTCAGGGAAATTTCTAAACCAGGTTCATCTTCAAGAAAAATTTTCGTCATAAAATCAAATCCTGGATAACACTATCTTATCAAAAAATTTTACGCAAAGCCTTTGACATATGTGTCATGATATGGCAGTTGGCGCTGATTGGAACATAAAATATGATGAAGGGAAAAAAGATGCCCAAAGAAGAATGGGGTGTTAAGCGAGTTTGCCCTACAACAGGAAAAAGATTCTATGACTTAAACAAGGATCCGATAGTGAGTCCGTATACAGGTGAAGTTGTGGAGTTAACTACTTCAAAAACAAGAATGATTGCAGCCGATGCTGAAGATATGTCATCTAAGGAAAACAAAGCATCAGAATTAGACGCAGAAGATGTTGTTTTAGATGATGAGGACGTGGATGTAGACCTTGGGGACGATTTGCTAGAGGAAGATGACGATGATGATAACGTTCCATTAGAAGAAATAGCGGATATGCCTTCTGACGATGAAAGTTAAAATCTTTTTGATTTATACTTATCATTGTTAGTCTTTATGTATTGCAGACATAACAATCCGGGGCCTTAGCTCAGCTGGGAGAGCGCTACAATGGCATTGTAGAGGTCAGGGGTTCGATCCCCCTAGGCTCCACCAACCATCTAATCTTCGTATAATAACAATATGAAACTTAATTATTCCTAACAGACGCAATTTCAGATTTTACGAGCTGATTATTTTCCATCTACGATTTCGTTCTCCGAGACATCCTTTAGAATATTCATACCATTGAAAATCATAGCATTATTACCAATTTTACGGCCAATATAAATAGTCGCCCCCATTCCGATTACGGAATTTTCCCCCACTTCAATTGAGCCTGCCAGGATTGCTCCTGGAGAAACATGACAATGATCTCGCAATATACAGTCGTGTGAGATAACAGCTTTAGAGTTTATTAAGCATCCATTTCCGATTTGAACATCACTACCAACAACCGCTCCCATCATAATCTGATTTCCATCTCCCATTCTAACGGAAGGTTCAATGTGACTCGAAGGATGAACTAAGTTAGGGAAATAAAATCCAAGATCAGTAAGTTCATTATGGATAGTACCTCTTAGCTTGGGTTTGCTTATTGCTCCCACACCATTTATAGCATACTTAACGCCCAGCTCTGATAGTTTGTTTACCGAATTATTATCGCCAATCACTTGAACACCAAGGACCTCGGTTCCTATTGCTAGCTTATCGTCAACTATTCCGAGGATTTCATAATCTTTAGTTTGTTTAATTAAGTCTATGCACATTTTAGCATGACCGCCCCCACCAACCAAAATTATACTATTTGGTAATATCGTCAATTTTTCAAAATTAACGGATGCTTTTTTTTGTAAAAACATTTTTTCAACATCTGTGACGCTAATCATACCGGATGTAATATCTGATAAGTCGACGTTTAACTCTAAAGCTTTTTCTCGTGCTGCTCTTGAAATAATAGCCTTTGATCTGGTTGGAAAAGTTTCATTTGGGACGGAATTATTTTTGTCAGATTGGATCTGTTCAAGATTGTCCGAAACAGTACACAAAACTGAGCCAACTGGAAGAATATCTCCTTCCGTTAAGTTGTGTATCAATATTCCGTCGCATGGCGCTTCAATTTCAACAGACACTTTGGTAGTCTCTATTTCTACTATTATGTCGCCAACCTTAACTTCAGAGCCTGAACCCATAAAAATCTCTACAATGGTTACCGTTTCATCATTTACATTTTCTCTGGGTGCTCTTATTTCAATCAATGTTAGTTTCCATTTTAAGTTTTAAGACTTCTGTAATAAGCGAGTCTATAGTTGGCAAAACTTGAAGTTCAAGTTCTTTAACAGATGGAATTGGATAAGGTGCGCTTCCAAGACGTTTAGAACATTCCATGACCTGACCGCTTTCAGTTAGTCTGGCTAATATTTCCGCGCTTATTCCAAAATTAGTTGATCCATCTTCTATTATTATTAATTTTCTCGTTTTATCAACTGATCTAATAATTAAGGACATATCAATTGGGTGCAGTTGAGTAATACAAACTAATTCAGCAAATTCATCAGTTTCTTCAAAAAACTCCTGTAAATTATCAGCAATATGTCGAGCTGTTTCACCATAGCTTACAATAGTAAAAGTTGGTTCATAATCAATTGGGGTTAAAATTATACCTCCAAAAGGTTTGTCTTCTTTGTGAATTTTATAAAGACCATTTTCTTGCCAGAGAACTCGTCCATAATCTAATTTATTCTCAAGTATAATAGCTGGGCACATGAATTGTTCTAATTCCCCAACAGAGGTAGTTGGGTCTTGCAGAGATGACAGTGCAATAACCAAAACATTGTCTATCCCTACGAGGAATTTTTCTAGAGATTGAGAATGAGTAGGTCCATAACCTCGTTTTCCTCCCATCGGAGTTCTGATACGGACAGGAACATTGACCTGAAAATTGTACATGTGATACATTTTAGATGCATTATTTATCAACTGGTCAAAAGTTAAAGTCATAAAGTCACCGAACATTATCTCCGTATAGCTCTGCGAACCCATTAATGCCATGCCGATTGATAATCCAACCATACCTCCCTCACTTATTGAGGAGGGAAACACTTGATGGGGGTATTTCTCAGAAAACCCTTTTGTTACTTTGAATGCACCGCCATAAGGATCCATTATGTCCTCACCAATCAAAAAAGCACCATTTGACAACGCTTTTGCATAAGCTTCGTTAAGGGCTTGCACCATGAGCTTCTTGGAATTTTTTATTTTTACTATTGACTGTTCAGTTTTCCTGGGAAGTTGATCTTGGCAATAATTTACTATTTGGGTTTTGGTTTGATCAGCGGATTCAATATGTTGCCTTATTTCCTTTTCGATTTCAATTTTTTTATCGCGCCAAAAATCTTTTTCTAACAAAAGGTTCAGAGGGTCCACAGAGTTAAAATACTCTATTTCCTTTTTATCTCTATCATCATCGCCTTTGGAATGAGCGTTAAGTCTGTAAGTTTTAATATTTACAAATGCTGGCTTTCCTGCTCGTACGTAATTTACAGCTTTTTCTACAATATCAAAAAGCTTATTTGCTTCCCATGTGTTGCACTCAAATGTTTCAACACCAAATGATTTTGCTCTTTCAATTATGGATCCTGCAATTGAGTTAGACTGAGGTGTTGATTGAGAATAGAAGTTATTCTCACATACAAATAACTGTGGAACTTGATGCAGGGATGCTAAATTAATAGCCTCATAAAAAATTCCTTCACCCAAAGTACCCTCACCTAAAAACGATACGGTAATAGCTTGCTTTTTCGATAATTTTTGATGAAGGGCTATGCCAGTTCCGACTGGTAAAAGAGAGCCTTGTATTCCATTAGATAAAAATCCTTTTGCGTACAAATGTTGACTGCTTCCTATCCCCCCACAAACCCCAGATTCTAAACCCATAAGTTCATCCACGAGGCCTTTCCAGTTGCCTGTCTTACTAATAAAGTGTCCGTGGCATCTATGGTTAGATGTGACCCAATCATTCCCATTTAGGAATTGTCCAACGGCTACTGCGGAAAGTTCTTGTCCCACACAAGTATGAACAGTTCCATTCATTTTCCCTAAAGAAAAAAGTTCAAGAAACATTACTTCGACAAGCCTGATCCGCAGTGCAGTTTCTATAAAACAGGGGTTAAGATCTTGTAAAGAATCTTTACTTTTTGCCCCTAAAGCAAAAATAGACTTCATAATTTAGTAACCATAAGAGTAAAAGGTTTGCTCCAAGCTAGTTATATCCAAAGACTCAGCCCCTAAGTTTTTCATTAATCATTTCTTTAGGCATTCTCGGCAGGTCCGGCAAGAATTTCCAAGGAGAAAAATTTGGCCAAGCAATTGCCATGGCTGTCAATGCCATAATTTTAATATTTAGTAAAAACGATTGTCGCTGTATGTACCATTCCTCAAGTTCAAATTTATATGGCGAGATAACGCTTTTATAAAATTCACGGGCATCTGTTCTATGGGCATAATATTTCTCTTCATCTCTCAACACTAAAGAGCCTACACCTGTAGCCCCAGGTTTAATACTACGGATAACTTTAGATCTTTTTTCTCCGTAATGCTCCTCTCCTTCTAAAACTAATGGCCTGGGGCCTACAAAACTAATATCCCCAAGCAAAATATTTATTAGTTGTGGAAGTTCATTAATTTTAGCTTTTCTTAAAAATTTTCCTACTGGGAGAACTCTTGGATCATTTGCCATAGTAAGTGTACCGGATCCTATGTTAGGACTATTTTTGACCATTGTTGCAAATTTGAAGATTTTGATTTTTTTCCCCCTGAAGCCAAATCTTTCCTGTTTAAAAATTATTTGCCCTTCACCTGAGAACTTCAGAACCAAACAAATTAATAAAAGGAATGGGCTCAGGAGTGTAAGGGCAACAAGTGCAAAAAGAATATCAAATAGTCTTTGCATTTGTATAGTTCCCAATATGACTTGAGGATTCCTCATTCTTGTTCTTACAATAGTCCTTACAATAGTCCTTACAATAGGAAAAATTTTAAAAGGGAACAAATCATGATGGAAATTTCACACTTAAACTTCTCAGATGGACTAGTGAAAGTTGCCCCTTCAGTCATGCTGTAAAAGCAGGCGATTTTCTATTTGTTACTGGTCAGATGCCAACCTTGAAAAATGATAACTCACAACTTGTTTCAGGTGATCTAGAAGAACAAACCCATCAGGTAATGAAAAATTTAATTGATGTTCTTCAGGCTGCGGGTTCTTCCTTAGATTAAGCTATATTTGCCCGGGTCTACTTAGTAAACTTTGCAGATTTTGATAAGATGAACAAAGTTTATGCTTTGTACTTTCCAAGTGGCAAACTTCCTTCAAGAACCTGTATTGGAGTTACGGGCTTAGCTGTTGGTGCATCAGTTGAGATTGATTTTATTGCTGATTGCTGAGTTGGCATTGAAATTTAATCAACCAATTTATCCTAAAAAGAGGTATACAGAGAGGCATATTTGGAGGTATATTTAGGAAAATTAATTTTGCTCTAAAAATTTCAAAAGTTTAAATAATTTTTATTCAAGACTTCCGTAAAGTATCTAGGTGATAAATTTTATCTTTTGCGTAACATTCGCCAAAGCAAAATAGCTAATGAAGAAATAAGCCAAACCAACCACCAATATTTGATTGCTAAAGGTGGTAAAAAGAAAAGGCTAAATAAGCCTATTAGAGAACCGCCTACGACGATGTTTATTATTTCTTTAATTAAATTTGATATACTTTTATTATAATTCAACATTTTCTGACGCTGCTAGACCCGAGCCTCAATTACCATATTGGAAGCTGTTTTATAAGTCATTTCAACTTTTGAGAAACCACCGTTATTTAATACGTTTGTTAATTTTTTGAGACCTGCTTGAGCACCTAAAGCCATCCCACCTTCTTGAGATTTTGATGCAGGTACACAAGCTATAGTAGAAAATGCGTAATACATTTGTCCTATAATATTGAAGTTTTTTGAAACCTCATCATTTGCATACGGTTCAATGATCATTAAAGCACCTCCTGGCTTTAATTTCGTTTTAGCGTAGCTTACAGCCGCTATGGGATCTCCCATATCATGCAAACAATCAAAAAATGATATTATATCATATTCGCCTGAGTAACTTTCGGCAGTAGCAATTTCATAAGATAAATTATTCAGGTTTTTCTGCTCTGCTATTTTTTGTGCTTCGTGTATTGATTTTTCATGTGGATCTATACCTTTTACTGAGGATTGAGGATATTGCTCTGCAATCATTGTTGTAGAATGGCCAAATCCACATCCTATATCGGCAAAGCTCCCCCCTTTTTCTAGGATTGAAAGCGCACCTTTTATGCTTGGGAGCCACTTATTTATAAGAAATATAGAATATGCCGGTTTAAAAAAACGAGCAGAACCTGATAAACAGCATGGGTGAAGTGAGCCCCACTCCGTTCCTTCCCCTGTTTTGAAATTCTGCTTAATTAGGTGGTAATTATGAACTGCTCCAACCAAATTTTCGAAGCCACCAATCATTAAAGAAGGGCTATTTTCGTCACCTAGGACGCTGTATTGTTCATCGGAAAGTGAGAAAAATCCTTTTTTACTATCGTAGCTGGCATAGCCGGCGGCACTTAAGGCTAGTAACCATTCACGCAAATAGCGATGATCCATTTCTACTTTTTTTGCAAACTTTTCTGATGAACAAGGTCCAAATTCATACAATTTTTCAAATAAGCCTAATTCGTCTCCGATCATCATTATAGGGATTATTGCGCCTGCCGCTATATCTTTCATGACCTTCGACTGAAGTTCACGGATCTTATCGATGTCTGGCATGGATATCTCCCAAAAAGACGATTGTATAAAAATAGTGATAGCTAGGTTTTAACCCGTAAAATGCTTTTCTAGAAGTATTTAAAAATTTTAGCGATTAAAAATTTCTTCTATGGTCCGTGGCTGATTTTAAAAATCAGCCACGATAAAGTTTTAGGCATATATTCTATCACTTAGACCAGTTATTAACACAACATTGGCCACAACAAAAACTATTGAAATTATTGTATCCTGAGTTTTGTTAACAACTGTATACCCTTTATCGATTATGCCAAATCTAGTACCCATATCATAAAGTAACTGATATATTGAGGTTAAAAGGCCTAAAATAAAATAAATCCAAGCTCCTTCAATCGAAGTAAAAAGTAAGTATATTCCAATTAAAACTAGGGGGACAATGAAGGAACCTATTAGCCTTAAAGGTGCAATCGCGCCTTCACCCACTTGGTAGTCATCTATAATTTTTTTTGGATTAAGAATTACAAGATAGCTGTAAAAACTCAGACCAAGAAGCTGAATTAAAAAAAGTATCAAATATAAAATACTGCCACCAAAATTTTCTACCATACTGTACCTCCGTGATTTGAAAATTTCATATTCGATTAGTTTATAACAAAAGCTTAGCTATGCATTTGTTTTGAATAAAGCAGTATCGTTGCGTCAAATAAACACATTAGCCGAGAGGTAAGAAATCAATAAAAGATTCGTGATGTTTTTTATAATTTAATCTCTTATTTGGCTCAGTACTCTTATCATTGCATCATAGATTTTATCTGAAGGATTTTTTTCACAATATTCTCGTGTAGATTCATAAAGTATATCTATTTCTCTCAAGCCTGTAGCTTTATTCTCCATGGCATTTACTCCAGTAAAAAAGCCGAGAATGTAAGCGGTATAAGCGAATTTATATACTTGGTCCATTTGAGAACCTGTACTGGTAGTTTTTACCATCTCGCTACAGCTTTCTTTACCAAAACCGAGCATAGCAAATTCAGCATTTGCTGAATTTATCAATAATGTGCTGAATAAAAATGATAAGAGGAACTTTTTCATTTCGTGCTTAGATCCTTAGAATAATTCAGGGAGACAGGACCATGGAGATAAATCGCGTCTTTTATGCTTCCTTTCCGATTTACCATAAAATTTTCTGTGGCTTCAAATGAACTATCAACATCTTTTTGATCTTGATATACAGCAATATTACGTAAACTCTCTGGACCAGTCCGAGTAAGGATCAAATTCAAAGCATTTGGAACTAGTTCGCGCGCTCTTTTAATATATTCTTTTTCAAAAGCTATTGAACTTTCTTCTGAAATAAAATCGACCATTCTTACTCGCGAAATACTCATTTTACATCCTAAGTTTCTGTCAGTTAAATCAAAAACGCCTTTTCATCTTTGCGATTAAAATGCTTCCCATAGGAAAGTACGTCAAGTTTCAATTGATTAGCTAGTACCGGATGAGTGTATTATGTTGTCATAACTTTATGGCTGGGATGGTAGGATTCGAACCTACGATACTCTGTACCAAAAACAGATGCCTTACCACTTGGCTACATCCCAATACCAGTGCATCATTTACGATGGACGAAAAGAGTGTTCAAGACCTAATCTCTTTTTTTATTTAAATTATTCAACCAATCTGGGTCCATTTCTGGAACTGAAGAAAGTAAAAGCTCTGTGTAATCTGGATGTGGCGGGCTGAAGACATCTGATTTTATTCCTTGCTCTACAACTTCACCGAGATTCATTACCACGACGTGGTCTGATATGGCACGGACAGTTGAGATATCATGAGTTATAAATAAGTAGGTAAGGTTTAATTCTTTTTGCAGCCTCATAAGAAGCTTAAGGATCCCCTCTTGCACAATTTGATCTAATGCCGAAGTGACTTCGTCACAAATTATGAATTCTGGATCTGCTGCTAAAGCTCTGGCTATACATATGCGCTGTTTTTGACCTCCTGAAAGTTCACTCGGTAAGCGATCAATAAACTGACCGTCTAATTCGATCATTTCGAGAAGTTCTAAAATACGATCTTCTTTTTCTTTGCCTTTTAAATCTAGGTAGAACTCCAGAGGTCTCCCAATGATCTCGCGAACAGTTTGCCGGGGATTCATCGCTGTGTCTGCCATCTGGTAGATCATTTGTATTATTCTTTTCTGCTCTTTAGTTCGATCTTCAAGCCGTTTTGGTAGAACTGCTCCATCAAATTCAATGGATCCGCTGAGCTGAGGTAATAGGCCAGTTATAACTCTTGCAGTAGTAGACTTTCCAGAACCAGATTCCCCCACTACAGCTACAGTTGAGCCTCTAGGTACAGAAATATTGACATTATGTAGGACTTTGAATTTTCCATAGGCTGCATCTATATTTTTAATTTCTAAAATAGGTTTTTGCGCTTCTACAGGTTTTTTTTCTAGGGAGCGAACAGACCAAAGTGACTTCGTATATTCTTCTTTGGGCGCCGTGAGCATCTTACGCGTTTCTGCTTCCTCTATTTCATTACCGTATCTAAGAACTTTTATTACATCAGCCATTTGGGCAACTACAGCAAGGTCGTGTGTTATATATATGGCTGCTGTGTTAAATTCTTTTACTATGTTTTTCATAGCTGTAAGGACTTCAACTTGAGTTGTTACATCTAAAGCTGTCGTTGGTTCATCAAAAACTATTAGGTCTGGCCTTGGTGACATAGCCATCGCAGTCATGACTCTTTGCAATTGACCACCAGATACTTGGTGCGGATAGCGATCTCCTATGCTCTCAGGATTTGGAAGATTTAAAGCTTCATAAAGTTCTTTTGCGTCTTTTTTTGCATCACTTTCATTTTTTATTTTAAATCGTATGGCTGAGGCTGTCGTTTGGTCAATTAAACGATGTGCAGGATTAAAAGATGCGGCTGCAGATTGCGCAACATAAGTCATCCTATTTCCCCAAAACTTTTGTTTTTCACTATCACGTAGGGAGGCAAGATCGGTTCCCTCAAACAAAATTTCTCCACCTGTTATTCTGCATCCGGGCTGGGTATATCCCATAGCCGCGAGACCAAGTGTAGATTTTCCAGCACCTGACTCTCCGATTAGGCCCATCACTTGCCCCCGTTTTAAAGTAAGGTTTACGCCTTTTATAATAGGGTGCCACTGTTCGTCAGAAAAACCCTCTATCTCTAGGTTATTGATCTGAATTAGGTTGTCGGCTTTTTGCGCCTTACTGTTCATCGCGTATTCCACTAGTTTTGTGCAAGAACCAATCTACAACAAAATTGATGGCCACTGTAAGCAGTGCAATTGCAGCTGCCGGCAAAAGTGGAGTTAATCCAGCCTTCAAATCATATTGGGCAAACATTATCAAAGACGCATTATCACGTACCATTGATCCCCAATCAGCAGTAGGAGGTTGTATTCCGACACCAAGGAAGGAAAGAGCAGCTATGGTCAGGAAAACAAAACAAAACCTCAGCCCAAACTCAGCAATTAAAGGCGGCATGATGTTTGGTAAAATTTCTTTTCGCATTATCCAGCCTATACCCTCGCCTCGCAGTTGGGCGGCTTCAACATAATCCATTACCACTACATTTACGGCAACGGCCCTTGTCAAACGGAAGACGCGGGTGGAATCCAAGACAGCAATAATAATGATTAAATTTATAACTGTTGATCCAAAAATTGATAATAATACTAGTGCGAATATTAGGCTGGGGATTGCCATCAAAACGTCAACGGCTCTGCTCAGAAGTTGATCGATGTAGGATCTATTAATTGCCGCAGCTAGTCCCAGAGCACCCCCAATGAGAAAAGCTAGAAAAGTTGTTGCAACGGCTATTCCGACTGTGTTGCGTGCTCCATAAATCATGCGTGAAAATATATCACGGCCAATTTGATCAGTGCCGAATATATGCTCTGAACTCCAAGGGGCATAAGGCTCTGGGAAAACCTCTGCTTCTCCATATGGAGCAAATATTGGAGCAAATATTGCCAAAACTGCATATATAAATATAATCAACAGCCCAAAGCGGGCCGTCCAGGGTGATTTAGATAATTCTATTTTTGCTCGTGTCCAAAAGGTACGTTTTTCAAGAATGGAGCCAACTTCACCAGCTGCTGAGTATATATTTTTTTCTTGAGTCATTTTGGATGAAGCAACCTTGGATTAGTTATAATTCCAATTATATCAGCGATTAAGTTTAATAAAATATATGTTACAGCAAAAATTAGTGCACATCCCTGTACGACTGGAATATCTCTGCTCGTGACAGCATCAACCATCAATTGCCCAACGCCAGGGTAAACAAATACGACTTCCACAACCACAACTCCAACAACTAAGTAGGCTAAGTTAAAAGCAATAACGGTAGCAATAGGCGCCCAAGCATTTGGGAGGGCGTGTTTAAGTATAACTTCAGTTTGTGACGCTCCCGATAATCTGGC
Organism: Paracoccaceae bacterium; assembly: GCA_902632125.1. Classification (GTDB taxonomy): domain Bacteria; phylum Pseudomonadota; class Alphaproteobacteria; order Rhodobacterales; family Rhodobacteraceae; genus Salinivivens. The sequence goes on along the minus strand of CACPBQ010000001.1, from coordinate 161,172 downwards.
CATTTGAATGTATGGGCTAGCTAAAAGATTAATAATTGCAGCTCGGGTCATCCTCATCATGTGAGCTACAATAACAAGTGTAAGTGTAAACGCGGGAAGAGCACTTCTGTATAATCTTTCGTTCAATGGAGTTGAAGCATCAACATTGGCAAGAGATGGGAAAATTGGATACAAAGATGCCAACAATAAAATCAGAATATATGCTACAAAAAATTCAGGAAAAGATATTGTAGTTAAGGTAGTTGTGTTTATTGTTCGATCATAAACAGAATTGCGATATAAAGCACTAGTGATCCCCAAAAATAACGAAACCGGTACCGCAATAATTGCTGTAACACTTGCCAAGAATAGAGTGTTCCAAAGGCGAGGAGCTATTAGGTCGATGACTTCTCTAGATCTATCTGTCCCTGACGCATTTCGGCCCGAAAAAGAGGTTCCTAAGTCGCCCTGTATGGCGCCTCCAACCCACTGTAAATACCTTATGTAGGGGGGCTCATCCAATCCTAATTCTCGTCTAAAGGCGGCAACAGTCTCTTCGGTTGCAGCTTGTCCCAAAATTGCTTGCCCGAAATCTCCAGGAAGCATTTCGATTGCGGAAAAGATAATTATTGAAACTATAAAAAGAGTTGCCAATCCTAGGCCTAGTCGCCCAAGAACAGTTTTTAAAACGGGATGCAAAATGTATTACCTTATTTTAAAAATAAATATGGGCCCTTTGCTAGGGCCCATAAATTTAGTTGCTATTTAATATTTAAGCAAACCACCAGCGTTCGACGCACTTGGCACCGTCACTATCCCAGTTGGCCGCAATATTTTCGTCTGTTGCGATTGCCTTTGAGTTAGCACTGACATAGCTGTTGAAGATCGGACATATTGTTCCACCATCGTCGTATATTAGACGCTGGCACTCATAATATAGTTCCCGACGCTTGTTATCATTCAATTCAGCCCGTGCTTCTTTCACAAGTTTATTAAACTTAACTGCTGAGTCTGTAGTTTTCCAAGCAGTATCATTCCACTCTGTGTCATCAGTATATGCAGCTGAGAACATCCAGTCTTCTGTTGGTCTACCACCCCAGTAACATGCACACCATCCTTTGGCGTCATTGTTCCAAACGTTAGACCAGTATCCATCCTTTGGCTCTCTGATCACCTCAATTTCCATTCCGGCTTCAGCTGCAGAAGCTGCCATAAGCTGCGCGGCATCAACTGCCCCAGCAAATGCTGCATCGGCCGCAGAAAGTGGAATTTTTCCTGAATGTCCAGATTTTTTGTAGTGAAATGCAGCTTTGTCAGCATCAAATTCCCGCTGAGGCAAGTCTGAATTGTGATATCTGTTCGCGGTCGATATTGGATGGTCGTTACCGATTGCGCCATAGCCCAATAAAATTTTATCGACTAATTCCTGGCGTTTGATAGACCACTTTAGCGCCATTCTAAGATCATAATTGTCGAACGGTGCTACACTCAACCTCATGGGGAAAGTATAATGTGCTGTACCAGTAGCGTCCCAAATGTAAATATCTTTGTTTCTCTTGAACAGATTTACTGTTTTAAGATCTACACGGTCCATCGCATCAATGTCACCAGATGTGAGGGCGTTTTGACGAGCGGTTGGATCAATAATTGAAAGCAATTCTACTTCGTCAAAATGGGCTTTGCCTTCTTTCCAATAATTTGGATTTTTCTTGAGAACTGACTTAACGCCAGGCTCAAAAGACTGAAGGATGTAGCCACCCGTACCCACGCCTGATGCCATGTCTCCGGCCGGCCTGATAGATATGTGATAATCACTTACAATAAATGGAAAGTCTGCATTTGGATTTTCTAATTCAAAAATCACCTTGTTTTTTCCATCTGCTTTCAATGATTTAACCTGAGTAAGAAGCCCTTTTGCTGCTGACGTTGAGTCCTCTCCCATATGGTGATTATAGCTCGCAACTACGTCTTCTGAGGTCATTGTTTTCCCATTATGGAATTCGACGCCTTGTCTTAGGCTGAATACCCATTTTTGAGCATCGTCAGATTCAAAGCTTTCTGCTAACTCTGGAATAAGTTCGCCAGTATTGCTTACTTCGGTCAAGTGGTTCCCGAAAGTATATCCATTAACGAGTGTGAAGTGGTTCTCGGATGTTGCTGAATCCAAGGTATCTGTTGTAGATCCGTGGCCTAAGCCCATACGGAAACGTCCACCACTTTTTGGCGTTGATGCAGCAACTTGGCCCGCCAGCGATAATGCTGAAGGTAATGCAACACCTGTGGCAAGCAAAGACCTTACAAAAGTTCGGCGATCAATCTGACCACTTTTATACTTGAGCTCTTGGATGGCTCTGTACTCTAATTTACTCATATTATTTACGACTCCCTGTGTGTTATCGTTATTCCCCCCCAATCATGCAAAATGCTTCGACTAAAATGCAAGTGAAAATTGATTTTTTTATGATTTCAAATCAACTTAAAGCCAAAATCAATGTGAATCCCGCCTAATAGTCTCAGAAATTTGCTTTTCGTAGAATAGTTTTTCATTTTCGTAAGCTTCTAATTTTGCCTGAATATAGAAATTTTCAGCATCACATTTCATCGTCGCAAATGTTTCTGTACGAGTTTGCCAGTCTCCTCGATTTCTCTCTTCTGTCCAGTGCGTTCGCCCCTCTGCTGAAAGAGGATCATTAGGATAAATGGTCCACCATTCCCTGGCTATTGATCCAATCTCTAAGCCATGGGCACTGTCTCGAACCAGTCCAAAGTCATCGATGATTTCTACTATTGACTCACCTGAACCAATATCACGAGTTACTTTTCTGGAGTTTGAAGCTGCTCTTAGCGTTTCAGTTTTCCAAGGTTCATCTGTCTTTTCTGGTAAAAAATTGCGCATGTCCTCGCTACCGCCGTCCGTAACTGGAATTTCAATACTTCCATCAATAATTTCTATTTCACCTTTATCTGGTGTGGGCCATAAAAGTGGCCAATAGGCATTGGAAATAGACAATCTAATTTTATGATTTTTATGAATACGATAGGCTATATGATCTAAATCAAAGGTAATGGAAATAATTTCATCTTTTTTAATTTGTCTTGGCTTATCATGACCATTAATATGCCCAAGATTATAAACCCCATAGGTTATTCTTGTTGATGCCCCATCGGGGTGGATGTGGTTCAGTCGAACTGCAAGTTGAGCAGTACTGGTAGATGATCTAAGTTTTAATTTGACTTTTGGGGCGCCCACGATGTCTATTTGATCCCTCAACTCTGTAGTTGTAAAACTAGCGGACTGTCCGTCGTCTGTTCTTTGATCACCAGGAAGCTCTGGGCCAAGCCAAATTGAACAATACTCTCCGCCATCTAGTCCACATGTTTGGGGTGAAGATATAAATGTTTTGGAATAGCCTTTTTCCTCGCCCAATGTTGAATTTTCATTGATATGGAGTGTCTTCGTTGATGATTGGTTAGGCCACTGGTCGTAAGTGACCCAATGACCCTTTCTATGTTCGTATGAGGACTTGGGCTTAACCCCCTCCATAAGATAAACCGTATAAGCTGGATCATTTTCAACCTGAGTATTTTTGTTTTTCAGCCAATGATCCCACCATCTTAATGCTTCATGAAGAAAATCAATTCTTGGTCCTGGCACAGCAAAATGTGGATATTTATGTACCCAAGGTCCCACTATTCCTTTAACTGGGCAAGATAGGTTCTCAACAAGATGCGACACAGTATTTTTATAAGCATCCCCCCATCCACCAATCGCTAAAGTAGCTGCCTTGATTTTTGAGTAGTCTTCACAAACAGACCCATGTTTCCAATAATCGTCTCTTCTTTGATGTTTTAGCCATTCAATAGGTAGAAATGGTTCAGATTCTAATCTCTCTCGCCACATTTTTCGCCAAGCTTGTCCCACCAAAGCAGGGTCGGGTGGTCTAGACGAGTAAGCCCACATAGTTGAACCCCATCCCAGATTTTCATTTAACAAGCATCCGCCTTTATAATGAATATCATCCGCATAACGATCCACGGTTGAACATAAAGTGATAATTGCTTTTAGAGGCTCTGGTTGAAGAGCAGCTACTTGAAGGGAATTGAAGCCACCCCAGCTTATACCCATCATTCCCACTTTTCCCGAACACCATGGCTGTTTAGCCAACCAATTAATTACTTCAACGGCATCGTTTAATTCTTGAGATGTATATTCGTCCAGCATTATCCCTTGGCTATCACCATTTCCTCGAATATCTACTCGAATAGATGCGTACCCTCTTTTGGCAAAAAATGGATGTGTTAACTCATCTCTGGCAATTGTCCCGTCACGCTTTCTATACGGTAGGTATTCTAATATAGCTGGTACTGGGAATTCGTGGGCGTTTTCTGGTATCCAGGTACGGGCTGATAGTCTGCATCCATCTGATAAAATTATACCTAAATTTTCGTCCACTATTATTTTTCTGAGATTTTCTGTCATCACAAATGCTCTAGTTTGTAGGATTTACCAATAGTATAGTATAGTAACGGAAGTTCATTTATTAACTATACTTTTATTTATCATTAATTAAATGTGTTGATTTTAGATTTTGATTCATTTGGCGATCATGTAGTAGGTGTATTCGAAAACACTTAAAAATTTTCAAGTTAAGATAGAACAAAAAGAGGCTTTATAATAGCTCCAGAAATGGGGAATAAATAAATTTATTTTACCTTTGAACTTAGCTGTTTTTAGCAGTAGAGAGACTTTGTGGCTCCTTAGCTCAACTGGATAGAGCAGCCGACTTCTAATCGGCAGGTTGAGGGTTCGAGTCCTTCAGGGGCCGCCACTAAAACCTTAATTTCCGTTTCAAAGCAGATTTCACAAGTTCTTGGTATGCCATCTGTCGTAAGATAAAATGATTTTTTTTGCAGCAAACTGGATATCTTCATTACTTTTAGATGGATGAAATAGATTTGACCCAATTCCAAAACCGGTTACCCCAGCATCCAACCAATTATTGAAATGCGTTTCATCGATGCCACCCACGGCATAAGTTTTCAGATGACTTGGTAGTACTGCTTTAATAGCTTTAAAACCGTCTACTCCTAGCTTGAACGCTGGAAAAATTTTTATTCCATCCGCTTGCATGCTAATGGCTGCAAAAAAATCAGATGGTGTAAAGGCACCTGGTAATGAAACCATCCCTTTATCTTTCGTAGCCTTAATTACATCTTTATCTGTATTTGGCGATACGATCATCTGACAACCTATTTTAGAAAGTTCATTGACCTCATTAACATTTGTTACTGTTCCGGCGCCAATGGTAGCTGAGGTCCCGAACTTATTTTTCATCGCTAAAATAGTTTCCATTGGGTTGGTGGAGTTTAAAGGCACCTCTAACTTAGTAAATCCTGCTGCTATCAAGATTTTGCCCACCACGATACATCTATCGAGAGTTAATCCTCTTAAAATTGCAATCAATTCACGATTTTTATTCATAGATTATTTCCACCAAAATATACTTTTCTGAGGCCGTTCAAGGTTACTTCTTTTGTATTTTCAATAGTCGCGTCCAGCCCTAATTTTTCAAGCGCTTTCTTGTATAAAATAGATAAATCATCATTCCCTATGATAACAATTTTTTGACCTAACCAGTAATTTTTTGCACCTGCCAACTCAGCGCCTACAAGATATCCCGAAAGCTTAGATTTAAGTGATTTAGCAGCAACTTTCTCTAAAAGATCTAAAGCGCGTATCTGAAATAACTTGGAAGAAAGTAAAGCAGGGCTCGAATAGATATCCTCGAAAGCTTCCAAAAAAGAAGTTTGGTCGAAATTTTCACTATCCACAGAGTTTTTCAGAATAGAATGCTCAGAAAGTGATAGAAAAATTTCGCCTGTCATAAACGTTCTAAAACTTACTATTTCGCCTGCGCTTAAGTGAACCCACTTTGTATGAGTTCCTGGTAAGCAGATAACACCATCAAAATTTGGGTTTTTTGAAAAATATCCCGCAATCTGCGTTTCCTCACCTCGCATTACGTCTGGTGGTGAAATTTGCATTATACCGGGTACAATACTCACTGAAATCCGCTTATTTTTGGTTTTTACATGTATTATTTTATCTTGATTTATAGGAGGGCAAGGAACTTCAAGGTATGCTGCCTCTTTCCAACCATTTTTTGCTCCAGCCATACCACAAATTATTATTGGAAACGGAGCACCCTCTTCTTCATTTAGCCAATTTTCTATCAGGTTCATTAAGTAGGGTTCAAATTCACATGGCATGAGTGAAGACATACCTTTACCATTATCGATTGTGCTAACAACGTTTCCTTGCTGATCCATGCCCCAGACACGTAAATTTGACGTACCCCAGTCGATAGCGATAAAAGAAATGTTTCCTATCTTACTCATCCGGTAACGACCACGCCACCATCTATGACTAAGGCTTGGGAGGTAATCATTTTTGACAAACCGGAAGCTAAAAATAATGTGCCACCAACAATATCAGGTCCGGACAGGTGCTCTTTTAGACATTGCCGATCTAAATGCTTTGCAAGGCTTTCTTTTGTCGCCCAGAGGTCCATTTGTCTTTTAGTCAAAACCCATCCCGGCAAAATCGCATTAACTCGGATATTAAAAGGACCAAGCTCTCTTGCCAATGAACGAGTCAAGCCTGTAATAGCAGACTTAGCAGTTGCATACGCAGGATATCCTTCATTACCCATCATGTAAGAAATTGATGAAAAGTTTATTATAGAACCGCCACTGTTTTTTTTCATTCCCTCTACCACTTCTTGAGCTGCAAAAAAATGCGGTTTCAAATTCACATTCATTGTACTGTCCCACTGTTCAGACGTGAATTCATCTAAAGTGTGGCGAGTGTCATTAGCAGCATTATTCACCAAAACAGATATCGTTCCTTGTTTTTCTGCTGTTACTTGTAACGCTGTTTTTAACTCTTCCGTATTGGTAACATCACATTCTATAAAGATTGGTTCATGTCTATATTTACCTTTACATTCGGCTAAAAATTTTTGTGGGTTTGATCTTTGTATGAAAGTTACCTTAGCACCTTGTGACAAAAACCCTTTAGTTAAGTCTGCTCCAATGCCGGCGCCGCCACCAGTTATAAAAATACTTTGATCTTTTAAATCGTGAAATGTTGCATTTTTCATTTTTTATGCTTCCTGATGTTAAGAACTAATTTGTTGAAGGTTTTTTAAAACCTGAAGCCAAATTACTAGATTGCACCAAAAAACCATTTTATTTATGATAAATTTCTAATTCTTTTATCTAGTGAATTTTTTATGTTTTATCCGTTTAGGTTCCAAAGCCTCTGGGCCAAACCTTCTTTTCTTGTCTTCTTCGTAATCTTCAAAGTTTCCTTCAAACCATTCCACATGAGCATCACCTTCAAAAGCTAAAATATGAGTGCAAATTCTATCAAGAAAAAAGCGATCGTGGGATATGACAACAGCACATCCAGCAAAATCTACTAATGCATCCTCAAGAGCACGAAGGGTTTCAACATCTAAATCATTGGTCGGTTCGTCTAATAACAACACATTACCACCGGACTTTAGAAGACGCGCCATATGCACCCGGTTCCGTTCACCTCCAGATAGTAAGGAAACTTTCTTTTGTTGATCACCACCCTTAAAATTAAATGATGAACAATAGGCGCGTGAATTTACTTGAGCATCGCCCAATTCTATTACCTCAGCTCCTCCCGATATAGCTTCCCATACAGTTTCGCCATCTTTTAAATCGTCTCTAGATTGGTCTACATATGATAGTTGAACAGTATCACCATAGCTGACACTTCCAGAGTCTTCATGTTCTTGCCCAGTAAGGACTTTGAAAAGTGTTGATTTACCCGCGCCGTTCGGCCCTATTACGCCAACTATACCTCCCGGTGGTAAGCTAAAATTAAGATTTTCAATAAGGAGTTTGTCACCCATTGCTTTATTCAAGTTTTCAACTTCGATAACTTTTCCACCCAATCTTGGTCCGTTTGGAATAACAATTTGGGCTTTTGATATTTTTTCGCGTTCTGATTGCGTTGCTAAATCGTTATAAGCATTAATCCTAGCTTTTTGTTTAGCTTGACGTGCTTTTTGACCTTGACGCATCCATTCCAATTCACGTTCCAAAGTTTTTTGGCGTGTTTTATCCTCTCTTGACTCTTGTTCTAATCTTTTGGCCTTTTGCTCCAACCAACTTGAATAATTTCCTTCATATGGAATTCCGCGGCCACGATCTAATTCCAAGATCCACCCTGTTATGTCATCCAAGAAATATCTGTCATGTGTTACAATTAAGATCGTACCTTTATAGTCAATTAAATGCTGCTGTAACCAAGCAATCGTTTCTGCATCTAAATGGTTTGTTGGCTCATCAAGTAGTAACATTTCTGGTGCTTCGAGTAGAAGTTTGCACATTGCAACACGGCGTTTTTCTCCGCCGGAGAGAGTTGTGACATCAGCATCGTCGGGTGGGCATCGGAGGGCCTCCATACTTACGTCAATTTGACTGTCTAAATCCCATAAATTTTCAGCATCTATTTGATCCTGAAGTTTTGCCATTTCATCTGCTGTTTCATCAGAATAATTCATTGCTAGATCGTTATACCGATCGAGAATTATTTTTTTTGAAGCTACACCTAACATGACGTTTTCGCGAACATTTTTTGATGGGTCTAATTCAGGTTCCTGGGGTAAATATCCAACCTTTGCGCCTTCAGCCGACCAGGCTTCGCCAGAAAAATCTGTGTCCAATCCTGCCATTATTTTCATCAATGTTGATTTACCAGCTCCATTAACTCCAACTACGCCTATTTTCACACCGGGTAGAAAACTTAAGTGTACATTTTCAAAACATTTTTTTCCGCCTGGATATGTTTTTGATACACCTTGCATATGATAAACATACTGATAAGCCGCCATTACTTGCTCCCCTTTTAATAACTGCGCTGGAGAATACGCTGTGATTAGTTGATGAGCAATCGTTTAGTCGTAGATTAAAAAAGGATAATTAAATTAGATTAGTCAGCTTTTGAGAAATAGACCTATAGAAAACTGTTAAAAACCGAAATATAAAGACCAAAATTGAGGAGATTTTTGATTAAATGTTTTTGGCGGGTACGAAAATAGGCCTATTGGGCGGCTCATTTGACCCACCACATTTGGGCCATGTTCATTTCTCTCTTCAAGCTATAAAATATTTTAATTTAGACAAAGTAATTTGGCTTATCAGCCCAGGAAATCCTCTAAAGAGTAGAGCCCCTGCACCAGTAGAAACTAGACAGCGGCAAGCGCAAAAAATTATTTGCAATCCTAAAATTATTATTTCTAGCGTAGAAACAGAAATAGGTGCAAAATATTCCTGGGAAACATTGGATTACCTATCTTCGAAGCATCCACGTACAAAATTTGTCTGGCTGATGGGTTCCGATAACTTGGCGCAATTTCATTTGTGGAAAAACTGGAAGTGGATCATTGAGAATTTTCCAATTGGTGTTTTGGCTAGGCCACAATCTCGTCAAACGGGTTTAAATTCAAAAGCCGCTAAAATCTACAAAGGTGTTAAACTGCCAGCAAATGATGGAAGGCTTCTTCCATACTATCCTGCTCCCAGGTGGTGCTTTTCAAATATGCCCTTAATGAACGTTTCGAGTTCAGAGCTTAGGAAAAAATGAACTTTGTAAGTCAAAAGTTTATTTACGTATTGTCATGTGTCTAGCTCTTGAGCCTCTTTCAATTGCGGCTGCGTGTAGCCGATCAATATTAAGCTCATGCCTTATTTCTTCTAGTAGTCTTAATTCGGGTTCAAAAATTAATCCGTCCGCTGCTGCTACATCGCAACACAAAGCGTAAACTGTCTCGTTTAATTCCAAGGGTAAGTTATTTCTTACAAGGCCGAATAAAGCATCTAAACCATCCTCCTGCTCGAAGAGATCAAAAACGGTCTGAGAAATCATATTTAACCTGTCTATATCGTATTCTGCAAAAATAGGCAGATTATTAACTGCGGATTGAATTTTAACCAGTTCCGCTGTCCTAATATTACTGTCAGATATTGCTATTGCCATCATCATGGCCACTATGCAATCCTGCGCTGTTAAAATCGGTGTTACTTCTCTGGACATTCTGTGTCTCCTTTGAAACAGCCTAAATAGAGAATATTGACCTAACTCATTTGTGGCAATATTAAGCATGGGTTTTTGTAAAACAAATAGAAAATGATTCCTTGGAGATTAAGATGTTGGATATGCGCGAGACAGGGATGGCTTCGAAGGCTTGGCCATTTGATGAGGCGCGTCGCATTTTAAAGCGCTATGAAAAAATTCCACCCGAAAAAGGATACGTATTATTTGAAACCGGTTATGGTCCATCGGGATTGCCGCATATTGGTACTTTTGGAGAAGTAGCAAGGACAACTATGATAATGAGGGCTTTTCGGGAAATAAGTGATATTCCCGCCAAGTTGATTTGCTTTTCAGATGATTTGGACGGAATGAGAAAAATTCCTGGTAACGTTCCTAACAAGGAAACTTTAACTGAACACATTCAAAAACCTTTAACCTCCGTTCCTGATCCATTTGGAAAATTTGAAAGTTTCGGTCATCATAATAATGCTATGTTGAGAAGATTTCTTGACACTTTCGGATTTGAATATGAGTTTTATTCAGCAACGGATTTTTACAAATCTGGAAAATTTGACCAAATCTTAAAGCGAGCCGTCGAAAAGTATGATGAAATAATGCAGGTGATGCTAAAGTCTTTGCGTGAGGAAAGACAAAAGACATATTCTATTTTTTTGCCAATTCATCCTGAAACAGGCCGCGTATTATATGTTCCCATAAATGAGATTGATGAAAAAAATTACACCATATCATTTAATGATGAAGATGGAAAATCCTGGAGCCTGCCAGTAACGGGAGGCAACGTGAAGTTTCAGTGGAAGCCCGATTTCGGTGCGCGTTGGGCTGCTTTAGGAGTAGATTTCGAGATGTATGGTAAAGATCATTCCACCAACACTCCAATTTATGATCAAATTTGCAAGATACTAGGCCACAGACCACCTGAACATTTCACATACGAACTATTTTTAGACGATCAAGGCCAGAAAATCTCAAAGTCTTCCGGTAATGGGATTTCGATAGATGAATGGTTAACTTATGCCAGTCCTGAAAGTTTAAGTTATTTCATGTACCAGAAACCTAAAACGGCAAAGCGCTTATATTTTGACGTCATACCCAAAGCTGTTGATGAATATCATCAGCAACTAAGGGCCTATGATACACAAGACCTGAAGTCAAAAGCTGCAAATCCAGTTTTTCACATCCATGGCCAAAACGCACCCAAGTCCGATATGGTGGTGCCATTTAGTATGCTTCTAAATCTTGCAGCGGTAGCTAATGCCGAAGATAACCATCAGCTTTGGGGTTTTATAAAGAGATATGCGAAGGATGCATCACCAGAAAACAATCCTCAACTTGATCAAGCTGTTTCTTTTGCAATCGGTTATTATAATGAATTTGTCAAACCAAATAAAGTGTTCAGGCTGCCGAGTTCTATTGAGAGGGAGGCCTTAACGGATTTGCGTAATATGCTAAGTGATTTAGATGGCAATCAGGATGCAGAAGAACTTCAGTCTATTGTTTTTGCATGTGGCCGTGAGAAATTTGATCCTCTAAGAGATTGGTTTAAAGCTCTTTACGAGGTTCTTTTAGGTGCAAGCCAAGGGCCAAGATTTGGTGGCTTTATCGCACTTTATGGAATTGAAGAAACAATTCAGCTCATTGAAAAAGCTTTAGACGGATTGCTTGTAAAAGATTGACGAACCCATCTTTGGCCCTAGTTTTACTACAAATCGATGGCTATCGGAGGGTGGTATGTTTAGATTATTAGTAATTATTTTTACCTTTTTTGCGACAATATCAGCTGCGGACGAGAGGACTGATATTCAAAATACTATTTCTAATCAATTAGAGGCTTTTGCTTCTGATGATTTTACAGAAGCTTTCACCCATGCCAGCCCAGGAATAAAGGATATCTTCGGTTCGGTAGAAAACTTTTCTAGAATGGTTAAGAAGGGCTATCCAATGGTGTGGCGCTATAATAATTTTCAATTTCTAAAACTGGAGGAGACGCCACAAGGATACTCTCAAATTGTTCGAATAATTGATAACAAAGACGAACTTTTTTTGTTAAAGTATTTTATGAAAAACATATCCGGTAATTGGAAAATTTCAGGGGTAACCATTATTGAAAACAGTGATTTTTCTGCGTGAAAATTTTAGTTTTTTGTAATTATTAGAACCCGAAATTAAGTATCAAATTTTATAAAAGATCAGCCAATTTTTGGTTTACTTTTACCTCGGTACGCTCGGGTGCCGCCTCGTCCTGCCGTAGATCTTGGTTTGCTTGTATTTGACACAGCTTCTATAGCGCTTTGCCGAGCAAGAGGATCGTCAGCAACAGCCAAGTCAACTGCCTCCAATCGCTGAATTTCATCTCTCAATTTTGCAGCCTCCTCAAATTCCAAATTCTCTGCAGCTTTCCGCATGTCGGAGCGCATACCTTCAAGCACAGTTCTTAAGTTAGCCCCGGCCATCGGTTTTTCGATCGTCGCAGTGACTCTGGACTGATCCGTATCGCCTTTATAAAGTCCAGCCAAAATATCATCGACATTTTTCTTTACGGTTTCTGGAGTAATGCCGTGTTCGAGATTATATTTAGCTTGTTTAGAGCGCCGTCTATCTGTTTCTGCAATTGCTCTCTCCATAGATCCAGTAATGCGATCAGCATACATTATTACTCTGCCATTTTCATTTCTTGCAGCTCTACCAATTGTCTGGATAAGTGAAGTCTCGGATCGTAGGAAACCCTCTTTGTCAGCATCCAAAATAGCTACTAAACCACATTCGGGGATATCCAGGCCTTCTCGCAAGAGATTGATACCGACAAGCACATCAAAAGCGCCTAATCTTAAATCTCTTAGTATTTCAATTCGTTCAATCGTATCAATGTCAGAATGCATATAACGTACTTTTACACCCTGCTCATTCAAATACTCAGTAAGGTCCTCTGCCATTCTTTTTGTAAGAGTTGTAACTAATGTTCTAAAGCCGTTTTGAGCCATTTTTCTGACTTCATCTAACAGATCATCTACCTGCATCTCCACGGGTCGAATTTCAACCTCAGGGTCAAGGAGCCCTGTTGGGCGTATAACTTGCTCTGTAAACACGCCTCCCGTTTGATCCAATTCCCATCCACCAGGAGTTGCTGAAACATAGATTGACTGTGGACGCATGGCATCCCACTCCTCAAATTTTAATGGCCTGTTATCCATGCAAGAGGGTAGGCGAAATCCATGTTCTGCTAGAGTAAATTTTCGACGGTAGTCTCCTCGGTACATTCCACCAATCTGAGGAATACTAACGTGACTTTCATCGGCAAAAACAATTGCGTTGTCAGGTATAAATTCAAATAAAGTAGGTGGGGGCTCTCCTGGAGCCCTGCCAGTAAGATACCTTGAATAATTTTCAATTCCATTACATACGCCAGTAGCTTCTAACATTTCCAGATCAAAATTAGTCCGCTGTTCAAGCCTTTGCGCTTCAAGTAATTTGCCTTCTAAAACGAGGTTATCTAATCTTTGACGAAGTTCTTTTTTTATACCAATTATAGCCTGTTGCATTGTGGGCTTTGGTGTCACGTAATGAGAATTTGCATAGACGCGAATTCTTTCCAAGTTATTAGTTTTTTCTCCAGTAAGCGGATCAAATTCAAATATGTTTTCAAGTTCTTCACCAAAAAAAGAAAGCCTCCAGGCGCGATCTTCAAGGTGTGCTGGGAAAATCTCCAAGACATCACCCCGGACTCTAAATGTACCTCTTTGAAAGGCTTGGTCATTTCGACGGTATTGTTGTGCTACAAGATCAGCCATAATTTGGCGCTGATCATAAGATTTGCCAGACTTTAGATCTTGGGTCATCGCACCATAAGTTTCAACTGAACCAATACCGTAAATACACGAGACCGAAGCGACTATAACTACATCATCTCGTTCCAAAAGAGCCCGAGTTGCCGAGTGGCGCATTCGGTCGATTTGCTCATTTATCTGGCTCTCTTTTTCTATATATGTATCGGATCTTGGCACATAAGCTTCTGGTTGGTAGTAATCGTAATAACTCACAAAATATTCCACAGCGTTCTCTGGGAAAAATCCTTTAAATTCTCCATATAACTGAGCTGCCAGGGTTTTATTTGGTGCCAAGATAATTGCTGGCTTTTGAGTGCTTTCAATTATGTGTGCCATTGTAAAAGTTTTACCAGTCCCAGTAGCTCCTAAAAGGACTTGATCTTGTTCATTTGCTAGAATTCCATTTGTGAGCTCCGTTATTGCGGAAGGCTGATCACCGGCTGGAACAAAGTCCGTATTCAAAACAAATTTTTTGCCACCTTCTAATTTTTCACGGCTGCCAGGTAAATCTGCTGGCGCATTTGCTAATGAGATTTCTGATTTGTTTTGCAAAATAAATCCGCTTTAAATATAAAATCTTAATTGATTGTCAAAAGGGTGTTTCTTATCTCTTGAACAGTAATAGGCTTTACTGGCATATATAGGTCGATGTAGGGGGTGTGTCCATGCGCGCGAGAATTTATAAACCATCTAAAACGGCCATGTCTTCAGGTCTCGCTAAAACTAAATCGTGGATTTTAGAATTTACGCCAGAGAACACAAGCGAAATTGATCCTTTAATGGGTTGGACATCTTCTGGTGATACTCAATCACAAGTCACTTTAACTTTTGAAACTAAGCAAGCAGCTATTGATTATGCTAAAGAAAATGGAATTGATGCCCAAGTAACCGAACCTAAGAAAAGAAAGTTTAATGTTCGGGCAGGTGGGTATGGTGAAAACTTTGCAACTAACCGTCGTGGTGCTTGGACACATTGAAAATTTTAAAATCTTAAAAGGCTAAATTGAATATTCTATGCGACACGGTGGAAAAGTTCTTATCGACCAACTGAGCATTCAAGGTGTAAGGCGTATATTTTGTATTCCAGGGGAAAGCTATCTTGCTGCGCTCGATGGACTTTTGGAAAGTGATATAGAGACAATAGTTGGGCGTCATGAAGGCGGTGTATCTATGATGGCTGAAGCCTATGGTAAGCTGACCGGTAAGCCGGGAGTAGCTTTCGTAACCCGTGGTCCTGGAGCTACTAATGCATGCTCAGGAATACATGTTGCATTCCAGGATAGTACACCACTAATTCTTATAGTTGGACAAGTTGCTAGCGATCAGCGTGACCGAGAAGCATTTCAGGAAATAGAATATCGAAAAATGTTTGAGCCTCTTGCAAAATGGGTTGCAGAAATAGATAGAGCTGATCGAATACCTGAGTACATTGCCAGAGCTTTTAGCGTTGCATGTTCTGGGCGTCCCGGGCCAGTCGTTTTGGCAATCCCAGAAGATATTTTGTCAGCAGATTGTGACGTATTAGATGCGAAACCTTTTGTTGAGGTAAACCAAAGTGCAGATGCGAATAATGTAACTGAAATTGTTGAAAGAATAGTTGAGGCAAAGCGTCCTTTTTGCATTGTTGGTGGGTCAAAGTGGTCAAAACAGGCCTCTGCTAATTTAGAAAAACTTTCTGAACAACTATCTTTACCGATAGGCACCTCATTTAGGTGCCAGGATTTTATTGATAATAGACATCCAAATTATATGGGAGATGTAGGCTTAGGCATAAACCCTCAATTAAAAGAATATATTCAGTCAGCAGATTTGTTGCTGTGTCTTGGTGCTCGGTTAGGTGAAAATACAACCGGTGGATATAGTTTATTGAATATTCCAAATCCCGATATTCCACTAATTCACGTTCATCCAGATCCTGATGAATTGGGACGAGTTTATACACCTAGTATATCGTTGGCCTGCAACAGCTCTGATTTCTTAGAAGGAGCTTTAGCCAGCGGTTTGAAAAAAAGAAGTGATTTAACAAATATAAAGAACGACTACTACGCCTGGAGGGAGCCATTTGAAACCCCTGGTTTGGTAAAAATGGAGAAGATAATATTACAATTGAATGACGTACTTGCGGAGGATGCCATTGTAACAAATGGCGCTGGCAATTATGCGGCTTGGTTGCATAGGTATTTTCAGTACAAATCATTTAAAACTCAATTAGCGCCAACTTCTGGGTCTATGGGATATGGAATACCTGCGGCAATCAGTGCAAAATTAGAATATCCGAATACTGAAGTTGTTTGTTTGGCTGGTGACGGCTGCGCCCAAATGTCTATTCAGGAATTTGGTACAGCAATGCAATATAAAGCAAATATTATTATCATAATTTCAAATAATGGAGTTTATGGAACAATAAGAATGCATCAAGAACGATTTTATCCTGGGCGTATATCGGGTACTAATATGATAAATCCGAATTTTGCCTCGCTTGCGAAATCATATGGAGGTTTTGGCCAAACTGTAGAAAAAACTGATGATTTTTTACCCACCTTCCAGCGAGCCCGATTATCGGGTAAACCAGCGATTATAGAACTTAAAACGGATCCCCTTGCTCTTTCGCCACAAACAGGCAATTAAGATGGCCTCAAAAATTATTTTACTTCATCAAGTTTTATAACTTTTTCCAAATTTTCTTTAGATATTTCTTCAAAATCAAAGTTATCCAATCGCTTTGCCCTGCGCCCTGCTTTGTCAGCACTTATTTTTATTTCTGAAATATCTTTTGCAGCTTGATTAAAGTGGCGATCTAGACTTTCAACTCTTATTCCAAGACGATCAACATCCTGATAAAGTAATGTTAATTCGTTTCTTATAGCGCCAGCTTGTTCACGCATACGGGCATCTTTAAGAATTGCACGCATTGTGTTCAGTGTTGCCATACACGTTGTGGGTGAAACTATCCAAACTCTGGCAGAAAAGCCTTCTCTAACCAGCTCAGAGAAGTTTGCATGTAACTCTGCATATACAGCTTCTGACGGCAGAAATAATATTGCTCCATCCGCTGTTTCGCCTTCAATTATGTATTTTTCAGAAATATCTTTAATGTGTTTTCGAACTGATGTTCGAAATAATCGAACTGCAGATGATATTTCTGTCTCAGAAGAGGCATTTCGAAGTGCCTCATAAGCCTCCAGAGGGAATTTGCTATCTATTACGATCGGTCCAGGCGGATTAGGTAGTTTTATCAAGCAATCAGCCCTTTTACCGTTTGATAAAGTGGCTTGCAACTGAAAGCCGTCGCTAGGTAAAGCTTTAGAAACTATGTCTGTTAATTGAATTTCTCCAAATGCTCCTCTGGTTTGTTTGTTTGATAGAATATCTTGAAGACTCAACACGTCTCCAGATAATTTTGTTATTTTTTCCTGGGCTTTGTCTATTGTACTGAGACGCTGTTGAAGGTCGCCAAGTGATTGTGCCGTTCTTCGTGAAGAGTGCGATAAGTTTTCAGTCATCTGAAGTTGGACTTTTGCTAGCCTTTCCTCCATCATATTGATCATGGAAAGTTGCGCTTTAGCTTGAGCTTCTGAAACCGTTTGTAACCCACCTGTTAGACGTTCTTGACCCTCACTCAGCTTTTGGATCTTTTCTCCAAAAATGTTCAGGTTATCGATTATGGGTGTGTGGGAATCTGTTGGGCTCCGTTGAGGCCGTAGCATTAAATATAATACCAGAATGAGCAAAAAAACTATGCTCAAAATTAGAATGATCAGGATTGATGATAGATTAAGGGACATCATGTTCTTCCAAATAGTCTCTCGATATCCTTAAGTTTTAGTTCAATATAGGTTGGCCTACCATGATTACACTGACCAGAATAAGGAGTGACTTCCATTTCTCTCAGAAGTGCATTCATTTCTTCTTGATTTAACCTTCGGCCTGATCTTATCGATCCATGACAAGCTTTTCGGCTTAATATTGAAGTTATTTCCTCTTCTAATTTTCTACTATGCCCACTGTTTGATAACTCATCTATTATGTCAAAAATTAAAGATTCAACATTAAAATCTCCCAAAAGTGCTGGTATTTCATGTATAATTATGGCGTTGTCACCAAACTCTTCAAGCACCAAGCCAGCATCGCGAAGGCGGTCTTTTTCACCAATTAAACTTGAAATATCAGAATTAGACAATTCTATGATTTCAGGAATTAATAGAACCTGTCGGACCACACTACCGGCTTCCATTTGTTTTTTTAACTTTTCGTAAACTAGTCTTTCATGTGCGGCGTGCTGATCTACAATAACAATACTGTTTTCCGTTTGAGCAATGATGTAATTTTCGTGAACTTGTCCGCGCGCAGCCCCAAGTGGAAATTGCGAGGATAGGTCGTCGTCTCGTTTATTATCTGTAAAGCTACCGCTAGGAGCCTTCACGTCTTCAAATTGCTGATCTCGCACTTGTCCTATCTGACTTGGATCATGACTTTCCAAGTATCCATTTGAAGGACGTTTTAAAGTATCATTTTTAGTTAAATCTATTTGATATAAAGATCTATGCAACGAATTGCTGACGTGAATATTACCCAATGCAGCGTCCGCTATTGTGGAAGACGAGCGGTGGCCAGCTTCAGCTAAAGTGTGACGAATAGCAGAAATAACTAAGCCTCTTACCACGCCTGGCTCTCTGAAACGCACTTCTAATTTTGATGGGTGAACGTTCACATCAACAAATTTAGGGTTACATTCCAAAAAGAGTACTACGGCTGGATATCTGTCCTTGGCAAGAAAATCTGAATATGCAGTTTTTATTGCTCCTACAAGAATTTTGTCTTTTACAGGCCTTTGATTTATATAAATGTGCTGAATGTTAGTTGATCCGCGTGAGAAAGTTGGAAGGGCGGCAAATCCAGATAATTTAAAATTTTCACGTTCAGCTTTGATAACGCACGAGTTCTCAACAAAAGATTTGTCTAAAACTTTTGAAATCCTTTTTCTAAATGCGTCTTCTAGCGCTCCTGTTTCTGAAACAGCACTAAAAATTATTCGATCTTTCGCGTCGTTTATATCTCTCAGTACAAAGCTTATATAGGGGTATGCTATGGCTATACTCTTTACTATTTTATTTATTTCTTGGAGTTCTGTCCGGTCAGTTCTCAAAAACTTCAATCTAGCCGGAGTAGCGTAAAATAAATCTCTTAATTCAATTGTGGACCCACGATTTGATGCAATTGGTTTGACTTTCGAAGTCAATCCAGAATCTATCGAGAGTTCTGCCCCCTCGGTCTCTAAGCCTTTTGTTTTAATCGTTAGTCGGCTGATAGCGCCTAACGATGGCAGAGCCTCACCTCTAAACCCAAATGTTGAAATATTAGTCAGATCGTGACTACTTAATTTTGATGTCGCATGACGAGATACAGCTAAAGGAAGGTCAGTTGGCGTCATTCCACAACCATCATCGGAAACCCGAATTAATGTTTTCCCGCCGTCTGCAATATCGACTGAAATATTTTTAGCGCCTGCATCAATCGAATTTTCAATTAGCTCTTTTACGGCCGAGGAAGGTCTTTCGATTACTTCTCCTGCGGCAATACGATTTATTACTGCTTCATCAAGTTGATTAATAACAGGTTGATTTTGGTTTATTTTGTGTTTTTCACCAAACATAACACTATATTTAGCATAATTTAATTCGATTCTAAAATGTCAAATTGCAGAAAACTTCACTTTGGCCTTATATTTGGATGTACATACTTAGAAAATTAAATTTTCAATTGTTGAGGAATTTAGGATTTAGATTTGTATAAAGTATTTGGAATTCCACAAAGTAGAGCATTCCGCGTATTATGGATGCTTGAGGAAATAAAAATAAAATATGAACATATTCAGTTAAAACCAGGCAGTCGCGATGTAAAAAAAATAAATAGATCAGGCAAAGTCCCAGTACTATTAGATGGTGAGGAAATACTCACTGATAGTTCCGCCATAATATCATATTTGGGCGATAAACATGAAAAACTATGCTTTCCAAGGGGATCTATTGACCGAGCACGGCAGGATGCAATGGTTTTTAGAATAATTGATGAAGTAGATATGATGCTTTGGGGCGCAGCGCGGCACAGTTTCATTTTGCCGGAGGACATGCGTGTAAACGCAATTAAACCGAGCCTAAAATGGGAATTTCAAAAAAATATTGATCGGATAATGGATGAAAAGGACGGCAAGTTTTTAATGGGAGATAAGTTTATGCTCCCCGATATTATCTTGGCGCATTGTGGACGTTGGGCTCGTTCTGCAAAATTCCCTTTAGAAAATGAAAATTTTAACCGATATGTAAAATTATGCTTCGATCGCCCTGCAGTAAGAGAATTAATTAAAAGAACTTCTTAACGAAAACTTTTCCATTCCTTTTGCGGACCAAAGTCCTGTGGCAAGGGCAGTAGTAATCAATTAATTAGCACGTCACATACTTTGTGTCCTTATTTGTTCTAAAAAAATCACAGCTATATATATTCGAGATATAATTTATAATCCAAAACCAAACTTAACCTAAAGGAACAAATGTTTGAGTAAATATGATAAACTTTTACCGGTTTGTCCGTTATGTTTGCGAGAAATACCACCAAACGTGCCGCAAAGTAATCACCATCTCATTCCAAAGCTTAAGGGTGGGAAGCATGGTCCAACGATTCTAATTCATCATATTTGTCATAAAGAAATTCACGCAACTCTTTCTGAGGGAGAGTTGGCAAGTAAATTTAATTCTATTGAAGCTTTGAAAAAACATCCGAGACTGTCTAAGTTTTTTAATTGGGTAGCGAAACGGCCAGCAAATTTTTTATCTAAGGTACCAAAAAAAAGAAAAACCTAAATCATTAAACGCTTTACACCTTTAACATGATCTGATCGCGCTGATAAAGAAGCCGCCAGCAGTTCATGTGCCCGATTTGTTAGATTTTTTTGTGTCACTACTTCATCGACCAAGCCAAATTCATATGCTTTCCTCGCATCTAACTTCTCACCGGCAATGAGCAACAATTTCGCTCGGCCCGGACCTATTAAATCAATGAGCCTCTTGGGATCAGAAGGTTGAGGTAAATACCCCATTTTCATTACTGGGTAGAAAAATTTTGATGACGGCACGCAAATCCTTATATCGCATGCTAAAATCATTCCAAATGCTCCTCCGGCAACCGTACCATTTAGAGCGGCAATTGTAACACAGTTAAGTTCCTTCAGATTTTTTGATAATTTTTCCCAAATTGGTGACGTTGCTAATCCAGATTTTACTTCACTCAAATCTGCACCGGCACTGAAGGTTTTGCCCTGGCCAGTCAGGATTAATCCTTTAGCACCTTTAGCCTTTTCGACAATGGATAGGAGCTCATCCAGCATTGTGAAAGATAGAGAGTTAGCTTTTTCTGGGCGATTGATTTTGATCTCCCAAACATCATTTTTATGCTTTTCAAAATTAATCAAATTAGCTTAACTTTTCTACGGATAACTTCATCCCGCAATGAAATTTCTTTTCCAACAAATTCATCTGCTTCTGGACTACACATCCACAGAAGAGCTTTTGCAGGCCAGTCTGCCGGTATATGAACGCTCCAATCTAGCTCGCTAACTTGATTGATCCCGCTCTTTTTTATTTCAAGTTGCATTTGAGTGGCAACAGTACCTGGCGAAAGACCTATTGCGCGAATTCCATATTCAAAATATTCAGTGTTTAAACACTGGGTAAGCATTGCAGCACCAGCTTTTGAGGCACAATAGTGGCTCCAAGCCTTTAAAGGATTATGAGCTGCTCCGGAACTAACATTTAAAATTGTCCCGTTACCGTTTTTGATCATCTTTGGTAAAACAGAGTTTATTGTATAAAATACACTTTTTAGATTTGTATCAATAACACTTGACCACTCTTCTGGTTTGATCTCGTGAATAAGCGCGATAGGCTGAATGGTCCCAGCATTATTTATCAAAATATCTATATTACCAAAATGTTCATAGCAAAATTCCACCAAGCTTATAACGAAATTTGGGTCAGAAATATCACCCGCAAAATATTCACTACTTCCGCCTAAACCCCTTTTTACGTTCTCTAACTTGTCTGAGTTTCGTGCAGTTAGCATGACGTTTGCGCCAGCTTGGGAAAAAGTTTTAGCAGTGGCTTCTCCAATTCCCTGGCTAGCTCCCGTGATTAAAACTGTTTTACCGTTTAAATTCAGCATTTTTATGGGCCTATATAAAAAATTAAAAATTTTCGAAATGATACTATTTGTTATTTATCTTGACGCTAAAAAAACCTAAAGACAATTTATGCAATTTACACCTATTGGGATGAAGTATGTACCAAAAATTTTTCAAATCGATTTACATGAGCTGTATTTTGGTTTGCATTCCATTCTTCGCTCATGCCGATCTGAGTACCAGAGATGCCTGGGATAACTTAAAAAAACTATTGGAAACGGGTGGCTACCGGGTCATTGGGCAAGAGGTCTTAGTCGGATCTGATTTAAGCATAAAAGATGTTCAGATTTCTTTTGAAGTGGATGCGCAAACGGATATTAATTTTGATATTAGTTCCGTAAACTTAACTAAAAATAAAGATGGTTTTATCCATATTCGATTACCAGAAGAGATCTATGTTCAATACCTGAATGAAGATGAGTTTGGATATAAAACTGAAGCTAATATTTTAGTACGTGCGCGTGAGCTCGACTTTAAAGTTTCTGGTAAATTACCCGAAATTTTATATCAGCTTTCGGCTTCGTCTGCTGGATTTGCTTTGGTTGAACTGCTTGATAATGGAGTTCCCTCGCCAGATTTTTCTGCAGATATGGAGTTTGTATTAGCAGATGTGAATTCGACAATAAGGGTGGACGGAGAATCAACAATTGAAATTAAGTCGCTGTTTTCTGCATCAGGCGCATCAATAAAAGGTGGTTTAAGTGTGCTTAGCGTCCCAGTGGAGTTGAATTTTCAATATGTAATGAGTCAATTAAAGTCTAATTCTGTTTCAAACGAACCAAAAATTTCTATTACTGAAAATCTTGAGCTGGCTTTATCAAAAGGGTTTTCTTCGACTTCAAATTTTAATTTTGACACCAGCCAGTTGAACCTGAATGCAACGACGCCTAGCGGGCCGCTTTCGCTTTTTCTTACAACAGGCCCTTCATCGTTGACCAGTGCACTTTCCCAGTCTGAATTGTTTATTCAGACGGATAATGAGCAGTCCAAATTTAAACTTGACTTACCAGCCTTTGGCTCGAATTTCGAACTAGATTTCGAAGAGTTTTCTACTTCTTTGAATATGCCGCTTTTAGCCAAATCTGGGGAACAACAGTTTGGAATGAGAGGCAACTTATCTGGCCTAAATCTTTCTGATACGATTTGGAATCTTTTTGATGCTAACAAACTAATGCCCGATGATCCGGCGTCTATAAAATTTGCGATCGAAGGATCAACTATATTAAATGAGGGTTTAACGGGTCAGGCCATAATTGAAAATCAGGATCTTGATCCTTTAGAATTTGGGCAAATTTTACGTTTTGAGTTAAAAGAATTTCTTTTTGATGCTTTGGGAGTAAAAGTTGAAGCTAATGGAAGCTTTGAATTCGATAATGAAGATCTCGAAACCTTTGAGGGTATACCAAGGCCTATGGGGACAGCTTCGTTGAAGATAAAGGGATCCAATGCATTCTTAGACCGTCTGGAAAATATGCAATTATTGCCATCTGAAACTATAATTGGGGCTAGGATGATCTTGGCGCTGATAATGCGTGCAACTGGTGATGATATTTTGTTATCTGAATTTGAGATAGATGAAAAAGGTAAAGTTTACGCAAATGGTCAACGTTTAAGGTAACTAGAATTCAAATTTGAGTGATTATTGATCATATAAAAACTTTTATTAAAATTTAAAAAAAGGCCTAAAGTAGCTATGTTGGAAACAATCTGCCAAAAAATTTTAGAATGTGCAAAACTTGCTGGGGCGGATGAAGCCGATGTATTAGGAATCAATGGAACTTCAACTTCGATAGAAGTACGCAAGCAAACTTTAGAACAAATAGAACGTAGTGAGAGCAAGGAATTTGGCTTACGTGTATTTATTGGGAAAAGACAAGCCGTTGTATCCGGATCCGACTTATCAGACCCTTCGATTAAGTTTATGGCTGAACGAGCGGTTGATATGGCGAAAGCTGCACCAATTGACCCATACTGTGGTTTAGCAGATAAATCTCAGTTGGCGATATGTGGGAATATTAACAAGTTTGAACTTTCTGATGAGCGGGATGAACCTGATCCCGATGAATTGGAAGATATAGCAAAAGAGACGGAAAATTTTGCTCTACAAAACACATCCTTAGATCAGGTCGAGGCTGCTAGCGCAGGATATAGCAAAACAGCAATTCACCTATGTGCGTCTAATGGATTCAATGGAGGTTATTCAAAAACAAGTTTTTCTAATTCATGTGTTGCAATTGCAAGATCACAATCAGGTTTAGAGCGTGATTATGACGGTGATACGCGCATCTTTAAAAGTGATTTGCGAAGTCCTGAAGAAATAGGTCTATTGGCAGCTGAGCGAGCCGTAGCTAGGTTGGAGGCACGAAAACCTAAAACTGGTTTCTACCCAGTACTGTTTGATGAGCGCATATCATCATCGTTAATAGGTCACTTACTTTCCGCAACAAATGGTGCTGCAATTGCAAGAGGCTCCTCGTGGCTATTGCATAGTAGAGGATCTATGGTTTTGCCTGAAAATCTTTCAATTATAGAGGATCCGCACAGGCGACGAGTTAGTGGTAGTCGTCCTTTTGACGTTGAAGGTATAGAAACTAAAATCAGAAAAATAGTCGATAATGGTATTTTATGTGATTGGACTACCGATCTATCCTCTAGCCGAAAATTAAATCTGCAATCTACTGGAAATGCCGCAAGAGGAACCGGGGGCATTCCCACACCAATTAATTGGAATATTTCCTTGACACAGGGCGCCCAATCCAAGGCGGAACTATTAAAAGATATGAACTGCGGCGTATTAGTAACTTCTATGATTGGTTCAACAATTAATCCAAATACTGGTGATTACTCGCGAGGAGCATCGGGTTTTTGGATTGAAAATGGGGAAGTTCAATATCCTATATCAGAGCTCACTATCGCAGGGAACTTGAATCACATGTTAACAAAAATGATACCTGCAAATGATGCTCGGCAATATGTTTCTCGAGTGGTACCATCACTTCTTGTAGATGGAATGACAATTGCAGGATCTTAAAAATTTAAAGATAGCTGCACTTCAGGCTGGCAACATAGCACTGGGTTATTTTGAAAAAAATTACAAAACTTGGGATAAGGAAGCAGGAGCGGGCCCTGTTACTGAGGCCGATCTTGAAGTTGATAATTTTTTGAAAAATTTTCTTTCAAACTGTGAACCAGACTATGGTTGGTTAAGTGAGGAAACGGAAGATAGCTCGACACGTCTTACAAAAACAAAAGTATTCATTGTAGACCCGATAGATGGAACTCGGAGTTTTATTGCAGGCGATGAAACATGGGCGCATTCTTTAGCTGTAGTTGAACATGGCATACCTATCGCAGCTGTAATTTATCTACCGAAAATGGATTTACTTTACACGGCAGAGGCCGGTAAAGGCGCATTCCTTAATGGTAACAAAATTTCTGTATCGCATATTCATGAGTTAAAAGATGCAGAAATTTTGGCCAAAAAATCAATTCTAAAGGAAAATATTTGGAAAAGTGGTGATCCTGCCCTTTTCAGGCAACGGTATCGTCCATCGTTAGCTTATCGTTTAGCACTTGTAGCTGAAGGAAAATTTGATGCCATGATAGCTCTAGGCAGGTCATGGGAATGGGATATCTGTGCGGGACATCTTTTGGTCTCAGAAGCTGGTGGCACTGTTACTAACAGTTTAGGCGGTGAAATAGTATATAATTCTACCGTTGGTAGCTCCAAAGGGATTGTAGCTGGCGGTCCCACTATTCACAAAAGCGTAATTGATGAATTAGCCGTTTAATAACTAAATCTTTAAAAAAGGTTGGGCAATCTTATGGATTAATTTATTAAATTTTAATGGCGCATCCGTTACGGCTAAACAGATACAATCTTCCTCATCCGACGCGACTGGCGTGTGGTGAGTATCTCCATCAGCGAGCTCTATATCGCCCGGTCCAAAGTAGTCTATCTCATCTTTGAACGCACCTTTGAGCACCAAGGTTACTTCCCTACCTTTATGGCTGTGTTCTGGCACCGCTGTACCAGCTGGAATATAAAGCAAGCGAGCAGAAACTTTTTCTGAATTTACTAATATTTTTTGTTTGACACCCATACCAATTGGTCGCCAGTCTATATCGTCTAAGTCACACCCTACATAGTCAGCTAACGGTTCAGGCAATTCTGTTGTTTTCGGCTTCATTTTTGTCTGTTCCGGCATTTGATCAATTAATGCGAGCGTTTTAGCGAACGCATCTGTATCAATAACATTTGGCTCCAAATTTTCGAAAACTGCTCCCCCCATCGCTTCTAGGCTTTCTAACTCTGCTCTACACTGGTCACACATCGAAATGTGGGTCGCAATTGCGAGTGAAAAGCCTTCTTCTAAATGGCCTGCGGAATAAGCCAACAATAATTCTTTGGATAGGTGATGTTTAATGTCGTGTTTTTTCATGTTTCTCTCTCTACATCATTGCATGGCGCAGCTTTTCAAGGGCTAATCTAATGCGCGATTTAATTGTTCCTAGTGGCAAACCTGTTATTTCTGCTATTTCGCTATGTGATAGTTCTCCAAGGTATGCCTTTTCGACTAATACTCTCTGTTTTTCGGGTAATTCTCCCAAAGCTGAAGTAAGTCTTTCAGTTTCCTGTTGCAGTTCCACAACTGCCTCTTGATCCGGTTCGTAGTCTTGATCAGGATATAATTGCTCTGGCTCTGGTCTGTTTTGTTTTCTAATTGCATCAATTTTTTTGTTCCGAGCTATCGTAAAAATCCATGTTGATGCACTGGCCCGAGAAGGGTCAAATAAATGCGCCTTCCGCCAAACTGTTGCCATTACCTCTTGGCTACACTCTTCTGCCATTTGTGGGTCTGCTCCTGATTTCATTAAAAACGCCTTTACCCTAGGTGCAAAATGGTTAAACAGTTCTTCAAACGCGGAGACATCTTTTTTCGCCTCAACTTTCCAGATTAACTCCGCCCAGACATTCTTTCTTTTGTTTGCTAATGACACGTTACTAGTGCTTTCGATACTACTCGTATCTATAACATGGCCCGAAGAAATTATCGAGCGCTCTTCTGTGCGTATTTTTGTCTCAAGCAACATAATGTCTTTATTCGTTACTGAAGCTGTTTTGGATCAAATTTAAATACTTTTCATCCGGAAGCCTGAATTAAGCGTATTAACTTAAAACAGGAAAAATTAATGACCTTTCAAAAAATGCCAATTCCGTCTAAAAAAATTGCTATAATTGGTGGTGGAATTTCGGGGCTGGGAGCAGCCTATTCGCTTTCTAGCAACTACAAAGTAACGTTATTTGAGGCGGAAAATCGATTAGGAGGCCACGCTCGAACTGTAATGGCTGGGAAGAACGGCCAACAACCAGTCGATACAGGTTTTATCGTATTTAATTATCCTAATTATCCTGAGCTTTCGAAATTGTTTTCAGATTTGAAAGTTCCTGTTGTTAAAAGTGATATGAGTTTTGGAGCTTCTCTTAAGGATGGAAAAATTGAATATGCGCTCAGAAACTTTGATGCAATTTTTGCCCAACGAAAAAATCTTCTTAATCCCCGTTTCGTCAAGATGGTATGGGATATCAACCGATTTAATACAATCGGTATATCGGTCGCTAACGATGAAACTTTAACCATTGGTCAGTTTTTGCAAAGACTTAAAACTGGAGATTGGTTTCGAGATTACTACTTACTGCCACTGTCAGGTGCGATTTGGTCAACTCCCACCGAAAAGGTTTTAGATTTTCCCGCCTACGCAATGCTTCAATTTTTCAAAAACCATGCATTACTTAGCCGAAGTGGTCAGCATCAATGGTATACTGTCGATGGGGGATCAAAAGAGTATGTTTCTCGAATGAAAAACGCTTTGTTGCGAAAGCATGTTGAAATTCGCCTCAATAATCCTATCGCTTCGGTAGCCCGAAAACATCACGGTATTGTTATTAAATCATATTCTAGCGAACCTGAGATATTTGATGAGGTCGTTTTTGCAACCCATTCAGATGATACGTTATCTTTATTGTCCGACCCTTCGCAAACGGAAAAACAAAATTTGGATGCAATAAAGTATCAGAATAATGATGTAGTACTACACTCTGACGTGTCTGTGATGCCCAAACTACAAAAGTGTTGGTCTAGTTGGGTGTATACTGAAAGAAAAGATAAAAATACTGATAAAATCGACTTAACGTATTGGATGAATTCTTTACAGCCAATTCCACTAAATGATCCTTTGTTTGTTACTCTTAATTCGACGCGCAACATTGATCAAACCAAAATATATGATCAAGTCACAATGCGGCACCCGGTTTATGACAGAGGCGTCTTGGATGCACAAAATGATATCAGATTAAACAATGGTCAAAATAGCACTTGGTTTTGTGGGGCTTGGATGAAAAACGGCTTTCACGAAGATGGATTGTCCTCCGGCTTAGATGTTGCAAATAGCATTTTAGCCAAAGATATAATGCCTATAGCTGCCGAATGACAACTGTAAAAATCATAAATGGTCAGACATGGCATGGCCGTCGCGGTAAAGTTGAGAATGACTTTAAATATTCTGTAGATTATCTACTTTTTGATCCTGACCGCCTCGATGAGGCTCCTTGGCTTCTTTCGAAAAAAGGAGGCTGGTTTTATGGAATAAACGAGTTTGACTATGGTGGTCTTAACGACCACGGGAACCCAAAAAAATGGGTAACTGATGTTTTAAAGGCGCGAAAAATCAATTGCGTAAAAAAAGTTCTTCTATTAGCGCAGCCTCGTATTTTGGGCCATGTTTTCAATCCCGTTAGCTTTTGGCTATGTTTTGATAAGTCAGAAAAGCTAGTTGTTGTTCTGGCAGAAGTATCAAATACTTTTGGAGATCGGCATTCCTATTTATGCCACCATAGTGATTTTAAGCCAATCGAAGCTATTGATCGATTGAAAGCTTTGAAAATTTTTCATGTTTCGCCCTTCCAACCTATTGAAGGTCAATATGAGTTCAGATTTGATATCGATATTAATAAAAAAATTGGAATATGGATAGATTTACAGATGCCAAGCGGCGGGTTATCAGCAAATTTAACCGGCCGTCCTAGAAAGCTTACGAATAAAGATATTTTGTGGTCATTTATTCGTAGACCTTTAGGTTCCCGTAGAGCGCTTGCGCTAATTCACTGGCAAGCTTTAAAACTCTATTTAAAAGGAGCTAGATATAGAAAGCGTCCATCGCCTCCAGATATTGAGGTTTCGTGATGTTATGGCGCTACGCGCTGTTTTCTTGTGTATTAGGAATGGCTGGCTTGCCGATATACATTCACGCACCTAAGTATTTTGTTGAGCAACATGAAATTAGCTTGGCGTCTCTTGGATTAGCTTTACTATTATTACGCGGTATCGATTTTTTTCAAGATCCACTTTTAGGTCGGTTGGCGGCATCCACCTCGGCTAGAGGCTATGTTCCATTATGGATAGCCACCGCATTTATGTGCTTTGGAATGGTTATGCTTTTTGCAATTCCGGCTGTAACATCGCCAATTTTATGGTTTTGTATATCACTTGTGCTTCTTTTTTCAGGTTTTAGCTTTGCTTACATTAGGATTTACGCGCTCGGTGTTGAGGTCTTTGGTATGGAAGGTCAAATTAAAATCGCGAAATGGAGAGAAGCAGGAACTTTAGTTGGAATTTGTATGGCTGCAGCGGCTCCAACAGTCCTATCAACATACGGATCAAACGGTTACAAAAGCTTTGCATTGTTATTTTGTTCATTAATCATCTTGGCAACTTTTCTTTTGACATCTGCCTTTACCAAAAAGTTTGTTAATTTTCAAAATCAGATAACTTCATTATTTCCAAAAGATGCTGTTTTACAAAAACTATTATTATTCGTTTTTTTAAATGCCATGCCAGTGGCTGTTACCTCCACACTGTATCTATTTTATGTTGATTACGTCCTTGGCTTGGAAGCAGTGGGCGGACTTCTTTTGATATTATTTTTTCTTTCAGCAGCCTCGTCTGCTCCCTTTTGGACCAGATTGGCTGAACTTCACGGAGCGCTGCCAGTGTTAAGGTTTTCTATGCTCATCAGCATATGTAGTTTTATCTGGGCTTATAATCTTAATACTGGTGAAGTTTTTGCTTTTTCAATCATTTGTTTTTTGACGGGCCTTTCTTTGGGTGCTGATATGACCCTGTTGCCTGCTATTTTTGCAAAAAGGCTGGCAAAAACAAAACATGATGCAAACACAGGTTTTGGAATATGGAATTTTTCAAATAAACTTGCTTTAGCTCTTACTGCAGGAATTTTACTTCCCCTTATGGAGTTCGCGGGGTTTGAAACGCAAGATATGCGTTCTACTTTGAGTAGAGATGTACTTACAATTTCATACGCTGTTATTCCATGTGTTTTGAA
Organism: Paracoccaceae bacterium; assembly: GCA_902632125.1. Taxonomy (GTDB): domain Bacteria; phylum Pseudomonadota; class Alphaproteobacteria; order Rhodobacterales; family Rhodobacteraceae; genus Salinivivens. The sequence goes on along the minus strand of CACPBQ010000001.1, from coordinate 130,583 downwards.
GGTTCTAGTCCTTATTTGGCTTCAAACTTTGATTAAGAGAGATAAAAATTTATGAAAGACTGGTCAAATAAGCGGTACTGGATTGTTGGAGCATCAGAAGGGCTCGGCCAAGCTTTGGCTCAAAAAATGTCTGATGCTGGTGCCTCTCTAATCCTAACAGCTAGAAATGAAGCGCGGTTGAATGAGATAGCCTCATCTTTACCAAACGCGACAGAAGTTTTGCCATTGGATATTACTGATCTAAACGCTGTAAGAAAATCTGCAAAAATATTAAAAAACGTAGATGGATTTGTTTTTTTAGCAGGCGCATATTGGCCTATGCCAGCCCAGCATTGGGATATTGGAAAGTTGACCTCTATGATTAATGTAAACCTAATCGGTGCTTTGCATACATTAGATGTTATTCTTCCAATTTTTATGAAAAAAAACAGTGGTCATCTAGTATTTACGGGGAGCTTGGCAGGATATCGAGGGTTGCCCAGTGCACTCGGGTATGGATCCTCTAAGGCTGCGATTGCCAACCTAAGTGAAACCTTACGATACGACCTAAAAGATACAGCTATAAAAGTTCAACTAATTAACCCAGGATTTATAAAAACGAGATTGACAGATAAAAATAATTTTAAAATGCCTCAAATAATGTCCCCTGAGGCTGCAGCTACAAAAATGTTTTCAAATATGAATAAAAATAATTTCTCATCTAGTTTTCCTGCACCATTTTCCTGGTTATTTAGAGTGTCGAAAATACTTCCAGATTCAATTTATTTTAAGTTATTTTGAAACGATCTCTAAGTGTTGTGCTAGACTTTTAATTTTAATCAACCAATCATTTACAAGAGACTTGTCGGCAGGTGCTGCGCTTACACCTGGCGAAATTTTGCTATTTGCAACAGCTTCCACAGCAAATGAAACAGGCAAAGAAACTAATCTCGCCATGGCAGTAGAATGCGAGTCTCCATGAGCATCAAGTACATAGGTCTTATGCCATTTTGTTTTGTCTCGATTTGAAGCTTTTAATGAAACAATCAAAACAACTCTGTCTGCCTCATTTTCATTGTATGCATTTTCTAACCAAAGCTTATCCGACATTTTGGTCAATTTTTCATTATCATTTTCTCCAGATAAATTCTCAATTTCTGAAAAAATTTCTGACCAAGCATTTGCCCACCCTTTTAGCCTTAATGTGCCCCTTACAAAATCTTTTATTTTCCAATTATCGTTTAACCGATACTGATCTATAAAAGGTAAAGAGTCTCTATTTGGGTAGACTTCGAACTCTTCGGGTGTGGGTAAGGGGGCAGTGTATGTTGATATTGCATTCCATGGTCGCCGCGCATCAAACTCTTTAAAGTCTTTAATAGAACGAGATGGAGATTTTAGTGCTTTCAATACTCCTAGTGGGGACCAACTGAATTTATAGCAAAAAGGGTTTTTAACTTTTGGAATTCCGCCGCAATAAGAAAAAAATGAGATATCATTTTCGTCATTTTGATTTTTTGAATTTCGGTAATCTTCTATGAGAGTATGCGCCATTAAATGGTCAATACCTGGGTCTAAACCCACCTCATTAACTAGACATAAACCCGTTTCAAGGGCTACGTTATGTAGTTCTCGCATTTCTGGGGAAATATATGACGAACTTACAAAGTGACTTTGGCTCTTTAAACATAATTTTGCCAGAGGTACATGCCAATCTCCTGGTAACATTGATACAACTATATCACCTTTTTCAAGATGGTTTTCGAGCTCTTGTATATCGAACTCTTTAATTGACTTTGTAATATCACCAACCGCCGAGATTGCTTTCTCAATGGTTCTGTTCCAGACTATTATATTGTGACCGCTGGTTATTAATTTTCGCAAACCGGGAATGGCCGAAAGTCCCGTTCCACACCAGTGAATTTTCATATCACACCTCGTTCAAAGATTTTAAAAAAGTTTCTTTGGCTTTTCCCCAAACACTGTTCGAGGACTGATTTAAGTTCAACAACAAAGGTAACAATTGCCTGGAAAAGTCAACGGAACTTTCATAAGGAAGTAACGAGGGTAAGTTATCTATCGCCATTACATCTAGAGTTTGTACTGAATTTAAACGAACTACAGGGGCTTCCCAATTTGTAGCTGAATTATATATTGGGATTGGATTGAAACTACTATCTGGATCACAGGAAATATCTCCGATGACTTTTAATTTGCGAACTGTATTAAGATGTTTTTTTCTGATAAAAACTGGAGCCCCAGGTTTTGCTAAAATGCAATTTAAAAAAAGCTCATGATCTAATATTTCTGGGAATGGTTCGCCGTTTTTAGTTTCTTCAATGTCCCATTTTGTGACGCTTAGCCCTAGAGATTGACATAAATCTATCGCTCCGGATCCAACTCTACCCTTAGCGCCAACAACAAGAATTTTGGGAAATTTATTTTCAATATTCGAAAGAGCATTCTGCACATTATTCACCATAGCCTCTTTGTTTTTAAAAACACTTACAGGGCCACAAATGCCTTTTGTATTTTGTTGGTCAGCATAAGCTTTTAGCGAAACTGCAGCTCCTGCATAACCTGCCCAAAATCCAAATGCAGCTAAGCGTCGTCCTTCTGGATCAGTGAGATATTCCAAATCATACAAAATACCTTTTCCTACCTTAAATTTTTTTAAAAGTTCCAACCCACCAGTTTGTCCTTTGAATGAGTGACCGAACATAATGTGTCTATGTTCTAATCTCTCTATATTTTGCGGTAGTTCTTTTAATCCAAGAATAAAGGCTTCTTTTGGTGCTCCTGGCCAGGCATGCTGATTAGCTATTTCACATCCGACTTTATGATATTCCTTTGTAGGAATAATCCGATCAGAACTCTCTTCAATTGTAACTTTTATGCTTTTATTAATTAATTTCGAAACATCTTGTGGAGTTATAGCAACTCTTTTTTCATTTTTTCTTTGCTCTGCTCTAATCCATAAATGTAGCATTTATTTACTCATGTATAAGTTCGTTTCGTCCAACGCGCTGGAGTTTCTAGATGGGGTAGTGCGTTTAGTTGAGATATCACAAAGCCGTGATCATAATAAAGTAATTTGGTAATCCCTGTATTGTAGCTGGCTAAAAGACAATTTCCGAGCGCTTCTGTATTTAAGTTAAGTGTATGCTTAACAGCCATAGCAACAATACCACCTGAAGTTACCAATAAAATCTTTTCTCCCAGATCTTTAATTTCATTCAAACCCTCAGAAACCCTCGATTTATAATTTTGAAATGTTTCAGGAGGATTAATAATTTCTCCATCTTCCCATTTTTTAAAAGTTAAGTTTAGGTGCTGCTTGAAGCTCAATTCATCTGTGGGAAAATCAATTCCAAATTGCTCCTTAATTAGACCCGCCAAATCGTAGAGCCTAATTTCATTAAATCTTTCATCTCTAATTATTGGTGCTTTCGTATCCATATCCATCAGAATCTGGGTATCGATTTGCCTTGTTAGAGTCCCTGTGACTATAACATCATATGATAATTTTAGCTTGCGAAAATGCTCTCCAACCCATTTAGCCTGCGTTCTGCCAAGCTCACTAAGATTATCGTAGTCCTCTTCTGAGGTTGCATTTTGTTTTGCTTGCCCATGCCGTACCAGCGTGATTTCAGGCATTTGACTTCCTCTAGATAGAATTCGTTAAAAAACCAAATTAGGTGAAATCACAAATTCTCAAATTAAGCAAATTAATGTGGATTAATTTGTTTGGCGCAAATAAGTTAACTGTTGTCGGGATTAGTTGGCTGATTTTTACTCTTTAATGATGTATACTTAAATTATAGCCGGAGAGTATAATGCCCCAAAAGGTTTCATTTACATTAGATGGAAAAATAGTCGAAGCAGACCAAGGCTTAACAATTTGGGAAATTGCTAATGGACAAGGCATAAAAATACCTCATTTATGTCACAAACCTACACCGTCCTACCGCCCAGACGGGAATTGCCGTGCTTGTATGGTAGAAATAGAGGGTGAGAGAACTTTAGCAGCTTCATGTATACGCGAACCTATTGAGGGTATGGTTGTTTCGACCAACACAGATCGTGCTAAATCTTCTAGAAAAATGGTGATGGAAATGCTTCTTTCCGATCAACCGGAGTCGAGTATCTCCCATGACCGTTCCAGCCATTTTTGGGATATAGCAAAACAAAACGAAATTTCGGATAGCCGCTTTCCTAAAATTGAAAAGGATCGTGTTCCATTATTGGACGATAGCCATTTAGCCATGCGTGTTAATCTTGATGCCTGCATTCAGTGCGGGCTATGCGTCCGTGCTTGCCGTGAGGTGCAAGTTAACGACGTTATTGGAATGTCTGGTCGCGGCCATGACGCATACCCTACTTTTGATTTAGCCGACCCCATGGGTGATAGCACCTGCGTAGCCTGTGGAGAATGTGTACAAGCGTGCCCTACAGGGGCACTTATGCCAGCTTCTGTATTGGATGATGAACAGATTGGCGACAGTGCAGATTTTGATTGTGAGGTAAAAAGTGTATGTCCCTTTTGTGGTGTTGGATGCCAGGTATCCTTGAAGGTAAAAGATAAGAGAGTGAAATTTGTAGAAGGTATTAATGGTCCAGCAAATGAAGGGAGATTATGTGTCAAAGGACGCTTTGGCTTTGACTACATTCATCACAATCATCGCCTTACAAAACCTTTGATCAGAAGGAGTGGCGCTCCTCCGAAAGGTTTGAATGTTGATCCTTCGAACTGGCAGGAATTTTTCCGTGAAGTTACTTGGGATGAAGCATTAGATTTTGCTGCCGGTGGCTTTAAGACTCTAAAAGAAAGTATAGGCGGTGCATCTGTTGCAGGATTTGGTAGCGCAAAGTGTACCAATGAAGAGGCCTATCTTTTTCAAAAATTTATTCGCCAGGGGTTTGGACATAACAATGTTGATCATTGCACCAGACTTTGTCACGCATCATCAGTTGCAGCTCTGATGGAGAATGTTGGTTCAGCAGCAGTCACTGCAACCTTCAATGAAATTGAAAATGCAGATGTAGCAATCGTAATTGGCGCTAACCCTATAGAAAATCATCCGGTCGCAGCCACCTACTTCAAGCAATTTACTAAAAGGGGCGGCAAACTCATTGTGATGGATCCACGTGGACAAGCACTTAAACGCCATGCTTCCCATATGCTCCAATTTCGACCTGGGGCTGATGTATCGATGCTCAACGCAATAATGAATGTTATTGTCGAAGAAAAACTTTATGATAGGCAGTACATAGAAGCCTATACTGAAAACTGGGATGCTGAAAAAGAGCATCTAAAGGATTTCTCACCTGAAAAAATGGCAGAAATTTGTGGAATAAAACCTGATGTATTGCGTGATGTTGCTAGAACGTTTGCAGGGGCGAAAGCGGGAATGATTTTCTGGGGTATGGGTGTGTCCCAGCATGTTCACGGCACAGATAATAGCAGATGCCTGATTTCCCTCGCTTTAATGACTGGACAGGTTGGCCGCCCGGGGACCGGTCTTCATCCGCTGAGGGGACAAAACAATGTGCAAGGTGCCTCTGACGCTGGATTGATCCCAATGTTTTTGCCTGACTATCAAACGGTAACTGATGACGGCGTTCGTAATGCTTTTACGGAAGTTTGGAACTCGGGAGACTTCTCATCACAGAGAGGACTAACAGTTACTGAGATAATGGATGCAGTTCATCATGGATCGATCCAAGGAATGTATATTCTAGGTGAGAATCCGGCGATGTCCGACCCCGATGTTGAGCATGCACGTGATGCTCTATCTAAACTCAAACATTTAGTAGTCCAGGACATCTTTCTTACGGAAACTGCAAATTATGCAGATGTTATACTCCCCGCAAGTGCTTTTGCTGAAAAAAGTGGGACTGTTACTAATACAAACCGCCAGGTTCAAATGGGTCGTAAAGCTGTTCCTGCACCTGGTGATGCAAAAGAAGATTGGTGGGTTGAAGTGCAGCTAGCAAAAAGAATGGGTCTCGATTGGGGTTATGAATGTCCATCTGACGTCTTTGCCGAAATGAAACTCAATATGCGGTCTCTCGATAATATCACGTGGGAGCGGCTGGAAAGTGAAAATGCGGTTACCTATCCTTCCCTCTCAGAAGATGATCCAGGTCAAGCAATTGTTTTTGGGACTGGATTTCCCCGGCAAAACGGTCGTGCACGTTTTACTCCTGCTAGTATTATTGCTCCCGATGATGTGCCTGACTCCGAGTTTCCTATGATACTTACTACCGGTCGTCAGTTGGAGCATTGGCATACTGGTTCGATGACACGAAGAGCTAGTGTACTAGATGCTGTCGAACCTGAGGCTAATTGTTCAATGCACCCTAAAACTTTGCGAAAATTAGGTATTGAGCCTGGTGGTCACGTTCGTTTAACTACAAAACGCGGAAGTATTGTAGTGATGGCTCGAATGGATCGGGCAGTTTCTGAAGATATGGTCTTTCTTCCCTTCGCATACGTAGAAGCAGCGGCAAATATTTTAACTAACTCCGCATTGGATCCATATGGGAAAATTCCTGAGTTCAAATTTAGCGCAGTAAAAGCTAATAAGGCCTAAAATTTTCGGACGTTAGTATCCAGCATTTATATTTACTTGATAAAGCAATGGTTTCCCTTTTTCAAACCTGTCTATATTAGTCGCAATTACTTGAGAGGCAGTTCTTGGTCTAGTTTCACTCGCTATATGAGGCGTAACAGTTATTTTTGGATGCTGCCAAAATTGATGGTCTGCAGGTAAAGGTTCTTCCCGAAATACATCTAGAGTAGCATGCGCAAGTTTTCCCTCGTCTAAGCTTTTAAGGAGTGCTTTTTCATCAATTAATGTACCTCTACCTGGATTAATTATTATAGCTTTATCTGATAAATGCGAGATAGTTTTTGTATTGATAATATTTTCTGTATTGGCAGTGGCTGGTAAAAGTAAGACAACTATTTCAGATTCGACTAACGAATTTTCTAGTTCTTTAAAACCATGGTAACACTTAACACTATTAATTTCTTTTTTACTTAAACTCCATCCACGCACTTTGAACCCAATCTCCGCCAAGGTATTTGCACATTCGGCTCCAAGCGCGCCCAAGCCTAAAATAGTTACAGTTCGGTTACTTGCGAGTGGGGGTGCGGACCAATCTCGCCAATGGCCATCTTGTCCAAAAATATGTAAGTCAATATTCAGGTGATATCGCAAGACATGGCCTAAAACCCATTCTTTCATACCTTGGGTCAGGCCTTTATCAACCATCCTAGCTAATGGCACTTTTAAAGTTTTGTTTTTAACGACATCCTCGACTCCTGCCCACAAATTTAAAACTGCTTTAAGATTTGTAAAAACTGAGAAATCTTTTATTGAACTATTGGGAGCATAAATGATGTAGTCTACTTTTGACGGAGGTAACTTTTTGGATAATTTATATTCAAGTCCTGTTAAATCTAGTTCCTTTCTTAGAGGTTTTTGGTATTGATCCCACCTTTCTGTGACTGCTGCGAATAAAATATTTATCATATCACCCCTCGGGGTTTATGCACGTGTGCTGACTGCAATAGTCCAAAGGCTGCCATAAGTACCAATAAAGACGAACCACCATAGCTAACTAAAGGCAGGGGCACCCCTACAACTGGAGCTAAGCCCATTACCATTGCCATATTCACAGCGAAATAAAGAAAAAAAGTTACCGTTACACCATAAATAAGTAATGATGAGAAGCGATCCTTATTACTGATAGCCGCAATAATAGAAAATGCGACGATAAGGGCATAAATTGCCAATAGAGAAATTCCACCAATAAAGCCGAATTCTTCTGCTAGTGTCGTAAAAATAAAATCAGTGTGTTTTTCCGGCAGGAAATTTAACCTAGATTGAGTTCCCTGTCCGAAACCTCTGCCTGTCCAACCGCCAGAACCGAGTGCTATTTTCGATTGTGTAATATGGTATCCTGCTCCTAATGGATCAGACGATGGATCAATAAATGTATCAATTCGGCGATATTGATAATCATTTAAAAGCTGCCAATCTTTGCCACGACTTTGTAAAATGATTAAAGCTCCGCCCACACTTAAAGATAGAGCTGCCCCGAAATATCCCCAGTGAATTCCAGCTAAAAACATCATAGCACCTCCGCCTAAAACAATTAGTAAAGCAGTTCCTAAGTCGGGCTGTTGAAGGACAAGAAAAAACGGTAAAAAAATTAGTGCTAGTGGTGCTATTATCCATTGTGGTTTCGAAACATTCTGGTCTGGCAACCAATCGTAATAAAAAGCTAATACCATTATCAACGTAATTTTGGCCATTTCAGAAGGCTGTAAGGTAATGAAACCTAAATCCAACCATCTTTGCGCACCCATACCAGTTGAGCCAAAAAATTCTACAAGAACTAAAAGTCCTAACGAGGTAATATAAGCCAACACAGACATACTTTTCCAAAACCAAATTGGCACCATTGCAATGCTAATCATTAGAATAAATCCCACGAAAAAGCGTTTAAGCTGTGCAGAAGCCCATGGATCCCAACTAATACCAGCTATGGAAGTCAACATAATAACGCCTATTGCAGTTGCTGCACAAAGGAGCAAAATTATTGGCCAATTCAAATAAAATAGTTTTTTAAAACCTCTTGGAACAGCCCTGACTTTATATTCGAGATAAGTCATACTTTATTTTCTCTAAATATCTCTAATTCTTTTAAAACTTCGCCAAGTTTATTTTGTCGTTCAAAGACTGCTGATCGATCTTTAGCAGGATAAACTTCTAAAGGTGGGTTTCCTTTAAAAAGTGCTTGCAAGGTAATGTCACGAGCAATGGGAGCCGCGGATTTTGAGCCAGCTCCGCCATGTTCTACGACTACTGCAACGGCTATTTCTGGTTTATTATATGGCGCAAAATTGATGAAGAGCCCATGATCTCTTCTTTTCCAAGGTAAATCCTCGTTTTTAGTAACGCCATTTTCTCGCTCCGCGTCTGTTATATTCCTCACCTGACTGGTGCCAGTTTTACCTGCCATTCGATACGTATTATCGATGACGCGAGATCCATAGGCTGTACCCCTCCTGTCATTACTAGCCTCGAAAAGTGCTTTTCTAATAATTTTAAGATACGACTTGTCTATATCCAAATCTTCAATATTTGAAAGATTGTGAACATTTTGTCCATTTATTGACTTAGTTAATATCGGGTTGACTTTTTTACCACTTGCCAAACGAGCAGCCATAACAGCTAATTGAAGTGGAGAAGAAAGGACATAACCTTGCCCAATTGATGCATTGACAGTATCTCCGACTAACCATTCTTGCTTCCTGTAATTTAGCTTCCATTCCCGGCTAGGCATTAGACCTTTTGTAATTGCAGACATTGGAACATCATGTTTTACTCCCAACCCCAGTTTAGTTGCCATTTTGTTAATTTGTTCAATTCCAACTTTGAGAGCTAATTCATAGAAATAGACATCACAGCTTTCACTAAGAGATTTTTCAAGGTTCATCGTTCCATGGCCACTGTTTTTCCAACAGTGAAAAAACCTATTAGAAATTTCCATTTTTCCACTACAAGTAAAAGTATCTTTTGGCCCAATTATGTTTGCTTCTAAAGCTGAAAGGGCAGTAACAATTTTAAAGGTTGATCCTGGTGGATAGGCATCTTGAACAGTTTTTGAAGCCAAAGGCCTTAATTCGTTATCCCTAAGTTCATTGAAATCCGAATATGAAATGCCCTTAACAAATTTATTTGGGTCATAGCTTGGAGATGAAGCAATAGCAAGAATTTCACCATTTTTACAATTTATAACAACAGCGGAGGCACTTTCTGAACCTAACCTAGCTTGAATGTAAGATTGTAATGCAGTATCAACAGTTAGTTGGATATTATTCCCTGGTTTTCCCTCTTTTCTACTAAGGTTTCTCATGACGCGGCCTAGTGCATTAACCTCTACTTTCATTACACCCGCACTACCCCTCAAAATATCTTCATAATGTTTTTCGACACCAACCTTACCAACTTGAAATCGAGGAATTTTTAGAAGTGGATTGGTTTCGTTACCTCCTTGAAGATCACTATCGCTCACTGGCCCAACATATCCTACAACGTGAGCATAACTTTCAAATGAAGGGTACACCCTCGATAATCCCTGTTCGACAGATACTCCTGGTAAATTAGGAGTATTCGCTGCAATTCTAGCTATTTCGTCAAAACTAAGTTGATCTCGTACTGTGACTGGCAAAAAGGGGGCACTTCTTTTGGTTTCTTCAATTATTCTCTTTGCATCGCTTTGGGATATTTTTATTAAGTTGCTTAAAGAGAACAATGCTTGTTCGATATCTCCTGCGTCTTCTTTCACAATCGTAATTCTGAAACTTTGTTCATTTCGCGCAATTATCTTACCGTTGCGGTCATAGACTTCCCCCCTGGAAGGAGCAATTAATCTTATGTTAATTCGGTTCTCATCTGCCAGTAATCGATAATTACTTGCATCCTCCACTTGCAATTTTCGCATTCTAAAAGCCAAGGTGGCTATGAAAGCAGTCTGTAAACTACCAAGAATTACGCCTCGCCTGGAAAGTTTGGCATAACTTTTTTGGTTTAGTTGGATTCTATCTGCCATAATCAATCAACTTTGGATTATCTTTTCGGTTTTTGTCAGGTTCAATTTATCAAAGCTACCAATCAGAATGGAAAAAATTGGATAAAGCGCCAAGGTCATTAGCAGTTCCATCAGTGTCAATTTGAACCCTGCTGATGGAATAAATAATAATACAGAAATAAAGTAATAAACCAGTAGAATAATAGTGAGCCAAGAAGCTACACTTCCCCAGCCAAATATGAAAGAATTAACTTCCTGATTTTGAAATTTTCTCCTTAAAAAATAAAAACCAAGTACCGTCAAGGCAGACATTAAACCTGGTGGGCGCATCAGAAAAAAATCTTCTATTAAAAAAACGCTAGCGATGAGAAAACTTGAAATGAATTCAGGCCTTTTGGAAACGATAGCCGCGAAAAATACTAAAAGGATATTAGGTCCAGACCAAGTCTGTGGGGTGGTCTGTAGAGGCAGAATTTGGAAAAAAATTATCAACAATCCAATGCAAAAATATATAAATTGATGGAAAAAACTTTTAATATTCATATTTATGTTCCGTTTGCCTCAGTGCTTTGGTCAACAGATAATGACTTCAAACTTTTATTTATGATTAGATTACCTGGGTTATCAATTGGCTCGGTTCCAAAATTCCTCAAAACTCTCAAAAATTCAAGTCGTTCATAATCTGCTGCAAGACGTACACGTAACCGGCCGGAGGGGTCTAGTGATAACCGTCCAATTAGCAGGTTTGGAGGAAAAATCCCGCCACTTCCAGAGGTTTCAACTCGATCTCCAGGCCTAACTAAATCAGCATTCTCTAAAAACTCTACCGTCGGTGCAATTGAATTATCACCTGCGATCAGAGCCCGTTGTCCGGATGGTTGGATGGTAGCAGGAATTATGGAAGCAGTATCGGTTAAAAGCAAGACGCGAGCTGTTTTACTACCAACGCCAGAAATGCGCCCTACTAACCCTAGTCCGTCCATAGCTGCCCATCCATCTTGAATACCATCTTGTACTCCAACATTTACAAGAACTGACTGTCGAAATGGAGAACCGCTATCTGCTAAAACAATGCTGGAAATGTGAGTAAGTTTTGGATCAAGTTGAAGATTATTTAAATCCAACAATCGGGCATTTTCTTGTTCCAATTGAAGGGCTGCTTCTTTCCAGCTTTTCATCTGCTGCAGTTCTCTCCTAAGCTCTTGATTCTGTTCGTATAAAGATTGATAACTTCTAAAGTCTTGAGTTATACGGATAAGGCCTGTCGCTGGAGCCATTACCCATTCAAATTTTGGCAAAATATAATCAATGACTTCCGCTCTAAGCTTTTCAACTCGTGGATTATCAAGGCGCCATATTAAAAATAAAGCAAAAAGAAAGAAAACAATTATACCGGTACTTATATATCTAAACGGTGCTAAGTTATCCGTTTCTTTGGAATTAGGCCTAGCCAATTAATCCTCTTTGCTGCTGACAAATATCAACTATCATAGTCAATTGCATGCCTTAATTGTTTTTCATATTCTAGGGCTTTGCCAGTTCCCATCGCGACACAATTTAAACTTTCATCAGCAATAGAAACTGCTAGACCCGTTCTTTCTCTAAGCGCTAAATCAAGGTCGCCAAGCAATGCTCCTCCGCCTGTCAACATAACACCCCTATCAACAATGTCCGCTGCTAAGTCGGGTGGGGTGACCTCAAGAGCGGTCATTACCGCTTCACATATTTGCTGAACAGGTTCGCCGAGCGCCTCTGCTACATGGGCTTGCGATATTTCGGTTTCTCTCGGAACACCAGTGAGCAAATCACGGCCTCGGATCATCATAGAGGCGCCTCTCCCATCATCCGGCATTCTTGCAGTACCAATGGACGTTTTTATTCTCTCTGCTGTGCTTTCTCCGACTAGTAAATTTTGTTGTCTTCTTAAATAACTGATTATGGCTTCATCCATTCTATCCCCACCAACTCGAACTGAGCGGGCATAAACAATATCGCCCAATGACAGAACTGCTACCTCTGTTGTTCCACCTCCAATATCTACAACCATGCTTCCCGTTGGATCGGTTATAGGCATACCGGCACCAATGGCGGCTGCAATTGGTTCGGCGATCAATCCAGCCCTTCTCGCACCTGCTGAAAGAACTGATTGACGAATTGCTCTCTTCTCAACTGGCGTGGCTCCATGAGGGACACAAACTATAATTTTTGGCTTGGAAAAAGTTGTTCTTTTGTGCACTTTCCTTATGAAATATTTTATCATTTCTTCAGCAACATCAAAGTCTGCGATTACTCCGTCTCTCATTGGGCGGATTGCCTCTATACTTCCAGGTGTCCTCCCTAGCATTAATTTGGCGTCTTCTCCAAATGCGAGGGCTTTTTTTTGGCCGTCTTTAACTTGATAGGCAACAACTGACGGTTCGGACAAGATGACCCCTTTCCCTTTAACGTATACAAGGGTGTTAGCGGTTCCTAGATCTATCGCCATATCTTGCGAAAAAACTCCCGTGATTGATCCTAAACCCATTTACCTACCTATAAATTCTTAACTTTTTGATTCGAAACCGTGATTTATTTAAATTTTATAAACCGTACATGAAAAATACGAAAGACTGTAAATTTTGAGAAAAACCTTGAGTTCGTTTTTATATTTTGATCTTTGGTTCATTAAAAATTATCTGGTGCTCGAAAAGTCGCTTTTCTTTATTGTTGCGTCGACTAGGCTAATAGTTGATTTTTTCTTAATAATAGAAAAGTTGGAATTGGTGCTGGGGAGCAAGTTTATGAAATCGCATGTTAAAGCTTTAGTCGTGGGTGGCGGTGCAGTAGGAACTTCGATTGCCTACCACCTAGCCAAAGCAGGTTGGCAAGATGTTATGTTGCTTGAACGAGACGAACTTACGTCAGGATCAACGTGGCATGCTGCCGGTCTGTTACCATTGTTTAACATGTCATATGCAACTACGCACATACATAAGTATTCAGTTGACTACTATAAAACTCTCGAAGCAGAGACAGGTTTGAATGCCGGGTTTTCAGTCGTTGGCAATTTGCGTATGGCGCAAACTCAGGATCGCATGGATGAGTACATGCTCTACGCTTCAACCGCAGAAACTTGTGAAGTCCCATACGAATGGCTTACACCCAACGAAATCAAAGAACGCTGGCCACTTGTAAATACCAAAGATTTAGTTGGAGCAATTTACCATCCAACTGATGGTTACATAAACCCAGCTGATGTTACGATGGCTATGGCTAAAGGTGCCAGACAACGTGATGTTTTAATTGAACGAAAATGGCAAGTTGATGGCTATATATGGGATGGTAGGAATTGGAAAGTTACGTGTACCAAGATGGAAGAGCAGGGGGGTAATCTTGTCGCATCTAAAGAAGAACTAGTCATTACGGCAGAGCATGTTGTTACCGCTACGGGCAATCATGCACAACGCACAGCAAAATTATTGGGTATTAAAATACCTGCAATTCCTGTAGAACACCAGTTCATAGTAACTGAGCCAGATCCTGCTCTTGTTGATTTCCGGAGTGCCGGTAATTCAGAACATCCTGTGCTGCGAGACGCAGATGCTAAGTGGTATGTTCGAGAAGAAAGGGGTGGTTGGATACTAGGGCCTTATGAAAGGAATGCCCCAGCACGTTTTGAATATGGTGTCCCAGATAGTTTTCGAGCTGATTTGTTCCCGCTGGATTTAGACAGGATTGAAGCGGAGTACATGTCGATGATTCACCGCATTCCTTCATCTGAAACAGCTGGTTTGAAAGATGATTTTAATGGCCCAATATGTTATACGCCAGACGGTAATCCCCTGGTAGGTCCGGCTCCTGGTTTGCGAAATATGTGGCTTGCAGAGGGATTTTCATTTGGAATTACTGCGGCTGGCGGAACGGGCTATTACTTGGCTCAAATGATGGTTGAAGGGGAGGCTGAAATAGATATGGCATCTCTCGACCCTAAAAGGTATGGCAGCTGGATGACAACTGAATATGCGACCAGAAAAAATGAAGAATGCTATGAACATGTATTTATTTTACACCATCCTGATGAAGAAAGAGAGGCTTGTAGACCTCTTAGAACAGCACCGGCATATGAGAGACAAAAAAGGTTAGGAGCTCAATTTGGCCAAGTTAACGGTTGGGAGAGAGCTAATTATTATGGGCCGGCAGATGCTGAGGAAGATTTCGATACTAAATCAAGAAGTTTCCGCCGTGGCGCATGGTGGCATTATTCTTTAGAGGAAGCTAAAGCCGTCCGTGAAGGTGTTGGTTTAATTGATGCGACGGCATTTACAAAGCACATGGTGAAAGGCCCAGGTGCAACAAACTTTCTTAATTGGTTTACGTGTAATAAGCTTCCAAAAGTTGGGCGCATTAATTTGACGTATGCATTAACTGATCATGGAACGACGCGAACAGAATACACTATAGTGAGGCTGGCTGAGGATAGTTATTATTTAGTATCAGCAGGAGCTTGGAGTTCTTATGACAGTGATTATCTGAGTAAAGCGGCTCAAGATAAAATGGAAGAGTTTGGTTATATTGAAATTCACGATGTTACTTCCCAATGGGGCGTTTTTGCAATCGCAGGTCCAAAATCGCGAGATCTATTAAAGTCTGTACTAAATGAAGCTGATGTTGAAAGTGCGCTTTCAAACAAAAAATTTCCATGGCTTTCATCAAAAACGATCGAAATTGGAATGTGCCCAGTGAATGCGATTAGAGTTGCCTATACCGGTGAATTAGGATGGGAGCTTCACCATCCCATCGAAATGCAAAACTATTTATGGGATCGATTGCTGTTAGCCGGACCTGAGTATGGCCTAAAATTAGTTGGAGCGCGTGCCCAAAACTGGTTACGACAGGAAAAGTCATATCGTGCGTTTGGTACTGAGTTAGGTAGAGATGCAACGCCTTTGGAAGCTGATTTGTCAAGGTTTATTGATTTGGAGAAAGAATTTCTTGGAAAAGAGAGCATGGAAAAAACTGGTGTGAGGTCAAAATGTGTCACTCTTTTGATAGATGGACCCAATGATGCAGATCCATGGGGTCGAGAAGCGTTGTATTTGGATAACGATACAAAAGTTGGCCGTTTGACTTCGGGTGGTTATTCAGTGGTTTTCGGTAAATCAATCGGTATGGGTTATATAAGACCAGACCTTGCTCAGGAAGGTCAAAAACTGAAAGTTAAAATGTTAAACTCTTTATGGGATGCGGAAGTTACCTGTGACAGTCCATACGACCCCAGAAATGAGGCTATTAGACAAGACGGTTAGTCTATCAGTTGAAAAATTTAATTTAGCTGGAAGCTATTATTGCTTTGCACTACTACGTGCGTTGAGTTTTAGATTTAGTAAGGATTGTTTTGGATGTCACAAACGATTTCTGGGTTTTTGTCTGAGCATTTATCCACTTCGCAAGCCATCGGAGCCTCAAACAAAGAGTGGCTTACATATGGTACTTTGCGAGAGCTATCAGAAAAGGTAAAAACTTTCTTACGTAAAAGCGGCATATCAAAAAAGGATCGCGTTGCAATTGTTCTTCCAAATGGACCTACTATGGCTAGTGCTTTCGCGACGATTGCTCAGTGTGCAATTACTGCGCCCTTAAACCCAAGTTATCGTGAAGATGAATTTAATTTCTATTTAGATGATCTTAAAGCTAAAGCTATTGTTGTAAATGAGGGTTATGATGGTGCTGCTTCAGTGGCAGCGGAGCGTTTGGGTATTAAAATTATACGTCTTTTAGAAAATGACCGAATAGCAGGATTATTTTCTTTAATGGGTGACGAAAATGAAGAGTTGCTCGAAGACGAAGTCGTAAGTGAAAATGATGTTGCTTTAATTCTTCACACGTCGGGAACGACTTCTAGGCCTAAGATAGTGCCTTTGTTACAATCAAATGTAGCTGCATCAGCATCAAATATTGCAAAATCTTTATCCCTATCCTCCTCAGATAGGTGTTTAAATGTTATGCCGCTTTTCCACATTCATGGGCTTATTGCTGCAGTTTCAGCTTCATTATCTGTTGGAGCCTCGATTTGGTGTTCATCAGGCTTTAATGCTCTTTCTTTCTTTTCTAATTTGGATAGAGCTAAACCAACTTGGTACACTGCTGTTCCCACAATGCATCAGGCTATTTTAGCTCGTTCCAATCGTAATTCTAAAATCATAAAAAATAATCCACTCAGGTTTTTGAGATCGTCCTCTGCAAGCCTACCAGCCCAAGTCATGCGTGACTTGGAAGAAAGCTTTAGTGCCCCAGTTATTGAGGCTTATGGAATGACTGAAGCGACGCATCAAATGTGTTGCAATCTTTTAGACAAACAGAAGCCTGGTTCCGTTGGTAAACCGGCGGGTCCTTCTGTTAGAATTGCGGACGAAGCTGACGATTATCTGATTGATGGCACAGGTGAGGTCGTAATTTCTGGTAATAATGTGACGCCTGGTTATGAAAATAACATAGATGCTAATCAAAAAAGCTTTTTTGAAATTGAAGGAAAACGTTGGTTCCGTACTGGTGATCAAGGTGCTTTTGATGAAGATGGGTTCCTTTATTTAACTGGAAGATTAAAGGAAATAATTAATAGGGGTGGCGAAAAGATATCACCACTAGAAATAGATAGTATTTTATTGGACCATCCTGAAATTGATCAAGTTGTTACGTTTGCGTTACCTCATCCCAAGCTTGGAGAGGAGGTTGCTGCAGCTGTTGTTCTGGCGAATGATAGTAAATGTGATGACAAGGATATCAAAAGCTTTGCTAAAGAAAGGATGGCTGATTTTAAAGTTCCACGCTGTGTTGTAATTTTGGATGAAATTCCAAAAGGCGCAACAGGTAAAATGCAAAGGATAGGAATGGCTGAAAAGCTTGGCCTTTTATAAGGAAAAATCATGAAAATTTGTATTTTTGGCGCGGGTGCAATTGGTGGTTTATTGGGCGTAAAATTGGCACGAGTAGGTGCTGATGTCAGTTTGGTTGCACGCGGGCCGCATTTGGAAGCTATGAAAAAAAAAGGTTTGCGGCTGATCGAAGAAGAAAGTGATATTACAGTCCCTGTGACGGCTTCTGAAAATCCTGAGGATCTAGGACCACAAGATTATGTTATTATTACATTAAAGGCACACTCGGTGCCATCAGTGGTTAATAGAATGGAACCTTTGATCGACGAAAAAACTACCATAGTGTATGGTGTGAATGGCATTCCTTGGTGGTATTTTCATAAAGTTGGTGGTGAGTTTGAAGGCACAAGAGTAAATTCAGTTGATCCAGGAAATATTCAATGGGATGGTTTTGGTCCTGATAAAGTTTTAGGCTGCGTTGTTTATCCAGCAGCGGAAGTGATAGAACCTGGCGTCATAAAACATTTAGAGGGCAATCGGTTTTCTTTAGGGGAGCCAGATGGTTCAAAGTCTGACCGAGCTCTTAAACTTTCTAAAGCCTTAATTGAAGCAGGTTTGAAAGCACCCGTTCGTCCCAAACTTCGGGATGAAATCTGGGTAAAATTGTGGGGCAATCTTTCGTTTAATCCCATTTCTGCTCTAACTCATGCAACTTTAGATGTTTTATGTACCGATATCGGCACTAGAGATGTAGCTAGAAAAATGATGATTGAAGCGCAATCAATAGCTGAAAAGCTTGGTGTCAAATTTCCGATTGATGTTGAAAGAAGAATAGATGGTGGCGCTGCGGTAGGTGCTCACAGAACGTCTATGTTGCAAGATCTTGATCAAGGGCGTCCTATGGAAATAGATGCCCTTGTAACCTCAATTCAAGAATTAGGTCTCATAACAAAGACACCAACTCCAACTATAGATATTGTACTTAGTTTAATAAAATTACGAGCAAGATCAGCAAATCTGTAACGTTAATTTATTTTTAAAAAAATGCATCCATAAAAAAAGCCCCAAAACATTTGCTTTGGGGCTTGTGAACTAACGAGTTTGGATTTTACTCTTTATCGTCGCTTTTTTCTTTTTTATCTTCTTTTATTTCCTCACCAGTCTCTTGGTCTACTACTTTCATAGACAACCGAACTTTGCCTCTGTCATCAAAGCCAAGTAGCTTTACTTTAACTTCCTGACCTTCCTTAAGAACATCAGATGGATGATTTATGCGGCGATTTTCTATCTGACTAACATGCACCAAGCCATCTCTTTTGCCAAAGAAGTTTACAAATGCGCCAAAATCGACAACCTTGACAACCTTACCAGTGTATATTTCGCCAACTTCTGGTTCAGCTACAATTGAGTATATCATATCGTAAGCATTCTTTATAGCGTCTGCGTCATTGGAAGCGATCTTGATTTGTCCATCGTCGTTGATATCAACTTTGGCTCCTGATGTCTCCACTATTTCTCTTATTACTTTTCCTCCTGAACCAATAACTTCTCGGATTTTATCGGTAGGAATTTGCATGGTCTCTATTTTGGGCGCATGAACAGAGAATGACCCGGCCTCAGAAATAGATTTAGACATTTCTCCGAGGATGTGCATTCTGCCATCCTTTGCCTGTGCAAGGGCATTTTTCATAATTTCGGGGGTAATACCTGCAACTTTGATATCCATTTGAAGTGAAGTAATACCATTTTCTGTACCAGCTACTTTAAAATCCATATCGCCTAGGTGATCTTCGTCGCCTAAAATGTCTGTTAAGATTGCATATGAATTGTCTTCTTCTAGTATCAAGCCCATTGCAACACCCGCTACCGGAGCTTTGAGTGGCACGCCAGCATCCATCATGGAAAGTGAACCGCCGCAAACAGATGCCATAGATGATGATCCGTTTGATTCTGTAATTTCAGAAACAACACGTATAGTGTATGGAAAGTCGGTCGCAGCTGGCAAGACCGCTTGTAAAGCTCTCCATGCCAGTTTGCCGTGGCCTATCTCTCTTCGACCGGGTGAGCCCACTCTACCAACTTCACCTACTGAGTATGGAGGAAAGTTATAATGCAGAAGAAAATTAGACCGAAAGTTACCATGCAGAGCGTCGATTATTTGCTCATCGTCTCCAGTACCGAGGGTCGTTACAACTAGTCCTTGTGTTTCTCCTCTAGTGAAAAGAGCTGATCCATGGGTTCTTGGAAGAAAACCTGTCTCACAAACGATGTCTCGAACATCAGTTGTCTTTCTTCCATCGATACGTTTGCCCGTTTTTACAACATCCCCTCTTAATATTGAGGCTTCTAGTTTTTTCATAGCTGATCCCAAATTAGGATCTTCTAATTGGTCTTCGTCTAGGCTAGATCTTATAGACTCTCTCGCGTCTGATACTGCAGCTACTCTCTCCTGTTTATCCTTTAAAGAAAAAGCACTTCGCATGCTTTTCTCGCCTGCCTTTTTAATCGCGTTATACAGATCCGAATAATCAGGAGCTTTGAAATCAAAAGGTTCATTTGCTGCGTCTTCGGCTAATTCAATTATGAGATCAATCACAGGTTGGATTTGTTCATGAGCAAAATTTACTGCTCCCAACATTTCATCTTCAGTTAATTCATAAGCTTCGGACTCAACCATCATCACTGCATCTTTTGTGCCGGCCACGACCAAATCTAGTCTCTGCTCGGGGTTGGTTCTAAGCTGATCCATATCTTCAACTTCTGGGTTCAAGATATATTCGCCGTCGACATACCCTACCCTTGCGGCACCTACGGGTCCCATAAATGGCACTCCAGAGATGGTTAAAGCAGCTGAGGCCGCAATCAAAGCGACAATATCTGGATCATTAACTAAATCATGGGATAATACTGTGCACATAACTAAAACTTCATGCTTGAAGCCTTCAACGAACAATGGACGCATGGGTCGATCGATCAAACGTGCAGTGAGAGTTTCTTTTTCAGTAGGGCGAGCTTCTCTTTTAAAAAATCCCCCAGGTATTTTCCCAGCTGCATAATACTTTTCTTGATAGTGAACTGTCAGAGGGAAGAAGTCCTGTCCTTCTTTCATTTCCTTTGCAAATGTCACATTTGCCATTACAGAAGTTTCACCCAAAGTTGCGATCACAGTACCATCGGCTTGACGAGCTACTTTTCCAGTTTCTAGTGTTAGGGTTTCCTCACCCCATTTCATATTTTTTTTAAATTCTTTAAACATCTTATCTTCCTAAAATGGCCGAAAGGCCTTTAACGTAGAGGGCGGATTCCCTCTGACCCAGTATCTTGTATTTCGGGCGCTGGGTCTGGGCGCCAGATTTCAGATGAATGGCAATTATATTAGTTTTATCGAAAAGGAAATGATTTATTCAAATGCAGTAGTTGCGAATAAAATGAACTTGATTTCTCAATAATTTTCCCAGAGAGTTTTATATTTTTAACGTCGTATTCCGAGCTTTTTAATCACAGTTTGATAACGTGTCTCTTCTTTACCTTTAAGATAATCTAGAAGTTTTCTTCTTTGGGCAACCATCTTCAAGAGGCCTCGACGGCCATGGTTATCTTTTTGATGTTCTTTGAAATGTTCTGTCAAAGTATTTATTCTTGAAGTTAAAATTGCGATTTGGACTTCGGGTGACCCAGTGTCGCCCTTTTTAGTTGCAAAATCACTTATGACTTTCGCTTTTTCTTCAGCAGTTATCGACATCTAATTCTCCTGTTAGGTCAAATTTTATAGCGTAGGCCGGGATGACGTCCAGCCGAGATTCTCAAGGTTTTAATAAGATCACGGGCGTATCTCATTTTTTTTTAATTGGAAAGTCCAAATAGTAAAATATTTGGTTTTTGTCAGGCTGTATTCTGAATCAAAAAACTTTTTGGGTTAAACTTTATTATTGCCTAGCCACACTGTTGGAAGGATATTATATGAGATATAAAGAGGGTGTTTGGGTTGGCCAACTTTAGAAATGCCCAAGTGGAAAATCGGTTTGCCACATTTTTTTAATAATTCTATTACGTAATTTCCTCTGTCTAAATGTAAGCCATGGTTACCCCAGGCGGCAATAGTACAATCCGACCATTGGCACCCATCAAGAATAGCTTTGTTATTCTGCACGCCCACAGGATCTTTCGCACGTTTCATTTTTTTTGGATCTGTATCTCTCCATGCAAAGATATTAGTGACCCTGAAAGATCCAAAATTTAAAGTACGCGCTCTTCGTTCACATCGTTCAACTGTAGGGTCGTTTTGAATTTCTGTCGCCGTGGAAGGATTGAGCATTACAAAATGCAATTTTTCTGCTTTCTTATTCCAAATGCGAGTAAGACTATATCTGTATTTTTCACAACTTGAATAGACAGCTTTGGAATTTGCGTCTTCGTTTTGATAATATTTTATAATTAAATTTGGATTTTTCATGATTTGATCTCAATTTAGTTTTAAATATTGAGGACACGTGATGGATAAAACTGACTGTCTTTTACGGTTCCTAGAGCTAATGCTCTTCCATTACATTCAATCCAACATATTTTGTTTGCCTCAATCTCCGTTGGCCTGACAATAATCGATCTTCCATTTGCTATGTGACCCACATCTTTTGTGCTGCATGTTACAAAAGGTAAGTTTTGCAAGCCAACTTCAAGTGGCTGTAAAAGTCGTTTCAAGGAAGGTAATTCTCGTACTTCGTCAAGTTTATTAAGTGAAATAGAATTTTTTAATTCAAATGGTCCTGACCATATGCGTTTTAGCCATTTTACATGGGCAAAACATTTTAAGTCTTTGCCAAGATCTCGAGCGATTGATCTCACATATCCACCTTTTCCACATGTCAACTGAAGTAAAGCGTGATCATCATCAACGCGCTCTAAAAACTTAAGCTCTTTCACAAAGAGGGAGCGAGCTTTTAAATTTAAATTTTTTCCTGAACGGGCTAAATCATAGGCTCGAACTCCTTTAACTTTGATTGCTGAATAATTAGGAGGTGTTTGCTCTATAAACCCTGTATATTTCGGTAAAAGAGCAGAGATCTTATCGTCTTTTGGACGATTATTGCTTGTGTTAATAATCTCACCGGTTGCGTCATCAGTATCCGTTGCTTCACCGAATTTTATACAAAAATGATATGATTTTATCTCATCCATGATGTGGGGAATAGTTTTTGTTGCTTCACCTAGAGCAATTGGCAAAACACCTGTGGCATCTGGATCTAGCGTACCAGCATGTCCAACTTTTTTTGCGTTAAAAGCCCGCTTTATTTTACTCACCACACCGGTTGATGTGATGCCGGCAGGTTTGTCGATAATTATCCAACCGTTTATATTATTAACTTTACGCTTTGAAACCATTAGCGACCTTGATAACTAAAGCTGTGCCTGAAACTGCATCTGGTAATTTACTTTGTTCCTAATTCACAATATTTAAACCGACATGCAGATATACTTCATTTCCAGGTAGTCATCTATTCCATGGTGACTACCCTCTCTACCCAGTCCAGATTGTTTTACTCCTCCAAACGGAGCGACTTCTGTTGAGATAATTCCTGTATTCACGCCTACGATCCCATATTCTAAAGCTTCTGCGACCTTATAGACGCGGCTTAAATCTTTTGCATAAAAGTAAGAAGCCAAGCCAAATATAGTGTCGTTTGCTAATTCTATAACTTCATCTTCATTTTCAAATTCAAAAAGTGGTGCGAATGGGCCGAATGTTTCCTCTTTTGATACGAGCATATCTCTTCTTGCTTGTGTTACAATTGTTGGTGTTAAAAAGTTACCTGGCCCTTGGATTGTTTCGCCTCCTAATATAACCTGCGCTCCCTTTGACTTTGCATCTTCAATATGTTCCTGCACTTTCTGTATAGCTGCGCTGTTTATTAGAGGTCCAAGTGCAGTTCCAATAGCTAAGCCATCCCCAACCTTCATTTGTGAAACAGCTAATGATAATTTTTTAGCAAATTCGTTATAAACTCCTGATTGAACGTAAATACGATTGGCGCAAACACATGTTTGTCCATTATTTCTAAATTTACACATAATTGCCCCTTCGACGGCAGCATCAATGTCTGCATCGTCAAAGACAATAAATGGGGCATTTCCCCCCAATTCCATTGAGCACTTCATAATTTGTTCAGACGCTTGTTTAAGTAGAATTCTGCCGACCTCGGTTGAACCTGTAAAAGTAAGTTTTCTGATAATTGGGTTTTCGCAGAATTCTTTTCCAATTTCAGATGATCGCGAGGATGGAATTATTGATAAAATTCCTTTTGGAAGACCTGCTCTATCGGCTAGAACGCCCATAGCCAGTGCGGATAATGGAGTTTCTGCAGCAGGCCGCGCAACAAAAGCACATCCAGCTGCTAGTGCTGGTCCTGCTTTCCTAGTGATCATAGCATTTGGAAAATTCCAAGGTGTAATAGATGCTGCAACGCCAACGGGTTGTTTTAAAACGGTAATTCGTTTGTCACTTTGATGGCCTGGTATTGTTTCTCCGTGAACTCTTTTTGCTTCTTCAGCAAAAAATTCGATAAAAGAAGCGCCGTAGGCAATCTCACCCTTTGCTTCCTCAATAGGTTTACCTTGTTCAGCAGTCAGGACGATTGCTAAATCCTCTTGATTTTCCATCATCAAATTATACCAGTTTCGAAGTAAATTGCTGCGTTCTTTGGCTGGTCTAGCAGCCCATAATTTTTGAGCTTTTTCAGCAATAGAAATAGCTTCAGCTGTCTGGGTTCTTGATATATCTGCAACATCGATTATCACGTCACCGCGAGCAGGATTGTATACTGGGAAGGTTTGGCCATCTTGTCCTTCGCACCACTCACCAGCTAGATAACCTTTTGTGGCCAAAAGAGTTGGATCTTTCAGTAAGGCTTGCAAGTTTGTCAAATCATCTAACATTCCCAATCTCCTATTTTTACTTTGACATAACAAAACCAATTCTGCCTTATTTTGTCTATAGCGGTATTAATTATTATGACAAATATAAACGAAAATGACGAAGCATATGCAAACGCTGCCTTCATAGCTAATTCAGAAGAAATAGTTCAAGATTGGATAGCAAAAGCTGCACTATTCAGAAAAGTTAGTTTAAAGAGTGGATTGGCGAAGTTGGACATTTCTTATGGCCCCTCAATTCGACAAAAATTCGATCTTTTTTTACCTCAAAAAAAACCCTTGGGAACAGTTGTATTTGTTCATGGGGGTTACTGGATTGATTTTGATAAGTCATATTGGTCTCACTTCGCATCCGGTGTTTTAGCTCATGGATTTAGATTTATAATTCCTTCCTACGATCTATGTCCAAATGTAAAAATTTCCGATATAAATGGGCAAATAAAAGATCTAATATGCTATGTATTGGATAAATATGAAGGATTTATTTCACTAACCGGCCATTCTGCGGGGGGGCATTTGGTTTCGAGAATGGTTTCGAATGATCAGTGGTCCGGCTCTAAATTAAGAACAGATTTATTGAAAAGGTTGTGTCATGTAGTGCCGATCTCACCAATAGCGGATTTAAGACCTCTTCTGAAAACAAGTATGAACCAAAAACTTAAATTGACCGTGGATAGTGCAAAAAGAGAAAGCCCGGCATTACATTCGAAATTAAATGTGCCGGTTACCGTATTTGTTGGCGAACACGAACGCCCTGCCTTTATATCACAGGCAAAATATTTAAGTCATACTTGGTCCTGTTCAAAAATAATATCTAAAGGAAAACATCACTTTAATGTTTTGGACGATTTGGAAAATGAACGAAGTGAATTAGTTGAACTACTGACCAGAATTCACGTTTAATTTCTATCACTGTTTTTGGAAAAGGGATAATGAGCCCAACAAATTTTTGGTGAAGTACTATCACAAGTTTCTTTTCATAAAAATAGAGAACCCGTTTTCAAGATAATTTCCAAACGGTTCACATAATTCAAAGTCAAACCGTTTGTATAATTTCAATGCATCGTCTAATCCAACACCTGTTTCAAGTTTCAGTGTATTTAAATTTAATTTTGTAGAAGTGATTAATATCTCTTGCATTATTAAGGTGGCAATTCCTTTTCTTCTAAAATCCGGTTCCACAAAAAATGATTTTAGCTCTCCATAATCGGGCTTCACTTCTAATGCGCCGCATCCGTAATATTTCTCATTTTGTCTTGCTCCTAAAAAGTGAATATTGGGAGAACACAATTCGTCAATTGAAAGATATGAATTTGTTTCATCAGGGTATAGGTCTTGCATTAATTGGTGGCTCGATTGAAGAATTTTTTTAATATCTGGATGTCTTGGGGACGCATATTCTATACAAACTCTCATTTACACTTTGCCTAGTATATGTAATTTAAAAATTTGCAACATATTGTGTAAAATTGTGTTAAATGTACGATATGGGGTAGTCATATTTAAAAGCAATAATTATTATCAGCAGGAAATTACTAAGGAATCGCTAAAATTGCAATTTAGTAAATTAAGGTTATCAGGCTTCAAAAGCTTTGTAGATCCTACTGAGCTTATCATTAAAGACGGTTTGACTGGGGTGGTTGGTCCAAATGGATGTGGCAAATCTAATTTATTAGAGGCTTTACGTTGGGTAATGGGTGAAAACCGTCCTACCGCCATGCGGGGCGGTGGTATGGAAGATGTTATTTTTGCCGGCGCTGCAACACGACCTGCGCGTAACTTTGCCGAAGTCGCTTTGCATTTAGATAATTCAGAACGTGCAGCACCAAGTATTTTCAATAATGAAGACAATTTAGAGATAGTACGTCGGATAACTCGTGAGGCGGGTAGTGCATATAAAAGTAATGGGCAGGATGTGCGGGCTCGCGATGTGCAAATGTTATTTGCTGATGCATCTACAGGAGCACATTCCCCAGCATTAGTAAGACAGGGTCAAATAGCAGAATTAATTAATGCAAAACCAAAGAGTCGCCGTCGTGTTCTAGAAGAGGCAGCTGGTATTTCTGGTCTTTATCAGCGTCGCCATGAAGCAGAACTTAAACTAAATGCAGCTGAAACAAATTTAGTCCGGGTAGAAGATGTTTTAGACCAATTAGCAAACCAGCTAGGACAACTTGCAAGACAAGCGAAACAAGCAGCAAGGTACAGAGTGCTCGGTGAACAATTGCGTGAAGTAGAAGGTACATTATTATATTGTCGTTGGAGGGACGCAGATAAAGCAAACTTTGATGCTGATAATGAATTGATTGCACACACAAAGATAGCAGCAGAGGCAGAAGCACTTGTTGCCAAAGCAAAACGAGTCCGAGAAATAGCCAGTGAGAATGTGCCTCCACTTAGAGAAGAAGCTTCTGTTATTTCAGCAATGCTTCAACGTTCAATTGTTGAGCAGGAAACTTTGGAAGAGCAAGAGCGCCAAGCAAAAAACAGAATTGAAACATTGTCTTCTCGTATAGAGCAACTCGGGCAAGATATTGATCGTGAGGACAGTCTGAATAACGATGCCCTAGAGACAATCAAGATTTTGTCAAAGGAGCAAGAAGCGCTAAAGGTTTCGCTTAGTTCACATGAAGAAGAACTTGAAACTGCTTCTTCTGAAGTTCAAGAGGCGGCTACTATTCTGAATGATAAAGAAATTAATCTGTCAGAATTAACCGAAGACATGGCACGATTAGCGGCCCGTCATCAGTCATTAGAACGTTTTTTGTTAGATAGTCAAAATGCTTTGAATAAAAACAATCAAGAAGTTGCTAATATTGATAAAAAAGTTAATGAGGCTTTAGTTGAACTAGAGCGAATGGAAAAGCTTGTTGCAGATGTAGTTCTAGAAGAGAAATCTGCAAAAGAACACGCATCTAAATGCGAAGAGCAACTTTTACAATTAGAAGAAAAACGTTTTTCTTTGCAATCTAACGAAGAGGCTGCAAATCTTGAACGCTCAGAAGTAGAAGGAGAAGCTAAGGCGATCCGAGCCGAATTTATGGCACTAGAAAAACTCATTGAAAAAAATTCTAATAAAAAGTCTCATATCATTGATGAAGTTAGAGTTGAAGTTGGTTTTGAGAAAGCTTTTGGAGCAGCTTTGGCTGATGATTTGCGAGCACCTATATCAAGTGAAAAAAATGAAACTGGGTGGGTTAAGTTGAATGAGTATTCTTCTGTCAAAAATCAGTTACCAAAGGGTATAAAATTTCTTACTGATGTAGTTGAAATACCTACGGTTCTCAGCAGGCGACTAAAATATGTTGGTTTAGTTGATCGTGAGCAAGGCGATAGTTTACATGAGTTATTACAGCCAGGGCAGCGACTAGTCAGCTTAGAAGGCGATTTGTGGCGTTGGGATGGTTTTAAAATTTGGGCAGGCGATATGCCATCTGCAGCAGCATTACAAATTCAACAGGTCAATACATTGGAGGATTTAGATTCTCAATTAGGGGTTTTAGAAAAAAAATTAGGGACTGCTCGTGTTAAACATGAAGATTTGGTTGCGAAACTTTTAAAAGTTAGTGAGCAAGAAAAAACTGCAAGGCTTGCAAGGCGAGATGCGGACCAAGAAGTAAATGATGCAGTCAAAAAATTGAATAAAGTGGAGTCTGACAAAAGTTTAATACAAGCACAATTAGAGAACTATCAAATATCAAAACGCCGTTATGAAGAAGAGGCTCAACTGTCAAAAAAACAAGTTGCTTCGGCCAACAAGAGTTTTGTTGAGCTCGAAGATTTAAATGCAATGCGTTCTCAAGTTGAAGAGGTCAAACTAAATGTGGAGGCCGCTCGAGTAACTATGATGACAAAGCGTTCTCTTCATGACGAGGTAAGACGTGAAGGAGAAATACAACTTAAGAGAGCTCAAGAGTTGCAAAAAGAAATTAGCGGTTGGTCTCATCGACTTGATACGGCTGAGAAAAGAATTTCGGAACTAATTGATCGAAAAAATAGCTCACAGTGGGAATTAGAAGAAGCCTCAAAAACACCCTCAAAAATTAAAGAAAAACGTAAAAATTTAGTTTTGGCAATTTCGGAAACTGAAAAGAAAAAAGCTGAAGCTGATGACTCACTTTCTCTGGCCGAGACAAAGTTGAATACAGTTCTTAAAGAGGAACGTGAAGCGGAAAGAGTCGCATCGGAGGCACGCGAAGATAGAGCGAGGTGTGATGCAAAATCTGACGCAGCGCGACAGAATTTGAAATTAGCTTCAGATCGAATACGAGAAGCTCTTGGACTATCGGTTGAAAGCTTGCTTGAGGAATTTCAACTGGATGGTGAAAATTTACCAAGCGCAGATACGTTAGAAACAAAAGTTGGTCAAATAAAGCGACAGCGAGAAGCATTAGGATCTGTAAATCTTCGGGCGGAGGATGACGCAAAAGAAGTTAGTGAGGAACATGAAAAACTATTTGCAGAAAAGGCAGACTTAGAACAAGCAATCAAAACACTTAGGACGGGTATAGCTAGCCTCAATAGCGAGGGTCGTGAAAGGCTTCTTACCGCCTTTGAACAAGTAAACTCAAATTTTTCTATGCTTTTTAAGCATCTTTTCGGTGGCGGTGAAGCAAATTTAGAATTTGTAGAAAGTGATGATCCTCTCGAAGCTGGGCTCGAAATTATGTGCCAACCGCCTGGTAAAAAATTAGCAGCTTTATCATTATTATCAGGTGGAGAGCAAACCTTGACGGCGTTGGCATTGATATTTGCAGTTTTCTTAGCTAACCCAGCCCCAATTTGTGTTCTAGACGAGGTTGACGCTCCTTTGGATGACGCGAACGTTTCGCGGTTTTGTGAACTTCTCGATGAGATGTGTCGTCAAACTGATACGCGATTTATGATCATAACTCATCATGCAATCACGATGTCGAGAATGGATAGACTATTCGGGGTTACAATGCAGGAACAGGGTGTGAGCCAGTTAGTTTCAGTTGATTTAAAGAAGGCTGAAAGCTTAGTTGCTTGACCCTTCTACAGAGTTTCTAGTAATTCGATTGTTGGCCATGCATCAGCTGGTAGGTTTAGGGTCCTCTGTAACTCCTGAACGGATCTTCTAGTTTTTGACCCAAGAATGCCATCAATTTCACCAACCTGATAACCAAGCTTTTTTAACTTGGTTTGTAGAAGCATCATTTGGTTCTTGTTGAGGCCTTTGTCTGGAGAGCCTGGGGTGAAAGGTGGAGATCCTTCAAGTTGATTTGCAAAATGGGCAGCAGTCAAAACGTAAATGAAGCTCTTATTCCATTGGAAAAATACATTGAAATTGGAATAGGCTAGAAATTTTGGTCCTTTGTGGCCTTGCGGTAAGATCAAAGAGGCGTCACCCGGACCGTCCGGCAAATCAGAATATTTACCCGTTATTCTTAAGTTTTTCCACTCTCCAATAGTTTTTTTCTTGTCCGTACCGGTCTCAAACCAATCTATTTCTTGAGCTAATTTCACCTCCTGTAACCAAGGCTCATTTGCTTGCCAACCCAAACTTTTTAGCATTCTAGCAGCACTAAATAAAGCATCACTTGCTGAACTTTGAAGATTAATTTTTCCGTCTCCGTCTGCATCAACCCCATTTTCTAAAATGTCTTTTGGCAACATTTGAACCATTCCAATTTCTCCTGCCCAGGCGCCTTTTGTTTCGTTTGGATTGAATTCATTTCGGGTAAATAATTCTAGTGCAGCAAAAATTTGGGGGCGAAAAAGCTGTGGCCGTCTGCAATCAAAAGCCAGGGTTACCAAGGCGTCGAGAGTATTGAAGTTTCCTTGAACTAAACCAAAGTCAGTCTCCAAGGCCCAAAAAGACGTTAGAACACCTCTAGAAACACCATAAATTTTTTCTATTTTGTCAAAGGTTGAAGAATATTTTTTTAGGTTCTTTTTGCCATGGTAAATCCGATAATTATTTATTAACCGCGGGGCAAATTCGTTAAACGGCTTCAGAAATATACCCTGTGCTTGATCAGCTTCCAAGACTAAGGGATTTAGTGAAACGCCGTCAAAAAATGTATTTACAATTTGTTCTGTATAACCGATTTCCAAAGACTCTTCTTTAATTTCTTCAAGGAACTGGTAGAAATCACCTCCACATTTCCCGAAGGCTGTGGAATGTAGGACAAATGTCAGAACTATCACTTTTATTAAAAATGGCATCTCGAAGTTTCTTTAAGCTCGCTAGAATTGGAATTTCTGATAGAGTATAGTTTAAAGTGAAAAGGTTAACTAGAATAATAACCCTTGTTCTTTAAAAAGAAGAAGTTGTTTGGTAACATAAGGAAGTAAAATAAAAGACTTTTCAGTTTATTAACAAAAAAGGTTTATATGAGTACTTTTTTATCAAAAGAAGTTATTGCTGGATTAGAAGCTGCTCAAAAGACTGATTCAGGCAAGAAAAATCGTCTTCGTGTGGAGTTTAATAAAAATCGTTATCCTGTACTGCAACTTAAAAAAAGTGGATTTTGTGTCGAAGCGGCGAAGGCTCCCATGATGAGAGGCCTCGTAGATTTTTATGATGGGGATAAACATTTAAAACAGTGTTTAATTGTTGCGTCTAAAGAAGAAAATGGGATTGTTTACTTCGAATATAAGCGAAATACTAATACGCAAACTTCTGTGCCTAAGGACTTTTATCAAGAAACTAGTCCCGTCGCACTAATACCTCGATTATTGTAGATCGGAAAAAGCACGGTCTAAACGTTCGACTGCGGTTCTAACATTGTCACGTGTTGTAGCGAAATTAAATCTTAGAAAACTATGACCGTTTTTGCCAAATGTTGGGCCTAAATTTGCCGCAATTTTTGCTACCTTTTGAACTCTATTCACGAATTCCATTTGCTCCATCCCCGTTTTTGAGAAATCTACCCAAGCTAAATATGTTCCTTCCAACTTCATTGTCTCTAATCCTGGTATTTTTTCTATAGCGTTATCAAATATCTGTCGATTTTTATCCAAATATTTTATTAGTTCATCAACCCAAACAGCTCCATCCGGGCTGTAGGCGGCCTTAGCCATAAACAATCCAAAGCTATTTGGACTCATACCCAGTGCTGACATTCTTTTAGCAAACTTTTGTCTTAAATTTTTATCCGGTATAATGACGTTTCCAGTATGTGCTCCCGCAATGTTGAAGGTCTTTGTCGTCGCTGTCATCATAATTAGCCGATCAGAAATTTCTTCATCAACATTCGCCATGGGGATATGAATAGCGCCAGGATATACAATATCGTGGTGTATTTCGTCTGATATCAAAATGAGATTGTGGCGTTTCGTAAAATCCGCAACTTGTTTCAATTCTTCCTTCGACCAAACCCGTCCACCTGGATTATGAGGAGAACATAAAAGCACAATTTTTTCCTTACCCGTCATCAAATTATCATAAGAATTAAAATCAAACTCATATCTTCCATGGTTTTTAATCAATGGGCACTCTAAAATTTCACGATTAGCAGCTTTTATTACTTTAAAAAATGAGTGGTAGACTGGTGTAAATAGAACAATATGATCACCAGGATTGCTGAATGTTTCAATGCAGACAGCGGCCCCGTTGACTAAACCGTGCGTGCTAAAAATCCATTCGGTATCCAGCTCCCAACCATGGCGGTTTTTCATCCACCATTTTATTGCTTTTCGGTATGAAGTGTCATCGCCATAGTACCCATAGACTCCATGATTAGATAAATTTTCGATTGCTTTTTGAACACATTCAGGTGGTCTAAAGTCCATATCAGCAACCCACATGGGTATTCCATCTTTAGATGATACGCCATATTTACTTTCCATCATGTCCCATTTGTCAGAGTGAGTACGACGACGTTCGATTTTCTCATCAAAATTCATAAATGTACCTTGAAAGATTAGGTGTCAGATCTGGTCATTAACATTGTTTTGTTCAATTGGACAGAGCCGTTGCTTTGTAGCTAATATTATCCTAGATGAGTATGATGATCAGACCTATTGTTTTACACCCAGATGCACGATTGAAAAAAAAATCCGTAGAAGTTGAGCGCATAACTGATGCCGTTATTGAATTAACAGAAGATATGATGGCGACTATGTATGATGCACCAGGGATTGGCTTGGCTGCTCCTCAGATTGGTGTATTAGAACGAATATTTGTAATGGATTGTGCCAAAAAAGAGAACGAAGAACCGGATCCAATTGTTATGATTAATCCATTAATAACTGCCTGCTCTGAAGAAAAAAGTATTTATGAAGAAGGATGTCTTTCGATTCCTGAACATTTTGCTGAGATTACGCGACCAGAGCTTGTGCAAGTGGAGTGGGTTGATTTAAAAGGAAAACAACATTCCGAAGAGTTTTCTGGTCTAAAGTCGACTTGCATACAACATGAAATTGATCATTTAAACGGAAAATTGTTTATTGACTATTTAGGACCTATGAAGAGACAGCTAATAACGCGTAAAATGAAGAAATTCAAACGTGAAAAATTACGCGGTGTTGAATAATGGCGGTCAAAAGGTTCTTGAAATGGCCTGATAAAAGACTTCGATCTAGAGCTGATGAGATAACGGAAATCACAGAAGATGTAATTTTGATTTGGGACGATATGATAGATACAATGAATGCGATGCCTGGCATTGGTCTAGCGGCTCCACAAATTGGCGTAAACTTGCGTTTAGCTGTTATTGATGCCTCAGAAACCCGAAGTAAGCCTGTAAAACTTGCTAATCCTGAGATTCTTCAAGCATCGTTGGAGTATAGTGAGACAGAGGAAGCTAGTCCAAATTTGAGGGGTATATCTGCAAAAATCAAAAGGCCTAAAAAAGTTACTGTAAGATTTTTAAATAAAAAGGGCTTTATCGATAGGAAGGATTTTACAGGGCTCTGGGCAACATCTATTCAACATCAAATTGATCATTTGAATGGGAAAATGTTTTTTGACCACTTATCTAGGGTCAAAAGAGATATATTGCTTAGGAAGGTGAAGAAGAAAAAATGAAATTAGTTTTCATGGGAACACCAAAGTTTTCTGTTCCTGCTCTTAAGGCTTTGTATCGGAGTAACCACCAAATATGCGCGGTTTATTCGCAGCCACCTCGGCCCTCGGGGCGTGGCAGAAAAGTAAACCTCAGTGATGTTCACAAAGAAGCGCTTAATCTAGGTCTAACTGTACATAACCCAAAGAATTTTGAATCTGAAAAAGACCAAAATATTTTTAGGGAGTTAAAGGCTGATATAGCTATTGTAGTTGCCTATGGTCTAATACTACCTAGCAAAATTCTATTATCTCCAAGGCTTGGCTGCTTGAATATACATGCATCACTTTTGCCGCGTTGGCGTGGGGCTGCACCAATTCAAAGAGCAATTATGGAGGGAGATGAAGAGACAGGCGTTTGCATCATGAAAATGGATGAGGGGCTGGATACAGGTCCAATCCTATCTTCCAAGAAAGTCCAAATTACAGAAAATGATACTGCAAAAATTTTATCAGAAAAATTAAGTTTAGTAGGTTCACAGCTTATAATTGAAGTGCTGGAAAATTTATCTGATTATAAATTGCAGAGCCAGGCCGCTGTTGGTGTCACATATGCAAGTAAGATCCATAAGTCTGAAGCAAAAATTGACTGGTCATTGCCTGCTAAAATTATCGACCAGAAAATTAGAGCTTTATCGCCTTATCCAGGAGCTTGGACAGAAATAAATGGAGAGCGGATCAAATTGTTAGCTTCGAAGGTCATTGACCAAAAAAATGAGCCTGGGACAGTTTTAGATAGGGGTTTTTCAATTGCATGTGGTCATAAGGCAGTTGAGATAACTGAGGCGCAGAGGCCGGGTAAATCTGCTCAAAAGTCAGATGTTTTTCTTTTAGGGTTCAGATTACAGCAAGGCTACAAATTGGTTTGACCCTAGAAATCAACTGCAATGCCTTTTTTTTCCCAATCTCCATATCTGACAGGTTCCACACCTTCACGGCCACCAAGTTCTTTTGGTAAATTTATATCTTTTTTTTCCAAACGACGCTTCTCAGCCTCTTCTAGTGCTCTTAAAGCTTCTGGTGGAAGTTCTTTATCTTTTTTAGGCATATAAACTTTCCTTGATCCTACTAGACTGATATAGCAGCGTCAAAATTCTTTCAAGAAAGTTTCTTAATGAATCCATCGAGAAGTAAGCCTCGTTTTGTTGCGATAGATATTTTGAATGAGATTTTAGGAAACCAAAAAAGTTTTCGTGAGCTGAGGGCTCTCGGGATGCTTAAAAATCTTCAACCCAATGAAAAAGCTTTTGTCCAAAGATTAGTAATGGATACTTTGCGTAATTTAGAACGCAGCGATAAGCTATTAAAAAAATACCTCAAAAAAGATCCAAAATTAAGAGTTAAAAATACTCTAAGACTAAGTTTGACTGAGCTAGCTACCGGCGGTGCGTCTCATGCGATTGTCAACGAGGCAGTAAATTACACGGCTTCCAATAAAAGAAGTAGGCCAATGAAAGGATTGGTAAATGCTGTTTTGCGACAGCTATCATCTTCTGAAATCGAGGAGTGGAATAACGTCGGGAATATTTCAAGGTTGCCCAAGTGGTTGAGGGGCCCCTTAATTTCTGCCTATGGGAAAAATACAGTAATCGAAATTGAAAAAATACAAAGTTTTACACCGCCTGTAGATATTACCCTAAAAGATCCACGTAAAATTACAGGTTGGGCTAAAGAGTTAGACGGTAGAATTGTTTTTCAAGAAAGCATCCGCTTGAAAAGTGGCAAACAAATATCCGCTCTGCCAGGATTCAAAGAAGGGGATTGGTGGGTTCAAGATGCAGCAGCATCTATTCCAATTAGGCTATTAGGTAATTTGAGTGGTAAAAGAGTACTAGATTTATGTGCTGCACCAGGTGCAAAGACGCTTCAACTCGCTTCTCTTGGCGCAGATGTTACTTCGGTGGATATTTCATCTAGTCGCTTACAATTATTAAGAGAGAATTTAGAAAGGTGTGGGCTCAGCGCAAATATAATAGAAAGTGATGCTTTCAATATTACTGATAAATTTGATATCGTATTATTGGATGCTCCGTGTAGTGCAACCGGGACAATTAGGCGTCATCCAGACTTAGTCTATTGTAAAGATGGGTCTGATTTTTTTGAGCTAATGGAAATTCAGGCTAGATTACTCGATCATGCTTCTTCAATTGTAGAGGATAACGGACTTGTAATTTATGTGACATGTTCCCTTTTGCCAGATGAGGGTGAATGCCAAATTGAGAAGTTTCTAGAGCGAAATGATCAATTCGTAATAAAAAAGCTAAAAAAAATAGACCAAACTATTCCTAAGGCTTGGGTTTTGAACTCTGGTGATATTAGAATTGTACCAGCCAGTTCGATAGAAAAGGACGGTTTAGATGGTTTTTATATATGTTATTTACAAAAAAAACCAAATAAACCCTAAACGAAAGAAAAATTTGCAATGCAAAATTTTCGAAATAATCACTATGATTTATTTAACAAAATGAGCTAATTTTGAGTTTCTTGAACGCTTTTATAGACAGATTTTATGCCTTTACAATTTGCATGTCTAAATCTGATTCAGAATTTATTTTTGAAACAGAGCCTCGTTCCCTGGGTAAAATATCCGTTGGCCGCGATATGGTAGAAGGGAAAATTAATTTTGTAGGACAAGTTATCCAGCAAACTGACGAAGTTTGGAATTTTAAGACTGACGAAAAAGACTTCTATTACAAGCTACATAGTTTTACCTGGTTAGATGACTTGGCCGCCCTGGCAAGTGTAGAAGCCAGGCTTCTTGCACAAAATTGGTTACATTCATGGATAAATAAGTATAGTTCTGGTTTTGGTCCTGGTTGGACACCAGCGTTGACGGGAATGCGTTTAGTTCGTTGGACGCATCATTATTTATTTCTTACGCAAGGGTGTTCCGAAACAAAACTCCAAAAATTTAATCTTTTATTGGCAAGGCAGGCTAAATTTTTATCTAAGCGAGCGATGAGTGGGCCTAGTGGATTACCTAGGTTTGAGGCTTTGTTAGGTTTGATTTATGCAGGATGCTATTTAAAGAATATGGAGAAATTTATAGAGCCTGCTACCAGGGCACTTGCCGATGAATGTCATCATCTTATTAATAGTGAGGAAATTGTTTTCTCTAGGAATTCTCAAGATATTTTGAACATTCTCACAAGTTTAATCTGGGCTAAACTTGCGCTTAAGGATTCAAAATGGAACCCATCTGCCACCCATTTAGAGACAATAGAAAAACTAGCTCTAATTGTTCGAAATTTGAGACATTCTGATGCAGGCTTACCAAGATTTCATGGTAGTTGCGGCGACGTCGATGGGCAATTAGACCAGGCCTTAAGTCATGCTGAGAGCCGAGAAATATCTTTGAGCGAAACTAATGTTGGATATGTAAAGTTATCAAATTCGCGAACAAGTGTAATTATTGATGCAGCACCACCGCTTATGGGTAAAGAGGCTGTAAAGGCTGATGCTTCTACCTTAGCTTTTGAAATGGTTTCAGGGCAAAGAAGGGTTTTCACTAGTTGTGGTCCTGGATATCTTTTTGGTTCCGATTTGAGTTTTTCTAGTCGTCGCACGAGTTCTCATTGCACTGTCCATATAGACAATCATGATAGTAGTGAGTTTCGTAGTGATGAAGGTTGGCTTCAAGTGCCAAAAAAAGTTATCCTTAATGGACCTCGAACTGTACCAAAAGAGATTTCATATAATGAAGGCACAAAGATTTTTGAAGGTGCACATGATGGTTATGTTAAAAACTTTGGTCTCACTCATGTTAGAAAATTAAAACTCTCTCAAGATGGCCAGTCCTTTGAGGGAGAGGACTTAATGATAGCAATCGAGGATTCTCATAAAAGACGGTTCGATAGAATCTTTAAAAAAAGTGGTAGTACTCAAATGTCAGTAAAAGCGGCATTTCATTTGCATCCAAATGTCAGGGTACGTTTCGACCGTGAAAATAATCGTGTAAGTTTAGCTCTGAAAAATGGTGAGTTGTGGTTTTTCAATTATAGTTTGGATTCATATTTGCAGTTAGAACCCACTATTTTTTTTGAGAATGGTTTATTTGAACCACTAGAGTCAAAAAAGCTGATTTTATCTACGGAGCTCGCGGAGTATGGAACAAAAATTAATTGGTCACTTACTAGAGCTCTCGACAAGGACTTGTCAGTTGGAGATTTTTTTTCAAAGTGAATTGAAATATTTTACGAATAGGAAAATTGATGAGCGATCTTTATCCAATAAAACGTGCTTTACTTTCAGTATCGGACAAAACAGACATTACTAAAATCGCAGATGCCTTGTGTGCGCACGGGATTGAAATTATATCCACAGGAGGTAGTGCTGAGGCCTTGAGAGCCTCGAATATACCGGTAAAAGATATCTCTGAATTGACAAAATTTCCAGAAATGATGAATGGCCGAGTAAAGACATTACATCCGAAAGTACACGGTGGTCTTTTAGCTTTACGTGACGAAAGCAGTCATATCTCAGCAATGAAAAAACATAAGATAAGCAAAATAGATTTATTGGTTGTTAATTTATATCCTTTTAAAAATGCTGTGGCTCGTGGGGCCGATTATGAAACATGTATTGAAAATATCGATGTTGGTGGTCCAGCAATGATCCGTGCAGGAGCAAAAAATCATAAGTACGTAACTGTCATAACGGATACATCAGACTATGACATTTTTTTAAATGAGCTTAATATTAATAAGGGTTTCACAAGCCTCAGTTTTAGAAAAAAAATGGCCTATAAAGCTTATGCTCATACTGCAAGTTATGATGCATCTATTTCTAGATGGATGAATGAGCAGGAAAAAGACGATCATCCTCAGCAAATGATAGAAGTAGGTTCATTAGTCCAAAGTCTTAGATATGGTGAAAACCCTCACCAAAGAGCTGCGTTTTATAAAAATGATGATAGCAGTTTTGGTTTGGCTTCTGCTATTCAGCATCAAGGTAAAGAATTATCTTACAATAACATTAACGACACCGATGCTGCATTTGAGTTGGTTTGTGAGTTTGAACAATCAGCAAAATCAGCATGCGCGATTATAAAGCACGCCAACCCCTGTGGGGTCGCAACCAGTGCAAATTTGAAAGAAGCCTATAAATCTGCCTTTAATTGTGACCGAACGAGCGCATTTGGAGGTGTAGTCGCCCTGAACCAGATTTTGGATCGATCAACTGCGGAAGAAATTTGTAGTATTTTTACTGAAGTTGTTATTGCGCCAGGTGCAACAGAAGAGGCCTTGGAAATATTTGCAAAAAATAAGAATCTCAGGCTTCTTACTACAGGCGGTATAAAGAGCCCAAAAGATAAGAGGAAAACAATTCGAAATGTATCTGGGGGGTTTTTAGTACAAGATGCAGATACTGAAATTGTTTTGAAAACAAAACTTGATATCGTTACCAAACGAAAACCTACCGATTTAGAGTTAGAAGATATGCTTTTTGCCTGGAAAGTTGCAAAGCATGTAAAATCGAATGCTATTGTTTATGCAAAAAATAACGCGACTGTTGGTATTGGAGCTGGACAGATGAGTAGAGTTGACAGCTGTCGAATAGCAGCGCAAAAATCGGTTGAAATGGCAGAAACCTTAGCTCTGGATTTTCCGTTGACTAAGGGTTCTGCTGTCGCTTCTGATGCTTTTTTCCCATTTTCTGACGGGCTTATGGTCGCTGCGGAGGCGGGAGCCACGGCGATTATACAGCCAGGAGGTTCAATGCGAGATGAAGAGATTATAAAAGCTGCAGACGAAGCCAACTTGGCTATGGCTTTCACCGGTGTAAGACATTTTAGGCACTGAAATGAAAAAATTTTATCTAATATTAATAACCGCGTTTTGCATTGATCAATTCTCTAAATGGTTTGTTGTTTTTTGGCTAAATTTAATTTCATTAAATTCAATTGATGTATTTCCTCCCTTTGTGAATTTTCGAATGGGTTGGAATTATGGTGTTAATTTTGGCCTCTTTGGGCAGCAAAGCGAACTAAAATCATATTTTCTAATAGCACTATCAATTATTATTAGTAGCTTGATAATTTTATGGATATACCGAGCAAATGTGAGTAAACTGCAAGTAAGTTTTGCAGCCCTATTATGTGGTGGTGCGTTAGCTAATGCTTTTGATCGCATTATTTATGATGGCGCTGTTGCCGACTTTTTGAATATGTCTTGCTGCGGTATTTATAATCCATTTGTATTTAACTTCGCAGATGTTTTTATTTTTATAGGGGCGGTTGGTTTAGCTTTATTCCCGGGAAGTGAAAGAGAATGAAATAATTTGGATAAATTATCATTTTATTTTATTTAAATTTTTAGGAGAATTCACAAATAAATGCGTATATCTATTTTTCTAATTATATTTTTGATTTTTTGTTCGGGGTGTAGTTCGAATAATGGTGAAGTGGTTGATCGCTATGATATAGACATGGGGCAGGGAATATTGGTTGCTCCAGCTCCGGAGCTTAAAATTCCTGAAAATTTGGATATTTTACCAGAGCCTGTGCCCAGTGGCTGAAATCTGATTTACCTTTAGTTTGATGAGGCAGAGCCTTTAGTGAAACAAAGATTTATACTCTGATTGCATTATGAAAATTTGCCTTGGCAAAACCAGCCAGATGACATTAATCCGCCGTGAGCATAATAAATCCATAAGCGATCGCCTGTATCACACTGAACAAACCAGTAGTCCCGAACTCCACTACGCCACTTTGGGTCATCTAGCCACCATTCAGGTGAAATTCGTTCTGGCCCACGGCTCTCAGTAATATACCATATTTTTCCACGCCATTTGAATTCTGATAAAGGGTTTGGTTTGTCAGGGGCATTGATAATTTCGGGACTCCATAATTGGACTGGTCGATAAGATATTGGTTTTGGCCACTCTTTTGCTGGCTCAGACCATGCGGCTGACAATACATTGTATGTTTTTTCAGGTATATTACTTGTCGCCGGATGTAATCGTATAATGCTTTCTAAGCCAATTCTAACACCTAATTTGGAGATCAAGTTTTCCGGTTTTATGTTTTTTTCAGTGCGAGACTTATTGTTCTTACTTACCACTAAATGTCCAATGTGCTTATCTTTGGTGAACATTTCGGTTCTAGTGGCTTCTAATCGTAAAATATCAATCCCAAATTGGATATCCAAACCGTCAAGTTTAACTATGAGTAGATCACGAATATGCCTAAAAGAGTTCGAGGGCTGGGCTAATCCCACTTCGATGCTTTTTGTTGTACTATTAGTTTGGAAAGCTTGTAATAAAATTTTTTGTGCGCCCAGATTTTTCTTTTTTAAATTAGAACAAAGGCGGTCTAATATACGATCAAGACCGGCTATAATGTCAGGTTTTAATCCGATTGGATCAGGAAAACTAATTCTTACACCAAAATTTAGCTCTGGCTGTAATGGTGAGATAGGTTCTGGTAGGTTTCCTAGTGCTTGGTCAACTCTTTTTAGTAAATTAAAGCCAAATCTGCGATTAATACTTGCCCTTGGTTGTTTTATAATGTCCCCAATTTGGCGTAGTCCAAGTTGGGCTAATGTATTTTGGGTTTGGATTTCTAGTCTAAGAGCTGCAACTGGAAAATTGGAGATTGACTGTCGTATTTTGCCAGGTGGTACAATAAAATATTTGCTACTTTTATTAATTTTTAAATCATTTGATATATTCTTTAAAGAGCGCTTCGCAGAACGAGAACGTGTTGCTCGTGCTTCTTGCTCAATAGCATCACCATTTCGGTAACTTTGTAATGTTTCTTCAGAATATCGAGAGACTGCCCATGCTGCTCCTACTGTGTCTGCACATCCTATTTTAGTTGTTAAATTTAACTCGTCATAGGCAAGCAAAATATGGTTTATCATTTTATTTTCACCACCAAATAAGTGTGAACATCCTGTTATATCCATGATTAATCCCATATTTCCTTCTGGTGCTACCCATGGACTAAACTTGCTAGACCATCTACAAATACTCCTCAGGAATTGAGTTTCCGCATGCGAATTTTGAGTTTGCACGAATAAATGTGGGCAAATAGCGCTAGCATCACGTAGAGATTGTCCAATAAAAAGGCCTTCAGATTGCGCAGTAGCAGAGATAGAAGTGATAATTTCACCTTGAGATTTTTTGACTACAACAGCAATTGGTGTTTCTGAGTTGTGTTGGTTTTTGCGCAAAATACGTTCGGCTCCCATATATGGTAACCAGATTGCAATAATTCGACGATTAGGCATTTTAAAACTTTAACTTTTGTTCACTATTTGTTCTATACTTGAATTTAATACCAATAAACAATTAAAATTTTCCATTCTTATTCGTATGCAATAAGAAAAGATTTAATTTGTTTAAAGATTCAATAACTTTAAAACGTTTTACTTTATTGAAGTTTATTTCTTCTCCGTCCAATATTTCTATAGATTAAGATCTGCTCAAAAAACTCCGAGCTTTTACCTACGATCTTGGATTATTTGAGTGATATAAAGCTTCCTTTATATAGAATTTAGGTGAATTAGTTTTTATTCATTACATCACATCAAAAAGATTCCTCTTGGCAAGTTGGTTTCAACCGTTCATTCTAAACTTGGTGAATTGTTAATGGGGGGAGAGATGAAAACAAAGGCGGCCGTTGCTTTAGAAGCAGGAAAACCTCTCGAGGTTATGGAAGTAAATTTGGAAGGCCCCAAAGATGGAGAAGTCCTAATTGAAATCAAAGCTACTGGTATTTGTCATACTGATGAATTTACCCTCTCAGGAGCTGATCCAGAAGGTTTGTTTCCGGCAATACTTGGTCATGAAGGCGCTGGGGTGGTAGTGGAACTAGGCCCTGGTGTTAAAGACCTAAAAGTTGGCGATCATGTTATACCGCTTTACACGCCTGAGTGTAGGGAATGCGAGTATTGCTTAAATCCCAAAACAAATCTTTGCCAAGCAATACGTGAAACTCAGGGCAAAGGACTTATGCCTGACGGAACTAGTCGCTTTAGTATGTCAAACGGAAATCCTATTTTGCACTATATGGGATGCTCAACTTTTTCTAACCACACAGTTTTACCAGAAATAGCCTTAGCTAAAATAAATCCAAAAGCTCCATTTGAAAAAGTTTGCTACATAGGCTGTGGCGTTACTACTGGAATTGGTGCCGTAATGAATACGGCAAAAGTTGAAATTGGAAGCCGTACTATAGTTTTTGGCCTTGGTGGTATAGGTTTAAATGTAATTCAGGGTTTGAGGCTCGCAGGAGCAGATCAAATAGTTGGAGT
The DNA here is from genome assembly GCA_902632125.1 of Paracoccaceae bacterium. Taxonomy (GTDB): domain Bacteria; phylum Pseudomonadota; class Alphaproteobacteria; order Rhodobacterales; family Rhodobacteraceae; genus Salinivivens. The sequence goes on along the minus strand of CACPBQ010000001.1, from coordinate 87,930 downwards.
TGATTTAAATTCTAGCAAACGTGCAATGGCTGAAAAATTTGGAATGACCGATTTTGTTAATCCGTCGGATATCAAGGATGACTTAGTTGCCCATTTAGTTGATTTAACGAGAGGGGGGGCAGATTATACTTTTGATGCCACAGGAAATGTTAGCGTAATGCGAACCGCCCTCGAAAGTGCTCACAAAGGCTGGGGCGAAAGTATAATAATTGGAGTTGCTCCAGCAGGTGCAGAAATCTCGACCAGGCCTTTTCAATTAGTTACGGGACGAGTTTGGAAAGGTACGGCATTCGGGGGAGCACGAGGTCGGACAGATGTTCCTAAGATAGTAGATTGGTACATGGAAGGGAAAATTCAAATAGACCCCATGATTACTCACAGTTTTTCTCTTGATAATATAAATGAAGGTTTTGACCTGATGCATGAGGGAAAGAGCATAAGAAGTGTTGTTGTTTTTTAGAATTCTTTGCTTAGTTCAAATCTTATATCTAATTTGAAAACGCAAATTGATGATTGAAATTTTTTATAAGACAATACCGTTTTTTGCTCTTATCGGTCTTGGCTATTCAGCGGCTATCGTTAAGTTTTTTTCAGCTGAGGCTACAACATATCTGACAAGGTTTGTCTTTTATTTTGCCCTTTCGGCCATGCTTTTTAGGTTTTCTTCTGACCTTTCTTTGGGTGAACTCTATGACCCTGAGTTCATATTAGCTTACCTATCCGCTTCGATAGTAGTTTATCTTTTAGCAACTGCTGTTGCGATGTTCAAAAATAAGCCCTCTTCTGAGGCTGCGGTTGAAGCGCAATGTTCTGTGATTGGGAACGTAGGTTTTTTGGGTATACCTATGCTCGCTATTTTAATGGGTGCAAAAGCAGTTGGTTTTATTATGATTATACTAGCTGTGGATTTGATTGTTTTTGGGTCACTGATAATTTTGATAATTGTGGTTAGCAAAGATAAAAAATTAGACATCTTTCTTTTTTACCGATTGCTAATTGGTTTATTGAAGAACCCAATGATTGTTTCAATTATTTGCGGTTTATTATGGTCTGCGAGCGGTTGGTCGCTTCCCGGGCCTGTGAGTGATTTTATTATAATGTTGGGATCGGCAGCCACACCTGGCGCTTTGTTTGCAATTGGAGCCTCTTTAGCGCAAAAATCAGCAGAGAAATTTGAAACTGCTGCATGGCTAAGCTTTTGTAAATTAATTTTACATCCTTTAGCTGTTTGTGTTGCTGTGTTTTACGTCTTTGAAGTTGAATTATATGCAGCAACTGTGATGATTGCTGCAGCATCTCTTCCTGTGGCGGGAAATATATTTATGGTGGCTGAGCATTATAATGTAGCTCCCAAACGTGCATCTGCTGCCATTTTCTTATCTACAGTATTTTCAATCTTTACTGTTTCTTTTACCATAGCTTGGGTAAGCAGTATCAATTAGCTTTATATTGAATACCAGTGTCTTTTAGATATTAAATTTTGTGGAACCATTCTGAGGATCTTTTATGAAAATACAGTCAGAAAATAAGTGTTTTGAGGGAATGCAGGGCGTTTATCAGCATTGGTCAGATTCTTGTAAATGTGACATGGTTTTTGGTTTATTTTTGCCTTCACTTGCCACTAGTGAGCCGGTGCCACTGGTTTGGTATCTATCTGGTTTAACTTGTACGCACGAAAACGCTATGACAAAAGCTGGTGCTCAGTCCGCTGCTGAAGAGTTTGGCGTCGGGATAGTTTTTCCTGATACATCACCAAGAGGTAATAATGTGCCTGACGACGAGGACTATGACCTCGGGCAGGGTGCAGGATTTTATTTAAATGCAACGGAGAAACCTTGGAATGATAATTTTAAAATGTGGGATTATATTACGATCGATTTAACAGAGGTTTTACTTAATAACTTTAATGTTGATATGGCCCGTCAATCTATAATGGGCCATTCCATGGGGGGGCACGGTGCGTTGACAATTGGTATGGGTACGCCAGATCGTTTTAAATCAATTTCTGCCTTAGCGCCTATTTGTAATCCAACTGGAGCTGATTGGGGTAGAAAACAATTGTCAGCGTATCTTGGTAATAATGAGCGAGCGTGGCTAAAGCATGACTCCAGCATTGTAATGTTAAATCAAGGCTTCAATGGAAACGTCTTAATTGACGTAGGTAATAAGGACCAATTTATTGATTTGTTGAGGCCAGAAAAATTGGCTAATGCAATGATGGAGCGAAGACAACCAGGGGAATTTAGAATGCAATCTGGTTACGACCATAGTTATTTTTTTGTATCAACATTTATAGACGATCATATTGCATTTCACTCCAATTTACTAAACGAAGGATAGATGAATTTTAAAAAATAATATAAAAATAAAAGACAGTTTTTTTTGATTGGAATATGAAAGTATATGTCGACGCTGATGCCTGCCCCGTCAAAAAAGAAATAGAACGAGTTGCTACCAGAAATGGACTTGAGGTTTTTCTTGTATCCAATGGTGGAGTACGACCAAGTTTGAATCCTTTAATCCAAAGTATTTTTGTTTCTGCTGCAGCAGACGCTGCTGATAAATGGATTGTTGATAATGGTGAAATGAATGATTTGGTTATAACTTCTGATATAATTTTGGCAGATCACTGCATTAAAAAAGGCTTGAAAGTTCTTAAACCCAACGGTGAAGAATTGAATCCGGCAAATATTGGTAATTCATTGGCTTTAAGGGATTTAAGTTCGGATTTGCGGGCTTCAAATCCTTTCTTTCAAGGAAGCGGAAAAACTTTTTCAAAGCAAGATCGAATACGCTTTTTGGATAATTTTGAGAAAATGGTTCGTGTTAATAAGTAAGAAGCTTTGAAAAAATTTATTTTGTCAACCTCTTTTAATGCTATCTATGACTGAATTTTTAGACATATTGACATGTGAAAGATTTATAAATGAGACGATTGCCTGTAGTTTGTAATTTTAATAACGCAAAATGGAGTTTCCAAGGTGCACATGATATCTTACCAGGATTGTGATCCTATTCTGAGTTGGAAAGGATTAACTGAAGCTATTGAGGTAGGTCATCAGCTCAAAAAGGCAGAAATATCTGATACGTTTTTATACCGAAATAATGATACATTACTTTCGAGAGCGGCTTGGATTGATGGGATAGGAATTGCTATAAAATCTGCAACAATATTTCCAGGTAATAAAGATTTAAAAAAACCAGCAATAAATGGTGCAGTAAATTTATTTGATGACAAAACTGGGGAACTAAACGCTGTTATTGATTTTCATTTAGTGACAAAATGGAAGACGGCTGGTGACAGCATCCTTGCGGCTAAATTACTGGCAAGACGTAACAGTCAAAATATTTTAATTTTGGGTGCTGGTACTGTTGCACATAGCCTTAGGCAAGCCTATGGAGATGTTTTCCCAAATGCTCAGTTTTCTGTTTGGAACAGGACCTCAGAACATGCACAACAATTTGCAGATAAATTCTCAAACACAAAAGCTGTAAATGACCTGAAGACGGCTATTTCAGCGGCTGATATTATTTCAGCGGCAACCATGTCAAATGAGCCCTTGATAAATGGAAAATGGTTAAAAGCTGGGCAACATATCGATTTAATTGGAGCTTACCGTCCCGATATGCGTGAAGCTGATGATAGGACACTACAAAGATCAAATATCTTTGTTGATAGTTTTGACACAACTATTGACCATATAGGTGAATTAAAAATACCAATTTCTCGCGGAGTAATCAGGAAAGAAAATGTGATATCTGACTTTTACAATATTCAGGCATTTCGTCGTTCTTCCGATGATGAGATTACTCTTTTTAAAAATGGGGGAGGAGCGCATTTAGATTTGATGACGGCGAACTTTATTCTACAGACATGGTTGGAAAATAATTGATTATTTCTTTCTTACTTTTTTCAGTATTCTTCTTGTTACCGATATTGAAAGAAGTAACCAAAAAAAAACTAGGCGACAAGGAAAGAGCCCAGGCACCCGGCAATTTTGTTACTTTATCCAAAGGTCTTGTTCATTATCGTTGGCTAGGAGCTGACACCGGCGACCTAGTAGTTTGCGTACACGGATTAACTACACCAAGTTTTGTATTCGAGGGTTTAGCAAGTCACTATGCTAATATTGGAAAGCGTGTTCTAGTTTATGACCATTATGGGAGGGGATATTCTGACCGACCCATAGCAAAACAAGATAAGGCATTTTTTGTTAATCAGTTAGAAGAGCTTTTAAATAAACTTGAAATAAAGAAGCAAAAGTTTGAAATGGTAGGTTATTCTATGGGAGGAGTGATCGCAGCTTCTTATTCCGCCCGTAATCCAGAAAGATTAAAAAGATTGATTCTAATAGCACCTGCAGGAACCGGGCATAATCTTGGAATTTCTGCTAGGGTAGCAAAAATCCCGTTGTTCGGATGGGGTTTATTTTTAACATTTTTTGGACTGCAACATGCTCGATCAATTAAAAAGGATAAAGATATTAAAAGTTCTGTTCCCAATATCGTTGAGCGGCAATTAACCGAGTTACTTTATAAAGGATTTGTGCCATCGGTCTTGGCAAGTATAAAAGGCATTCTTTCAAAAGATAGCTATGATGATCATAAAGCTTTGCGCAACGCTGATTTTGAAATTCTGGCATTTTGGGGTGACTGTGACACAGTGATCCCGATTCAATGTAAGGAGGTTCTTTTCAGTTGGAATTCTAGTATTAATAATGTGGTTATTCGCAATGGCTCCCATTCGCTTCCTTTTACTCATGCGCGAGAGATTATAGATGGTATTTATCCAGGCAATTGAAATTGAATTTCTTTGATTAATACTCGGCCGATGAGATTATATATTTTAATTAACTTAGTCTAAAATTAATCGAAAGGCTTGAGCCAAATTGATAAAATGAAAAATCTGATTGATGCATATGAAAGAATGGTTTCTGAGGGATCTCTTGATGATGATCCAGAGCAAAGAAAAATATTGGAAGAGCTGGAAAAATTTATTCATGCAGTTTCAAAAAATAAAGCAAAATCTCTTTTTTTTAAAAAGTCCGATAATTTGAAAGGTGCTTATATTTGGGGCGGTGTAGGGCGTGGCAAGTCCATGCTTATGGATTTATTTGTAGAAAATCTTTTGGTTTCAAAACGCAGAGTACACTTCCATGCGTTCATGCAAGAAATCCATACATCCTTGCATGAAGCCCGAAGCTTGGGGAAAAAGGATCCTTTGGCTGTAGTAGCTAATAGAGTAATAAAAAACTTTAAAGTTTTAGCTTTAGATGAAATGCAGATAAAGGATATTACAGATGCTATGATCGTTGGAAGATTATTTACTCTGCTGTTAGATGGGGGAGTAAAGATTGTAACGACGTCAAATAGAATACCCTCGGACCTTTATAAGAATGGCCTAAATCGGCAGCTTTTTCTTCCATTCATAGAACTAATTGAAAAAGAGTTAAATATTTTAAATTTAGCGAGTAAAACTGACTATAGGCAAATTAAATTACGTGGAGCTCCAGTTTATTTCAGTCCACTAGACTCAGCATCCACAAAAAAGTTGAATGATCTTTGGATGGATTTATCAGGCAACGAAAATCAAGATTTTCATATCACAGTAAATAAAAGGGAAATTAAATTTCCTTTTTATTCAAACGGAGTTGCTAAGTTCACTTTCTCGGAACTTTGTGGAGAAAACCGTGGTCCTGCGGATTTCTTAGCAATTGTTGATAGCGTGAGAGTTTTAATCGTTGCAAACATTCCCAAATTAGGAAGATCCAATTTTAACGAGGCAAAGCGTTTTGTAACCTTGATCGATACCGTCTATGAGGCTGGTATCGTTTTTATATGCTCGGCTGCTGCTCAACCAGAGTATTTATACTTGGAAGGAGAAGGTGCTTTTGAGTTTGAGCGGACAGTAAGTCGACTAAATGAAATGCAATCTGAAAGTTGGGGTAAGAAGCTTATCTTTACCGATTAAAGAGTAAGGCTCAGTCTTATAGACTGAGCCTTTGCCTGTACAAAACCGCATTATCCCAAGTTATCTATCTTTAGGTTTAAAGCAGCGTTGTACTATTAATGACAAATTGATTCGAATCAGTCAACATAAGTGATTCGTTTTTTTTCAAATTTATTGGTTTTCGCTGAGTATTCGCCCTGCTAAATATAGTGACCCACAGATCAAAACCTGACAACGAGGGTATTTATTAGCCACAAACTGAACTCCCTCATAAATTGAAGTAAAGCTTTCAGATTTAATACCTATTTCTTTTGCTTTCTTAGCTGTTTCGTCAGCGGGAAGTGTATTTATTTCATTTGGGATGCTGATCGCTGCTAGGAAATTCACTACTTTTGAAAATGGAGAAAGGTAACCCGCGACATCTTTTGTTTTTAACATGCCACAAATTAAAACAGTTGGTTTTTTGTTCTGAGTAGATAAGTAATTTGCCAATGCTTCTCCAGCGGCAGGGTTATGTCCACCATCAAGCCAAACATTTGAATGACCAAGAGCATCAACTATTGGCCCATTACTTAGCTTTTGCATGCGCGCTGGCCATTTGGCTTTGGAAACCGCACCTTTAAAGGCTTCATATTTCTCTGTTAGTTGATTTAAAGCTGCTATAGCCATACCCGCATTTTGAATTTGATGTCCTCCTAAAAGATTTGGTTTGGGTAGATTCACCGTTGTATTTTCATCTTCATATAAAATACCATCCGTTACTTCTCTGATCCGCCATTGCAGATCGTAACTGAAAATGGGGGCTTTTTTTTCGGATGCTTTTTCACTTATCACCCGGAACGCATTTTTATCTTGCTTCCCAATAACAACTGGACAGAAAGGTTTTATTATTCCTGCTTTCTCACTTGAGATTTTTTTAATAGTGTTTCCCAGGAATTGCTGATGGTCTAATGAAACTGGCGTAATAATCGTGAGTTCGGGATTTGCCACAACGTTTGTAGCATCTAATCTTCCTCCTAAGCCAACTTCCAATAAAACATAGTCTGCATGGGTGCGAGACATTGCCAAGATTGCAGCGCAAGTGGTGATTTCGAAAAATGTTATTGGTTCTTCTTTGTTTGCTGAATAACACTCACCTAAAATTTCAGCTAATTTTTTTTCAGCAATAAAATTATCGTTTAGCTGAATACGTTCATGGAAACGAACCAAATGAGGTGAAGTATATGCATGGGTTTTTAGACCAATTTCATTAAGTCCTGCCCGTATCATTGATAGAGTACTGCCTTTACCATTTGTTCCAGCAATGTGAATAACCTTGGGGAGTTTATTTTGGGGATTACCCAAGGCATCTAGAAGACACCACACGCGATCCAGCGTTAAATCAATAACCTTTGGATGTAGAGACATCATACGATTTAAAATGAAATCAGAGTCTAAATTTCTCATCTTTTAGACGCTTCTAAGCTTCCTGCGCCGGTGAAGGTAAATCACCCTTAATTTGTGGTGAGTTTTTAGTGAGTAGACGGATAATTGTGATTAATTCCTCGCGCATTTCTAATCTAGAAGTTACGCGATCTAACATGCCGTGATCTAAAAGATACTCGGCGCGTTGAAATCCTTCAGGTAATTTTTCTCGGATAGTTTGTTCTATTACTCTCGGGCCGGCAAAACAAATCAATGCGTTTGGTTCGGCAATATGAATATCACCAAGCATAGCATAAGATGCGGTAACCCCTCCTGTAGTAGGATGGGTCAAAACAACAATATAGGGCAGTTTTGCTTCTTTAAGCATTTGAATTGCAACAGTCGTTCTGGGCATTTGCATTAAACTTAAAATACCTTCTTGCATTCGCGCGCCACCCGCTGCTGAAAATAAAATCAGAGGACGTTTGAGCTCAACAGCACGTTCTGCAGCTTTAACAATGGCATTGCCAACATACATACCCATTGAGCCACCCATAAAAGAAAAATCTTGCGCTGCAATCACAACTGGAGTTCTACCCATTTCACCTTCGGCAATTAACATAGCTTCCGCCTCGCCTGTCGATTTTTGAGCAGATTTCATACGGTCAGGATATTTTTTTTGATCTTTAAATTGCAATGGATCAATTATTGGTTTTGGAACCTTTATTTCTATAAAAATTCCCCCGTCAAATAAATTAGCAAATCTATCTCTAGGTGTTATTGGCATGTGATGTCCGCACTCTGTGCAAACATTAAGATTTTCGCTCAATTCACGGTGGAAAAGCATTGTGCCGCATGAGGTGCATTTGGACCATAGGTTATCTGGGGTTTCTCGCCTTGAAAAAATTGAATTTATTCTGGGACGAACATAATTACTAATCCAGTTCATTATTTTTCCACACAATCGAACTTTACACGCAATAGTCTTAAGCGGATTGCGTCAAAAATGCAATTACGTCCTACTGCTAACAATAACAAATTTTTAAAACTATTTAAATTTATATAGACTTAGTCGAAACAAGGTATTTAAGTTCAAAAACGCCTTACCCGAGGCGAAAGAATTTAAATAAGGGGCTCATTTTGCAAGCTAGTCGAGAAATTCAAAAAAGAAAAATTGCACTAGGCTTTTTCATAATTTCTGTATTTTATATTCTTGGATCGTTTGTAATCGGTATGATTTGTTCAATAACAACTATCTGCTCCTTTTCTGATGGTTTAGGACGTTCACCTTTAAATCTTCTTTTTGTGCTCTTAACTTTTGTACCGATTTGGATTGGTGTTTGGATAGCTATGCGGTTCATTCACCGTATCCCAATGGTTAAACTTTTCGGCTCTTCTAGTAAATTAAATTTACAACTTTTACTCAAAGGCTTTTTTGCAATGCTGTTTTTGGGTATAGGTGTTGAGACTGTATTACAATATGTACCGTTAGTAAGAAATTATATTTATTATGAACAAAATACAGTTTTGCTTTTATCTGATTGGATTAAATGGCTTCTTCCGATTGTGCTATTAATTTTTGTTCAAGCAGCTGCTGAAGAGTTAGTTTTTCGCGGTTATTTGCTACAAATAATTTGGTCGAGAAGCGCTAGCTATTTATATGCTGTTATTCTTCCCTCTCTTTTATTTGGTTTATTGCATTTCGACGCTCAATCATACGGTGTCAACGCATGGTATTATTGTTTAAATACTTTTGTTGTGGGATGCTTGCTCTGTTTTGTGACACTTCACACAGGCAATATAGCTTTAGCATTTGGCCTCCACTGGGGTGGGAATACAGTTTCTCTAGTTTTTTTTGGTATTCATGGAAACCTGGATGGCATGGCATTTTGGTTAACTTATCTAGATCCAAAATCTGCAACTATGGGCGTAGCTTTATTTGTTTCTACGGCTTTCATAATTTTAATTTACACTCTGTGGGCAAGGTTTTATTTTGGTAGTCTTTTACCAGCGTTTGAGTTTAAAGAACCAAAGTAATGAATTCAATAAGGTTATAAATTGATTTAAATGAACCGTTTTCTGACAGTTATAATTTTAAGCTTTATATCGGGCTGTGCTAGTGATTTTGGCTTTCAAGGTCAAAATAAGAACGTTATTTCGATTTCAGAGTTTAAGTTTAAATCTGGAGTATCTGGGAATATCCCACCAGGTCTATGCGAAATAAAACAACTAAAATCGGAAGTAGAGAATTATGGTGTTGTATTCTTTTCGAATTGCAATCCCCACACCAACAATAAATCATTTGTGACTTTGAGTTATCTAAATTTAGGCCAACCTCAGAACGCAGGATTGATTGTCGAAGACGATTTTAATAAATCATACATTAGTTTTCAAAAAGATAAGGATTTGAACGCTATGATCGATGAAAAGTCTCAGCGTATTTTGCGAATAAAGGACAACTATGTTTTTATGGCGAACTATTATGTTCCAAAGGGGAAAAATTTACCTACATTCCGAGCAAAAGCTTACTTAAACTCAATTTTACTATCTGTTAGAGTTCCTAAAAAAATATCTTCGGAGAAGGTAAAATTTGATAAGAGCGTTAATCCAATTCCACGACCAAGAAAACGGCCTACTTTAAAAGATTTTACAAACTCATCCTTGGAAAAAGTGAATTTACACGATAACATTAACTCCATTCCGCGACCAAAAAAACGACCTTCGAAGTTTTAATATTTTTTGGTGCCTAACAAACCCTTTCTATTAAAATTTTTTTGAGGGCTGAAGTAGGCAACAGTTAGATTTAAATAAGTCCCAATTTGAGATGCATTAGCAGTGTGTATAAACTATTTGCTTCGTGCGCAGTAAATGAAAGTATGTCTGATATTTTTCACTATAAAAATTTCGAAAAAATGATGCTTTGCTTAAGGCATTATTAAAATTGCTTCAACGCGCCTATTTTTTTTCCTTGTGTCTTCCGTTGAGTTATTAGTTCTTGGTGAAAGAAATCCAATACCCTGAGCCGATATTCTATTTGGATCAATATTATACCGTTTGATCAATCTATCTACTACAGCTTCTGCACGATTTTTTGATAGTTGAATATTTTTATTTAATTCTCCAACAGTATCGCTGTGCCCCACTAATACTATTGAAGACCCGGGGCGTGAATTTAAAAATTTAGCTAAAGCCAATAAACTGTCAAATGGACCTTCGCCTAAATCAGACGATCCACTTCGGTAAACTAAATCATCAAGGACAATTGCTCCATTTTCTACCAACTTAGCGCCATAATTATCTTTTGACGGCTTTTTCTGATTTAAAACTAGATCATCTTCAGCCGTTCCAATCAAAATAATTTGTAAGTAGATTGTGTTTCCAAGTTTGCTTGCAATGATAGAAATAGCTGCATTGTTTTTTATAGCTGTAATTACTGAATAGTTTGCAACGTTTATAAGCATAAAAGGAGGATTGGAAACTGTAAGGTTTTTACGAAAATTGAACCCTCCACAAACTTTAGTATTACAATAAAGTTCAATACTGAATTGCTTAGCACTTAAATTTGAAATCATTGGTTGTAACATCTGATCAAGCGTTAATGACGTACCATCAATTTGATAAACTTTTGTTTCGGTTGTGCCTGTGAAGTCCAGCGTAGAAATGCCATTCTTTTTATCCCAAACTGAAATTTCGACCGAGATATTTTTAAAGTCATTTTTGTCAGAAAAGACTAACTTTGCTGAGGTTGGTAATTCTAGTGCGAAGAGATAAGTGCCTGTTGAAAAAAAAGAACTTACCAAAATCTTTACGAATACGTTAACGATTTTTTGAGTGATAATCATCGTTGGGTTTCATATTCAAAGCGCTTGCTACGCGGTTGCTCATATTAAAAAAAGCTGTAATATTGGTTATATCCCAAATGTCTGCATCATTAAAACCTACATCCCGCAAATTTTGACGGTCAATTTCATCAATTTTATGGCTTTCAATTGTTACTTTTTCGGCAAACTCAAGCATGACTTTGCAGCGAGAATCCAAGTCAGCAGTTCTAAAGTTCATTACAAGTTTTTCCCCTAGTATTGGGTCATCAGATAACTCTCTTACGGCAGCGCCATGAGCGGTTAGGCAATAAAAACACCGGTTGATTGAAGAAACAACGACGGCTATCATTTCTCTTTCTAATTTTGATAAATTACTATCTGCCAGCATCAATTCATTATACAAACCAGAGAAGGCATTTAACTTATCGATGTTGAAAGAGTGGGCTTTCAAAACGTTTGGAATAAGCCCAAGTTTTTCTTGGCATGCGTTAAAATATTTTTGAACTCCCTCAGGAAGAGGATCAACGGGCGGCAAATTCAATGATGTTGTAAGATTTTTTGTTTTCATTTTTAGGCCTTTGGAATGCGATAGTGATATTTATTCACAAGTTGGAATTCAAGTGAAGTATAAAGGCTAGTGGCAGCAGTATTTGCTTCAGTTGTTACTACCATTAATCTTTTGCAATTATGTTTATTTGCCCATTGTCCGGCGTGCTGCATCAAAGCTCTAGCCACGCCTTGGCGTCTAAAATTCTGGTCGACGACAAGTGCATGTAAAAAACCCACATTCCCACTTTTCACCACAAAAGCTGAGGCTACGGGATTATCGCTCCAGCGCCCTAATATAGTTGTTTTTGGTTGTTTGGCTCGATACATTACAGCCTGTCTTTGCCAACCAACACCATTAGAATTCCAAAGCACTTTTTGAATATTAAGTGGTGGCCAAATCGAAAACATACTGATTGGTGGTGGTTTATTTTTAATTAGCTCAGGTACTGCAATTTCAAAAATACAGCTTTTATCAACAATTTGATAATTTAGTTTATCGAGTTCGTTTTCGAACACACTGTCCGGTTGATAGATCATAAAAATTTCAGATTTGCCCAGTTTTTTTAAAAAATTTTTTAATTTTTTAAAAGAAGCTTCTTCCCAACTTCCTTCTAAACTAATAGCTGATGCACGCTTTCCGGCTCCATCACTTATACGTATTGTCCAATCGGCGAAGTAAATTACTTTTTGCGGAGGCCAAGTTTTCTCAAGCAGTTTTAAAAATTCATTTTTTTTGGTTTCAAAACTCATGCCAATGCGCGAACTTTTTCTTCAGCCTTTGTAATCAAATTTTTATCTTTTCCTCTGATAACTATATTTGTGCCATAGGTCCCTTTCTCACTGAACGGGTAGGAGCCAAAATTTAAATTTTCAAATGCACTTACTATTTTCTCCAATTCTAAAGCTAAATCACCTTCACCCTTAAATAGTTTGACTGAAATTGAAAATGTAGGTGATCCTTTCTTAAGTTTTGGTAAAATGTTTTTTAACATGGATTGAAATATTTTTGGAACACCTGCCATTACGTAAACATTTTCAATTATATATCCAGGAGCTGCAGAAATTGGGTTTTCAATTAAATCTGCTGTTTCGGGAATTCTAGCCATTCGAAGTCTTGCCTCATTCAATTCTATACCTTTTCTATCATAATATTTTTTCAAAATTTCGAATGCGTCAGGTCGAACAGAAACTTTCTTGTCAAAAGCTCTTGCAACACAATCTGTCGTGATGTCGTCGTGGGTGGGTCCTATTCCTCCAGATGTGAATAAATAATCAAATTTTTTGCTCAATTCGATGATATTGGACACGATGACCTTGGAATCATCTCTTATAAAACGTGCCTCTGATAAATTTACGCCTATTCTGGTCAGTTCTTTTGCTAGATGATGCAGATTGGCATCTTGAGTTCTTCCTGAAAGAAGCTCATCGCCGATTACAAGCATAGAGGCGTTTGGTTGTTCCATGGTTTGTCCTTAACATTCCATCTGAGGGGGCATATACTTTCAAATATGCAATTTAAAGCTAATCTTATCAAAGGTAAATTAATCAAACGCTATAAACGATTTTTGGCTGATGTTATTTTAGAGGATGGAAGGAAAGTAATTGCTCACTGCCCTAACCCTGGTTCTATGCTGGGTTTAGCAACACCGGGCACTACAGTGTGGTTGGAGCCAAATGATGACCCCAAAAAGAAATTGAAATACGGTTGGCGTTTGGCTGAATTTGAAGATCGAATGGTTTGTATCGATACGAATATTGCAAACACTGTTGTCAAAGAAGCATTGGAAAACAAAGAAATATCTGAATTAGATTATCAACAATTTAAACAGGAAGTAAAATATAGTGACAACAGCAGAATTGACTTTCTATTGACGTCAGCAAAACAACAAACTTTTTTGGAAATAAAAAGTGTGACTTTGATGCGGGATAAAGGCGTAGCGGAATTTCCAGACTCAATAACAAAAAGAGGGAGTAAACATCTAAAGGATCTTTCAAAAATGGTTACATCTGGGCATGTCTCAGTTTTGTTTTTTTTATGTATGCGAGGCGATGTTGCTCGAGTACGTATTGCCGCTGATATAGATAGTATATATGATGCTAACATAAAAGCGGCGTTAAAATCTGGTATTCAACTGATTTGCTACGACACTCAGGTAACAAAATTTGGAGTAAAATTAGGAAAACCTATTGTGGTGGATATTTGATTTTGATCAATTTCGTAAATATGGTTTAGAGGAAAATTAAAGTGAAAAAAATTAACGGTATTGGTCTTACAAAGGATGGGATTGACCTGTACTCAAAAGATGATTTTTTGGGAATGCAAAAAGCCGGAAAATTAGCAGCACAAATATTAGACGAGATTGGCGAATTTGTTTATCCCGGCCAGTCCACTGCTGAAATTGATAGAATAATTGAAAATAAAGTTTCTAAAATAGGCGCTAAATCTGCAACTATTGGATATAAGGGCTACCGGCATGCAAGTTGTATTAGTATTAATCACGTCGTTTGCCATGGGATCCCTTCTGAGAAAAAACTGAAAGATGGCGATATACTCAATATAGACGTTACTCTTATCTACAAAGGTTGGTATGGGGATACTTCTAGAATGTTTGTAGCTGGTAATTTGGCCCGAAAAGCTGAACGTCTAATACAAGTTACTCACGATGCTTTATTTAAGGGAATAGACGTTGTTAGGCCAGGTATTACTTTTGGTGATATTGGCCACGCAATTCAAGAGTTTGTAGAAAAAAATCGTATGTCTGTGGTGAGAGATTTTTGTGGACATGGCCTGGGTAGAGTTTTCCATGCTCCACCAAATGTTTTACATTATGGTCGGCCAGGAATAGGTGCTCGGTTGGAAGAGGGTATGTTTTTTACAATTGAGCCAATGGTTAATTTGGGAAGACCTGAGACTAAACTTTTATCGGATGGCTGGACAGCAGTGACCCGTGATAAAACACTGTCAGCTCAATTTGAGCATTCAGTAGGCGTGACCAATGATGGATGCGAGATTTTTACTCTTTCGCCGAGAAATAGGTTTCATCCAACATACTAATTACCTGACTGATACTTATTAATGGTCAAAAAGTGAGCATAACTACTGCCATATCTACGACAATCGCTAATATTAAAGTTTTCGATTGCATTTATCTGGTGGCCTTCTTCCAGAACAATTAGCGTTTCTTCATTTACTAGTCTGCATTCTTCAAGAATTTTTAAAGATTGTTCTCCAAATCCCTTTCCATAGGGCGGATCAACAAAAATTGTATCAAAACTTCGATTTGAAAGTTTCGGCAATTTTTTTGTGGCGTCTGTTTTGATGATTTTAGCCTTGTTTTGAACACCGCAAATAGAAATATTTTGTTTTAGAAATTGTATCGCTTGCGCTCCGTTGTCGATAAACACAACTGACTTTGCTCCACGGGATAGAGCTTCTAGACCCAAAGCTCCAGTCCCAGCAAAAAGATCTAAAATATAGCAATTTTCAATTTTACTGCCAAATTTTCCACTATTTATAACGTTAAAAATCGACTCTCTAACGCGGTCACTTGTTGGTCTCAAACTTGCCGACGGGTCACCTTTACCAAGGTCTATTAAATTTCTTCCTTTATTGATACCACTTATAATACGCACTATTTTAAAAGAGCTTTTAAATTAAAATCTTGATCTTTTATTTGTTCTTTTGAGGGTGATTTGTTTGCTTCGATTAGCTTTTTACCAATCATATAGGCCCGTGGGTCATTTAAAGCATCGATTGCAAGCAGTTCAGATCCCTTAAAGTACCAATGTGATAACTGTTTACTTTTGTCTCCTCTCACAACGACATTGTCATAGCCTGTATTTAAACCTGCTATTTGTAACTTTAGATCGTATTGATCAGACCAAAACCAAGGTTTGGGAAGGTAAGTTGCATTTTTTCTCAAAATGTTTTGCGCAACAATAGTGGCCTGATCGATAGCGTTTCCAACACTTTCCAGTCTGACTAAAGTATTTTTATAATTAAAAGAAGCACAGTCGCCAGCAGCGTATATATTTGAAATAGAGGTCTGACATCTTTCATTTACGAATATTCCATTATTGACTGTTATATCAGTATCTTCTGCCAATTTTGTATTTGGGGTTATACCTATTCCAACAATTACAAAATCAACATTTATGTTTGAATTGTCTGTAAAAGATGCGCTTACGACTTTATCTCTTTTTATCGTGAGTTTTTCTAAACCGGTAGCTTCTTTTATTTTCACCCCTTTTGAAATATGTAGAGAGCGAATATAATCCGAAGTTTCTTTTGCAGCGACGCGCTTCAAAATACGGTCTTGAAGTTCAACTAGCGTAACGTCTACCCCAAATTTTTGTGCAGTTGCTGCTGCTTCCAATCCAATATAACCTCCGCCTACGATTAATAAGCGCATTCCTATCTTCATAAAAGGTTCTATTGAGTTTGCATCTGTCAAATCTCGCATAGTAAACAGGTTTTTTATGTTGCTCGTAGAATAATGCGGCAATTCACGAGGTTCAGAACCAGTGGTAAGTACTAAGTGATCATATTTCAAAACGCGATCCAACAAGTTTATGTTTTGTTCGTCTGGGTTTATTTTGAGAGCTGATTTTCCAATGTGAAGTTCAATACCTTCATTATTATAGAATTCTTTAGGTCGAAGAAATAATCGCTCCAATGCCATTTCTCCCGCCATATATTTTTTTGAAAGAGGGGGTCTTTGATAGGGTAGATAATTTTCTTGGCCAATTAATATAATTCGATCATCATAACCCAGATCTCTCAATTTCGATACCACTTCCGCGCCGGCTTGACCGGCACCTACAACAATGGTGGTTTCCATGTAGCTCTCACATTTTTAAGTAGTCAAAATCTCAATTTATTCTATATGTAGTTTTGAAAAAAACAACAATGTCTTAAAGGCCGTAAATGGAAATCTCAGTCGGACAAAAATTACCAAATGCTACTCTTTCTTACTTTGGATCTGACGGCGTTTCACAAATTGAGTTATCCGAACTTTTAAAGGGAAAAAAAGCGGTTATTTTTGCCCTGCCGGGAGCGTTCACAAATACTTGTAGCAGCAAGCACTTGCCCGGTTTTATTGAGAAAAGTTCTCTTATTAAGGACGAAGGCGTTGATGAGATAATCTGCATATCAGTAAATGATCCTTTTGTTATGTCGAAATGGGGCGAGATTACAGGAGCCAGTGATGCTGGTATAAAAATGTTGGCTGATCCTGCCAGTGATTTTACCAAGTCAATTGGAACAGAATTTACTGTTCCCCCAATCGGTTTTTATAATCGGTCTAAACGTTGTGCTTTTATCGTAGATAACGAGAAAATAGTTTACGCCTATCTGGATGATGCTTCTGGTGTTGTTACAGGGTCGAGCGCAGAAGCTGTTTTGTTGAAACTTCAGGATTCATAAAGTTTATCCATCTGTTCAGCTAATTTGACATCTAAACTTGTGATGCGTCCTTTATCATGCGTAGTTAGCAAAACATTTACAGTCTTGTATACATTAACCCACTCTGGATGATGATTATATTTCTCAGCCCAAACTCCAGCTTTGACCATCCAGCCCAGAGCTTCAATAAAATTTGGAAAAACAAAAGATTTCTTTATCGCCAAACCGTCGTTGCTTTTCTCCCATCCATTTTTCGTTAGCGCATCTAAATTTTCAAGCATTTTTGTCATCTCCTTTTTTAAACGGCGCAAAATGAGATAATATTTTTATATCTTGTTTTACAGCGTCTTTTTCTGAAATCAAATAGTCTTCAACTGCCATTCTAAACCTTTTCTCACCTATCCAGTGCAGAGAAAATGTTTCTGTTGGAATATAACCTCGCGCGAGTTTATGCTCACCTTGTGCTCCAGCTTCAACTTTTTTCAGGCCTTGCGATATAGCGAATTCAATAGCTCTATAATAACAAATTTCAAAATGTAGAAATGGATGATCTTCTATACATCCCCAGTATCGGCCAAACAGGGTATCGGAGCCGATAAAATTCAGAGCGCCTGCAATATATTTTTCTTCTTTTTTTGCTAATATAAGAAGGATGTTAGAGCGCATAGTTTCGTGAATTTCATCAAAAAATTGTCGTGTCAAATATGGTATTCCCCACTTCTTAGCACCGGTATTTTGATAGAATTCCCAAATATAACTCCAATGCTCTCTTTTAATTTCTGAACCAGTTAAAATTTCTATCTGACCACCAAAATTATTTGCTTTAGCGCGTTCTTTTCTTATGTTTTTTCGTTTGCGAGAGGACAATGCATTTAAAAAGTCATCAAAATTTGCATATTCATCATTCACCCAATGGAATTGTTGTGAAACTCGGCCCAGCATGCCAAGTTCTTGCCCAAGGTTAAATTCTTCTTTGCTACAGAAAGTCGTGTGGAGACTCGATAATTTATTCTCTTTACACAATCCTATAGCACTTTGTAGTAATAACGAAGCTGTATGACTAGGAGCATTTTTTGAAACTAAAAGCCGACGTCCAGTCACAGGCGTAAAAGGTACTGACATCTGGAGCTTTGGATAGTAACGACCTCCAGCACGTTCGTAGGCTTGTGCCCAATTGTGATCAAATATATATTCGCCTTGTGAGTTAGTTTTTAAATAAAGCGGTACTGCACCAATTACTTTGTTCTGTTTAGTTGCTGTTATATGATAAGGTATCCAACCGGTACCTTCTCCAACTGATCCACTTCTTTCTAAGGAACATAAAAAATCATAACATGTAAAAGGGTCTACTGGCCTTTTTAAACCACTATCTAAGTGAAATGCCGCACATCCATCCCATTCATTACGAGTCAATTTGGAGATGGAATTTATAATTTTTATTTTAATAGAATCTTCTGTCATATATTATGAGCTTACTGCAAATTTTTACTTAAAAAGTTAATTGTTGAGGTAGTGTGCGAAGAAGCGGTTGCAAAATTTTTATCAGGAACTCTATCGTTCTTCTAAGAAATAAGGATCTTAAGCTGTCTTTCTAGTAACTCAGATTTAAGCATTTTTATTTATTATGCTATTTCAAAGATACCGTCTATTTCGACCGCCACACCAAGCGGTAATGAATTTGCAGAAACTGCAACTCGCGCATGTTTGCCTACGTCGCCAAGCACATTTCCGAGAAGATCTGAAGCTCCGTTAATAACTTGGGGTTGTTGCGTAAAGTCAGGAGTGGAATTTACAAAGCCTGTTAGTTTAATTACTCTTTTCAACTTATCAAGATCTCCATCGCAAGCAGATTTAACCTGGGCTAAAAGATTTATGGCACAAAATTTTGCAGCTTCAGCGCCTTGATCTGTTGTCATATTTTCACCGAGTTTTCCTAGAATAAGCCCGCCGTCATTCTGGGAGATTTGTCCAGAAACATAAAGTACATTTCTGATTAGGACAAATGGCACATAATTAGCAGCAGGAGCGGGGGCGTCTGGTAATGTTATTCCAACATCAGCTAATTTTTTTTCATAGATGCCCATCATTTCAATCCTATCCTTGTGCGTTAAATATGAAATTGATCATAACTCAAACAGTAGCAGAAAAAAATAACGGTTTTCAAATTTTATTTCAAAAGACAGTAAATTTTAGGATAATTACTCGAGAAAATTTTGATATAGATTTAAATGGAAATCGTCACTTCAAATCATTCTTAGGCGCTGGACTATAGCGCTTAAGGGTGTATATGATCAAGTATGAGAAATTTGTACAAACTGACATTTTTTTTCGTTGTACCACTCTTTGTTTTATCGGCCTGCTCCACTGGCTTCAAATTGGGTAGCTATGAAGATCCTTATGAGAACGTCAATAGAAAAAGTCATGAGCTAAATAAGGTAATTGATAAAAAAGTTTTGAGGCCAGCATCTAAGGCATATGCTAATGCCTTGGGTCAAAAACCTAGGTCAGTTATCTCAAACTTTTCAGAAAACTGGGGTTTGCCGAACGATTTAATAAATTACACTCTTCAAGGTGATCTTGGAAACGCAAGCAAAACCACTGGTCAATTTGTAATTAATTCTACGGTGGGTATTGCTGGCATCTTTGATCCATCTGAGAAATTAGGGTTGAAAGCCCGGGGAACAGATTTTGGTGAAACCCTGCACCGATGGGGAGTAGCAGAAGGAGACTATGTCGAGATCATTTTTCTGGGTCCATCAACAGAGCGAGATGCCATAGGAAAAGTCGCTGATTTGCTGTTAGACCCGGTGGGTTTTGTTTTTGACCCCTGGCAATCTCGTTTACGATCAACAGCTAATATTGGAAATATATTAGGAAATAGAGTAGCACTGGGTTCTACGATTGACAGTGTTTTATATGAGAGCGCGGACAGTTACGCGCAGACTAAATTAGCATACCTTCAGGGCCGTCGCTTTCGCCTTAATCCAGAAATTTCCGAAGTGTACTCTGACCCTTACGAGGAGTTCAATGAGTAAGTATTTAATTAAACGAAGGCAATTTGTATTTTCTTCAGCAGCAGTGGCTTTCACAGGGGCAGCTTCTTTTGGATTAGCGGCAAGTGCAAAAGATGCAGAAATTTTGGTCGGGAAATTGGTAGCTGACATTAATGCAGTTATTTCATCTGGTAATTCAGAGGCTGTTATGGTTGGGCAATTTGAAGAGATTTTTAGGTCTTATGCTGATGTTCCAACGATTGCTCGTTATGCTCTCGGAAATGATGCGAGAGCTCTTTCAAAATCTCAAATGGAAAGATTTACAAAAATTTATTCTGTTTATGTCTCTCATAAATATGGGCGCCGATTTAGAGAGTTTATTGGGGGTAAAATTGTTGTTCAAAGATCACGTCCAATTAAAAGTTTTTTTGAGGTAGAAACTTTGGCACATCTTAAGGGGTGGGAGCCATTTACAGTTTCTTTTTTAGTATCAAACAAATCTGGAAAATTACTTTTTTTTAATATGTTTATAGAAGGTATCAACATGCTTTTATCTGAAAGGACTGAAATAGGTGCCATGTTAGATAAACGCCGCGGTGACGTCGAAAAAGTAATGAAAGACTTGGAAAAATCGATTTAATTCAAACGTAATAGTCGATTGAAAAATTGTCCTAAAGTTCTCCCAAAAGACAAGGATTCTCCAACTGTCCTTCGAGCCATAGAACCAGAAGTTAAGTAAAGTTTATCTGTAAATAAAGGTGTTGGATTTAAATTTGAATGAATACTTTCCATAGCGATACGCCAGATATCAGCTGGCAAGCCTCCTCCTGTTACCCCTCGCAGCGGCGTATTATCATCATAGCCCATCCATACACCGGCAATATAATTTTTTGAGAACCCTATGAACCATGCATCCCGTGCTTCCTGCGATGTTCCGGTTTTTCCGGCCAACTCCCAATCAGAAAATTGTGCTCGTTTCCCAGTTCCATTTTTTATTACTTCTGACATCATGAATATTAATCCTTTAGCAGTTTCAGGGCTAATTATTTGCATGTCAGTTATTTCTGATTTAGTCATTAGGGGCTCATTTTTATTTTTTTTAAGTTCTAACTTTTCCCAACCAAACGGTTCTACTTTGTAGCCGCTGTTTAAAATAGATGCATATGCACCAACTAAATCAATAAGTGTCGCCTCAGAACTTCCAAGCGCTATTGCCGGTCCATTATTTGGATCAGAAAATAGCTCAAATTTTTTGGCTAAATCTGATACATTTTTACGTCCTACGGCCTCAGAAATTTTAATCGCGGGAATATTTAATGACTCAGAAAATGCGTTATATAGAGTCACCTGTCCTTTAAATTTATTTGAATAATTTTTAGGCCTCCAAGGACTAGACCCTGGTAAATCTATTGTAATTTGTTCGTCATTTACCAAGTCAGTAGGGGAATAACCCTGTTCCAACGCAGCCGCATATACAAAAGGTTTAAATAAAGATCCAGTCTGCCGTGATGCCTGTGTTGCTCGGTTAAATAGACCAGTTCCTTGCAAATCCCGACCTCCCACCATGGCCCTTACCGCTCCATTTGGAGACATAATAATGATAGCAGCTTGTGCACTAGAATGTTGGTCAACTTGATTTCGAAATACACTTTTAATGGCTTCTTCGGCAGCTTTTTGTACAGATGGGTCAAAGGTTGTTTTAATGACTACATCTTCAGTTGTTTTATAGGTGAGATAGTGAGGGAGACTAGCCATAACCCAGTCAGCAAAATATCCTCCTGCCTTTGCCCTAGCAAGTTTTGACAAAGTTGCCGGATGGTTGCGAGCATATGTTGCCTCTTTTTTACTAAGAAATTTTTGACTTTCCATGAGGCCAATTATTACATTAGCCCTCTCTTGTGAGCGTTTTAAATTATTTGTGGGAGCATAGAGTGTAGGTGCTTTTAAAAGCCCAGCCAACATTGCGGCTTCTGAAGGATTTACCAGTTTAGCAGACTTTGAGAAATACCTTTGAGCAGCAGCTTCAAAACCGCGTGTTCCAGCTCCTAAAAATACACGATTTATATAAATCGTTAAAATTTCATCTTTAGAGAATTTAAATTCTAATGCTAGAGCATAAAGAGCTTCTTTTGTTTTACGCCAAACAGAAGCCGTTCTGCAACTGGCTTCGTAATCGTATTCGCTTTTCCAGTCGGCCTGTCTAAATGGTTTGCCTAAGCAAATTAATTTTGCAGTTTGCTGTGTGACAGTCGATCCGCCATGGCCGGATAGGGCGCCGCGTCCTTCTTTTAAATTAATGTACATTGCGCTCGCGATACCTCTGGGGCTTATACCGAAGTGTGAATAAAATCTACGGTCTTCTGTTGCCAATATTGCATTTCTCAAATGAGGTGAAATATTAGTAGCGGTAAGATTTTTTGAAAAATTATCACCTCTCCAAGCAAAAATTTCACCTATATTGTTTTCTAGTGTTACAGACCCCCGAGAGCGCTCATCCAAAAGGATCTCATATTCTTTTAGGCCAAAATAATAATAGCTGATTGTTATCGACACACCTAAGATTACTATTAAGCTCGATCGCCAAAAAAGCCCCCACATTACTTTAAAAATCAACATTCTGATTTTTCTAAAAACCCGAAGTAAAAAGTTTGGCTTTGAATTTGGGGAGTGTTTTGCTTTCTTGTTTTTTAAAAGCTTTTTACGAGATGAGTCTGTCGATAGTTTTTTAAAACGGTTTTCCGCCGTCAAAGACTTACGTTTCTGTTTTTCTTTTTTACTGCCTGCCATTTTGCTCTCTTTTTTTCTTTTTACAGTTATTTTTTTTTTATGTTGAGTGGGAATAGAATTTTTTAATTTAAAAAATAGATTAAATTTTAATCAAACTAAAAAAAATGCGCAAAAAATACGCACAAAAAACTATTTTGTTGGATTATTTTTATTTCAGAACCTTCGCATTTGAGAATAATTGAATTTTTTTTAATCGGCACAAGCGAAATTGCGAAAGGCAAAATAAATGAATTTAATCATAGCTACTATTAAGCCATTCAAGCTGGAAGACGTTCGAGAGTCGTTAACGGCGTTGGGTGTTAAGGGTATGATGGTTACTGAAATTAAGGGTTTTGGTTCTCAGTCAGGTCATACAGAAATTTATCGGGGTGCTGAGTACGCCGTAAATTTTGTTCCAAAAATTAAATTAGAAATCATTGTTGAGGAATCGATGACCGATCAAGTCGTTGAGACGATAAAAACGTCTGCACATACCGGAAAGATCGGTGATGGGAAAATTTTTGTCCTTGATGTTCAGCAAACCATTCGTGTGCGCACCGGTGAAACCGGCGCCGACGCAATATAAAAAAAGGTAAGTCTTCGATGAAAAAAGCATTTTTAAAAATATTTAGTGTGGGTAGTCTTCTCGCAGTGACCGCTTCGCAATCACTTGCACAGAATGCACCAGTATCAGTTCCAACAGACTCATTTTTCATTTTAAACAGTTTGCTGTTTTTAATGGGTGGGTTCCTTGTTTTTTGGATGGCAGCAGGTTTTACTATGCTGGAAGCAGGTTTGGTTCGTTCAAAAAACGTAACAATGCAATTAACTAAAAATATGAGTTTGTTTTCTTTTGCCGCAATTTTTTATTACCTTATAGGATATAACTTGATGTATCCGCTTGGTACGTGGTTGAGCGATGAAGGATTGTTTAACGGTGTATTATCTGGCGTCTGGGGCGTGGCTATCTTGGAAGCGGTCGGTGTTACATCAGATGGTGCGGATGATTATGGTTACGCTTCAACTGGATCTGACTTCTTTTTCCAATTGATGTTTTGTGCTGCTACAGCATCTATTGTTTCTGGTGCTCTGGCAGAACGTATCAAATTGTGGCCATTTTTAATTTTTACAATTGTTCTAACTGGACTTATTTACCCGATCCAAGCTAGTTGGAAATGGGGCGGGGGATTTTTAGACGAGATGGGCTTTCTTGACTTTGCAGGCTCAACAGTTGTGCACTCCGTTGGTGGATGGGCCGCTCTCATGGGGGCAATAATTTTAGGTCCTCGTATTGGCAAATATGCCAAGGATGGCAAGGTTACTCCAATACCAGGTTCAAATTTAGCAATAGCTACCCTAGGAACATTTATATTATGGATGGGTTGGTTTGGTTTTAACGGAGGTTCACAACTTGCGATGGGTTCTGTTGGTGACGTAGCTGATATTTCCAGGATTTTTTCGAATACCAATGCTGCTGCTGCGGGTGGTGCAATTGCTGCCCTGTTGTTAACACAGTTTCTTTATAAAAAACCTGATTTAACTATGATACTAAATGGCTGTTTAGCAGGATTAGTTTCCATTACTGCAGAACCGTTAACACCGTCTTTAGGTGCTGCAACGCTGATCGGCGCTGTAGGTGGGTTAATCGTGGTTTTTACTGTTCCAATGTTAGATAAGTTTAAAATCGACGACGTGGTAGGTGCAATCCCAGTCCACCTTTTTGCAGGTATTTGGGGAACAATGGTCGTACCCGCAACAAACGGTGATGCTTCATACCTTATCCAATTTACGTCTATCATTATTGTAGGGGTATTTGTTGTAGTTACTTCGAGTATCGTTTGGACCATTCTAAAATCTGCTATGGGCATACGTGTTGGCGAAGAAGAGGAAGTCGCTGGATTGGATACGTCTGAACTTGGTATGGAAGCTTATCCAGAATTTTCAAAAGGATAAACAGAGGTTTAATTTAACAAAAACAGCAGGGACCTTCAAAAAAGGTCTCTGCGTCTCGATTTTAAGGGGGATTACAAATGGAAATACTGAGTTTTTCGGTTTCTACACCTTTCTGGATTTGGTTACTTTTTGCGCTGGTAACTGCCTACTATTACGACATCATGAAACGAAGAATAACTCGCCTAGAGCAAAAGATATCAGATCTTGGTGACAAGAATTTACAAAAGAGCAGTTCTTTATAACAATCTCTGTAGTTGACCATCATAAATTGGTTCTAACGTTTCAGTCTCAAATAACGATGACACCGAGGTTCCATTCCAAATATTTAAGATAGCCTGGGCAAATATTGGAGCTGTGGGAACAATTCTAATATTTGCAGCTTTTGCTACTGGATCCGTCGCTTGAATTGAGTCTGTTATAACTAGTGATTTCATAACCGAGTTGCTAATTCGCTCAACAGCCGGCCCAGACAAAACCCCGTGAGTGATGTAAGAATGAACTTCGGCAGCACCATTCTCGATAAGCACTTCGGCGGCCTTACAAAGTGTGCCGGCGGTATCGCAAATATCGTCAACAATAATGCACTTTTTGCCTTTGACATCTCCGATGATTGTCATTTCAGCAACTTCTCCTGCCCTTTCTCTTCTCTTATCGACGATGGAGAGCGGTGCATTTATCCGCTTGGCTAATTCTCTAGCTCTAGCAACCCCGCCAACGTCTGGCGAAACGACCATTAAATCGCTCATCCTATCAGAAAATTGATGAATGATATCTAGAGCAAATACCGGCGCTGCATATAAATTGTCGACAGGTATATCAAAAAAACCCTGTATTTGTGTGGCATGAAGATCAAGTGTCAGAACTCTTTCCACTCCTGCCTCTACCAATAAATTAGCCACAAGTTTAGCACTAATAGGAGTTCTGGCCTTAGATCTCCGATCTTGCCTAGCATAGCCAAAATAAGGAATCACGGCCGTTATACGGCTTGCCGACGAGCGACGCAGAGCATCAGCCATAATAAGAAGCTCCATAAGATTATCGTTGGCTGGGTTGGATGTTGATTGAATGATAAACATATCCTCACCACGAACATTTTCAAAAACTTCGATAAAAATCTCCTGATCATTAAAACGCTCTATTCGAGCATCAACTAAATCGACAGTAAGACCTCGGTGAACAGTCATACGTCGAGTAATTGCTTTCGCTAAATTTTTATTCGCGTTTCCGGATATTAATTTTGGTTCATTTAAGGCGGGCATCTAATAGAAATCCTCGCTTATGTTAAAAGAATCGGTCTTGTGACTCCGGATAACATGGCGATGCCAATAGGCAAAGATCCAGTTGAGTAAATTAAATTGATTGAACACCAAAATAATTATTTTTATTATTTGTGGGACTTTTATGTTACTGCATTTGCACCCAAATTTAAAAGTAGTAAAGAAATCTCTTACATAAGTGATGGTAGTGAAATGCCAATAGAAAGGCGCGCAGGACTGAAAATAAACTCCTTAAATTTTGGTATAGGAGACGATCAGGCTTTGTTGTTGCATTGTTCTTTAGCTAACAGCAGAGCTTGGCTATCTTTTGCAGATGGATTAAAAGATAGACTTTCGATGACTGCATTTGATCTGCCAGGTCATGGGATGAGCCAAGATTGGGACTATTCGACTGACTATCAAGACTGTTGTCTCGAAATAAGTTCAACTTTCATAAATAAGCCAATTCATCTTGTGGGACACTCTTTTGGAGCAACGATTGCTTTGCGTGTGGCGCAACGATATCCTAATTTTGTAAAATCCCTTACGCTTATTGAGCCAGTATTTTTTGCCGCAGCATTTTTTGGTAACCGGGCATTGGAAGTACGATTTATGTCGGATCATGCTGATTATTTTAGGGCAGGCAGTGAAAAAAATTGGCAGCTAGCAGCAGAATTGTTTCTTCAAAAGTGGGGCAATAACGAGGATTGGAATCTGTTAAGTGAAACAAAAAAAAGACAATTTGCTCAAAGAATCCCTTTAACTTTTGAAGTATCTAAAGCTATTTATCAGGATCCACATCAAATGCTTAAAGAGCACACTTTTTCATCACTAACTGGTAAATCTTCAATTATTTATGGTGATAAGTCTCATTTTGTTATGCCTTATATTGTTGAAGCCTTATCGATTCGAATTCCTAACACGGCTCTTCAGTGTGTTCAAAACGCAGGGCACATGCTGCCAATCACGCATTCTAAGATTTGTGCACAGATTTTTGATAAAACAATCACACCGTAGTTTATCCGGCTTTTCCAATCTTAGGTTCAACTCCTTTAATTATTCGGTCGATGTTTTGTCTATGCCTAAAAAAAACAATAAATACTAAGGATGTTATAAGGATAATACTATTTGGCTGGTCGAGAAATACAGTTGCGATTGGCGCACTTATAGCGCTTACTAAAGATGCAAGCGAAGACATTTTCCTCGCAAGAGCGACCAACAACCAAACAAAACAGCAGGTAATTCCAACTAAAAAAGATAAAGCGATCATAACGCCTAAAAAAGTTGCCACACCTTTACCACCTCTAAATTTTAACCATATTGGAAAACAGTGTCCCACCATCGCGCCAAAAGCCGAAACTTGAACTGCGTCTTCAGCAGATATTTGTCTAGCAATTAGGACTGCGCAAATACCTTTGGAAAAATCTAATAAAAGGGTTAAAAACGCTGCAATTTTATTTCCGGTACGTAGAACATTAGTGGCTCCAATGTTTCCAGATCCCACTTTTCTCAAATCTCCAAGCCCAAGAATTTGAGAAATAAGAATACCAAAAGGAATCGAGCCTGCTAAATATCCAAGCGTAAATAATGCCAGCAAGACTTCTGGTCTACTAGTAAATTCTGGAAGCACTGTTAACATTCAAAAATAGTTTCTCCAGCAACGATTGTTCGTCTTACTTTACCTTGTAATTTTTGACCGTCGAAAGGGGTGTTTTTTGATTTTGATTTCAATGTTTCTCTGTCCAAAATAAAAGGAATATCAGCATCAAAAACAATTAGATCCGCTGGGGCGCCTGGAGTAATTCTGCCACTAGGTAGGCCTAGTAAATTTGCAGGGTTTAATGTCATTGTCTTTATTAATTTTCCCAAGCTCACTGATTGATTATGAAAAAGCTGTAAGCTTGCAGGTAAAAGTGTTTCAAGGCCAACGGCGCCCGCCGCAGCCGTTTCAAAAGGTAGACGCTTACTTTCTTCATCTTGAGGTGTGTGAAAAGATGATATCACGTCTATAACCCCAGAATTGACAGCGTCAATAACAGCTACTCTGTCATTTTCAGATCTCAAGGGCGGATTAAGCTTAAAAAAGCTCCTGTAATCGGCAATGTCGAATTCGTTTAGAGTAAGGTGATGTATTGAAGTTCCTGCTGTGATTTTGTGCCCACTTTTTTTTGCTCTTTTTAAAGCAGAAATCGAATGAGCTGTGGTTATTTGATCAAAATGGTAACGAACTCCAGTCAATTCTACCAGGGCCATATCCCTATCTAGGGTCATGCGCTCCGCGAGTGGTGTCACGCTTGGTATCCCTCGTAAAGAAGCAAACTTTCCTGATGTGGCTGAAGTTGCGTCTGAAAGGTCGGGGTCTTGGGGATGTCCAATTACAAGGGCGTCTAATGATTTTGCATAGCTTAATGCCCTCAAAAGAATTTTCGAATTTTTTACAACATTTGTAAAATCTGTGAATGCAACAGCCCCTGCGTCTTTGAGAAAACCTATCTCGGTCATTTCACGCCCTGCCCGTTCTTTTGTTAATGCTACCATGTGGAATACGTTTACTGGGCACACTTCTTGGGCTCTTCTGCGTATAAACTCCAAAACTTCTGGTGTATCTATAGCTGGATATGTGTCTGGTCGCGTTATTATGGTCGTTACACCCCCTGCAGCTGCGGCTGCTCCTGCTGACTTATAACTTTCTTTGTGACGTTCCCCAGGTTCGCCGACCTTAACGCCAATATCAATTAACCCTGGGCTGATATAATGCCCCTTACAGTCGATAGTTTTATCTGCTGTTTGTGGTGAGATAATTATGCCGTCTTCAAACATAACTTCACCATCCGAAATGGTTTCAGAAACTGGATCAATTATTTTTGCATTAGTTAAAAGAGTTTTCATTCAATTAGCCATAATTGCCCAATTTATCATTTCTTGCTAACAGATGCATTGCAGCCATTCTTACTGCGACGCCCATTTCAACCTGTTCTTGGATAACTGATCTATTAATATCGTCAGCCAATTCACCATCAATCTCTACGCCTCTGTTCATTGGGCCTGGATGCATAACAATTGCGTCCTTTTTTGCGTGCGACAGTTTTTCCTTGTTGAGGCCATAGCGGTAATAATACTCTCTCTCAGAAGGTATAAAGCCTCCGTCCATCCTTTCTTTTTGTAATCTTAGCATCATTACCACATCCACATCTTTTAAACCTATTCGCATGTCTTGGTATACTTCGACTCCTAATTCCTCAATCTCAGTAGGCATAAGTGTAGATGGCCCAATCAATCGCACTCTGTTTTCCATTTTACCAAGAAGAATAATGTTAGATCGAGCAACTCTTGAATGAGCGATATCTCCACAAATCGCAATGTTTAGTCTGTGTAATCTTCCTTTAGCTCGACGGATTGTTAACGCATCCAAAAGTGCCTGCGTAGGATGCTCATGCCGTCCATCTCCTGCATTTAAGACAGAGCAGTTTACTTTTTGTGCAAGTAAATCTACTGCACCAGATTGAGGATGCCTAACAATTAAGAGGTCTGGCTTCATGGCATTCAAAGTAAGAGCTGTATCAATAAGAGTTTCACCTTTCTTTAGAGAACTTGCCTCCATTGATAAGTTCATAACGTTAGCTCCCAACCTTTTTCCTGCTAACTCAAAACTTGCTTGCGTTCGTGTCGAGTTTTCGAAAAACATATTGATCTGAGTGAGACCAGTTAGAGACTCGGCTCGTTTATCCATAGATCGGTTTAATTGAACGTAATTTTCGGCGAGATCTAGTATTTCTGTTATTGCTTCAGGGCGCATAGGTTCGATTCCTAGCAGATGTCTATCCTCAAAACTCATTTAGAACTCTCTATGGTTAAGCAAGGTCATAATCATACCTTCAAACACAAACAAGGATTTATTGTGAATTTCTAATTACATGCAGTTTTACTTTTTCAAAAGATTAATTACCTTTAAATGATGGAATCAAAAAATGAAATTATGGACGCTCTAGAGTTGCTTAAGTGGCAGCTAGATTTGGGAGTAAACGAAAATATTGGATGTGTTCCTTTGGATAGATTTTCTGACCACTCTCAAATGGATGAGACAAAAATGAAAACTCTGATATCTCAACAACAAAAAAAACGTCGAATTTAGATAGGGCAGTTGCTGAGGCCGTATTTCAAGCAGAACAGACTAAAAATTTGGAGCAATTAAAATCTTCTTTAGCCAACTACGAGTACTGTGAATTAAAAAAAGGATCTAGAAACTTAGTTTTTTCGTCTGGCGATCCTGATGCAGAAGTAATGTTTATCGGTGAGGCCCCTGGGCGAGAGGAGGATATTCAAGGGGTACCTTTCGTGGGTCGTGCTGGGCAGCTTTTAGATAAAATGCTCAGACCAATCGGCCTGACTAGGGATAAAAACAATCTGAATGAAAAATTAACGACTACTGCCTATATCTGTAATGTTATTCCATGGAGACCCCCTCATAACCGTGATCCGAGCCCTGAAGAAATAAAAATGATGCTACCATTTTTGAAAAAACATATTTCATTGGTTCAACCCAAAATAATTGTAGCTCTAGGGAATATAAGCTGCAGAGCTTTGATCGACCAAACTGGGATAACAAAGCTGAGAGGAAATTGGTTTGATTTCGATAATGTCCCTTTGATGCCCATGTGCCATCCTGCATATTTACTTAGGAATAATGCAGCGAAAAAAGATGCTTGGTCCGATTTGTTAAAAATTAAAGAAAGACTAGGAAACCTAGCGTGACTATCGACGAAAGTAAAAGCTTTATACCGGTACGTATTGCATTATTAACTGTGTCCGATACACGCTCTGTGGCAGACGATAAAAGTGGCTCTATTCTTGCTGAAAGAATAGAAAATTCAGGGCATCAAGTTGTTACTCGAGAACTAATTAAGGATGATAGGCAGGCAATAAGGTCAAAGCTTGAAAATTGGGTCAGAAGCAAAACTGTCGATGTGATCATATCAACAGGGGGAACAGGTCTCACGGGGCGAGATGTAACGGTCGAGGCTCACCGTGATGTTTATGAAAAAGAAATCGATGCATTCAGCACAATTTTTTCGATCGTGAGTATGAAAAAAATTGGAACGTCTGCTGTTCAATCGCGCAGTACTGCCGGCGTTGCTGGTGGAACTTATCTTTTTGCTCTTCCTGGTAGTCCTGGGGCCTGTAAAGATGCATGGGATGAAATTTTAGTGAAACAATTAGATTTCAGACATCAGCCGTGTAACTTCGTAGAAATATTGCCGAGACTAGAAGAACATTTACGAAGGAAGTAGTTTAAAATTTGAGAGTTTGCTGGGAATTTCTAGTTTTTTCACTACAACTTCCTTATATAAGAGAAAAAATAAATCTCCTGTTAAGCTTATGAAAAAGAAAAACTAAGAAAATAAGTTTGTGCAGGAAAAAAATTGGAAGCTAGCATTATGCGTTTTTTTCGACAGGCCTTGATAGGTTTAACGCTATTAACCCTCTCTCTAGGTATTCTATCCTACGCAGTTTATCTGATTAAAGACGCTTTAAGTGAAAGGTTTGCGCAGGAGGAGAGGTCTGCACAGCCACGTGAGCGTACTTTTGCAGTAAACGTGGTAACCGCAGAGCCTAAATCAATAACACCTCAGCTTGAGGCATTTGGAGAAATTAAAAGCCGGCGAACACTAGATTTAAGACTTGCTTTGGGCGGTCAGGTCACTGGGTTATCAGAAAATTTCGTGGACGGTGGGCAGGTAAGTTCTGGTGAAAAGCTGGTTGAGATCGATGATGCA
This sequence comes from Paracoccaceae bacterium, assembly GCA_902632125.1. GTDB lineage: Bacteria > Pseudomonadota > Alphaproteobacteria > Rhodobacterales > Rhodobacteraceae > Salinivivens. The sequence goes on along the minus strand of CACPBQ010000001.1, from coordinate 56,060 downwards.
GACGCACAGTCTAATTATCTAAAGGCAAAAGCTGATATCATGGATGCCGAAGCGGAAGTTGAAGATGCTGAAAGAGCTCTGCTTTTGAGTAAAGATGAACTTGAAGCTGCTCTTAAGCAGGCCTCGCTTAGATCAACAGCCTTATCTCGTCAACGGGACTTACAGGTTAGGGGAGTAGGTACGAAAGCAGCAGTTGAAGCTGCTGAACTTGCATTATCTTCTGCAGAGCAATCTGTTCTAAACAGGCGTAGTGCAGTTGACCAGGCAAAAGCCCGTGGTGCAAGTGCAGGGACACGGTTAATCAGAAGCAAACTTGCTTTGGACGACGCATTACGCGTTTTGGAAGATACAAAACTCTTTTCGAAGTTTGATGGTGTTTTAAGTAACATTACATTGGTTGAAGGGGGTATCGTGAGCGCAAATGAACGCATTGGTCGCTTAATTGACCCAAATTACCTTGAAGTCGCTTTTCGGGTTTCAACGGAGCAATATAGCAGACTTTTAAATGAAAATGGTCAACTTTTTAACGCGCCAGTTTCCGTATCATTGAACCTAATGGGATCTGAAATAATCACAAATGCTGTGTTGGAAAGAGATAGTGGTTCAGTAGCTGAGGGTCAGACTGGGCGCCTGCTTTACGCAAAGTTGGAGACAGCGGTAGGTTTCAAACCAGGCGACTATGTTGTGGTTAAGGTGGATGAACCAGAATTGGGATTTGCTATAAAATTACCCGCTTCAGCGCTTAACTCAGATAACCAAGTTTTAATATTGAATGAAGAGGAACGGCTTGAAAACGTCGATGTTTCTTTATTACGCCGTCAAGGTGATGATGTGATAATCAGATCACGTGATTTAACAGGTAAAGAAGTAGTTGCACAAAGATCTCCGCTTCTAGGTGCAGGTATAAAAGTGAGAGCTGTCAGGTCAGGCGAAGCAGATAAACCTCCAAAGTCCCCCGAAATGATAGAGTTGACTGAAGAAAGGCGAGAAAAGTTAATTAAATTTATTGAAGGTAACAAGTGGATACCAAAAACTGCAAAAGAACGGACTATTGGAAAACTAAAAAAAGAAAAAGTTCCGGCTGAAATGGTCAATCGTATCGAAAGTAGGATGGGGGGATAGTTAGATGACCCGATTGTCACCTCAAACAGCAAATGGGATTTTATCTTATTTTACACGACATAAAACTATGGCTAATTTGCTTTTGGTCATTTTAGTTGTCGCTGGGCTTATGGCTTTACCTAAAATGCGCGCACAGTTTTTTCCAGATGTTGTAGTTGATAACATTAATATTGGTATCGTTTGGCAAGGTGCTGGCGCAGAAGACGTAGATGCTGCGATTATCCGAGTTTTAGAGCCAGTTTTACTGGCTGTAGATGGGGTTAGTAATGCCAAAAGTATTTCAAATGAGGGCAGAGCAAAAATAACTCTTGAATTTGAACCTAGTTGGGACATGTCGCGAGCAAAAGTGGATGTGGAAACAGCTTTGGATAGTGTTACTTCTCTGCCGCAGGATAGTGAAGATCCTACCATTATAAGAGGTAGATGGAGCGACCGCGTTACCGATGTAGTCATTTCCGGTCCAGTGGCTATCGATCAGCTGGGTTTATTTGCCGACGAATTTGTTATGAGGCTTTTTACGGCTGGTGTAACGCGCACTACCATGAGGGGGTTGGCTGCTCCTGAGACTGTTGTTGCAGTTTCTACTTCAAATCTAATTATGCATGACATTACTATGCAAGAGATAGCAATTGCGATCTCTGAAGAGGTAAGTGCGGATCCTGCTGGTGACGTGGAGGCCGCTAATGCACGAGTTAGAACAGGAATAGAGAAGCGACTAGCCAAGGATATCGGATCCATTGTACTACGGTCTAATTCCGACGGGTCAAAACTTACCGTTGCCGATGTGGCCGAGTTGAATGTCAATGGAATAGATAGGGAAAGAACCTACTTTGTTGGAACTGATCCCGCAATTACCATAAGGATTGACCGCAATCAGCAAGGCGATGCTATTGATATTCAGCATAAAGTTGAAAATATTGCTCGGGAGCTGGAAGCTACATTACCCGAGGGTACGAAATTAGAGTTAATTCGGACTAGAGCTGAGACAATATCCAGCCGACTTAATATGCTGTTAGATAATGGGCTTATAGGACTTGGTCTGGTAGTCACATTATTATTTTTATTTCTCAACACGAGGACAGCATTTTGGGTAGCAGCGGGTATTCCAACGGCAATGCTGACAGCTATAGCCCTTATGTATGTAGCAGGTATCACAATAAATATGATTTCTCTTTTTGCACTTATCATTACACTAGGAATAGTCGTTGATGATGCAATTGTGGTTGGCGAGCATGCTGATTATCGGGCTAGGTCTGGCTTGCCACCTGTAGTTGCAGCTGAAACGGCTGCACAAAGAATGTTTATGCCTGTTTTGGCCGCTACTATGACAACTGTGATTGCATTTTTTGGCTTAGTTGCAATTGGAGGCCGGTTTGGAGATCTAATTGCTGATATTCCATTTACAGTCAGTGTCGTTCTTTTGGCATCTTTGGTGGAGTGCTTTCTAATTTTACCCAACCACATGGCTCATTCTATAAGTAATAGTTCAAATATAAATTGGTATGATCGCCCGAGTTATATAGTAAATATTGGATTTGTTTGGTTTCGAGAAAACATATTTCGCCCTTTTATAAAACTAGTTATTCGCGCCCGGTATGTTGTTTTAGCGGGTACTCTGCTAGTCTTATCATCGCAGATCGTGCTATTTATTAATGGTTCAGTAACGTGGCGGTTTTTTAATGCACCTGAGCAATCTTCGGTAACTGGAAACTTCGCTATGTTCAATTCGGCAACACGTGCTGATACGCTTTCAATGATGAAAATACTACAAAACTCAGTCGATGAACTTGCTAAAGAATATGAAAAAGAACATGGTCTTAATCCAGTTAAATATGTTTTAGCAGAGTTGGGCGGTAATTCGGGTCGTGGTCTTTCTGGCACAGAAAATAAATCTGCTGATCTTTTAGGGGGCATTTCCGTCGAACTTATTGATGCAGATTTGCGACCATATTCCAGTTTTTCCTTTGTTGGCGATTTACAGGATAAGATTGTTCGGCATCCACTTCTTGAAGCTATTTCCTTCCGAGGCTGGCGTTCTGGACCAGGTGATGATGCATTAGATATTCAGTTTTATGGAGCAGATGCGGCCACTCTGAAAAATGCAGCAGAGGCATTAAAAACTGAATTAGAGGCGTTCTCGGTTGTGTCTGCAGTTGAGGATGACTTAGCCTATGACAAAGAAGAGATTATTTTAGAACTAACTCCTCAAGGTAAAGCTTTAGGCTTTACTATAGATACCTTGGGAGTGGTTTTACGTAATCGCTTAAATGGAGTTGAAGCGGCTTCATATCCTCTTGGGCCGCGCAGTGCTACTATTCGTGTTGAATTGCCCGAGGGTGAATTAACCTCAGATTTCTTGGAAAGAACGCAACTTCGTGCGAACAGTGGAATTTATGTACCGCTAGCTGATATTGTAAGCGTGGAGCGAAAGGTTGGCTTCTCAACTGTTCGGCGTGAAAATGGCATTAGGCTTGTATCTGTTACGGGTGACGTTTCGGAAGATAATCCTGAAGATGCAGAGCAAGTCTTTGAGACCCTTAAAGATAAAATTTTACCCGAGATTGCTACTGTAAACCAAGTGGAATGGCGCATGTCCGGATTAGCCGAACAAGAGCAAGAATTTCTCAATGATGCGCGAGTTGGTATGATTTTGACACTTTTAGGCATCTATCTTGTTTTAACTTGGATATTTGCTAGTTGGACAAGACCTTTCATAATTATGTCAATAATTCCATTTGGGCTGGTAGGAACAATTTATGGTCATTATATCTGGGATGTTCCTATGTCTTTGTTTACAGTTGTAGGATTAATTGGAATGACTGGGATCATAATTAATGACTCTATAGTTTTGATCTCAACTATAGATGAATACTCAAAAGAAAGAGGAATAATACCATCTATTATCGATGGTTCACTCGATCGTCTGAGACCGGTTTTACTCACAACCTTCACGACCGTTTTAGGCCTTGCACCACTGTTGTATGAGCGTTCAACTCAAGCTCAATTTTTGAAACCTACAGTCATCACTTTAGTTTATGGCCTTGGCTTTGGGTTGTTGATTGTTCTTTTGGTCATTCCCGCTCTGGTTGCGATGCAAGAAGATATAAAACGATTTAGGAAAGCTTATTTATTTGCTCTTAGATCACAAAATAAATTAGTTCAACGCTCATTTGCTACCTTAACTTTTGTAATTTTGTTGTGGGGTGGATTGACCCTAGGATTCATGATTATAAGTGGATCTTTAGCGCCAATACTTAGCCAATTAAGTTTAATTCAATCCCTTCCTGAAACCATGCTATCCGCCTTGACTTTGTTTTTTATTGGTTCTTTTTTCCTTATATTTTTATTTGCTTCAGTAGGTTATTTCTTATTTTGGCGATCGAGAAATTTTTTGCATGTTTAACAACCTCGTTGTTCAATAACCTGATTTTTATAAAGATGCGTTATTGTGATTAAATCACTGGTTATTTCGAAATTTGGTTCATCATGCCACTCGCCAGTTGCAGAGATAATTTTCCCTGGGGAAAGCTGCTTGGGTTGTTCGATGGTGATAGTATTTCCGTAATCAATTATTGAAAAAATTATTATAGCATCTGCCCTTTCTAAAAATGGGATATCTGCCTCTATCCTAAAACCTGTTGGACTAAAGGTTATGTTACAGCGCGCATCTTTTTTTTCGAGATCAGAAGGCGAAAGTGGTAAATTGGCCAGAGCTGCCAACAAATCGGTATTTAAATCGTTAGATAGTATTTTTGATACAGACTGAGTTTCAAACTCAGCTGGGATGCAAACATTATAGCAAATACCAATTTGTCCTTTAATTTTAAGATTGATAGGATCCGAGTTATTTTTCGTTTTAATGACTATTGGGAGAATGACTTCATTTTGGTATCCTATACTTTCAAAGCCAGTTGAGCCAAAAACTATTGGACTGGGCCAAAGAACGTCTAGGCTATTTACATTGGAAGAACCTTCAAAATTAAAGTCAGGTTTTAGACCCATCGGTCCTGGAGTATGCCAATATGTTTTCCAACCTTCAGCAAGCGAAATTTTTAACCCATAAAGTAAAGAACCGTCTGGCTTTACCCAACCCTCTAATATTTCTATTTTTTTTAGAGCACTTCCTGTTGCCATGGAACTGCTCAACGTAAATAAAACTAAAGTAAATAAAAATTTCTTCATATCTTTTTTTAAAAAATTTATCTTATTGCCAACAATTAGTAAAAGAATAAATTACTATCGATGTTTTGAGAAAACTTACATGTTTAAAATTGACTTAAATCACCTTGGTGGACAGATTTTGTTGGCAACGCCGTCTATGAATAATAGTATTTTTAAAGACACAGTTATTTTTATTTGTTCGCACTCGGAAGATGGCGCAATGGGGATAATAATAAACAAGCCCTTAAAGGCTTTGTCTTTTTCATCAATCTGTAAAGATTTGAAAATTAAGGATCAAATTTTTTTGGATTTGCCAATACTTTTTGGTGGGCCGGTTGAAAATAATAGAGGTGTAGTTTTGCATTCTCAGGATTATTCGGCTGAAAAAGAAACAATAGAGTGCACATCTACCTTATCAATGACCGCTTCATTTTCGATCATATCTGACTTAGCCCGAGGACTGGGTCCAAAGAATGCACTTTTAGCTTTAGGTTATGCCGGCTGGGCTCCTGGCCAATTAGAAAGTGAATTGGCCAGCAATTGCTGGATGTTTGGAAAACTAGACGATACAGAAATTTTCAGCATAAACTTTGAAAAGAAATGGTCAAATTCTCTAAAAAACAGCGGTGTTGAACCTTCAAAAATTTCTTCAAATTTTGGAAGTGCCTAAATCAAATTTTTTTTGGTGCCGCAGCCCTTTTAAGTCGATCATTTATTGCAATTCCAATTCCTTCTTCAGGTATTGGTGAAACAGCAATTTTTTCGGCGCCTATTTCATCTAACCTGTGGAGGCAATCAAACAAATTTGCGGCAGCTTCAGTTAAATTTGCTTTTTGGGATAAATTTAAATCGCAAAGAACTTCACCAAACCCAAGGCTTACCTCATTTTTTTCAAATACTTTACTATTTAAACGGATAGAGCCTTTGGGGGCATAATGAGATGAAAGTTGACCTGGTGCTGATATTTTTGAGTTCTCTACTGTTTTTTTCAAATTCAAGCCAAGTTTTTGAGATATATCAGTGTCACTTATTGCACCAAATCTTAAGATACTTGGTTCGGGCAAGAAACAAATTATGGTACTCTCAAGTCCTATCTTTGACGGATTACCCAAAATAATTCCGCCAATTTTTCCATCTAGTCTCGATACTACATGCTCGGCTCTCGTTGCGCTGACTGCGCCCGACGGATTGGCTGAGGGAGCCGCGATTGGTGTGTTTGAGAGTTGAAGAATTGATTTAGCAATAGAGTGTTCTGGCATTCGAACAGCTACAGTTTGCAGCCCGGCTAATGCCAAAGATGCTATTTGACTGTTGGGCAAAAGCGGCAACACCATCGTTAATGGTCCTGGCCAAAATTTGTCTGCTACCATTTGGGCTTCAGAACCCCACTTTGCAAAAGTTTTTATCTGCTTAATTGAGGAACAATGAATTATAAGAGGATTAAAACTTGGTCGCCCTTTCGCTTGGAAAATTTTAGCAACAGCGAGTTTGTTTGTAGCATCCGCTCCCAAACCATAAACTGTTTCAGTCGGAAAGGCTAAAGTATCGCCGGATTTGATAAGTTCGCTTGCTTTCAATAAATCGGTTCTTGAAGTGTTGAAAATTTTTGTTTTCAATTTGTTACTCTATGACGTTGCGTTCTGTTTGAAGCTTTTTAGCTGTCTGAAGTATGCAAAAGACACTGTCCATTAAATCTTTACATAACATTTGCCAAGTAAAGAAACTAACAAATTTTGGAGAATTTTGATGGTATATCGCGCTTGCACCGAAGATTTTGAATATATTTTAAAACATGTAGTAAATTATGATTTGGTGTCGAGTACCGATAAATTTTCAGAGGCTTCCTATGAAACTGTTTCGGCAGTCTTGGTTGAGGCTGGACGTATGTGTGAAGAAAAATTATCGCCTTTGCAGCGAATGGGTGACTTAAATCCAGCGACTTTGCAGAATGGTGTTGTTAGAACTTCTCCCGGTTTTGGCGATGGTTATAAAGCGATTGCTGAGGGGGGCTGGGTGTCAACATCTGCCGACCCAGAATATGGCGGAATGGGTTTACCTTTGACAATTACAACCGCAGTCAATGAGATGATGGCTTCAGCATGTCTTTCGCTACAACTCAATCCTTTAATGACTCAAGGTCAAATAGAGGCTTTAGAAAACCATGCTTCAGACATGATAAAAGATATTTATTTACCAAAGCTTATTTCTGGTGCCTGGTGTGGGACAATGAATTTGACAGAGCCTCATGCTGGTTCTGACGTGGGAGCACTCTCTTCCAAAGCTACCGATAATGGTGACGGTTCCTATGCAATCACTGGACAAAAGATTTATATATCATGGGGTGATAACGACTTCTCAGAAAATGTGTGTCATTTAGTTTTAGCGAGGTTACCAGATGGAAAGCCTGGAACGAAAGGTATATCACTATTTATTGTGCCAAAGTTTATTCCAGATCAAGATGGTAAAGCAGGCGTAGCTAACAAATTAAAAGTGATAAGTCTTGAGCATAAACTGGGACTACATGGATCACCGACTGCAGTCATGCAATATGATGGAGCAACAGGTTGGTTAATAGGCGAACGTCATGACGGGATGCGCGCTATGTTCACCATGATGAACAACGCTCGGTTGGGTGTTGGAGGTCAAGGAATTGGAGCGGCAGAGGGGGCTTATCAACATGCGCTCACTTATGCAAAAATAAGAAAGCAAGGAACGACCAATGTACCAAAAGGAATTGGAACAATTTTAGATCACGCGGACGTTCGGCGAATGCTTCTTACAATGAAAGCTGATATTTTTGCCGCTAGATCTTTAGCTTTAGAAACTGCCGTTTCAATAGATTTAAGTAACGCTTCAAGAGATGGTCGATGGAAATCTCGAGCAGCCTTCCTGACGCCAATAGCTAAATCTTTTGGAACTGAAACAGGTTGTCGGGTAGCAGAGCTAGGCGTGCAAGTTCATGGAGGGATGGGTTTCATTGAAGAAAGTGGAGCAGCGCAATATTATCGGGATGTTAGGGTAACCACTATCTACGAAGGTACAAATGGTATCCAAGCCATGGATTTGGTAGGACGAAAATTACTGGATGGGGGCGAGGCTGCTTATTCTTTAGTCGATGATATTGAGAAGACGGTCAAATCTTGTCCCGAAGATTTTTCTTCAATGGCGGGCGAAGTTATGCTGGCAAGCAAAGCTCTTCGTGAAGCTATCAAATGGATGTGTTCACAGAAAAATATAAATGACAGATTTTCTGGCGCTGTTCCGTTTTTAAATGCTTTTGCAAGGGTTTTAGGGGGTTATTTTCACTTGAAGAGTGCAATTCAAGAGGAGCATGTGGGACCGCGAACAAAATTGGCTAGATTTTATATTCTAAATTTAATGCCAGAATACATAGGATTATTACAGCAAGCAAAACAAGGCTGTGAAGTCTTATATTCCTTTTCGCCCAATGAAATGTTGGAAGCTTGACTTTGGATTACCCCTGGAACTCTGCTCCAATAGTTGGAGAGCCAATAGAGGTATCTAAGGGGATTTTTTGGTTTAGGTTGCCCCTTCCTATGGTTCTAGATCATGTCAATATCTATGCAGTGGATGAAGGTGATAGTTGGACAATAATAGATACTGGCCTTTGGTCTAAAAAAACTTTGTCTATATGGCGCTCAATCATTGATAAATATTTTGGAAATAAACCTATAAATAGAATTATTGTAACCCACCATCATCCAGATCATGTCGGTTTGGCGGGTTGGTTCCAAAAAGAATTTAAGGCCGTCCTTTGGATGACAAGAACAGCATGGCTTATGGCGCGTATGCTAAGATTAGATTATCAAAAATTACCAACAGAGGAGATAGTAAATTTCTGGCGCAGATCCGGTATGGATGGAAAAATCGTAAAAGAACGTGCTGCCGGAAAGCCCTTCAATTTTGGAGACTCGGTATTTGAAATGCCACTTGGTTTTAGACGTATTACAGACAGCGAGAAAATTACTTTAGGTGATCGTTCTTGGATTGTGAGAGTTGGAAATGGGCACGCTCCTGAGCATGCGACGTTATGGTGTGAAGATGAACCACTTATTATAGCCGGTGATCAAATAATTTCATCAATTAGTCCCAACTTAGGAGTATATGCAACTGAACCAGAAGCTGATCCAGTAGAAGATTGGCTTATAAGTTGTAAAAACTTTGTGCCATTTGCAAATAATGACCAACTTGTTTTGCCAGGCCATAAGCTGCCTTTTATTGGACTCCCGCACAGATTGAGGCAATTAATAGAAAACCACCACAGTGCGCTCTCTAGGCTAGTCGATTTTCTGAAAGAACCTCAAACGGCAGTTGGATGCTTTCCAGCCCTTTACAACCGAAAAATAAATGAAAATGAATACGGGCTTGCATTAGTGGAAGCGGTTGCACACCTTAATAACTTATATAGAAAAAAAATGGTCACTCGTGACATGAATAGCGATGGGGCTTATGTGTATCGACTAAAAAAATGAAATAATATAATTTAATAGTTTAAACCTGATCAAAACTTTTATAAAGATTTTACAGGGGTATTTAGCAATTTTAAGGAAAAACTAATGTCTGAGCATAAACACGGTTCAATGGACACAAAAGATCAAGAAAAAACCTTTGCTGGTTTCGTAAAATACAGCACAAATATAATAATAATATGTATCGTTTTGTTGGTTTTGTTAGCTCTAATTAACAGTTAAACCAAATTCGTGAAAGCTCTTTAGATAATTGGTTTCGCCAAAACAGCGAGTTTTAAAACTTCAAAGCGTTGACACTTATAAAAACGAGTTTACGGTTTTTTGTAAAGTTATTTAAGAAAAAGAGTGTTTTTTGTCTAAAAATTCTTGGGAAAAAAGTAAACTCGTTGGCCCAGACCCAAAAAATAAGCAGTTAACTGCTTCGGTGACTGGTATAGATCATTTCGGTGAAATTTCAGAAATACCTGTTGTTACTGAAAGGCCTCTAACGATTTACTTAAATTCTCAGGAAATTGTAACTGCAATGACAATTGGTGATTACCCATCTCTGTTAGCATTGGGATATTTGAAAAATCAGGGTATGATAAAACAAACCGATCAGATCACTTCTATCGAAGTCGATGAAGATTTGGATGTAGTTGTCGTAAGGACGAAACGTGAAACAAATTACGAGGAAAAACTATCTCGTAAAATAAGAACAAGTGGATGCGCCGTCGGAACTATATACGGTGATATAATGGATGGTTTGCAAGATATCGAACTACCATCTTCAAAAATGAAAATATCACACCTTTACGACCTATCTAGAAAAATAAATTTAATTCCGTCTTTATATCTTGAAGCTGGAGCAATTCACGGCACCGTTCTTTGTAAAGATAATATTCCATTAGTCTATATGGAGGATGTGGGTCGCCATAATGCCGTCGATAAAGTTGCGGGTTGGATGTTTGAAAATGACAATTTTGGTGGAGATAAAATTCTATATACAACTGGCCGATTGACTTCTGAAATGGTGATAAAAACTGCTTTAATGGAGATACCAATATTAGTGTCACGTTCAGGTTTTACAGCCTGGGGTGTCGAGTTGGCTAACGACTTGGGTATGACTTTGATCGGTAGATTACGGGGCAAACGGTTTTTATGCTTATCTGGAAAGGAACGTTTAGTCTGGGATATTGAGACAGCTAGTTCTGAAAATATTGATGAAACCTATAACGCAGGATCAAAATTGGCTTGAATACTCTTGGTGTCATATTAGCAGGTGGACAGGCACAGAGAATGGGCGGCATTGACAAAGGAAGATTGAATATCGGCGATACTTCTATCTTGGAAATTATAACGAATTGTTTGAGTGATCAGTTGGAAAAAATTGTCTTGAATGCGAATGGAGATCTTAGCCGATTTTCAGATTTAAAGATCCAAGTCATTCCAGATACAATAAAGGGATATTTTGGGCCATTGGCTGGAATTTTATCAGGAATGCGGTTTGCCGAAAAAAATGGTTTCACTTCAATCCTCACAGTTGCTTCTGATACCCCTTTCTTTCCAGCAGATCTGGCGAATAAATTGTCAAATGTGAGTTTAAAGGAGAACGCGTTAATCTCTATTGCTGCGACGAAACAGAATAACAAGTTGGTAAGACACCCTACTTTTGGGTTATGGTCAGTTTCGTTAGCAGATGACTTGGAAAAGAATATTCATGACGGTTTGCGAAAAATAGTTCTGTGGGCTGATAAACATTCCGCAAAAACGGTTTTGTTTCCTTCAGTCAAATATGATCCTTTCTTTAATATCAATACGCATAGTGACTTAGAAGAAGCTCAAAGAAGGATCGGTATATTTTGAAATTATTTGGGATTACAGGGTGGAAAAATTCTGGCAAAACACATCTGATGGAGAGACTTGTTGTAGAGTTCAAAAACCGAAGCCTGTCTGTTTCTACAATCAAAAATGCCCATCATGGTTTTGATGTTGACCAGCCCGGAAAAGATAGTTTCCGCCATAGGCAAGCTGGGGCCCAGGAGGTTCTCGTTGCGTCAGAAAAACGTTGGGTGCTAATGCACGAGAATTATAATGAGTTGCAACCTACACTCACAGATTTGATAAAAAAACTATCAAAAGTTGATTTGGTACTTGTAGAGGGCTTTAAACAGGATAAGCATCCAAAAATTGAAGTGGTCAGGAAAGACCTCGATAGAGATTTAATTGCAAATAGTGACCCGACTATTTTGGCTTTGGCCACCGATGCAGAAATACCTATCGATAAAACTTGTTTAGATTTAAATGATACAATTGGTATTGCTAACTTTATAGGGGATTATCTTGAACTTTGATCGTCTGGTCGTGGTAGATTGGTCAGCCCGTTCTAAACCTTCTCCAAAAAAACCGACTAAAGATGCAATTTATATCTGCCATTCAATAAATTTTGAAATGCAAAACACAGAATACTTTCGAACTCGGCGAGAAGCCTTAATATTCATCGAAAAACTGATTGAAAAATCTTTAGTTCTAAAAGAGCGTATTTTTGTTGGCTTTGATTTTGCGTTCGGCTATCCACTGGGTTTTTCCGAAAGTGTTACTTCTTCCTCAAATGTCTTTTCTATTTGGAAACTTTTAAAGCGGAAGGTTGTTGATAATGACAACAATTCAAATAATAGATTTGAAGTTGCCCAAAGATTAAATCTAAAGCTTCCAGGAATTGGCCCATTTTGGGGTTGTCCACAAAATTTATGTCTTGATGGTTTGCCGCATAAGGGCACCGATAGATCAGGAGATAGTGTAAGTGAGTTTAGGCTTTGCGAAAAATATGCACGATCAGCTCATAGTGTATGGAAATTGTTTACAACTGGTGCAGTAGGTTCACAGAGCCTAATGGGTATACCTCACCTCCAAAAATTAAGAGAAAAATTTTATAAGAATTTGTGCGTTTGGCCTTTCGATCAGGATTTCAATTCTGCTCAAATTGTATTAGGAGAGGTTTACCCTAGCCTTTATAAGTTTCCATTGGATAGTGAAATCAAATCTAATTCCAAAGTATTTTGCCATGATATCACGGATGCATATCAAACTTACAGAACAGTAGAAAATCTGCTAAATTTAAATAAAGAAGGTAGACTGCTTCCTATTCTTCCTTGCAAATTTCGAAAACAAATTATGGAAGAGGGCTGGATTGTTGGCTTAAGCTTTGACAAGCTTGAAACATGAGTACAAAGAAGCAAATTAATAATGATTGTTTTGCTCTCCCACCGGGAGTAGACTGGACGCCGTTGGATAATGCTTTGTTGCATTTGAAAAATAGCATCATTCCTACTGTTGAAACTGAAGCCCTACCGATAAATTTAGCCGTTGGAAGAATCTTAGCCAGTGATTTAGAAGCAGTTTCGGCCTCTCCACCTTTTTCGAACTCAGCAGTTGACGGTTTTGCTTTTAAGTTTGTAGCAGGATATGAAAAAAATTTAGAATTAAAAAAAGGCAGGTCAGCTGCTGGCCATCCATTTTCTCAAACTGTCGAGAAAGGCCAAGCCGTACGTATTTTTACCGGTGCCGTTTTACCAGCGGGTGCTGATACGGTTGTATTGCAAGAAGATGTAAAGATTACTGGCAACAATATTTACTTTGAAAATAAATTGAAACTCGGTGCAAACACCAGAAAGGTTGGGGAGGATATACAGCAGGGACAATTAATTGCTCGCAAACGGGACTTGATAACACCATTTATGGTTGCCTCTTTTATCTCTACAGGAATTGGAAGTGTTCAAGTTTACAGAAAGCTCAAAGTTGGAATTTTTTCTACCGGTGATGAATTGATTAGTTTTGGGCAACCGCTTGAGTTTGGCTCAGTTTTTGACGTAAATTCGCCGATGATTGCTAATTTGTTAAGGGCGTGGGGCTACGAAGTATCCGAACTTGGAAAAATTCCAGACAATCTCAATCTGCTTCGGGATCATTTGAATAATGCATCAAAGGCTTTTGACGTCTTAATTACCTCGGGAGGAGCTTCTGCCGGTGAGCAAGATCACATATCTTCAATATTAAAAAATGAAGGACAGGTCACTGAGTGGAGAGTGGCTATAAAGCCCGGAAGACCTATGGCAATGGGCTTTTGGAACCATACTCCAATATTTGGTCTTCCAGGAAATCCTGTAGCTGCAGCTACCTGTGCTCTGGTTTTTGTACATCCGGCCTTATCAAAATTTTCTGGAGGAAATTGGGTGGTGCCTCAAGCTTACTATATGCCAGCAGCGTTCGAAAAAACTAAGAAAGCTGGTCGTCGAGAGTTCCTTCGAGCGAAAGTTGTAAACAATAGTGTAGAAATTTTTAAATCTGAAGGGTCTGGCTTAACGAGTGGATTAGCTTGGGCGACTGGATTTGTTGAATTACCTGATGAGGAAATCAGGGTTAAATATGGAGATAAAGTTAAATACATTCCCTTTTCTAGTTTTGATTTATAAATATAGCCTTTTGTTTCTATTTGTTTTTTTAAACTTGGATATTCTATAATTTTAAGTTAAACACACAGGCTACGCTCTTACGAAAATTATGGGTTGAATTTTTTTTTTAACGCTTATTTTTTTTAGTTGTTACTGGGAGGAAACAGCATTGGCACAGCCGAAACTAGGTACCAATGATATGGTATCACTACCCGCTTTATTGCGAAAAAATGCGAGCAGTTTTGGAAGCTCAGCTGCCTTTCGAGAAAAAGAATTTGGTATCTGGCAAACCTGGTCTTGGACGAAAGCTTTGGAAGAAGCTGAATATTTTGCTCTTGGTTTAATTGAGTTGGGAATTAAGCCTGGTGATTTTGTTGCTATACTTGGACGTAATCGGCCTGATCTATATATCGCAATGATCTCAATACAGATGACCGGTGCAACTCCCGTACCCCAATATCAGGACTCGGTAGCCGATGAGATGGAATATGTACTTGCACATTGCGGTGCTAAGTTTGTCATTGCTGGCGATCAAGAGCAAGTAGACAAAATTTTAGAGATTCAGTCTAAACTCCCTGACTTTAAGCAAATGATTTATCTTGATGGTCGAGGCCTTCGAAAATATGACCACTCAAAATTACATTCTTTTGCTTCAATCATGGAGAACGGAAAAAATAGTGGTTCTAGCACTAGGACGACTTTAAGTGAAAGAGAGGGTGCTCTCGACTACGACTCTACGTGCGTTATGCTGTACACTTCTGGTACAACAGGTAAGCCGAAAGGGGTTGTTTTATCAAACGCCAATATTATTGAAACCGCAAAGACTACATGCCAGTTTGACGATTTGAAACAGAGTGACGAAATTTTGGCCTATTTGCCAATGGCTTGGATCGGTGACTTTATATTTTCTGTTGGGCAAGCCATGTGGAGTGGATTTTGCGTAAATTGTCCCGAAAGCGCCGATACCTTATCCAATGACCTTAGAGAGATAGGTCCAACTTACTATTTTGCGCCTCCAAGAGTTTTTGAGATGCAACTTACCAACGTAATGATACGTATGGAGGACTCTGGACGTTTCAAAAAATGGTTATTTGATTATTTCATGGATCACGCGCGACACGTGGGTGCGGATATACTTGATGGAAAATCGGTTGGAGTTGCTAGTCGGATAAAATATTTCCTAGGGGAGTTGATGGTATATGGTCCGCTAAAGAATACGTTGGGTTTCTCAAAAGTGCGTGTCGGTTACACCGCTGGAGAAGCAATTGGGCCCGAAATTTTTGAATTTTATCGATCCTTGGGAATAAACCTTAAGCAACTTTACGGACAGACTGAGGCGTCGGTTTATATAACGCAGCAGCCAGACGGAGAAGTACGCGGGGATACCGTTGGTGTTCCAACTCCGGGAGTTGAAGTTCGGATAGGCGATAATGGAGAGGTTTATTACAAAAGCCCGGGTACATTCGTTGAATATTATAAAAACCCTGAAAGTACGGCTGATACGAAAGATCCAGAGGGTTGGGTTGCTACGGGTGACGCTGGTTTTTTTGAAGAAGATACGGGGCATTTGCGTATTATTGATCGAGCCAAGGATGTAGCTAAAATGTCCGATGGTTCTATGTTTGCACCCAAATATGTTGAAAATAAATTAAAGTTTTATCCAAATATTCTAGAGGCTGTTGTCTTTGGAGCTGGCAAAGAGCGTTGTGTTGCTTTTGTGAATATTGATTTGTCCGCCGTTGGGAATTGGGCTGAGCGCAATAACATTGCCTATTCCAGTTACCAAGAACTGGCAGGGCATCCAAAAGTGCTTGAGACAATTCAATCCCATGTCGAAGAGGTTAATGCGTCGATAGCGAAGGATAAAATGTTAGCTGGATGTCAAATTCATCGTTTTTTAGTCCTGCATAAGGAGCTAGACGCTGACGATGGAGAATTAACGCGCACGAGAAAAGTGAGGCGTAAAATTATAGCTGATAAGTTCGAAGATTTGATCAATGCTTTGTATGATGGATCAACCTCAATTTACACAGAAACAGAGGTAACTTATGAAGATGGCCGAAAAGGACAAATTTCAGCTACATTGCAAATCAAAGACGCAACGACGAATAACGTAGCAGCAATTGCTGCTCAGTGAGGGTTAGATGTTGAGTAATACTGATGGATATGTGACGGAGGACGGGCGCACAATCGGTGGCGTGGTCATGGAGATGAAGAACATTACTCTTCGTTTCGGCGGTGTTACTGCGATCAAAGATATCACGTTTGATATAAGAGAAGGTGAGATTAGAGCGATAATAGGCCCAAATGGCGCTGGAAAGTCATCCATGCTTAATGTTGTTTCAGGGTTTTATGTTCCCCAAGAGGGAGAAGTGTTTTTTAGAGGCGAAAAGCGGCCAGCTTTAAAACCTTTTGAAGTTGCTAGACAAGGTATTGCGCGTACATTTCAAAACATAGCCCTTTTCGAAGGAATGAGTGTTTTGGACAATGTTATGACTGGGCGTCTTACCCAAATGAAGGCTGGATTTATTTCTCAATCAATTTGGCGAGGGAAAGCTGAGAAGGAGGAGGTTGAAAATCGCGAAATTTGTGAGCGGGTAATAGATTTTCTTGAAATCCAATCGATTAGAAAGACACCTGTTTCTCGCCTTCCGTACGGTTTAAAGAAGCGTGTGGAACTAGCACGTGCTCTTGCCTCAGAGCCAAAATTGTTATTGTTAGACGAGCCGATGGCCGGAATGAATGTGGAAGAAAAAGAAGATATGAGCCGCTTCATTTTGGATGTAAATGATGAATTTGGAACGACAATAGCACTCATTGAGCATGATATGGGTGTTGTAATGGACCTATCTGATCGAGTTGTTGTCATGGATTATGGAAAGAAAATTGGCGATGGGACGCCTAGCGAGGTAAGGAATAACCAAGCTGTAATTGATGCTTATTTGGGGGTAAGCCATGATTAAAAAACTGCAGTTGCACCACTGTGCATTATCTCAGATATCAATTGTGAGGAGTAGTAAATGCCAGATCAATTAATTTATGCCATAGAAGTGTTTTTTAATGGATTGATGGCTGGAGTTTTGTACGCTTTGGTCGCCTTGGGTTTTGTTTTAATTTACAAAGCATCCGGTATTTTTAACTATGCTCAGGGAGTTATGGCGCTCTTTGCTGCGATGACTTTGGTTGGCGTTATGGAAGGGCAGGTACCTTTTGCCCATTTAATAAATGCGGTTCTTGGAACTAAAGTTCATCATTTTGGATGGCATCTACCCGCACTGGTAGGAATAGTTTCGACTGTCTTGGTAATGGTAGTTTTAGCCTGGTTAGTTCAGCGGGTTATTTTTAAACATTTAGTTGGGCAGGAACCTATAATTCTATTTATGGCAACAATTGGTTTGGCATATTTTATGGAAGGCTTGGGTGATATGATGTGGGGCTCTGAAATAAAAAAGCTCGACGTTGGTTTGCCGCAGGGCATTAATTTGTGGATTGATGAAGCTACTTACAACATTTTTGACTATGGGTTTTTTATCGATAACCTAGATATTGTTGCCACAATTATAGCGATTACTCTTGTTGGTAGTTTAGTTATCTTCGCCCAATATACCAAAGAAGGGCGAGCGATGCGTGCCGTTGCCGATGATCACCAAGCTGCTTTATCGGTTGGTGTTTCCTTGAACTTCATATGGATTATGGTGTGGTCAGTCGCTGGTTTTGTGGCGCTTGTTGCCGGCATAATGTGGGGCACTAAATCAGGCGTACAGTTTTCGTTATCACTAATTGCTTTAAAAGCATTGCCTGTTTTGATGCTTGGTGGATTCACTTCTATTCCAGGAGCGATCGTCGGTGGTCTGATAATTGGAGTAGGCGAGAAATTATTTGAGTTTCTTGTAGGCCCATTAATCGGCGGGGCAACGGAAAATTGGTTTGCTTACGTTTTGGCGTTATTGCTTTTGGTTTTTCGTCCTCAAGGTTTGTTTGGCGAAAAGATTATTGAGAGGGTATAGTTAATGTTTTATCGTGAGGCTGGAGATTTCAGTACGACATATCGAGAAGATAGTCAGACTTTCCCTATAAAATTTGATCGGTATAGATACTATGCCGTGTTGATAATTGCTTTTGCTATTATCCCATTTTTACTCAATGATTATTGGGTAAATGCAATATTCTTACCTTTTTTAATTTATTCTATAGCTGCAATTGGATTGAATATTCTCACAGGCTATTGTGGGCAAGTTTCTTTAGGTACCGGTGGATTTATGGCTGTTGGTGCTTATGCGACTTATAAATTAATGACGGCGTTTCCCGAGGTAAGTATGGTCGTACATATTCTGCTCGCTGGAGGGGTCACAGCTTTTGTAGGCGTTTTGTTTGGTTTACCATCACTTAGGATCAAAGGATTTTATCTGGCAGTTGCAACTTTGGCAGCACAGTTTTTCTTAGTTTGGCTATTTAACCGGGTTCCTTGGTTCTATAATTATTCTGCATCTGGTCAAATCAATTCTCCAGAGAGAACTCTTTTTGGAATACCGATTACCGGCGCTAATACCGAACCCTGGGCCGTTTATCTATTTTGCCTCGTTTTTGTTACCATATCAGCTGTTGTCGCTAGAAACCTAACCCGAGGAGCGATGGGTCGGAAATGGATGGCTATTCGGGACATGGATATTGCTGCTGAGATTATAGGTGTGAACCCACTGACGGCTAAATTGAGTGCTTTCGCAATAAGCTCTTTTTTCGTAGGTGTTTCTGGTGCTCTTTTTTTCTCAGTATATCTAGGCGCCGTAGAAGTAGGTGAGGTATTTGGGATCAATAAATCGTTTTTAGTTCTTTTTATGATTATTATAGGTGGACTGGGTTCAATTTTTGGTAGTTTTGCGGGAGCAGCATTTCTTGTCCTTTTACCCGTATTATTGAAAAACGTGCTCGTCACCGGGTTGGGTTGGCCAACAGATTTAGCCGCCCATTTAGAATTTATGATTGTTGGATTTTTAATAATAGTGTTTCTTATAGTGGAGCCACATGGAATTGCTCAATTGTGGCGGGTTGCAAAAGAAAAACTAAGGCTTTGGCCCTTTCCTCACTAGGGCTGAATTGAAGATCGGGTTGGTACCCGGTAATTATGAACGTCGGAAACCATAATGGGAGGATAAAACCGATGAAAAAGAAACTACTTTCCGCAGTGATTGCGGGATTCATGGCAGCGACGCCAGTGATGGCGGAGTTGACATTTTCTGCATTAAGCTACCGAACAGGTGCTTATGGAAATAATGGTATTCCATTTGCTGATGGTTACCTAGACTACTTCACCCTTCTACAAGAGAGAGATGGCGGTATTGGTGGCGAAAGCATTAGAGTAATCGAGTGTGAAACAGCATACAATACTGAAAAAGGTGTTGAGTGTTATGAGGCCACAAAAGGCGAAGGTGTATTATCATACTCTCCACTATCTACGGGCATCACTTACCAGCTTATTCCAAAAGCAACAGCGGACGGAATAGCGCTGCATACTATGGGTTATGGGCGTACTTCAGCTAAAAATGGTCAAATTTTTAGAAATGTGTTCAATTTCCCTGCTAACTATTGGGATGGTGCGTCAGTTGGTATCAAGCACTTGTTAGACATCAATAATGGTGACATTAAAGGTAAAAAAGTTGCGCTCGTTTACCACAACTCGGCTTATGGTAAAGAACCAATCCGTACTCTTGAAGAGCTTTCAAAAAAACATGGTTATGAATTGATGCTTCTTCCTGTAGATCATCCAGGTCAAGAACAGAAATCGCAATGGCTTCAAATTCGCCGTGAGAAGCCAGACTACGTGTTGATGTGGGGCTGGGGTGTTATGAACCCAGTTGCTATCCAGGAGGCTGTGAACATTAGATATCCAATGGAAAATTTCATTGGTGTTTGGTGGTCAGGTTCCGAGAACGATGTGTTGCCAGCAGGAGACAAGGCGACCGGATACAAAGCTCTAGCATTCCATGCTGTTAATAGCGATTTCCCTATTTTTGATGACATTAAAAAGTACGTTGTCGATACAGGAAAAGCTGCTGGGGCCGGTGACCAAGTTGGTACTGTGCTTTATAATAGAGGTATGTACAATGCTATGTTGATTACCGAAGCAGCAAGGAAAGCTCAGGAGATCGCGGGTAAAAGTAATATTTCTCAGGCCGACATGATCAAAGGATTTGAAGCATTGGAAATGACTGATGCAAGAATGGAGGAGCTCGGACTTGGAGGTTTCGGTCCAAGTTTTAGCGTTAGCTGTGAAAACCATGGCGGTGACGGAATGGTTGCTGTCGCACAATGGGATGCTGGTGCAGCAAAATGGTCAATTGTAAGCGATTTTCAGGCATCTGATATGAGCGTAATTCAACCGCTCATCGATGAAGACAGTGGTGCCTTTGCTGCAGAGAATAACCTTTCACCTAACTGTAGCTAAATAATGAAATGATAGATGGCCCCCGCTTAATTTGCGGGGACCATTTAAAATAGTTCAAACAGAAAAGATATTTTATGCTCGATCAAACGCAAGATCACGAAAATTTGTTGGAAGTAAACAACATAGAAGTGATCTACAATCACGTGATACTTGTTCTAAAAGGTGTTTCCCTAAATGTTCCTAAGGGTGGGATAACCGCTTTGCTCGGTGGTAATGGAGCCGGCAAGACAACGACTTTGAAGGCTATTTCCAATTTGTTAAAGTCTGAGAGGGGTGAAGTTACCAAGGGTCATATAACTTACCGGGGAGACCATATCGCTCATAGTGAGCCTGCAGATTTGGTTAAAAGAGGTGTTGTTCAGGTTATGGAAGGACGACATTGTTTTGAACACTTAACGGTAGAAGAAAATTTGTTGACTGGTGCTTACACAAGGCCAGATGGAAAGGGCGCGATTGAAGCGGACCTTGACATGGTCTACAATTATTTTCCGCGTCTCAAAGATCGAAGAAAAAGCCAAGCTGGTTATACTTCCGGCGGTGAGCAGCAAATGTGTGCAATTGGCCGCGCCTTAATGAGTAAACCTGAAACAATTCTTTTAGACGAACCCTCTATGGGTTTAGCGCCACAGCTTGTTGAGCAAATTTTTGAAATAGTGAAGTCAGTCAATGAGAATGAAGGTGTGACTTTTTTACTCGCGGAGCAAAATACGAACGTTGCCTTACGTTACGCACATTATGGATACATACTCGAGTCCGGTAGAGTGGTGATGGATGGTGAGGCGTCAGAATTGCGTGAAAACCCGGATGTTAAAGAATTTTATTTAGGTATGTCGGAGGAAGGGCGTAAGTCTTTTCGTGATGTTAGAAGCTACCGTCGACGAAAGCGATGGCTTTCATAGAAAAGATCTTTGACTTAAAGAAAAGAGAAAGTAATGACGTTTTTTGACGATTTGGAAACACGTAGTAGTGACCAAAGGTCTACTGAAAATTTTGCTTTACTCAAAGATATCATTAAACTGGCTGTTACTCTTGACGGTTACAAAGCTACATTAGGTAGCGTGGACCTAACAACATTTGCTTCGTTAGAAGACCTACAGTTCCTACCAGTATTGCGAAAATCTGAATTATCTGAAAAGCAGGTTAAAGGTAATTTGCTTGGTGGTTACTCTGCTAAGGAACTATTTAACTTCGCTCACATCTTTCAGTCGCCAGGACCAATCTACGAACCAGGTGGTATTAGTCATGATTGGTGGCGCATTGGACGGTTCTTACATGCGCTTAATATCGGAAATGGCGATATTGTGCACAACTGCTTTGGTTACCATTTAACTCCTGCAGGCATGATATTCGAGAGCGGTGCGAGAGCTGTCGGCGCGGCGGTGGTACCAGCAGGAGTAGGTCAAACCGAGTTACAAGTTAGAGCGGCATCAGATATTGGTTCAAACGTTTATACAGGGACACCTGATTATTTGAAAATCATATTGGATAAAGCCGATGAGATGGGCGAAATTCTGTCTTTCGACCGGGCTGCCGTTGGTGGAGGCGCATTGTTTCCTTCTTTAAGGCAAGAATATGCTGACAGAGGAATTGTCTGTAGGCAAAATTACGCAACAGCCGATTTAGGGAATATAGCTTATGAAAGTGAAGCACTTGACGGCATGATCGTAGATGAGGGTGTTATCGTGGAAATAGTTACTCCTGGTACAGGAAATCCAGTACCAACTGGTGAAGTTGGTGAGGTAGTTGTTACTTCACTTAATGCCGACTACCCATTAATTCGGTTTGCAACGGGTGATTTGAGTGCATTGATGGAAGGTATATCTCCTTGTGGTAGAACCAACATTCGTATCAAAGGATGGATGGGAAGAGCAGACCAAACAACAAAAATTAAAGGTCTCTTTGTTCGTCCAGAACAGGTCGCTAATCTTGTTTCTAGTCACAAAGATATACAACGAGCTCGAGTTATTGCTACACGAGAGGGGGAAATGGACGTTATGACCGTTAAAATTGAAACAGACCATCAAGATCCATCAATATTCGACGCGTCGATTTCATCCGCGCTAAAACTTAAGGGTTATGTAGACTTGGTAAGTCCTGGGTCTCTGCCCAGAGACGGTATAGTCATTGAAGACCTTCGCGATTACGAATAAATTTATCCAAAGCGTTTTGGGCTGTATCCGCTTATATCCAAATTTGGCTTATTACCGGTGACTAACTGTGCTAAAATATAACCGGTTTTCGGTCCTGAAGTCATCCCAATATGCTGGTGTCCAAAACCAGTAAAAATACCAGTATTATCAATCTCTCCAATCATGGGAAGGCTGTCGGGTAATGTTGGCCTAAAGCCCATCCACTCTGATATATTGTCAAATTTTAATTCGGGAAAAGTTTTCCGACTAACCTTTTTTATAAAATCTACCGGTTGTCTCGAAGCTGATGCGTTTAAACCTCCTAATTCGACAGTGCCAGCACACCTCAACCCAGTAGTCATTGGAGTGACGGCAAACTTACCTTCAGTAATCATCATGGGGTTGCGTGGCTTTATAGAAGGGTTTTCGTAAACAACGTGATAACCGCGTTCTGTTTCAAGAGGAACTTTTATTTTCAAGTTTTTAATAAGATTTTTAGACCAAATACCGGAAGTGACGACTGCTTTTTGGCAAAATATTTCTTCATCTTCCAATTGAACTGAATAAACATGATCATTTGAAATGTTGAGGTTTTTAACGGACTTTTTAATGAACTTTCCACCATTTCTTTGGAATACATCAAATAATGCTGTCACATATCCTAGCGGATTAGTTATGTGTCCTTGACCTTCTAGGACAGCTAAGCATTCGATGCTGGGTGAAAGGATTGGTTCCTCATCGCGGACATGGCTGCCCAAAACTACATTTGGTTTAAATCCATACTCGGATTTTATTTTCCATCCATAGTCGTCGGCTTTAAACGCTTCATGCGTTTTATATACGTAACTGAATTTGCTGTCGCGTAACCATTTTTCTGCTGATGTACCCTTTACTAAACTCTTATGTTGATCGACAGAGTCCTGAACGAGGGGTGTTAGGTTCTCAATAATTTTTTTTGAACGGCTTTCAGTAGCATTTGCCATAAATCTTATTAACCAGGGTAGTAATTTTGGAAAATAGCGCCATCTAAAAAAAATTGGTGATGAATTACTTAGTAAATATTTTGGAGCTGATTTCCAAAGTTCAGGAACATTAACGGGAACCATTGCCCACTGGGCCAACAAGCCCGCATTACCCATGCTTGCGCCATTTCCAGGAAGTGCTTTATCAATTAAAATTACTTCTTTGCCTTGCTTTTGGAGCCAGAGAGCTGTCGACACACCTACGATGCCCGCTCCGATAACAACAATTGGTTTCATCTCACGCTTCATAATTCAAATAACCAACGAATATCTTTATGATCCACCATAAAATAACTCATAAAAAACACATAATGGCTAATGGAGTATATGACTTTTTAATAAAAACCCAATTATTAGTAGGAGGCTAAATTAATAAATTTTAAATAGTTCTAAATTTTTGGGTGCTGGACAATTTCTGGGACTTATGAAAAAGCAACATAATCAGGAGATGATTAATGGTAATTACGCGTTTTGCTCCTTCGCCGACGGGCCTATTGCACGTAGGAAATGTGAGAGCGGCTCTAATGAACTATCTTCTTGCTAAGAAGAGTAATGGTGTTTTTATTCTCAGGATTGATGATACTGATCAAGAGAGATCTAAGCAGGAATATATCGAAGCGATTAAGATAGATTTAGAGTGGTTAGGTCTAGAATGGGATCGCATTGAATATCAGTCATCTAGATTAGACTTATATGATTCTGCATCCGATAAGCTTCGTTCTATTGATTTGCTCTATGAATGTTTTGAGACCCCTTCAGAATTGGATTTAAAACGTAAAAAACAACTTAATATGGGCAAACCACCAGTCTATGACCGTGCGGCAATGGCTTTATCAAATGAAGAAAAGTCAAAACTTAGAAGTGATCGTGGTGATGGTCACTGGAGGTTTAAGTTAGAACGAAATCGTATTGAATGGAATGACGGAATTCTGAAGGATCTTTCTATCGACGCAGCATCAGTTTCGGACCCTGTTTTAATAAGAGCAGACGGTCAATATCTGTATACACTTGCATCTGTAGTTGATGATATAGAAATGGGAATAACAGACGTAGTCCGTGGATCAGACCACGTTACAAATACCGCAACACAAATTCAAATGATTAAATCTTTGGGTGGTAACATTCCAAACTTTTCTCACCATTCTCTTTTGACTGGTCCCGGCGGAGAGGCCTTATCCAAAAGGCTGGGCACGTTAGCCTTGAAAGATTTGAGAGACGCAGGTATTCAGCCGGCCGCCTTGTGCAGTTTAATGGCAAGATTAGGATCTTCCCAGCCGGTTGAGCTTCGTTTAACATTAGACGAAATTGCCAAAGACTTTGATCTTTCAATCTTTGGGTCAGCTCCCACTAAATTTGATGAAAAAGACCTTTACCCATTAACGCATCGATATCTTCAAACTTTGAACTTAAGTGACATCCAACAAAATCTTGCTTCTTTAGGTGTACCAATGAATTTAGCTCAGTCTTTCTGGGAAATTACACGCGAGAATATTGATACTTTGAATGACTTATCGGTTTGGTGGGATATTTTTTCCAAAGGTGCGGAGCCAGTGATAGCAGAAGTTGACCAAGAATTTGTTAAAAAAGCTTTGTCTGTTTTACCAACTGGGCCTTTCGATGAATTTACTTGGTCGAAATGGACCGAAGAAGTTAAGCAACTCACTGGCCGCAAGGGCAAGGGGCTTTTTATGCCTCTCCGGCTTGCTCTTACCGGAAGGGAGCGTGGGCCAGACATGGCGAAAATTCTACCATTATTGCAAAATATCAAAGCAAAAAAGTTTCAGGAAAGTGAATAGGTCTAAGACATTCGTTTTCAAAGGTTAATTTTTTAATTTTACATTTTCTGAAAATGCACTTTTAAAACTGTCTTCTTTTTCTTTATTAGCCTCTGTCTGATAATTTGTTTTCCATTCTTCCATCGACATCCCATAAAAAATTTCGCGAGCTTCTTCTTTACTCATTTCCAGACCATTTTCCAACGCCGCTTCTTGATACCATCTGGATAAGCAGTTGCGACAAAATCCAGCCAGATTCATAAGGTCAATATTTTGAACATCTGTTCTTTCTACCATTAAATGTTCCCGTAATGCTCTGAATGCAGATGCCTCAAGTTTTGTTTTTAAAGCTTCGTCCATCTAAAAGATCCTTTGCTTGTTTTAACTTTTTCCCAATAATCGCGGCCCATTTTTTTTGATTTTCATTATTACAAATTAAATCGTTCCTAACTTCAATTAAAGTATTTAGCCTTCCCTTTTTAATTGCATGCTGATCTATTGTATCACCTGGTAATTTTCCTACGTAAGGCTGGTTATCACCAATATAAAGGCTTTGTTCCTGTTTGAGGCAGCGAAGGAGGACATCATGAAGACGACGATCGTTGGCAGCTAATAAACCAATTTGCCAAGGCCTTTTCTTCTTTCCTTTCAATTGTGGCGTAAACGAGTGGATTGAAACAACTATTGGATTTTCTAGGCGAGCTAATACTTGTTCTATTGCATCATGATAGGGCCTGTAAAAGAGGTTTAATCTTCTTAGAATTTCTGTTTTTTCAATATTTTTATTAGCTGGAATTATTGTTCCATCATATAACTGCATGACTAAAGTTGGATCTTTTTCTCCACGGTTTGGGTCAATTACCAATCTTGAAAAATTTGAGCAAATAACTGGAGCATTTAAAATATTGCCTAATTCAACAGCTAAGTTCTTTGCTCCAATATCAAAAGCGATGTGTCTATTCATCTCAGGTTTATCGAGGCCTAAACTGCCTTTTGCAACACTTTCGGGAACGACGTTTGAGGCATGATCACAAATAATGACCCAAGGTGTTTTGGATTTATTTTCAAAAATTTCAAACGGTCTGTAGTTCATAAATAGTTTTAATTTTAGAAAGCTGGTAATTACTTAAGTTGCCATGATAAACAGAAAACAAGACAAGTGCCAGAAATGTCTGGCTAACACTTAAATACTATAAAGTATTGACTGAGGATAAGATCACAGCATGAGAAGACAGCGTAATATCAAAATTGTAGCCACTTTGGGTCCTTCTTCCAGTGATTATGACACAATCAAAGATCTGCACTTAGCTGGAGCGGATGTCTTCAGATTAAATATGAGTCATGGATCTCACGATGAAATAGCTGAAAGACATAAAATAATTAGACAGATAGAGGTTGAGCTGAGTAGTCCAATCGCGATTTTAGCAGACTTGCAAGGGCCGAAATTAAGAGTGGGCACATTTAAAAATGGAGTTGAAGAACTTTCTGAAAATGAGAATTTTAGGTTAGATTTGAAAAATGAACTAGGAACAAAAGATCGCGTTCAGTTACCACATCCAGAAATTTTTCAAGCTTTGCATGAAGGAGCTCATTTATTAATAAATGATGGTAAAATAAAATTAATGGTCGAAAAGTGTGGCCAAGACTTTGCCGATTGTTTAGTTTTAAATGGCGGCGAAATTTCCGATAGAAAAGGCGTAAACGTCCCCGATGTTATTGTGCCACTGGCCGCACTTTCTGAAAAGGATCGTGCTGATCTAGATTTTATTTGTGACTTAGGCATCGATTGGTTAGCGCTATCTTTCGTTCAAAGAGCTGAAGATATTGTCGAGGCGCGAAACCTTATAGCGGGTAGAGCATCAGTTATCTCGAAAATTGAAAAACCGTCAGCAGTTAAAAGCTTTGATGACATATTAAAGGTTTCTGACGGCGTGATGGTTGCAAGGGGAGATTTGGGCGTAGAACTGCCCGTTCAAAATGTCCCACCAATTCAGAAAAGGTTAGTAAGAAAATGCAGAGCAGCAGCAAAACCAGTAATTGTAGCTACTCAAATGTTGGAAAGTATGATTGAAAGTTCAATGCCTACTCGTGCGGAGGTGTCTGATGTCGCTACTGCAATTTATGAGGGCTCAGATGCTATAATGCTTTCAGCTGAGTCCGCGGCTGGTCAATTTCCAGTTCTAGCCGTTGAAACAATGAATAATGTTGCTATCGAAGTAGAGAGTGATCCAACCTATACTGAGGTAATGGAGGCGTCCAGAAGAGCTAAGAGAAACTCAGTAGCCGACGGGATTGTTTCAGCTGCTAGAGAAATAGCTGAAACCACCGATATAAAAGCTATTTGTTGCTTTACTCAAACCGGTACTACTGCGTTGTTAACAGCAAGGGAGCGGCCACGAGTACCTATAATAGCTTTATCTTCTGAAATAGAGACCGCAAGACGGCTCGCTTTAACCTGGGGTACAAATTGTGTACTTTCTGGTAACAAAACTCGTTTTAAGGAAGCCGTAGTTAGTGCTGTGAGAGCAGCATTAGCAGAAGGACTTGCGAATGAAACGGAACAAGTTGTAATTACTGCAGGTGTTCCCTTTAATATTACTGGTACAACTAATATTTTGAGGGTCGCTCCTTGTAACGAACGCATGATTTATGCGATGGATCCCGAGTAGCCAAAAAGTAGGTTGCGAATTTCAAAACAACGGTTTATATGGACGCTTCAAGTATACTTCCGGCCCAATTGGCATGCCGAGTTGTATTTTAAGCGAACCTGTTCAAAAGGAGAGGAAAATGCCTAAGATGAAGACTAAGTCTAGCTGTAAAAAGCGGTTTAAAGTAACTGCTAGCGGACGCGTAAAGGCTGCTCAGGCGGGTAAGCGCCATGGAATGATTAAACGTACTACTAAGTTCATTCGTAACGCGCGAGGAACAACTACACTTTGTGCTGCTGATGAGAAAATCATTAAAGGCATGATGCCATACGCAAGATAGTCGGGAGGTCTTAGTCAATGTCTAGGGTAACAAGTGGTGTAACAACACACAAACGTCACAAAAAAATAATTGACCAAGCGAAAGGCTATTATGGGCGTAGGAAAAATACTTTTAAAGTAGCTACGCAGGCGGTCGATAAAGCGAACCAATATGCGACACGTGACCGTCATAATAGAAAAAGAAATTTTCGTAGCCTTTGGATCCAGCGGATTAACGCTGCTGTTCGAGCTCATGATGAAACTTTGACATACAGCCGATTTATAAATGGTCTTAGCTTGGCCGGTATCGAGGTCGATCGAAAGGTACTTGCTGACTTAGCTGTGCACGAACCAACTGCATTTAATGCTATTGTTGATCAAGCTAAATCAGCATTATCTTAACGAATAGATATTTGGTTGATTGATACTTGCTATTAGCAGAAAAGCTAAACTCTTTGTAAGTTAATTTGAATGGTGACTTGAAGCCGTCTTTTTATTCCATTAGCACAAAAAATAGTGCATTGGAGAGTAAGCATGGAAAATTTACGCAATAAGTACATTGAAGCAATCGCTGCTGCAAATGACGAAGCTGCTCTAGAAACAGTTCGGTTGGCTGCACTTGGTAAAAAAGGTGAAGTCAGTCTAAAAATGCGTGAATTAGGTCAAATGTCACCTGAAGAAAGACAGGTGGCTGGACCTGCACTAAACGAGTTGAAAAACGAAATTTTAAGTGCTGTTTCTGCAAAGAAAGAAGCTCTGGAAGACTCAATTCTAAATGAACGACTGAAATCAGAATGGCTAGATGTCACTTTACCATCTCGAGAAAGGCCCAGTGGTACTATTCATCCAATATCTCAAGTAACTGAAGAGGTAATAAGCATATTTGCCGGTATGGATTTTTCCGTAGCTGAAGGTCCCAGGATAGAAACAGACTGGTATAATTTTGATGCGTTGAATATCCCTAGTTATCACCCTGCGAGAGCAGAGATGGATACCTTTTATATGTCTAGGTCAGAAAATGATGATAGAGCTCCTAATGTTTTACGTACTCATACATCCCCAGTACAAATTAGAACGATGGAAAATAGTGGTGCTCCGGTGCGAGTGATATGTCCGGGTGGTGTATATAGAGCTGATTACGACCAGACACATACTCCGATGTTTCATCAGGTTGAAGGCTTGGCAATTGATAAATCGTTATCAATGGCTAATTTGAAATGGGTTTTAGAAGAATTTGTAAAAGCATATTTTGAAGTAAGCGATGTTGAGCTTCGATTTAGGGCTTCGCATTTCCCTTTTACAGAGCCATCTGCAGAAGTTGATATTCGATGCTCATGGGATAAAGGGCAGCTTAAAGTAGGCGAAGGTGATGATTGGCTTGAGATACTAGGCTCTGGAATGGTGCATCCTAAAGTTTTGCAAGCAGGAAATATTGATCCAAATCTTTGGCAGGGTTTTGCTTTTGGTATGGGTATAGACAGAATTGCAATGCTTAAGTATGGGGTTCCTGATTTACGTGCATTTTTTGACAGTGACTTAAGATGGCTTCGCCATTATGGCTTCTCTGCACTTGATCAACCAAACCTTCATGCAGGCCTCTCCAAATAAGTAGACTGTATGTTGTTTATGTAAGGAAACATTTATGAAGTTCACATTATCTTGGTTGAAGAAACACTTGGAAACGTCTGCTAATTTAGATGAAATACTCACGGCCTTAACGGATTTGGGACTTGAGGTCGAAAATGTTGAAAATCCAGCCGAGACTTTAAAAAAGTTCACAATTGGTAAAGTGCTGAGTGCTAAGCAGCATCCAAATGCGGATAAGTTACGAGTATGCCAGGTGCAGACTGATGAAGGTGAGCTTCAAATAATCTGTGGTGCGCCAAATGCGCGAAAAGGAATATGGGTCGTTGTCGCCAAGCCTGGTGTTTTTGTTCCGGGTATAGATACCACAATAGGCGTTGGTAAAATTCGTGGCATTGAAAGCTATGGGATGATGTGTTCCGAGCGAGAAATGCAATTGAGTGACGAACATGATGGTATTATTGAATTATCGTCGGGAGAAGTTGGCAAAAGTTTTGTTGACTGGTTAGCAGACAACAAACCTTCAAAAGTTGATACTACTATAGAGATTGCGATTACCCCAAATAGACCTGATGCACTTGGTGTCCGTGGGATAGCAAGAGATCTAGCTGCTCGTGGCTTAGGAAAATTACTAGATAATGATGTTGATCCAGTTAAAGGGAGTTTCCCTTGCCCTATTTCGGTAGAAATTGATAAAGGCTGCTTTGATAATACGCCAGTATTCTTTGGCCGGCTTATTAGAGGAGTTAAAAATGGACAATCTCCAGAATGGTTGCAGGATTATTTGAAAGCCATAGGATTACGTCCTATATCTGTGCTAGTCGATATTACAAATTATTTTACATATGATCAAAATCGCCCACTACATGTCTTTGATGCAGATAAAATAATTGGAAATAAATTAAAAATTCATCAAGCGACCGGTGGAGAAAAATTTACTGGGCTAGACGAAAAAGGTTATACGATTAGACCTGGTATGACTGTGATTTCAGACTCGAATGGAGTGGAAAGCCTTGGTGGAATTATGGGAGGTTTACATTCTGGCTGTACGGACAAAACTAAAAATGTATTTTTAGAAGCGGCATATTTCGATCCTATTAGAACAGCTTACACTGGCCGGGATCTAAAGATTAACTCTGATGCCAGATATCGCTTTGAACGAGGTATCGATCCAGCATGGACGCCAAAAGGTATTGAAGCTGCAACTCAGATGATCCTCCAGTTGTGTGGTGGAGAAGCCTCAGATTTAGTTAAAGCCGGACATATTCCTGACACCTCAAGATTTTACAAATTTGATGCGAATAAAGTTCAATCGCTTGTGGGCATGGAAATTCCAGAGGATCAACAGGTAAAGATTTTGGAGGATTTAGGTTTTGTCGTGAAAGGTGATCAAGCACATGTACCTTCTTGGCGGCCTGATGTTTTGGGTGACGCAGATATTGTTGAAGAAATTGCTCGGGTCGCTTCCTTAGGAAATCTAAAGGGTGTTCCATTACCAAAAAAAGAAGAGGGAATTTCAAAACCAGTTTTGAATATATCTCAGAAACGTGAACAGCTAGCTAGACGAAGCATTGCTTCCCTAGGTTATAATGAATGCGTTTCTTATAGCTTTATCGATGTTCGTTCTGCAAAACTTTTTGGAGGAGGTACTGAAGTTACCCAACTTCAAAATCCGATTTCAACTGACATGAGTCATATGAGGCCCGACCTTTTGCCATGCTTGTTAAAGGCAGCTTCCAGAAATCAAGCTAGAGGATTCTCCGATATTGCTTTATTCGAAGCTGGCCCAGTATTTGGTGGAGGGGAGCCGAATGACCAGGATTTTCAAATTTCTGGTTTATTAGTAGGCCACGCAACGCAGAAAAATGTACACAGTAAAACAAGAAATATAGATATTTTTGATGTAAAAGCTGACGTTGAGGCTACACTAGCTGCATTAGGTGCACCTAAAAAAGTACAAATTAGAAGAGGAGGAAGTAGTTGGTGGCATCCGGGGAGACATGGGTGTATTTGTTTGGGTCCAAAAACTATTCTTGCAGTTTTTGGAGAAATACACCCAAAATTGTTGAAAGAATTAGATGTTAAGGGTCCAGCTGCCGCTTTTACAATCTGGCCTAATTCAATACCAGTTCCAAGAAATAAGAGTACGGCGCGCTCAGCACTTGATTTAGTTGATTTACAGGCCGTTGAACGTGATTTTGCGTTTATTGTAGATAATAAAATAGCAGCCTCAGATTTAGTTTTTGCTGCCGCTGGAGTAGATAAACAATTAATAAAAGATGTAAGAGTTTTTGATGAATTTGTTGGCAAAGAATTCGGCAATGAAAAAAAGTCGATTGCGTTAACTGTAAGACTTCAACCTGTTGAGAAAACCCTAACTGATGCAGAAATCGAAGAGTTCAGCGAAAAGTTAATTAAGAAGGTGGAAGACGCCACTGGTGGCTTTTTACGAACCTAGGAGAAAAAAATGCGTGTTTATTTATCGGGTGAAATCCATACAGATTGGAGGAATGAGATAATCTCCAGTTCTGAAGGTCTAGATATTTCTTTTGAGGGGCCAGTAACTGAACATGAACTGAGCGACGATTGTGGCGTGATGATTATGGGAAAAGAGCCAGATAAATTCTGGCATGACAATAAGGGTGCAAAACTCAATGCGATTCGCACTCGAAAAGGTATTATGGATGCTGATATTGTCGTAGTACGATTTGGTGAGAAATATAAGCAATGGAATGCAGCTTTTGATGCTGGTTTTGCTGCAGCTTTAGGTAAATCGTTGATTGTGATGCACGGCAATGAGCATCAACATGCTCTTAAGGAAGTGGATGCCGCGGCTTTAGCCGTCGTTGAAAGTCCAGCACAAATAGTTCAAATTTTAAAGTATGTTTTAGATGGAAAAATTTAGTACTTTTAATGTTGTTCTGCTCTGATTTTTGCATTTAGTAAGTAAACTCACATCATGAAATTAGATGAAATTGATAAACGAATTCTAAAAGTTTTGCAGGAACTGGGAAGAATTTCCAACGCTGAATTGGCGGATAAAATAAATTTGTCTCAGTCCGCGTGTTATCGACGCGTTCAGCAGTTAGAAGATGAAGGAGTTGTAAAGGAATATGTGGCGCTTTTGGATGCAAAAAAAATGGGTGTCCCTACAACTGTATTTGTTGAAATTACACTATCGGCTCAAGCTGATGAAGTCTTAGACACCTTTGAAAAAGAAGTTGCTCGCATTCCAAACGTTTTAGAATGTCATCTTACAGCTGGATCTGCAGATTATGTTTTAAAAGTTGTTGCCGAAAGTACAGAAGACTTTGCTAGAATTCATCGACAGTATCTTACTAGACTTCCTGGTGTCGCAAAGATGCAGTCGTCCTTTGCCTTACGTACTGTTTTTAAAACAACTGCTTTACCCATCTAATGTCAAAATTTATACTTTTCCGTGACCTGGTTTGAAATTCAATGTAAGAAGTACCTCCTAGAAATGTCGATAGTCTCCAGAAAGTGTTCTTAAAAATGAAAAAGAAAACAAAAAGTTGGATTGAGGCAGAAATGGAAGATACTTTGGACGAAATGTTTGAAGAGGAGTTTAATGCTCCAGCTTTAACTGAAGAAATGCGAAAAGTTTATCGTGATAAGCACCCCAATATGCTGGATAAAACAACTTATTACCGTAACCTTTTGCGTCTTCAGGTTGAGTTAATCAAGCTACAAGACTGGGTAAAAGAAACGGGTTCAAAATTAGTAATAATATGCGAAGGTCGCGACGGAGCTGGAAAAGGAAGTGTTATAAAGCGCATTACTCAAAGAATGGACCCTAGAGTTGCCAGAGTTGTTGCTCTGCCTGCTCCAACTGAGAGAGAAAAATCTCAGTGGTATTTTCAAAGATTTGTACCTCATCTTCCTGCAGGTGGTGAAATAGTTTTGTTTGATCGATCATGGTATAATCGAGCAGGTGTCGAAAGAGTTATGGAGTTCGCTGACGCAGAGCAAGTTGAACAATTTTTTAATGATGTTCCAGAGTTTGAGCGCATGCTGGTTCGGTCTGGAATAATGGTATTAAAGTATTGGTTTTCTATTTCTGATGAGGAACAGCAAATAAGGTTTTTAATGAGAATCCATGATCCAATGAAGCAATGGAAACTGTCTCAAATGGATCTTGAGAGTAGAATACGTTGGGAAGATTATACAAAGGCAAAAGAGGAAATGTTTTCTAGAACGAATATCCCAGAAGCTCCGTGGTATATTGTAGAGGGTGACGACAAAAAAAGAGAACGCCTGAATTGTATAGAGCACATTATATCCATGATTCCATATAAAGAAATTCAGCATGAACCAATAAATTTACCTGAACGTATATTTAAACCTGACTACGAACGAAGGGTATTGCCAGATAAATTATACGTTCCAAAAATTTACTAGAGTAATTGTGTAACAAAAAAGGCCCATAAGATAGGGCCATTTTTCAATATATATAACTATGTTTTACATCATACCTTCGCGCTGGGCTTTTTTGCGTGCTAGTTTCCGAGCCCGGCGAATTGCCTCTGCTTTTTCACGAGCTTTCTTCTCTGAAGGTTTTTCGAAATGTTGTTTTAGCTTCATCTCTCGAAATACACCTTCACGTTGCAGTTTCTTTTTTAAAGCCCTTAAAGCCTGATCAACGTTATTATCACGAACACTTACCTGCATGTGGCGGTCACCGCCTTTCTTTGTTAAAGTTGCATATTGTGGCAGGAAGTGTTCCTATAACAATGATAAATAATGTTGTCTAGTGAAAGATTTACCCATGAGAAGACCGATCGATCCTAAAATATTAAAACTGATGAAAGCAGCCTTGCCAAATGTAGCATTTGACGGCTGGTCTAATTCGACATTCGTCGCCGCTTGTACTGAGGCGGGTTTTTCAGAAAGAAAAGCTAGATTATTTTGCCCGAGGGGAGCCATAGATCTGGCGGTTGCATTTCATAAGTGGGGTGACGATCAGTTGGAAACAACATTTAAGAAGAAAAAAATCTCGCAACTGAAAGTAAGAGAAAGAATCAGAAAAGCAGTTGAATTAAGGATCAAACTTGCTTCTGATAAGGAGGCAGTTCGCAGAGGAGTAGTTTTGTTTTCCTTACCTATACATGCGTTTGAGGGTAGCTGTTTAATATGGGAAACTTCAGATTTAATTTGGGAATTAGTTGGAGATAACTCTGAAGACTATAATTGGTATTCTAAAAGAACAATTTTAAGCGCCGTTTATGGCAGTACCGTTTTATATTGGCTTGGTGATAATAGTGAGGGAAGTGAAGAAACCTGGCAATTTTTGGATCGTAGAATCGAAGATGTTATGAAATTTGAAAATGCAAAAGTACAGCTTAACAAATTCAAATTTACTCGAGGATTAAATAGTTTGACGGGAAATTTTCTTAAAAAAATCAAAAAACCTAATAGGAAATTTGACACTAACTTACCTGGTTATTTGGATACCTGATAATGCAAATGATGAGAGCAATGGCAATCTCTGAACCAGGTGGACCGAACGTTCTTAAGCAAATATCAAGGAAAATACCAAGTCCAAATAGAAATGAAGTAGTAATTAAGATTGCCTATGCTGGCGTTAATCGTCCTGATGTCTTGCAGAGAATGGGATCTTATCTGCCACCTGCTGGAGCGAGTGACCTTCCAGGTTTGGAAGCCTCAGGTATAGTATTTGCTATTGGAGAAAATGTTACCAGCTGGGAAATTGGTGATGAAGTTTGTGCACTTTTGCCGGGAGGTGGCTATGCTGAATACGCAGCAACCCAAGCCAGTCATTGTTTACCAATTCCAAAAGGTTTGAGCCTAAAACAAGCAGCCGCGCTTCCTGAAACTTACTTCACGGTATGGAGCAATGTGTTTCAACGCGCACAATTGAAACCTCATGAAAAATTTTTGGTTCATGGTGGTTCATCAGGAATAGGAACTACAGCTATTCAGATGGCAAGTGTTTTTGGCAGTGAAATTTATACTACGGCTGGGACTTATGAGAAGTGTTTAGTCTGCGAAGAGCTTGGCGCAAAAAGAGCAATAAACTATAAAGAAGAAGATTTCTTAGATGTGATAAAAAGTATTGGTGGTGTTCATGTTATATTAGACATGGTAGGGGGCGATTATATCGAAAAAAATATTAAGGCTCTTGTTGATGATGGTAGATTAGTACAAATTGCTTTTTTGAAAGGTTCAAAAGTTGGAATAAATTTAGCACAAATTATGACAAAACGCTTAACTGTTACTGGTAGTACTTT
Organism: Paracoccaceae bacterium; assembly: GCA_902632125.1. Taxonomy (GTDB): domain Bacteria; phylum Pseudomonadota; class Alphaproteobacteria; order Rhodobacterales; family Rhodobacteraceae; genus Salinivivens. The sequence continues at coordinate 19,670 of CACPBQ010000001.1, read as the reverse complement.
ACGCCCTCAATCAGATTTTTTAAAAACCAAAATAGCTTCACAATTATATGAACAAATCTGGCCATTTTTGGGTAATGGTAGATTAAAGCCTATTATATTTAAGACTTTTGATTTGTCAGATGTTTCCACTGCCCATCTTGTAATGGAAAAGAGTGAGCATATTGGAAAGATATTATTGAAGGTTCAACAATAATTTCTCAATGTATAGCTTTGAATTTAAATCGCATACATTTTATAAATAAACTTTATTTGTATTCAATTTTTAATATTTCGTAGGCTTTGTCTCCACCTGGAGCCCTAACTTCCACACTATCGCCCTCATCTTTTCCAATGAGTGCTCTCGCGATCGGTGATTTTATGTTCAGCAGCCCAGCCTCAATATTAGCTTCATGCTCTCCCACTATCTGCCAAGTTTTTTCTTCATCGGTATCTTCGTCAACCAAAGTCACTGTTGCACCAAATTTTATCGCTCCTGAAAAAGTACTTGGATCTATTACGTCAGCTAAAGATATTATTGCTTCAATTTCTTTTACTCTACCTTCTATAAAGCTTTGCTTTTCACGAGCCGAATGGTACTCTGCATTTTCAGATAAATCTCCATGCTCGCGTGCTTCTGCAATAGCTTGGATAATACTAGGTCGCTCTACAGATTTTAATTTTTTTAATTCTGCTTCTAATGCGAGGCTTCCCGTTTTCGTCATTGGGATTTTTTCCATAACCGATCTAGCTTTCTTAATAACGCATTTTCACTAGTTCTATGATGAACAAATTACAGTATTTAATGCAAGGTTTTGTAGAGTTAAATTCCATTTATTATTTATATTTATGGAAATAATGCCGCAAGGTATTATTTTTATACTGTTAATAGATTGACGCTGAGTATTGAGAAGGCATAATCGTTATTAACTAATAGAAACAAGCCGTCAAAGGAGGAGGTCTTGTCAGAAGTCGCGAGAGAAGCCATGGAGTACGACGTCGTCATAGTTGGCGCTGGCCCAGCTGGCCTTTCCGCGGCTATTCGACTAAAGCAACTTGATGCAGACTTAGAAATTGTATTGCTTGAAAAAGGATCAGAAGTAGGCGCGCACATCTTGTCAGGTGCGGTGTTGGATCCCTCTGGATTAAACAGATTAATTCCAGAATGGAAAGAAAAAGGTGCCCCGTTAGACGTACCTGTAAAAGAAGACAATTTTTATATTCTTGGCGAGGCAGGACAAATTAGGTTGCCAAATACCTTAATGCCACCGCTGATGAACAACCATGGTAACTACATCGTCTCAATGGGTAATGTATGCAGATGGATGGCTGAGCAGGCCGAAGAATTAGGTGTGGAAATTTTTCCTGGAATGGCATGTTCCAATCTGGTTTATGGAGAAGCTGGTGAAGTAAAAGGCGTAGTTGCTGGTGAATTTGGGAAAAACCCTGATGGCTCAATAGGAGAGGCTTATGAGCCAGGAATGGAATTGCATGGAAAGTATGTGCTTCTCTCCGAGGGAGCTAGAGGTTCACTTGCAAAAGAAGTGATAGAAAAATTCGAATTGGACTCCGAATGTGACGTTCCAAAATTTGGGATAGGAATGAAAGAAATTTGGGAAGTTGATCCAGATGTTCACAATGAGGGTGAGGTTACCCACACAATGGGTTGGCCACTAGGGTTTAAAAATTCAGGTGGTTCTTTTGTTTATCACCTTAATAATAACCAGGTTTACGTTGGCTATATAGTCGATTTAAATTATAAAAATCCATTTTTGTCTCCCTACATGGAATTCCAGCAATTTAAGCATCATCCGAAAATTCAAAAATTGCTGACCGGCGGTAAACGAATAGCTTATGGAGCAAGAGCCGTTACTAAGGGTGGTTTGCAGTCAATTCCCAAGGCCGCTTTCCCAGGTGGAGCTTTGTTAGGGTGCTCTGCTGGGCTTGTTAATTTACCTAGAATTAAGGGAAATCATAACGCTATGCATTCTGGAATAGACGTCGCCGAGTCCGTCTTCAATGCAATAAAAGATAATAGATCTGGCGATATACTTGAGGATTATGATAAAAAATTGAAGACTGGTGCTGTAGGTAAAGATTTAAAGAAAGTTCGTAACGTGGCCCCACTAAATGCCCGGTTTGGTCCATTAGGAGGGCTAACTCTGGGAGGGTTCGATATGTGGTTTCAGACATTGTTCAAGTTCTCTCTCTTTGGTAGCCTGAAACACGGAAAATCTGATGCTGAGTCTACTGAAAGCGCAGCACTGCACAAAGAAATTAAATATCCCAAACCTGATGGATCGATAAGCTTCGACCGATTGACTAACGTCTCTTTTTCGATGACCAATCATGAAGAAAATCAACCTTGCCATTTAAAACTCAGCAATCCCGAAATACCAATATCTGTAAACTTGCCTGAGTTCAGTGAACCTGCTCAACGCTATTGTCCAGCTGGAGTTTACGAAGTGGTCCAAGTTGAAGAGCAATCTGCGCGCTTCGTAGTAAATTTTCAGAACTGTGTGCATTGTAAGACATGCGATATAAAAGATCCTAGCCAAAATATTAATTGGATGACACCCCAGGGTGGTGATGGACCGAATTACCCTAATATGTAGCTTTTAAAATTCTTTAAAATTTGTTTTTAGATAAATTTATTAATTGTGAGTTGTAAATTAATTGAATGGAAAAACTTTTTAAGGTTCTAACTTTAGTACTGGTTGTTTCAATTTCTGAAATTGCATCAGCATCCTCTGGAGCATATCTGGCGGGTAGACAGGCTGTCTACGATCACAACTTTGTAACTGCTTCAAAATTTCAAACTAAAAGTGTGAGTGTCGATCCTTCTAATGCAAAGCTTTTAGAGAGACTTATGGTATCCTATTTAGCTCAAGGATCGGTAGATAAAGCGGTATCTATTGCGGAAGTTTATAGAAGTAACGGACATACAAACCAAATCTCCCAAATGATTTTATCTGCTGCATTGTTAAAAAATGAAAAAAATGAATCTTTTCTACGTTTTGTTAAAGATGCCAGTAAGATAACGCCAATTTTAAAAGATCTTTTATCGGCTTATGTACTTATGGGACAAGGCGATGAAGTCAACGCAAATTTAATTTTTGATAAAACAGCTAAAGTGCAAGGAATGGGGCATTTTGCAAATTTTCACCGTGCTATGTCTCAACTTTCAACGAGCAAGTTTGACTCAGCTAAGGAAACATTTGATCTTATTCATAATGACCAAGCAAATCCGACGCGACGCTCGGTTATTTATCATGCGAAAATTCTAATATTCCAGGAGCAATTTAACGAAGCGTATAACTTAATTGAGAAATGGTTTGGGCCTACATATGATCCAGAGATTGACAAACTTTTAAGCAATATAAGTGATAAAAAAGCTTATCCTAAAAACTTATTTCCAAAAATAAATTTAGCTGTAGCGGATGTATTTCACTCTATCGCAAATTTAATATCAAAAGAGGCAGACCCAACTTTTACACTTATTTATTCAAGATTAGCTCAATATTTAGATGATACTCACGTAGACTCAACATTAATGACGGCCGAATTACTTGTGGAGTTAGGTCAACATAAATTAGCGATCAGGGAACACGAAAAGCTCTCTAAAAGCCAACCACAGTTTTTTGCTTCGGAATTGGGAAGAGCTGAAGCTTTGCGTTCTTCAGGCAAAGAAGTGGAAGCAATTGAAGTGTTAGTTGAATTAACAGATCAGTATCCAAATTCGGCTTCCGGTTTCAGTACTTTGGGAAACCACTACAGACGATTAGAGTCCTATGATAAAGCCGAAATTGCCTACGGGAAAGCGATAAAGATTTACGAGGCCGACGGCGACGCTGGCTGGTTTTTATACTATGTTAGAGGAATAACGCGCGAGCGTTTAGACCTTTGGAGCTTAGCTGAAAAAGATTTTCGAAAAGCACTTGCGCTTAATCCCTCGCAACCGCAGGTTTTGAATTATCTTGGATATTCATTAATAGAAAAAAACTCTAACTTAGACGAAGCTTTGGATATGATTGAAAGGGCTGTAAAAGAAAGCCCTGACAGCGGTTATATTGTTGATAGCCTTGGCTGGGGTTATTACAAACTCGGACATTATGAAAAAGCTGTACCAAAGTTAGAAAGAGCTGCTGAATTAATGCCGGTAGATCCAATCATAAACGATCATTTAGGTGATGTATACTGGATGGTAGGTAGAAAAACTGAGGCTGAATTTCAGTGGCGAAGAGCATTATCTTTTGATCCAGAGGACAAAGATATGAAACGTATAAGGAAGAAATTAAAAGTTGGCCTTACCCAAGTACTTATGGATGAGAACATTCAAACTGGCTCGTCAGTGAAATAATGTTGGAAGAAACAGCCAGTGCAAAAATTAATTTCTGTTTGCACGTTGTGGGCCAGAAGTCCAATGGATTCCATTTGTTAGACTCAATCGTGGGATTTACAGACTTTGGTGATCATTTGTCTTTTGAAAAAAGCAATAGATTAGAGCTTTCTGTGCAAGGTGCTTTTTCAAACCAAATACCTTTGGATGAAACTAACTTGGTTTTGAAGGCTGCAGAATTACTTCGAAAAATTAATAAAATTGAGTGTGGTGCCCACATAACTTTGACCAAAAATTTACCACCAAGTTCTGGCTTGGGCGGAGGATCTAGTGATGCTGCGGCTGCTATCCGTGGACTATCTAGGCTGTGGCAGGTAGATCCACCGGAATCAGCTTGCTTGATGAAAATTGGATCTGATTTACCAGTTTGTATAAATCAAAAAACTCAGCACATGAAAGGCGTCGGTGAAATATTAAAAGAAATAAAAACTTTCCCAACCCTTCCTATTCTTTTAGTTAATCCTTTGAAACAAGTTTCCACGCAAGCAGTATTTCGTATGCTTAAAAATAAGCAAAACTCTCCCTTACCGGGATATGAAAAATTAAATCGAACAAAAAAAGATTGGATAAATTGGTTACTTTTACAAAGAAACGATTTAACAATTCCAGCCCTCAACATCGAGCCAGTTATACTAGAAGTTTTGCAAACCATTTCTAATCAAACTTCTGTCAAGAAAGTTTCAATGTCGGGGTCTGGTGCCACCTGCTTTGGAATTTTTAAAAATAAATACGATTGCGATTTAGCTTTGGAAAAGCTTCGACAAGAAAGGCCAGAGTGGTGGAGCGTTTCTACTGAAATATTATCTATTTAGATCTAATTAATATATAATCGGCTAGATCAGTTAAAAGCACCCGAATATCAGACTCTGGCAAATTTTCCAATGCGAGTTTTGCTTTTTGAATCCAGAGCTCAGCTTCTTTACGCGTGGCACCGATAGAATCATATTTTTCCATCAACAAAAGAGCTTTTTCCCAATCACCATCAATTTGATTGCCCTTTTCAATTGTTTCTTCCCAAAACGCCAATTCAGATTTGGTTGACTTTTTAATAGCTTTTATAAACGGCAGTGTTACTTTCCTCTCTCGGAAATCGTCACCTCTGTTTTTCCCAGTATTTTCCAGGCTTCCCTCAACATCGAGTAAATCATCAATTATTTGAAAAGCTACACCTAATGCATCACCATATTCGTAAAGCGCTTCACAATCTTCTTCCCTGGCTCCCGCTACCTTTCCGCCGACTTGAGTTGCGGCAGAAAACAGAGCAGCAGTTTTGCCTCGGATAACTTTTAAGTAAGTAGCTTCGTCTGTTTTAATGTTTCTTGAGGCGGTAAGTTGTAATACTTCTCCCTCTGCAATAGTAGCGGAAGCGCTGGCCAATATATCTAAAATTGCTAGTGAACCGACTTCAACCATTAATTGAAACGAACGTGAAAACAAATAATCACCAACTAATACTGACGATTTATTATCCCACAATAAATTTGCTGTTGGTCTGCCTCGTCGTTTTAAACTTTCATCCACCACGTCGTCGTGAAGCAATGTTGCTGTATGTATAAATTCGACTGTTGCCGCTAGTTTTAAATGTTTGTCGCCAACATAATCAAACATGCGTGCGGCGGCTAAAGTCAACATCGGTCTAAATCTTTTGCCCCCTGCACCTATCAAATGGGCAGTCACCTCGGGTATTCGCGGTGCATTCTCGGAGGACATTCGTTCACGGATAAGCTCGTTAACACGAAGCATTTCTAACTCAAAGATTTTGGCTAGCTTTTCATCTGGTTGTATTTTTTTGTCCAACACCGATTAAACCTTATCTTTTCTCGACATATTTGGCGCTAGTTCATAAAGTTTTCTTATGAAAGAGTTATTTAGCACAAATGATATAACGAAAGTTGTATACGCTGAAACTATCCTTAACTCAAACGATATAGTATCATTTGTGTTAGACATGAACACAAGTGTATTAGAAGGGTCAATCGGCATATTGCCACGTCGATTAATGGTATTATCGATCGATTACGAGCGAGCTAGTGAGCTCTTAAAAGACTTCGGTTTTGATTTGGAAATTATTTAAAGTGACTGACTATACTCAAGATAGATTTTTAGGAGGTGGTATTAAGATATGGCAACCGAAAAAGGGGTATAGAGCTGGTATAGATCCAATATTATTGGCAGCATCGGTAAATGTTGTAGAAGGGCAAAAGGTTCTTGACCTTGGTTGTGGCGTGGGAACGGCTAGTTTTGCGATTGGTTATCGGATAAAAAACGTTGAATTATATGGTATAGAAGTACAAAAATCTTTTGCCGATTTGGCAGAATTGAATTCAAAAGAAAACGGCATAGAATTAAAATTAGAGCATAATAATATTTTGAATTTATCTTCCGATATGGTCAGTAAAAGTTTTGACCACGTAATAGCAAACCCACCTTATTTTGATAGAAAGTCTTCGATCAAAGCTGTGGATTTTTCAAAAGAAAAATCTCTTGGAGATACCTGTTCTTTGTCCGACTGGTTAAAAGTTGCTGCCAAGCGTGTAAAACCGAAAGGATATGTTCATTTTATAATAAGAACGGAGCGGCTCCTCGAACTTTTTAGTAACATGCCAAATAGTTTGGGTAGTTTAGTGGTAACTCCAATTATTTCGCGCAAAAACGAGAGCGCTAAACTTTCAATTTTACATGCAAAAAAAAATGGACGTGCTGATTTTGCTATATCATCACCTATAATTTTGCATCCTTTAAAAGATGAAACTCCGGAAAAGTATGTGCCTGAAATTAATGAAGTACTCCTAAATGGTGCGAGTTTAGTAAATTGGATTTGAGCAAGGTACTTTTCTGGAGTGGCGAAAATTAGCCGAATTTGATTTAACTGGAGTGACATAAGGGCGGAAATATGCTGAAATATTCGTATTGGTAGCGAGAGGAGAATTCATTTGAGCATGATATCGCGTATCCAAAATCTAAAACAAAAACATGAAAAGCTTTCTTGTGAAGTCGAGCAAGCGTATAAATCGCCAGCTTTAGATGAGTTATATATTTCTCAGTTAAAAAAAGAAAAATTGAGATTGAAAGAAGAAATTTCGAGGCTCACTAGATAGCCTTTAAGATCTTATTGTGTCACCTAAATCAAGTTTAGGCTTGAGAGAAGTGATTCTGTCATAGTTCTCCTTTTGACCCATGACTCGGTTAGAAACGATTTCGGCAGCAATTTTTCCAATTTCGTTTCGACAAGCATCCATAGTGGCAAGCTTCATAGGCAGTCCATCCAGTAGCTCAACTCCGTTAAACCCAGCCAATCCAATTTCTTTTGGTATGTTTTTCTGCTTCTCTAAAAGTGATAGTAATCCACCCGCACCAATCATATCATTTGAATAATATAAAAAGTCCAAATCAGGTGTTCTCTTAAGTATTTGCTGCGTCATTTGAGCTCCTTTAGCTAAAGCGGAACTTCCTGAATAAAATTCATGATCAGAAATTTGTACACTCTCCTTCGCTAAAGCTTCCAAAAAACCATCAAAACGCTTCCTAGCGCGGTGATCTAGCGGCATTTTTGTCCCCAAAAACCCTATTTTTCTATATCCCGCCTGTAATATCGCTTTTGCCATATGTCGACCTACCCGTTTATGCGAAATTCCAACAGCTGCGTCTATCGGATCTCCATCTATGTCCATTATTTCAACCACTGGTATATTTGTGCTTTTAAGCATCGCCTTTGAGGCGGCAGAATGTTCTAGGCCGGCAATTATAATTCCAGCAGGCCGCCATGATAGCATTTGATAAAGAACTTTTTCTTCTTTTTCTGGAATATAGTCGGTAACGCCAACTACCGGTTGCAATTCAGTATTTTCTAGAACTGAATTTATTCCAGTCAGAACCTCTGGAAAAACCATATTTGACATAGATGGAATTATTACCGAGACTAAATTCACTCTTTGACTTGCTAGAGCTCCCGCTATTTTATTCGGAACGTATCCAAGTGCTTTTGCGGCTTGAAGAACTTTTTCCCGGGTTGCTTGAGAAACATCGCCGCGACCTCGCAGTACGCGACTCACAGTCATTTCAGAAACACCAGATTCTTCGGATACGTCTCTTAGGGTCAGCGTGCGTTTATTTAGGCGACTCAAATCACAGACCTCTCTAACTCTATTTTTGAGGATGGATTAAATAAATTATACGTTAGTGTTTACTTATTAAAAACAAAACCTTTAATTGGAAATTTTAAAAGGAGCTTTTATGCCACTACCTGATTTTGATGTCGAGACACATTTGATCAAAAAAGGCTATGCGGTAATTGCAGGTGTTGATGAAGTTGGAAGAGGATGCATCGCAGGGCCGGTAACGTCTGCTGCTGTGATCGTAAATCCTCACAACATTCCAAGTGGAATAAATGATTCTAAGAAATTGAGTTTAAAAGACCGAGAAAAAACTTATCAAGCTATTAAAGACACATGCACATTTAGCGTTGCCCATGCCACCGTAGAAGAGATAGATCAAATCAACATTTTACAGGCTAGTTTGTTATCAATGCAAAGGGCTATTGCGGGGCTAAATATTCCACCAGATTTTGTGCTCATAGATGGAAACAAAAGTCCTGAGGGTTTTGAAAGAAAGTCTAAAACTATTGTTAAAGGAGATTGTAAATCTATTTCGATAGCTGCCGCTTCTATTGTTGCAAAAATTTCTCGAGACCAATTAATGTCGAGGCTAGATAAAAATTTTCCAGGTTATGCATGGTCTAAAAATGCCGGATATCCAACAAAATTTCATAAATCAGCTATTTTCAATATAGGTATTACCCCATACCATAGGCGTTCATTCAAACCTGTATACAACATGTTGTATAAGAAAAATATTTAAGTGTCTGAATTTAATAATTTTATTGACCTCGAATCACGTTTGAATCATTGTGTGGACAAATCACGAGCGCTAAAAGGCGCCAAAATATTGAGGCCACAATGTCACTCGAAACTTTTACCAAGGAAGATATAAATCTTCCTTTAAATAAAATTCTGAATGGAGACTGCGTTGAAGTAATGGATAGTCTTCCAGCAGAATCAATCGATTTAATTTTCGCCGATCCCCCTTACAATTTGCAGTTGAAAGGTGAGCTTCAGCGTCCTGATCATTCAGTAGTTGATGCTGTTGATAATTCTTGGGATCAATTTGATAGCTTTAAAACTTATGATAGCTTTACTGATAGCTGGTTGAAATCAGCTAGACGTATCTTAAAACCGAATGGTGCAATTTGGGTCATTGGAAGCTATCACAATATATTTAGAGTTGGGGCAACGTTACAAAATAAGGGGTTTTGGATTTTAAATGACGTCATTTGGCGTAAAGCAAATCCAATGCCTAATTTTCGAGGTAAACGATTAACAAATGCACATGAAACGATGATTTGGGCTTCTAAGTCAGAAGGAGCAAAATATACATTCAACTACGAAGCACTAAAGGCTTTAAATGAAGGAGTACAAATGCGCTCAGATTGGATTTTACCAATTTGTAATGGGCGTGAGCGACTAAAAAATACTAAAGGTGAAAAAGCCCACCCAACTCAAAAGCCAGAAAGTTTGTTGCATCGAGTATTAGTCGGCACAACTAACCCCAAGGATGTTGTGTTAGATCCTTTTTTTGGCACTGGGACTACAGGCGCCGTAGCCAAAATGCTTGGTCGAGACTTTGTGGGAATAGAAAAAGAAAAAAGCTATATTAAAGTTGCACAAGATAGAATAAAGAAAATTAAGAAATTTGATAAAGAAGTACTAGAAGTATCAGCTAGTAAAAGATCTGAACCTAGGGTGCCTTTTGGGCAAATAATTGAACGAGGAATGTTGTCTCCTGGTGAACAGCTCTGGTCTTTGAATGGCCGTCACAAGGCAAAAGTTAGAGCTGACGGTACCTTGATAGGCGACGATATAAAAGGATCGATCCATCAGGTAGGTGCTGCTCTCGAAGGAGCTCCAAGCTGTAATGGTTGGACATATTGGGGTTATAAGCGTGATGGCAAAATGGTGCCAATTGACATTTTACGACAACAAATACGCGCAGAAGTAATATAGTAAAAAACCGCCTTTGGTTGAGAGCCTCAGGAGTTTAAAAATCAGCCCGTGGGTAAATTGTTTAAGTTTTGAGTTATTTTTACCACTCAGTTATTTCTGGATAAAACATTTCCCGCCAACGATTAACTCTTGGGTTCATGACTGACATCCAAGCGCTTGGAAACAGCGCTAAGATTCCCATTGCGGGATAGCTATGCGGAAGTTGGGGCGCCTTTGATGCACCAAGGTTTTGGAGAAGTGGGAAACTTCTGGTTGGTTTGAAATGATGGTCAGAATGTCTTTGTAGATTAATAAGAACCCAATTTGATACCTTATATGTTGAGTTCCAAGAATGGTGAGGTTGAACAAATTCATACTTACCATTCTTTAGGTTTTTACGCGATAAACCGTAATGTTCGATATAATTTACAAGTTCTAACAATAATATAGCAATGAAGGCTTGAAGTAAGAATAAAAACAAGCCAAAAAAACCCCCAATTAGAAATGACAATAAAACCATAAAAAATTGTGCGGCGAAGTAGATATAGAATGGATTAGAAAAGTCACTTGGCGGTAGTTTTTTACGCCCAAGTTTTATAGCTTCTGATTTGAAGGATGAAATTGGGCATTGAATTAAAACCCGCACAAAGAATTTGTAAAAATTCTCATTATATTTAGCCGTTACCGGGTCTTTTGGTGTTCCCACATGCACATGATGAACCAGTAAATGCTCTGAACGGAAATGTGAATAAAGCACCATAGCTAGTAAAGCATCTGCTAACCATCGCTCTAATTTACCAGACTTATGCATCAGTTCATGTGCATAATTTATTCCAATAGTTCCTGTTAACACGCCTACAGCGCAAAATAGACCAATCTTTTCTGCTAGGGTCATATTTGAAAAAACAGTAAGTGTTAAAATACCGAATAAAGTACAAAACTGTATTGGCGCCCAAATCAAAGTTATTAATCGGTACCAAAATAGCTGAGTTTCTTTCAAACTTGTGTCCAAGTTGTCAGTGCGTAAGCCTACATACTGGTCAATTATTGGTAAGATTAATAGGGTAAAGATAGGCACAATTAAAATTGCCCAACCTTGTATAATGAATGAAAGCCAAAGCGATATTGCAAATATAATAGATGACCAAAACGGTGCTGCAGATTTAAAAGATAATAAAATATTTTTGTCAGACATTTCTGTAAATACTTCTGCTTTAAATTAAAGAAAAACTTTCATTTCTGGCTTTTCGTCGTTTCTTGTTTACATTGAGTGTTAACTTATTAATTTTTTTTAATATCGGTTCAAAATACCTTCGTTCAATATTTAATTGCTTCCCAAACTTTTTTCATAACTGTTGGCAGATTGTTTGGATCGAATTCATCTAGCGCTAAAAATTTCCCTCGTTTTGGAGTTTCATCTAATTTGGCGGTAGCATGCATAACTTTTAATTGTAAGTCGAAATGTGTAAATGTGTGAGTTATGGGATTATTTTTTGTTTTCCAATCCCCGGTTATTGGCGGGTCATCCTGATAATTATCCCCCCAAACAGAAGAAGGAAGGCTGAGCATTCCACCCAAAAGACCATTTGATTGTCTAATTTCAGTAAGTATTGCACCATCAACCCTTTCAACAAAATAGGCGATCCCAAATCGTGTTGGTTTTTTTGCTTTTTTCACTTTGCGTGGTAAATATCTAGATGTTCCCGCTTTTCTTGAAACGCAATGCTTCATCCAAGGGCAAACATCACAACTTGGTATTTTTGGTTTGCAAACAGTTGCGCCTAGATCCATTATTGCTTGGGCATAATCACCAGATCTGAGTTTGGGTGTGAGTTGCTTCGCTAAAAATGACAATTCTTTTTTGGCTTTTGGTAGTTCTGTATGTACATTAAAAATTCTGGACATAACGCGCTCTACATTGCCGTCTACGACTGTTTCTGGGATGTCATATGCGATAGAGGAAATTGCTGATGCAGTATAGGGCCCAATACCAGGCAATTTTATTAATGCCTCGAACGCTTGAGGGAATTGTCCACTTTTTTCTTTGGCGATCAGTCTTGCGCACTTTAATAAATTACGAGCCCTTGCGTAATAACCCAGTCCTGCCCAAGCTCCCATAACTTCTTCATCTTTGGCATTAGCGAGGTCAAATATGGTTGGCCATTTTGTAGTAAATTTTTTGAAGTAGGGCTTAACCGAGGTTACCGTTGTTTGTTGCAGCATAATTTCAGATAACCAAACATGGTATGGATTAGGTCTAATGCCGGATAACCTTTTTTTAGGTGTAATACGCCAAGGCATTTCCCTAGCGTTATAATCATACCAGTCTAACAACTTGTTTGGATCAGGTTTATTTTTTATGCTAAGCTGCACTGGTTAATCCATTTTTTAAAGGCTCGTGTCGTAAAACACTGGGTTTTGTAACATAGGTATAGAATATAAAGAAATGCGGAAACATGGTTTCAAAAAAGCATCTATTTTATTAAAAAGAAACATCCAAATCGCTAGTGAGTCTAGAGGTTTTTCACAATCTCGCGTTTTGACGCACTGGAGTGAAATTGTTGGAGAGGAGATTTCGTCGGTATCCATTCCTACTAAAGTAAGCTATAAATCTGATGGTCTAGGCGCAACATTGACGATTTTAACATCTGGAGCAAGCGGGCCTATTCTAGAAATGCAAAAACAATTTATAAAAGATAAAATTAATGCGGTATATGGCTATAACGCCGTTCATAAAATAAAAATAACTCAGTCGTCACCTGTCACACTTCTTGGGAAAAACGAAAATTCCGAGAGTGTTATTTCTGAAAACAAAAAGATTAAAGTGGAAATTTCTCCAAGCCTTGAGAAAGCCGTAAGTGAAATTGATGATAAAAATCTCAGACAAGCTCTTGAAGAACTGGCGATAAACGTATTTACAAAGCTTGGGAATAGTCCTTCATCTGAAAGGTAAAATTATGCGTAAATTGCCATTATTTTTAATATTTTTTGGGTTTGTTTACTTCTTACAATTTAGTAACGAAGATGGACAAAAAACTAAATTTAGTTTGCCTTACTCTCTAAGTGCTGAAGAGGCTACTCAAGAGATAAAGCCAATATCAGAAATGATACAGGGTGAAGAGAACGCTCCTATTGAGATGATTGAATACGCGTCCTTTACCTGTCCTCATTGTGCTACTTTCCACGCAGAAGTTTACCCCAAATTAAAAATTAATTACATTGATAAAGGTCTTGTTAAGTTCATTTACCGAGAAGTTTATTTTGATAAATACGGGATGTGGGCCTCAATGATTGCGAGGTGTGCTGGACCTGACAGATTCTTTGGAATGACAGATCAAATTTACAGAAAGCAATCAGATTGGGCGCGCGCGGAAAGTGACGTAGCTATTGTTACAAAGCTCAGAAAAATTGGCCTTTTGGCGGGTCTTGCTGAAACTCAACTTAATTCGTGTCTTCAGGATGGTGTGAAATTACGGGCTTTAGTTGAATGGTATAGTGAGAACGCGAAAAGAGATAAAATTAAATCCACACCTACCCTGGTTATAAATGGTGAAAAGCATTCAAATCAAAATTATGAAAAATTAACTGAAATTTTAGATGAGATTTTAAAAAAATTATGAAGGCCCCCTTAGAAGGTCTACGTGTTGTAGAATTAGCCCGGATTCTAGCAGGGCCTTTTGCAGGCCAGACACTCTCTGATTTAGGTGCAGAAGTCATTAAGGTCGAGGCTCCAAGTGGTGATGATACCAGAAGCTGGGGACCACCTTTCATAGATATGGATGGAGAAAGTTCTGCTGCTTATTTTCATTCTTGTAATCGGGGAAAAGCAAGTATTACTATTGACTTGTCAAATGCAAATGATCAATTGCGTCTAAAAAAATTAATACAGTCTTCTGATATCCTGATTGAAAATTTTAAAGTGGGTGGTTTGAAGAAATATGGCTTCGATTACGAAAGTGTTAAATCCATTAATCCAGCATTAATTTACTGCTCAATAACTGGATTTGGACAAACTGGGCCCTATTCTCACCGCGCAGGATATGACTATATCATTCAAGGTATGAGTGGTTTTATGTCGATAACTGGTGAAGCTGGGGAAATGCCTCAGAGGGCTGGTATTGCTGTTACAGATTTATTTACCGGTCTGTATGCAACTACAGCAATATTATCAGCGATACATATGCGAAATAATACAGGGCAAGGCCAACACATTGATTTGGCTCTACTAGACTGTGCGGTTTCAGTCATGGTGAACCAAGCGATGAATTTTTTAAGTACTGGCATTTCACCTGAGAGGGTGGGTAATATTCACCCCAATCTTTGCCCGTATCAAGTCTTTGAATGCGCTAATGGTCATTTAATAATTGCAGTTGGAAATGACGGCCAATTTTCTAGGTTGTGTAGTATATTAAAACTGGTAGCTTTGAGCAAAGACCCTCTTTTTTTAACTAATAAACAAAGAGTTTTAAACCGCGAAAAACTTACTGCGATACTGTCTGAAGCCATAAAAATTTTTACTAAAGACGATCTCTTGAAATTGTGTGAAGAAAAAAATGTTCCTGCTGGGCCTATAAACACAATGGAAGAAGTTTTCAAAGACCCTCAAGTTATATTTCGAGAGATGCAGTTGAATTTTGGAAATATCCAGGGAGTAGCATCACCATTTAAATTTTCCAATGCTGGATTAAAAATGCAAGTGCCTTCGCCCAAATTAGGTCAGGATGATACCGAAATTTAAGTCTATGAATTAAATTTTAAATAGATTTTCAAGTTCATTTTTATTATTGAACTCAATTCTTACAGGCAACGAAAGTACCTTTTTGCGAAAGGCAGTCGGTAGCCTTACCGCATCCTTCTCAGTCGTTACTAATTGTGCGTGTGTTCTTTCCGCTTTACTTTCTAACCTTTTCAAAATTTGTGCATTTAACCTTTGATGATCGCTTAATGCCACGCATTCAGTTAGATTAGCACCTAGTGATTGGAGTGTGGCAAAAAATTTGTCAGGATCGGCTATTCCAGCGAAAGCCAAATATTTGCCTTCTTTCCAATTCATACCAGTCTCAATAGGCTTTAACTTTGAGTGTATAATTTTTGGGTGGTTTGGAAAATCATCGAAATTATACAAGCAGGGCCCAACAATAAATAGCGCATCAGCCTGTTTGAAACCTTGGGAAATATTTTCTCGAAGTGGTCCTGCGGGCATACATTTTTTATTTCCAAAGCCCCTTTCCCCGTCAACTACTATTATTGAAAAATCCTTATGGACACTTGGGTCCTGAAATCCATCGTCTAATAAAACAACTTGGGCACCTGCCTTTTCTGCTGCAGCAATACCATGCTTTCTTTTCTTTGATACCCATACGGATGTAAATTCAGACATCAGAAGTGGCTCATCACCCACTTCCTCAGATTTGTGTTTTCTAGGATTTACTAAAAAAGTTCCTTGAAATTTACCTTTGTACCCACGTGAAACAATATGTACCTTTAGTCCCTTTTTTAGGAAGTGATCTGCTAATGCTATCGCTGTGGGTGTTTTGCCTGTGCCACCAACATTTAAATTGCCAATACATATAACTAGGCAGTCATATTTTTGGTGCCTACCAAGTTTTCTGCGCAGATATGTTAAGATGTTGTATAGATATCCTATTGGAAGTAAAAAAGTTGCCTTCCAAGAACTAGGCTGATACCAAAACTTTGGAGTTCTCATATTAATTCTCTGTCTTTTAAATACCCAAAAACAAGTTCTACAACTTTATCAGTATTTTCAGCACCAGCGGAAATAAAATCAAGTGCTGCGACGCCCATATTCGCAGCATTGTCTGCTGCATAAAGCTTATTTAGTTCAGTTGCTAACTCATTACTACTTTTGACTTGTAATGCTGCGCCAACACTCTTTAGGCCTTTATACTCCACCGAGAAAGCATCAGTATTTGGACCATGTAATATTCCACAACAAAAGCTTGCAGCTACTAATGGGTCTTTTTGTTGGTCGAGCGCCGCTAAGGTATTCCCATTAAAGATTATGGGTGATTTCCTCATAAATCTGATGCTACTTTCCGATTCTTTTGAAAAATAGACTTGAGGCACTTCGCCAGGTTTTCGAGTTTCCTCAACATCACTCAGTCCTAAACCCAACTTACTACACTGTTCTTTCAAGACATAGTCAGTTTTGGGGTCAGATAATGAAACATACAGGCCGTACTGAAAAGCTGTTCTTAACACTTGTCGATGAGCCTTAAGCACAAATTCAATTTCCTTTTCGTGAATGTTTAGCGCAGCCCAAGTCGGTCTTCCCTTTAAATTATCGAAAATAAAATCATTTTCTGAAAAAGGTAGGGGGGCTATCGAAGACTGTAAAAGCCCAACGCCTTTTATTTTATGTTCATCTACTGAAATTTGGAATAGTTGGGATGCGACTGTCTCGTTTTCTGCAAAAACAAAATCAAATTTATTAAGTATACTTTTCTTAAAGTTTGGAAATATCTTCAGGGTTCTCTTTAGTAGATTTTTAGAGCGGGCATCGGCAAAAATACTTAAATGTGATTTTTGTTTTATTCTTGAAGTTAGTAGATACGGTATTGGTCCATCCAAACAAATAATGACTTTCGGATCATATATTTTAAAAAAATTTGGGTAGGAAAGTTGATCAGAAATTTTTCCAACAATTAACAAATCATTTAATGATTTGGGTTTCTCATTAAATTCTTCCCCATATGTTACCAGCAATTCTGATCTTATTTTTTCTTGGAGATATATACATAGCAATTCGGCTGCCCGAAAACGATCTGGCTGAGATATATGAACCCATATGCATGGAGGTATTTTAGATGTTACTGACCCAACCTTAATAATTTTTTAAGACCCCTTTTTTACTCTTTTAGTTTTACATGGGTAAGGGTAAAAAAAAAGCCGCTTGGTAGAGCGGCTGACAAAAACTTTTCAGGTAGAAATAAATTAGAAGCCCAACCCTTCATATTTTTTCTTGAACTTCGATACACGGCCGCCTTGGTCCAGTAACTTTTGGCCACCGCCTGTCCACGCTGGATGAGCCGTTGGGTCAATATCAAGAGACAAGGTTTCATCTTCAGAACCCCAAGTCGAACGCATTTTTACAACTGAGCCATCTGTGAGTTTTACATTTATAAAATGGTAATCAGGATGAATATCTTTTTTCATTAAATTTCCTCACTCTTTTTCGGCTTTTGGTTTATAATTTGCGTCTTCTGCAATGCGGGCGGATTTTCCACGACGAGTTCGAAGATAATATAACTTCGCTCTTCTGACCCGTCCACGGCGTACAATAGTTATACTTTCAATATTAGTTGAATAAAGCGGGAAAACCCTCTCTACACCTTCACCAAATGAGATTTTTCTGACAGTAAAAGAACCGCCAACACCATTGCCGTTTTTGCGAGCAATGCAAACACCCTCATAATTCTGAATCCTTGATCTGGTGCCTTCTGTGACTTTATAGCCCACTTTTATGGTGTCGCCAGCCTTAAAGTCTGGTATTTCTTTGCTCAATGAGGCAATTTGTTCCGCTTCTATTTGTGCGATCATATCCATCGCAAATCTCCTTCAAACACGGTTTTTCCGTTTAATTTATAGATAGGTTCAGAGCTCTAATTTTTATTTGGATCCGTAATCCTAATTACGTCCAAAAAGAGTCTACAACCAGCGGTTTTGTGTAGATTTCTAACTATGCATCAGCGATCCAATAGCAAATATCCACACGAAAAGTTTGTTCGTTTCAATAATCTCAGCAGCCTTTAAATTGAAAACTGCCGATTGGCAAGTTCTTTATTGCTCCTTAATCAAGGTTGGGCGATCTAAAACCTAATTTTTTTTGTATGTTATCATTTGGCTGCAAGAAATAAGAGAAAACTTATCAATCTTTTGTTTTATTGTGGGCTTTCCATAAATCAGGTCTGTTTTTTTGTGTCTTAGTTTTGGCATTTTCCATTCTCCATTTTGCGATGTTTTCATGATGACCTGACAATAATATTTCTGGAATTACCTGACCTTTCCACTCGTTTGGTTTGGTATATTGTGGATATTCTAATAATCCACTTGAATGACTTTCATCCAGTAGACTTTCGGGGTTGCCCAACAGATTTGGAAGTAAGCGAACGGTAGCATCAATCATTGCTTGTGCTGCTATTTCGCCTCCGGTCATAACAAAATCACCCAAAGATACTTCTTCGATATCATAGTATTCTAATATTCGCTCATCAATCCCTTCAAATCTTCCGCATAAAATAATAACTCCTGGTAACGCAGCCCATTTTTTTGCAAGCCTTTGGTCAAATCTTTTACCTCTAGGCGACATATAAATTAATGGCCTACCTTTGGGTGCGCTTGAAATCGATTTCTCCAATGCAGGCTCTATTACATCTGCGCGTAATACTAGTCCTGCGCCTCCTCCTGCTGGAGTTTCGTCAACTTTTTTATGAGGTCCGATACCAAAATTGCGCAAATTTACGATTTCAAGTGCCCACTTCTTTTTGTAAAGGGAAGCCCCCACAATACTTTCGTTCAATACACCAGGAAATGATTGAGGATAGAGTGTAATCACATCTGCTGTCCATACTTTGCTTAGTCGTGGGCTTATTGTCATCAACTCTTTGGGATTTCTGGACGCCGAAATTGATTTTCTACCATAAGATACAGGTTTTCCGCTCATTATTAAAATAATCCTTTAGGTGGATCAATAATCACAATAGAGTTTTTTATATCAACTTTAGGCACAATTTTTCTGGTAAACGGTATTAAAATAGTGTTGTTTCCGGTTTTATTTTCTATTTCTAACAAATCAGAGGCTCCATGATTGAGAACTGATTTAAGTCGCCCAATATCTTTACCTTCTAAATTTTGAACCATCAAACCGATCAAGTCAGTGTGGTAGTATTCATCTTCTAGTAGTTCTGGTAACCTTTCTCTCGGGACGTACAACTTTGTTCCCTTCAAATTATCAGCATCTTCTTTTGATATAATTCCAGACATTCGCGCCGATAAGCCATTTTTTATCTCACCTGTTAAGACGACATCAAATTTTTTTTCACCTTTTTCTGTAAATAGTGGGGCATAGTTGGCTATTGCCTCTGGAATAGAAGTAAAACTTTTTAAGCGAACTTCCCCTTTGACACCATAGGCGCCAGCAATCGCTCCAACACAAATAAGTTTTGCCATATGAGAAATACCTAATATGGATATTAAATTAATTGATCTTTTTACTCTTTAATTTGGTCTCTACAGAT